>JACMQL010000035.1 GCA_014377015.1 Actinomycetota bacterium
CGCCCCGCCGTCATTTCCTCATGATTAATCAAGACTCCAACAAAGAACATGATGGTCGGCGTGATGTATTGCAGCAAACCCGTGACGGCCAACGGCAGTCTCGTAGTTGCACCGTTGAATAAAAGCAATGGAAATACCGTCACCACTCCGGCGCACATCAACAGAATCGAAAATCCCAGCGATTCTCCAAACTGCGCTCGGCCTTGATTTTCCAACCACCCCAAGTAGATGAGGTTGGGTATAAGGGCGATCACAGTTTCAACTGAGAGACCACCAAGAGCCCCGATATTCAATGTCTTTTTGAGCAATGAGTAACTGCCCCACGACACTGCAATCGCTAGTGCCAGCCATGGGAAAGCGCCGTACTGGAAAGTCAGCATCGCAACCCCCACAGTGGCGAAACCAACCGCCAGCCATTGATAGCGATGCAACCGCTCGTGCAACAAGAACACTCCAAAAGTTACGCTGACCAGCGGTGTTATGTAGTAACCCAACGACGCTTCCACGATACGGTTGACGCTGACTGACCAAATGTATGTTCCCCAGTTGATCGTCAGCATCGCCGAAGTCAACGCAAGGATTGCCAAGGTGCGTGGCTGCCTAAAGATCGCTATCGTCGATTTCAACTCATGGCGAAATGCGAGCAGGAGAACGCAAAGCACGAGTGACCAGATTCCGCGATGCGACAGAATTTCAAACGCACTCGCCTCGTGCAGATATTTCCAAAATAGGGGTAACAATCCCCACGCCGTATAGGCACCTACCCCATATATGAGTCCGGTTTTGTGAGAGCCTTTAGTAATTCAGAATCACCGGTAATTTGTGAATTGAACTGCGAATTCCCATTTCGCCTCTTTGATCATTGCGATCGCATCTTGCAAGTCATCCCGACTCTTACTCGTGACGCGAAGTTCATCTCCCTGGATCTGTGTCTTGATGGTTTTCGGTCCTTCATCGCGCAATAACTTTGCGACCTTCTTGGCATTCTCAGTTGAGATTCCCTCTTTGAGGGGACAGTTAATTTTGTAAATCTTGCCACTTAGAGCCGGCTCGCCCGGATCGATATGTTTCAACGAGACGCCGCGCTTGACCAACTTATCCTTGAGGACATCTAAGGTCGCCTTGGCGCGCTCTTCAGTGCCGGCCTCTATAGAAATCTTCTCGCCTTCGAGTTCTAGCTTGGCGCCAGTATTTTTAAAATCAAAGCGAGTATCGATCTCTCTAATTGCCTGGTTAACCGCGTTATCGAGTTCCATCCGATCGATCTTGGAAACGACGTCAAAACTGCTATCACTGGCCACGTTATTACTCCTCTATTTTGGATCGCTACTGCCGATTATGCCCTCTGCTTAGCGGCCGCAATAATCAAAGCGCTAGCTTGCTCTTTGGTGGGGTAGGAAGATTGGGTTCCCTTGCGTGTAACGCTGTCGGAGGCGCATAGGCAACCTAGATTTATTGCGGTAATTTCCTCCATCCCAGCGGCTATTCCATAGGCGAAAGCGCCCACAAAAGCGTCACCGGCGCCCGTAGAGTCAATTGCCACGACTTTGGGCGCCGCCACCCGTTGAACCTGACCCTGCGGTGAACACCAGGCTGCCCCCGCGGCGCCCAAGGTAACGACCAGCTTCTTATGGAGGTGGTTGGCCAACTCCTGGATGATCTCATCGCTCTCTGGCAGCAGATTACGCGGATGAAAGGCCGCGAATTCGCTCTCATTGGGCATGATCCAGTCACTCGCCGCCAAAAGTTCGGCAATAAGTGGAACATACGGCGCCGGATTAAGAATCGTCGGGATTCCACGTGCCTGCGCAGCCGCAAAGGCCGCCGCGGTTACCGCTTGCGGGATCTCCAATTGCCCAATTACGACGTCGATATCGGCAATTGTGTTGATCGCATTGACGCCCTGCGCGGGGGTCATTGCATTGTTGGCACCCGGCACGATGATGATGCGATTAGTGCCGTCCGGCTCTACCCAGATGGGTGCGACGCCACTGGATCCGGCTACGCGGGCAATATAGGAGGTATCGATGCCTTGCTCGTGATAATTGGCGATAGTCGTTTCACCGAAAACATCATCTCCCAATGTGTTCACCATATGCACATTTGCTCCGAGGCGGCTCGACATAACTGCCTGATTGGCCCCCTTGCCTCCGAAGCCAAGTGCGAATGAATCTCCATACACAGTTTCACCCTTTTCGGGAAGGCGCTGGGCGTAGGCGATCATGTCAATATTGCTGCTTCCAACGACCACAATGCAAGGCTCTCGCATATCCAGGATAACCACCTATCAAATTCTTTGCTTTAGACGTAGACGCGAATCTACTGCAGGCAATACGCTCTCGGCAATCATCGCCAGGAAGTGCCAAATCATTGTCTGGCGACGAATGGAGTTGCAATACGCTGGTGCACCGCAGAAAAGTTCTACTTGAAAACTCTAACTAATGAAAGAGAGTAACCGAATGCAAAAGAAGAACTTCGGTCGCGTGAGAACAGTTGCTGCATTCGCTGCCACTGCACTTATCGCGTCCGTAATGGTTTCAGTTCCTAGCGCATCAGCTGCGCCAAAGGTAACCGTCGGTATTGCTTACGATCTTGGTGGCCGCGCCCAACCTGGCTTCAACCAGTTGGCATACATTGGCGCTAAGGCATACAGCGATAAGAACATGGGCAAGATCACAATTAAAGAATTGCAAGCACAGCTCTCCGATACCGATGACATTCGCGCCGAGCGTCTTCGCCTGCTCATCAAAGCTGGATCGAATCCGGTTGTTGCAGTTGGATTCCTCTATGCAGGAGCGCTTGCAAAGGTCGCCAAGGAATATCCAAAGGTAAAATTTGGAATCGTTGATGACGGATCTGTAGTTGCACCAAACGTTGAGTGGATTCTCTTCAAGGAAGAAGAAGGCTCATTCCTTGTTGGAGCAATTGCTGCCCTAAAGTCAAAGACCGGCAATATTGGCTTCATCGGCGGAGTAAAGATTCCGTTGATTCAGAAGTTCGAAGCTGGTTATATCGCTGGTGCAAAGCAAGTTAATCCAAAGATCAAGATTCAATCTACCTACATCTCACTGCCACCTGATTTCTCAGGCTTTAATGATCCTGCAAAGGGATTTGAAGCGGCAAGCGGTATGTTCCAAAATGGTGCTGATGTTGTCTACTCCGCTGCTGGCGGAACCGGCGGCGGCGCTCACAAGGCAGCTTACGAGCAGGGCAAGATGTCAATCGGTGTAGATGCTGATGAGGCTAAGTACGAGTCAAATGCAGCGTACAAGAGCGTCATTATTACCTCGATGTTGAAGCGCGTTGACACTGGTGTCGCTTCTTTCATCTCTGATGTGATGAGCAAGAAGTTCAAGGCTGGCTCACACATATTTGGTGTTTCTAACAACGGTGTTGGCTATACAACAACCGGTGGCAAGATCAACTCAATTGTGGGCAAGGTCAATGCACTAGCTAAGAAGATCTCTTCAGGGGCAATCAAGGTTCCATCAGTTCCTAAAGAATAATCGACTTAATACGTACTCCTTGAAATCGTCGATCCCCACTTAGGGGATCGACGATTTCAATGTCTGTCAGCGTTCGTCGGGTTTTATCGGCTAACAACTCAGCCAATTTGATGCGAGAGGAAGTTGCTTGTGAGTTCCGCAGTTGAGATCAAAGGTATTAATAAGGCATACCCGGGAGTCATTGCTAACTACAACGCAAACCTCTCGATCGAGGCAGGTCAGATCCACGCCATAATCGGCGAGAATGGCGCCGGCAAATCCACCTTGATGAAGATTCTCTACGGAATGGTCAAACCAGACTCTGGTTCCATTGCAATTAAGGGCCAAGTTGTTACTTTAAAAACTCCCCAAGACGCCATCTCTCGTGGCATCGGTATGGTGCATCAGCATTTTATGTTGGCTGACAATGCGACAGTCTTAGAGAATGTGATTCTGGGAAGTGAGCCCACAAAATTTGGAATGGTTATTGAATACGGTTTAGCTCGCAAGAAGTTATTACAAATTGGCGAAACATACGGACTCGATATCGACCCCGATGTGCAAGTTGCTGATCTCGGGGTTGGCGGACGTCAAAGAGTCGAGATCGCAAAGGTGCTTTTCCGGGGTGCACAGATCCTGATTCTCGATGAACCCACGGCGGTACTAGTTCCCCAAGAAGTTGACGAATTATTTAAGAATTTGAAGGAGCTGACTAAGAACGGACTGACAATTCTTTTCATCTCTCATAAGCTGGATGAAGTTCTTTCCATCGCTGATGAAATTACTGTTATGCGTCAGGGCACTACGGTTGCCACGCTAAAGCCAGCCAACACTTCCAAGAGCAAACTTGCCGAACTCATGGTCGGCGGAGAGTTGCCAACACCACGGCCGGCTACAACTAAGCCTTCCGAAACTAAAGTTTTGGATATTCAGAACGCCTCATATGCAGGACCAGATGGGCGCGAGATTCTGCACCAAATTTCTCTTTCAGTTCATGCTGGTGAGATCTTCGGTCTGGCCGGTGTTGAGGGTAATGGCCAGTCAGAGTTGATCGAGATGATCATGGGTCTGGTGCGCGCAAGTTCTGGCTCCATCAAAATTCTTGATCTAGATGTTTTGCAATCCACCGCACGCCAGATTCGCGATTCGGGAGTTGGTTACATTCCGCAAGATCGCCAGCGTGACGGTTTACTGATGGCGGCTCCACTATGGGAGAACCGCATTCTCGGTCACCAGGCGACTGCGCCGATGGCGGACGGTATCTGGATTAATAAAGCCAAAGCCCAAGAGGATTCGCGCCGCATCATCTCCGAACTCGATGTTCGAACCCCTGGCATCAATGTAATGGCCAGCGCCCTTTCGGGAGGTAACCAGCAGAAGTTCATCGTCGGACGCGAGATGAGTGGAGATCCAAAATTGCTCATTGCCGCCCAACCGACGCGCGGAGTGGATGTGGGAGC
>JACMQL010000036.1 GCA_014377015.1 Actinomycetota bacterium
CCTCAAGGCTCAAGGACGGCCTGTCATCGGGTTTGGAGCGGGCGAACCGGACTTTCCAACTCCAAGTAACATCGGTGACGCAGCAATCGCCGCGGCATCCGTTGCGGCCAACCACCGCTACTCGCCAACTTCTGGTTTGCCCGATCTTAGAGATGCGATTGTTGCAAAAACGAAACGGGATTCAAATTACGACATCACTGCCGACCAAATATTGGTAACTAATGGTGGAAAGCAAGCGGTCTATCAGGCATTCGCCACGATCGTCGAAGTCGGCGATGAAGTTTTGCTGCCTGCTCCGTACTGGACGACCTACCCAGAGTGCATCAAGTTAGCAGGTGGAATCCCAGTTGAGGTTTTTGCAGACGAAAGCCAGAACTATTTAGTGAGTGTCCAGCAACTCGAGGCAGCGCGAACAACTAAGACAAAAGTTTTGCTTTTCTGCTCGCCAAGTAATCCAACTGGTTCTGTCTACACCGAACAACAAGTCAAAGAAATTGGTGAGTGGGCGCTTAAGAACAACATCTGGGTGATCACAGATGAAATTTACGAGCACTTGCTCTACGACGGCGCGACCGCGCCAAGCATCGCAGTTGTTGTACCCCAACTTGCTGACACCACCATTGTGCTCAACGGCGTTGCAAAAACTTATGCAATGACCGGCTGGCGAGTGGGCTGGATGATCGGACCAAAAGATGTCATTAAGGCTGCCACGAATTTGCAGTCACACTTAACCAGCAACGTCTCCAACATCTGTCAGCGTGCCGCGATTGCCGCTCTAACTGGCGATTTGTCGGCAGTTCGCAAGATGGGCGAAGCATTTGATCGCCGCCGCAAACTCATCGTCTCCCTATTAAATGATATTCCTGGTTTTGAATGTCCTACACCTAAAGGTGCCTTCTACGTTTATCCATCCGTAAAAGGCGTACTCGGAAAAACCATTCGCGGAAAAACTCCGCAAACATCGGCTGAATTAGCTTCCCTTATTTTAGATGAGGTAGAAGTTGCGGTGGTGCCAGGTGAAGCTTTCGGACCTTCTGGATATCTTCGCTTTTCATACGCACTTGGTGATGAAGACATCGTCGAAGGAATTGGACGCATCAAGAAATTGATTGAGGAAAGTGCGAACTAATCCAGAGTTAACCCGACCAGATTCACTTCTGGTATCAAGGTAATTCCGAATTGCTGCAACACTTTATCTTTAGCCTCGCGAGCCAGGGCAGCTATGTCTGCGGCAGTGGCATTGCCTGAATTTGTGAGTGCGAGTACATGCTTGCTAGAAATTCGAGCACCTTGGTGTTGGTCGCCTTTCTGTACCCCCGCATGCTCCATAAGCCATGCGGCAGAAGTTTTCACGCGACCGTCCTCTTGAACCCACCTAGGTGCAGCCGCAGGAAGTGCGGCCGCTTGTTCTGCCGTGAGAATCGGATTGGTGAAGAACGAACCAGCCGACCAAGAGTCATGATCAGTCGGATTGAGAAGCATTCCTTTGCTCCCACGCAATTTCAAAACCTCTTCGCGTGCACGTTTTACAGGAGCCTTCTCCCCCAACGAAATGCCTAGCGCAGTTGCGAGTTCGGTATAAGTAATCGGAGTTGTCATTTCTCCGATACGCAATTGGAATTGGACACTTAGGACTACGTATCGGTCGCGCTCCGTCTTGAAACGTGAATTCCTATATGAAAAGTCGCATTCTTGATTTGTAAAAGTTCTCACTTGCTTATCGTGGCGATCGTAGGTTCGCACACGAGTAATGAACTCCGAGACCTCGTGACCATACGCACCGATATTTTGGATCGGTGCAGCGCCAACCGTTCCAGGTATCCCACTCAAAGTTTCCAGGCCGGCGTAGCCGTGCAAAATCGTGGAGGCGACAAATTCGTCCCAATCTTCGCCTGCACTTATTGTCAAAGTTGCGCCACTGCACGCGTCGACTTCGCTTTCGACGTGCGCGCTAGAAATTTTTATTACTACTCCATCGAAACCTTTGTCTCCGATCAACACATTTGTACCTCGACCGAGAACCAACACGGGCAGTCCAACTTCATCCGCGTCTTTCACCGCTTGGATGATTTCTGCTTCATTCGCAGCAGCCACAATTTTCTGCGCCGGGCCTCCGACACGAAAACTCGTGTATTCCGAAAGTTCGCTCATGAGTCACAGGCTAGCGACGAGGGCACAGAATTGCATTCTTTCCACGAAAGCGCTCGAGAATACGATCGTAATTCTTTTTTGATTGGACCTCTCTAAATTCAGGATCGGTGTCGTGGTAGCCGTGGTGTCGCGCCTGTACGAGCGGCAAATCCATCTGAAGAAGTCGACCACCTGCTTGGCGCAAACGCAATGAAAATTCGATATCTGCATTTCGATAGTAGAAAGCCCGCACATTGAATCCGCCTACCTCGAGCGCGGATTCACGATTCAGAGCAAGGAAATAGCTGAACAGAACATCAACTTCGCCGGTGCCTTTATCTTCGACGCTTCTCCATTCATCTTCCACATTGATCAAACCTCCGCGCCAACCCACGGCTGCGAATTCGCCAGCCTGCAATTGCGCGAAGACGGGCGCCACAGCATCGGCTGCAAAGCGAGTAGATGGGTCCATGAGAATCACATATTGCGAACTTACAACTTTCAGAATTGCGTTCGCTGCCTGGCCCCAACCGCAGTCGTCGAGTATGCGGACTACGACCGTGGAGGCGTCAATTACCTCTACGAGTACGCCAACTTCAGCCAAACATAGAATATAAATCGGGGTGTTGGTGAACTTGCGAATCGACTGGACTGTTTCGACGGCATCTTCCGTGAATTCGTCCACGATCATTGCGATTGCGATTTCAGCTCCGTCGAAGGCGGGTTTGAGTCCAGTGAGGTTTGCAACTTCGAGGTAACGCAGTTTTGGCTTTAACTCGAATTCTCCGCCTATATCGATGATCTCCCAGCCGAGAGACAAAAGGTGATCACGAATTCGATCGGCTTCGCCGAAATCCTTGGCTACGCGAGCCTTCTTTCTATCTTCACCAAGCCGCCAAATTTCATCTGGGGCTTTCATTTAACGACTACCAACGCCTTTGCAATTGCAAGCACTTTGACTCCGGCAGATGTTGCAGTGATATTCAATCGAACATTCTTGTCGACAGCTTCAGTGACCAGCGCACTGACCGTGAGATCTACTTTCCCATTGGCAGGAACGATCACGGGCTTCACAAAACGCGCCGAGAATTCCTTTACATTTGCCGGACCGCCAGCCCAGTCAGAGATGTATTTTCCAACCAATGCCATCGTCAGCATGCCGTGTGCAATTACATTGGGTAGACCCACGGAGATTGCGAATTCCTCGTCCTGGTGAATTGGGTTCTGGTCACCACTTGCATCTGCATACTTCTTAAGCAAATCCCGATCGATCCAGAATACGTGCTCTTCTAATTCTGCGCCGACTTCAATCACGCGCGCACCACCAAAGTGGACCAAGACGAAGCAACTAATTTACCTTTGCTGGCTAGATCAGAGCGAACCGTCAGAATTTCATTTCCTGCGATGACCTTGTAACTCTCGATGGTCGAATCGCAATTCAGTACATCACCGGCCACTATCGGACGACGCAATTCAAATCGTTGATCACCGTGGACTAAACGCGTCCAGTCGAGGCCAACTTCAGGTGCCGAAAGAATTGCTTGAGATTGCGCTAAAGAAATACAAATTGAAAAAGTAGGAGGCGCAACGGATACATCTTCTTCACCGATTGCTAAGGCGAATGCCGAAATATCTTCTTGTGTGACAGTAACTGGATTCGCACCGAGAAAAGTGCGCCCGACCGAATCGGGATGGAGCACTAGCGGGTTTCGCGGTGAAGGGTTGAAGCCTTGCAACGTGGGCAGAACTTCTTGAGTTCTAGGCGGTCTGGATCGTTGCGACGGTTCTTCTTGGTGATGTAGTTACGCTCTTTGCAATCGACGCAGGCCATGGTGATCTTGGGACGTACGTCCGCGCTCTTACTTGCCATGGTCTAGCTCCCTAATCTTTTTCTACCTTATTTGTAGAACGTTGAGGCGTCAGGGTACCTGACCACCATGCTTGTCGTGAAATTGCCCGCGCATTTACGCGTGCAACGAGTAGTAGCGGAGGCCGGATTTGAACCGGCGACACAGCGATTATGAGCCGCTTGCTCTACCAAGCTGAGCTACCCCGCCGAGCCCCCCAACGGAATCGAACCGTTGACCTTTTCCTTACCATGGAAACGCTCTACCAACTGAGCTAGGGGGGCGCTGAACAGTCTGTGAGCGTACAGGCTCACCCACCGATTCTGGAAACTCGCAAGTTATCTACGCCTCAGAGATCAGGATTGAGGGTGACCTTACCCATTGTCTGGCGAGCCAAAATGGCACGGTGACAAGCGGGAGCTTGGCTCAAAGGAAAGACCTGACCAATCACGGGCGTGAGGTCACCGGATTTAATCAATGCGAAGAGTTCGAGGATTATGTCGTTGACCAATTCCTTTTTGCCGAAGCAATTTCCTAACCAAAATCCAGCCACTGTCTTGGTCCCTGCTAGTAACGCGGTTGGAATTATCGGAGTTGCCGGAGTGCGAGAAGCAGATCCGTACAC
>JACMQL010000037.1 GCA_014377015.1 Actinomycetota bacterium
AATAGCCACGGTGTTGCCGCCGAAGACTCCACCGAGGGCAATAAGTGAGATCAGCAAGGGTTTGACCATGAAAATGCCGAGTAGAGCGCTGCGGCGTTTTTCGCGATTCGTGCTGATGTCGTGGTGGGTACTGCTTATTCCTAATCCAGCAGCGCCGATGACTAGGAGCACTAAGCCGGCAAGAGGTGCGAAAGAGGGAGAGAACTCAACAAAGAGAAGGCCAGCAAGGGCTGGTCCGCCGACGAAAGAAATCTCATCCAGAACGGATTCAATCGAGAGCGCGCTATTGAGTTCTTTGCGATCACTTAAGGCGCGTGACCAACGAGTACGGGTGTAGCTTCCGATATTGGCAAGAGTGGCGCCAGTCAGGGCGCCGGCCAGCATGATCAAAAGAAGTGATCCACGACTTACCTGTATCAACCACAACATCGAAGCAATGTGAATGATAGTTATGGGCAGAAGCACTTTACGGGTTCCGAAACGGTCAGCTAAACGCCCGATTCGTGGACCTACCAACGCACCAGCCAAGGTGTAAGCACCTGATGCAAGTCCGGCTTCTGCGAAGGAATCTTTCGTTGATGAAATCAGCAAGATAATTGCAACGGGGTTCATGGCAAGCGGGATACGACCGACCATCCCAAAACCGAGTGTGGATAGAGCGCCAGGCTTGCGTAACACTTTTTGATACGAGCTAAGCACTATCTCTCCCTAGATAAAAGGAACGCAAATAGTGTGCAATAAGGCGGCACAATGATTGCGTAACTCTATTCTCACGGTCATACTCCTGTCTACTTGATAGCACCATTTAAAGGAACGGAAAGCGATGCGAATTTACTTTGCTGGGCCGCTGTTTACTCCATATGAACGTTCGTACATTGATGAATGTGCAGCGATTATGCGCGCAGTCGGCATGGAAGTATTTGTTCCACATGAGATACCTCTTCCAGAATCCGTTACTCCAGAATTCATTTTCGACGTAGATTCAAAGCAGGTGATGCGGGCCGATGCAGTTCTTGCGCTGTTGGATGGACCCATGGTCGACGATGGCACCGCGTCTGAGATCGGCATCTTCTGGGCGGCGATGCAATACGACAAAAGCAAGAAGGGTATTGTCGGCTTGGTCACGGACACGCGCGTCATCCGCGACAGAAACATGATTGATGGAAAAGGCATCAACTTATTTGTGCGCGGCTGCATCGAAGATGTTGGAGAAGTCGTCGATCACTTCGATAAAGCATTTGTGATCCTTCAGCAATGGCAGAAGGAGTTAGCAGATAAGCCCGACTAACCCCGAATAACCTAATACATAATGGTTTTTGTGAGGTGATGCGGCCAATGCGTAGCGTGATAGGTCTTCCAGAATCTAAAGTCCACCTGCGGTTGAAGCAAAGTGTCCATTCCTGGGCGTCGGGCATTGATCTCATCAGTTAATCGTGCAATTGCATAAAGTGAATTGGCACGAATCTCAATTTCTGCGTCGGAGTCACGTTTGACTTCACGTAATGAGTTGATTTGCTCCTCAAGCTCTGGTGCATACTCGAAAATTCCCATGACGCGCATGCCGACGGGAACAATGTAATCTGCAAAGGCGGTCAGCATGTTCGCGTCTTCCAGTTTCCAATCACCGCGCGGTGAAAGCGCAAGATGCATTCCCCAGATACCTAGTTGAGCCAACTTGTAGATCTCAACTCGGTTGCCCTTATAGATCGAAACATCTTCAAAACGCGGGAACTCCTGAGTCAGTCGCTCGAGAAGGCCGACTCCGTTTGCATACAACTTAGGAGCGCAGGATTTCACGAAGTTGTGATACTTGCCCGAATAGTCTGCAACTAACTTCTGTCCAACT
>JACMQL010000038.1 GCA_014377015.1 Actinomycetota bacterium
ATACCTAGCGTTACTGGCGTCAATGGTGAAGTTGAAGCACTACCAAGTGGAAAAGCCTGGACGGTGCGTTGGACTGGTACTCGCTATCTCTCTGGTGCGAATTCAATTGTGACTTTCAAGAAAACTGGCACCATTACGAAATATAGATACGGACAGATTCAAATCAAATTGGTGAAGGTTCCCGTACTTGGCTACCGAATCGAAGTTACAAACACAGTACGGCTGCACGATGAATACCTATGGGGTCTAGGGGAGATGCCCTCATCTTGGCCATTCGCTTCACTCCAGGCTCAAGTAATTGCGTCGCGCACGTATGCGTTGAATAAGGCGGGGAAAATCCGATCCGCGTGTGATTGCAATCTTTACAACGCGTCTCAAGATCAGAGTTTCATTGGTTACGCGAAAGAAGCTGAGCCAAGATACGGAAAGATTTGGAAATCTGCCGTAACCTCAACTTCTGTTGAATCAAATACTGGTCTTGCGGTTCTTTATAATTCAAAGCCCATCGGCACATATTTCTTCTCGTCATCTGCCGGCCAGACGGAAACTTCTAAAAATGTTTGGGGCACCGACCTGCCTTACATAGCGAGCATGCCCGATCCTTGGAGTTTGAATCCTGCTATAAATCCCAAGTACTTCGAGTGGGTACGTACAGTTTCGCAATCAGTTCTCGCCACGGCATTTGAACTTCCAGATGTGGTTTTCATACAAGAAACTGGGCTGCATGACAACGCTACTCAGTTGAAAATTTCTGGTACTTCAAGTGATGGCCGAGTTGTGACGATTACTGGAGAGCAATTTCGGTCTCGAACGAGGCTGCCGTCGGCTTGGTTTGGGGTTGTAGGACCAACGATTATTGCCGCCTCTCCATCACCGACACCGACGCAATTGCCGAGCCAGTCACCGACACCGACGCAATTACCGAGCCCCACTCCGACTTCAGTTGGCATGCAGGATTGAGTTAAGCCCTCCCCAGGTACCCGTCCGCAGCACCACTTCCAAATTCCCTGTCTGTGAGTTACGACGGAAAAGCAAGTTCTGGCCCCCAGACAACGTGCCGGCTTTCACGATTACTCCATCTGGCAATGTGATCTTTGCAGCGGCCGTTATGTATGTTCCGGCTTCAACGACGCAGTTGTCACCGAGTGATATTCCCAATCCTGAATTAGCTCCGAGTAGACAATTTTTCCCGATCGAAATTACTTCTTTTCCTCCGCCACTTAACGTGCCCATGATTGATGCGCCGCCGCCGATGTCGGATCCATCGTCAACCACGACCCCGGCAGATATGCGTCCCTCCACCATCGATTTTCCAAGGGTGCCAGCATTAAAATTTACGAATCCTTCGTGCATAACCGTCGTACCGACGGCCAGGTGTGCGCCAAGGCGAACTCGATCGGCGTCCGCGATTCGCACGCCGGACGGCACGACGTAATCGGTCATTCGTGGGAATTTATCTACGCCGAACACACTGACATGTCCACGGCGTGCCATCAAAGTGGCCCGTGTCCTTTCGAAATTGTCAGGGGAGCAAGGACCGTGGGATGTCCAAACAACGTTCGGCAAAATTCCGAAAAGCCCATCGAGTGATTGTCCATGTGGTTGCACGAGTCGGTGCGAAAGTAGATGTAATCTCAGGTAAGCATCGGCGACGCCTTGCGGGGCCGTCGTGAGTTCAATTTCGACAGATACAACAGTGCGTGTGACGCCACGATCTACATCTTCGCCTGTCAAAGCCTTGAGAATCTCGGGTGCCGCGGATTGAAGTGGCCCTAGGGCCGGCGCAGGAAACCACGTGTCGAGAACTTGTCCCGACTCGCTGATCGTGGAGATTCCATGTCCGGATGCGATGGGCGATTGAATTGTCGGCATAGCCGAAGGGTACCTCTATCCTTCTGGGATGCGCGTTTGTGTTTACTGTTCGTCCTCGCCGACGATTCATGGAAAATATCTTGATTTTGCCACGGAATTAGGCATGGCGATCGGTGCGCGAAAGTGGGATCTTGTTTCCGGAGGTGGCCATATTTCAATGATGGGCGCGGTAGCGCGAGGAGTTCGAAGCGCGGGCGGTCGAACGATCGGCATAATTCCCCAGTCCTTGGTTGATATCGAATTTGCCGATAAAGAAAGTCACGAGCTTCATGTTGTCGATTCGATGCGAGAGCGCAAGGCGAAGATGGAAGAGATGTCGGATGCTTTCATTGCGTTGCCAGGGGGTCCAGGAACATTGGAAGAGCTCTTCGAAATCTGGGTCGGTCGTTTTCTGAAATTTCACAATAAGCCGGTAGTAATTTTGGATCCGTTCAATCTTTACGCTCCATTGCAAGATCTGCTCGATCACCTAGAAGTGGAGGGCTTCGTGAAGGCCGGGCAGCGTGAATTGCTTCATTGGAGTACTGACATTTTTGATGCGTTGGCGATGTGTGGCCAACTTGCGGACTAGGAATTATCCAAAGTGCGGTGGATCGGGAAAGGTAGTCTTGCCCTATGACAGCGCTGACGCTGGCCGAGTTTCTAGCCGGCCTGCCTGATGAAGAGCGCTTTATCCTGACCTTGTATTACGTCAAATCTTTATCAGCGCAGGAGATAGCCGAAGCGCTCGGGGTTCCCGAAAGATCGGTCGCTGCCCTCATAATTGCGGGACGAACCCGTCTGACATTGAGCCTAAATCTGTAAGAACGAGTAAAACCGTCCAGAAAAGCCGGAAATTGGACTCTGCTTACCTTTAGATCTTCTCAATATGCCCTTTTCAATTTCATGGTTGGGCGCTTCATGCGAGATACTTCTCCTTCATCCCCCTCAGGTGTGGATTCATGTCCGCGCGAGGTGGATGTTTGAAAAGCGAGAAGGAGTCCGAAATGGCAGCCATGAAACCCCGTACAGGCGATGGTCCCATGGAGGTAACGAAAGAGGCTCGCAGTCTGGTGATGCGGATCCCTCTCGAGGGCGGCGGTCGACTTGTCGTTGAACTCAACGGCGAGGAAGCGACAAATCTAGGCGATGCATTACATGCAGCAGTCCAGCTGCTAGTCAAGAAATAGAACTTCGGCGCGGCCGACGAAACTTTGGTCATTAACTCGTGATGATGGAAATTCCTAAACTTTCAACGCATGCTTCCAGTATTTCTGACCTTCGGACATTTACCTCTCTTGCAATTGGCTTCACTATGAACGAGGAGGGCAAAAAGGCTTTCGCCAAACCTTCCACATACGTGAAGATGATTGAACAGGAGTTTGGTGTAGATCTAGCGGATGAGTTGGATTTTTTCCCCGCGCGCGGTAAGGCAGGGGAAATCTTTGAGATTCCCGTTAGCGCGACCGGGGCAAAGACTGAGAAAGTTATTTTCGTCGGACTGGGGAAAAGAACTTTGGTTGATTTTCGTGGGGCAGGTGCCGCTCTTGCTCGCAAAGTTAAAGGAACTCCAGCAAAGGTTTTTGCATCTGTTACACCGCACGCTGCAGAAGCACGAGCTTTCGCGCTGGCATTAGTTCTGGGCTCCTATTTGTGGAATATGAAATCTCCGGAAAAGACGAAAAAGCAATTGGCCGTACCTTCTTTCTTTCTCGAGCGAGAACATGCGGGCGAAATCGAGCGAGCCGCGATCCTGGCAAAATGGGTTTGGCAGGCGCGAGATCTCGTCCACACTCCTTCCAACATCAAGACTCCGGCGTGGATGGTGCAACAAGCTAAAAAATATGCAAAGCATTCAGATCTCAGTGTGAAAGTCTTGGCTGGAAAAGAATTAGAGCAGTTCGGCGGTCTGCGGGCAGTGGGAAATTCGTCGCCAAATCCCGGTCCGCGATTCATCGAGATCTCTTACACTCCTAAGGGTTCGAAGAATTGGCCGCACATTGTTTTGGTCGGAAAAGGAATTACTTACGACACGGGTGGAATTTCTTTGAAAAGGCCATACGACACCATGATCGGGATGAAGAGTGATATGACTGGAGCGGCCGTCGTGCTTTCAGTTATTTCGTCATTGCCTGAGATCAAACCCAAGGTGCGGGTAACCGCTTTGATGATGTGCGCGGAGAACGCTCTTTCAAGAACTTCGCAACGACCCGGGGATGTCATAAAGCATTACGGTGGCACCACAGTGGAAGTCATTAATACCGATGCTGAAGGCAGACTCGTTCTGGCCGATGGTCTGGCTTATGCGGATAAACATTTGAATCCAGATTACCTAGTAGATATCGCCACTTTAACCGGCGCCGCAACTCTCGGATTGGGTCGACAATATGGCGCGATGTTCACGCGAAATGCGAAACTTGCGAAGAAATTTTGCGAAGCTGGGGAGAAGTCGGGTGATCGGGTATGGCACATGCCGCTGATTGATGATTATCAGGATTCCTTGGCGAGTGATGTGGCAGACCTAAATCACACGGCTTCGCATGGAAAATTTTCGGCAGGGGCGGTAACCGCCGCGCTTTTTCTCGAGCATTTCGTGGGCAAGCGAAACTGGGTTCATTTCGACGTGGCGGGTCCAGCCCGAAGCGATTCTGATTCGGGCGAGAATCCCAAAGGCGGAACCGCATTCGGTGTGCGCTTGCTGATTGAGTGGATCGCAGGATTAAAATGAACACCAACCCGCACACCTACAGCGAGTCTTTTATTAGCGAAGATGAAGTGTTGGTGAATGCTCGTGCGCGCGGCGTTGAAGTAGGAGCTATAGATATTTCGCAAGGCACGGGAGCATTTTTAAAATTTCTTAGCAACCTGATTTCTGCGCAATCTGTCGTAGAAGTAGGCACTGGATCTGGCGTGGGGAGTCTCTGGTTGCTTCGTGGAATGATCGAAGGCGGGACTCTCACTTCGATCGACGATGAAGCCGAACATGCCAGAATTGCACGAATTGCTTTGGCAGAAGCAGGTATTTCTCCCCAGCGCTATCGCATGATCACAAATCCGATGATTGATGTAATGAGCAAGCTGACTGATCGTGCGTATGACCTAGTTGTCTTGAGAAACGATCCAGCGGACCTTGGGTTTTTTGTAGAAGAGGCGCATCGAATATTAAGGACAGGCGGAGTGCTCGTAGTTGACTCATTCTTCGGAGGCGGAAAAGTCAGCGATCCCGCACAACGGGATCCGCGGACCATTGCGCTTCGCGAAGCGGGGAAGAGTATTCGCCTGGCACATGAATCCTGGGTCACCTCACTCCTGCCAATTGGGGATGGACTCTTGCTGGCAACGAAGCGATAGGTTCGCCCTCGTTTCTTTGGGTAGGTCTAGAGAAAGTTCTAGGAAACTGGAAGTTATCTCTGATGTATTTCTCGGTTAACAATTATTTACTGTTGCGGATACTTTCTCGGTAAGGGAGCGATCATGGAAAACGCAGAACAAGAAACGTCGATGCCACAGGACTCATCCGCATCTCAACCGCCGCCGCAGTCAACTGGTGCACCGGTTCCATGGTGGGCCACCCAACAAGAGCCGCAAAAACCGCCGCGCCGGCCGCTGGGATCTATCGTGGCCATTGCGTTGATCGCTGGTCTAGTTGGTAGCGCTGCCGGAAATCTTTCGACCGGAGGATCATTTTTCGGGCATAAGGTAAATTTGGTTTCAGTGTCGAACACCATCGAACGAGCGCCAGATTCCGTGGCAGGAATTGCGAAGCGCGTTCTCCCTTCCGTAGTTTCAATCAGCACTGAATCGGCAAACGGTGGGGGCACGGGCTCGGGTTTCATTATCGACAGCAATGGTTACATCTTGACTAATAATCATGTTGTCGCCGATGCGGTTTCTGGAGGAAGAATAAGAGTTTCGCTCAATGATGGTCGAACTATTGGCGCCAAAATTATCGGCAGAGATAGTTCATACGATCTGGCTGTCTTGAAAATTGCGGCTACAAATTTGCCCGCGCTTCAATTTGGGGATAGCGACAAAATTCAAGTTGGGGACACTGTTATCGCGATCGGTTCCCCGTTGGGATTAGCCGGCACCGTAACTTCGGGAATTATCAGCGCCAAAGATCGTGCCGTTACAGCAGGTGGCACTGAAGGCGAGAACTCATTTATTAATGCTTTGCAGACTGACGCGGCAATCAATCCTGGTAACTCTGGTGGGCCACTCGTTGATGCGACTGGCGCGGTCATCGGCGTGAATTCTGCAATTGCTTCATTGGGTGCTTCATACGGAAGCCAGTCAGGTTCGATCGGGTTGGGATTTGCCATTCCCATCAACCAGGCGCGAAAGACTGCCAATCAACTCATTAAGACAGGCAAGTCAACCTACCCAATTATTGGTATTGCCATTGATACCTCCTATACGGGCATAGGCACTAAAATTGCCGAATCGACCACGGCCATCACCAAGGGCGGACCTGCAGATATCGGTGGGCTCAAGGCGGGCGACATCATCACCAACTTCAACGGCAAGGCCATAAGCAACTCAGATGAATTGATCGTGGCCGTTCGCGCGAAGAGCGTGGGGGATAAGGTCAGTTTGGAATTTGAGCGCAACGGCAAATCCCTGCAAACTGAGGTGACTTTGGTGGCTGCGAGCCAGTAATTTACCGGCCAATAATTCCTAAGGGTAGGCTCGCCCTATGTTCTTCGACTTTGGGGCGGGTGAGTTCATAGGTCTTGCCATCTTGGCGATGGTGCTGGTTGGTCCAGAAAGGCTTCCTAAACTCGCTTCTGAAGCCGCCGTGCTCGTGCGCAAGATTCAAAAGCTCACTCAGTCTGCAACCCAAGAATTGCGGGACAACCTCGGGCCAGGTTTTGAGAATCTTCAGCCTGCGGACCTCAATCCGAAGACCTTTTTGAAGAAGCAATTGTCGGAAGCACTCGAAGATAGTTCTACATCCAGTTTCTCCGATTCGGCTGCTGGCCCCCAACCTAGAATTGACCCTGATCTCCTATGACGTCTGCAAATTTAGTAATCGATGCAATTCACGAAGCACTTACACACGTACAGGACCCGGAGTTACACCGTTCCCTTCCTGAATTAGGAATGATCGAATCCGTTGAGTTCACTGGCGGTGTCGCAACATTAAAAGTCCTCCTCACTATTTCCGGGTGCCCTATGCAAGATCGGCTTCGCTCAGATGTGACAGCTGCCGTTCTTGCGGTCGAGGGCGTTAAGGAACTTCAACTGAGTTTTGGTTTCATGAGCGAAGAACAACGAAATAATGTGAAGAAAATATTGCGAAATGGTCGAGAGAAATTCATTCCTTTTGCGCAGCCAGATTCAACGACGCGGGTGATTGGTATCGCATCAGGCAAAGGCGGTGTCGGGAAGTCTTCGCTGACTGTTAATTTGGCGGTAGCCGCCGCTCAAAAGGGTTTGCGAGTTGGCATTTTGGATGCCGATGTTTACGGCCATTCCATTCCACGTCTAATGGGGTTGATGGGTCAGCGACCGACAGCAATCGATCAGATGTTTATTCCGCTGGAAGCATTCGGAGTCAAAACGGTATCAATGGAGATGTTCAAGCCAGAGAGATCAGATCCCGTGGCATACCGCGGACCTCTTCTTCACCGAGTTCTTGAACAACTATTGAGTGATGCCTATTGGGGCGACTTGGACGTATTATTTATTGATTTGCCACCTGGTACGGGCGACTTAGCAATTTCCCTCGGTCAGTTGATTCCGGGTTCTGAGATTATCGTGGTCACAACACCTCAGATTGCGGCGGCAGAAGTCGCCGAACGTGCTGGAAGAATTGCACATCAGATTAAGCAACAGATGATCGGCGTCATTGAGAACATGTCGGACTTTCCTTGTCCTCATTGCAGCGAATCGATTTCCTTGTTCGGCACGGGTGGCGGCGAAGCAACCGCAGCCAGGCTCTCGCAGTTGCTCGGAGCAGAGGTACCTTTGCTTGGGAAAGTTCCTTTCAACTCTGAATTGCGAACCGGAGGAGACAACGGAGTTCCAGTTGTACTTGCGCAACCGCAGTCGCCTGCGGCGCAAGCCATCTTGGGAATCGTTGACCAGTTGGTAGTTCGCAAGCGCTCCTTGGTCGGAGTTCCGCTCGGATTTGCCCAGTAATTCATGGCGGATGAAAAGCAGGGATCGATCAACAACCACACGGCTATTCCAGGTAGACAGGATCTAATTCGGTTAGGCATTGGTGTTTTCGGAATTGGAACATCTGGCCCCTTGATTGCGTTGAGCACTATGCCGGTGCCAATTTTGATTTTCTGGCGAAATTTAGGCGGGTCTATTTTGACCGCGCCGTTTGCATTCCGTCACGGCGAGTGGCGAAACAAAGTCGGAATCAAATGGTCGGTAATTGCTGGAGTTCTTCTCGCACTGCATTTTTTGGGGTTTTTTGCGGCAATGCGGATGACGAGCGTGGCGGCTGGGACTGCAATGATTGCGCTTCAACCAATCTTCGCAGCCATCTTTGTGAAATTTTCTGGTGGTCACATTCCTTCGCGCGCATGGCTCGGAATGGTCGTTAGTTTTAGCGGAGTACTTCTTATTTCGGGTGTTGATCTAAATATTTCGGCACGCACTTTTTGGGGCGATATTGTGGCACTTGTGTCGGCGGCACTCGCTGCGTTGTACATGATGGCGGGTTCTCGTGCCCAGCAGAAAATTGAAACGACAACCTATACAACTGTTTGCTATTTTGTTTGTGCAATTACCGTGTTGCCCTTCGCACTGCTTTCCCCTCAATCTATTTTTCAATTCACTTTGAAGAATTGGTTGCTCGCCGCGGGGCTGATTCTGGGAGCGCAAATACTCGGTCACACGATGTTCAATGCTGCGCTCAAGCGCGTATCTCCAGCAGTTGTTTCGTTAATTGTCTTCTTCGAAGTTCCAGTGAGTTCAATTCTGGCATTCTGGTGGCTTGATCAACGACCTGCATTTGGAGTTATCCCTGGCATTGTCTTGATTATCAGCGGTTGCGCATTAGTTGTGTTGCGAACCCGCCCTGAAAGATTGGAAATCCTGCAATGATTGATTTACACACGCACACCTCATGCAGCGACGGTACTGATTCCCCGCTGATTTTGGTCAACAAAGCTTTATCCCAGGGAGTAAAAGTATTGGGGCTGACCGATCATGATTCCACGCAAGGATGGGATGAAGCTAAACGTTCGCTACGGGCCGGACTCCAACTTGTTCCTGGTGCTGAGATTTCATGTTTAACCAAGGAAGGACTGAGTGTGCATATGCTCGGACTTCTTTTTGATGGCGAGAACCCTGCGATAATCAAGATGTTGGCGGAAATCAAGGATAATCGCGTTCCGCGCGCACTCAAGATTATTGAACTACTTAATGCGGCAGGCTTTGAAATCACGTTTGCAGATGTAGAAGCAGCAAAACCTGCAGGCGCGACATTGGGTCGACCGCATATCGCTGACGCTTTGGTGAAACTTGGCGTCGTGAATTCACGCGATGAAGCATTTAAGGATTTACTTCACAACGACTCTCCTTACTATGTTTCTCATTTGGCACCATTACCTGCCGATGCCATACGGCAGATTCGAGCCGCGGGCGGAGTTGCGGTTATCGCTCACCCGTCCTCATCGCTGCGCGGAAGATCCCTTGACGTTGATTCTTTTGCCGATATGGCCATCGCGGGTCTAAACGGCATTGAAGTGGATCATCGAGACCAAGACTCGCGCGAAAGGGAGGTGCTTCGTGCGGTTGCCCGCGAACTGGGCCTAGCAGTCACCGGCTCTAGCGATTATCACGGCACTGGGAAAATGAATCAGTTGGGCGAATGCACAACGGATCCTGCACAATGGGAGATGTTGGAAGCGGGCGCGGATCAGCGAAGGGTTGTGACGGCATGAATCTTTCAGACTCGAGCGCGGTCACTTTTGCGATTCAAGCATTTGTTACCTTGTTGGTGATTATGGATCCCCCCGGCGCCACCCCAATTTTTCTTTCACTAGTCGCTGATAAATCAGCAAGGGTTCGCCGTAAACTGGCGTGGCAGGCGGCATCCGTCTCACTCTTCGTGATCGCAACCTTTGCGTTATTTGGCAGACTTATTCTGGACTACCTCAGCGTGTCTATACAGTCTTTGCAGGCTTCGGGAGGATTGCTACTTCTGCTAGTTTCGTTAGAATTGCTTACTGGGCGCAGATCAGGGGACGCCAACGACGCAAATTCAAATGTCGCACTAGTTCCGCTCGGAACCCCGCTTTTGGCAGGTCCAGGGGCAATCGTCGCAACGATGATCTTCGTTCAGCATGCGCAAACGGCTTCGCGGGTGATTGGTTTGATTATCGCCGTGGTCGCTGTCCACTTGGCGATCGCACTCTCACTGCAGTCTTCAACTTTCATTTTGAGAGTTATCAAAGATTCAGGCGTAACGCTCTTGGCTCGTATCGCTGGTTTACTTCTTGCTGCGATTGCAGTGCAGATGATGGTGGATGCCGTAAAAGGATTCGCCGCAACTTGGTAGAAGAAAAGTAAGTCAGTCTTTAATAAACTTCTTGTTGCGAATTCGAGTTCGCTCAGATTTAGCCTTGGGCGCGGCGGCCAACTTGGGAGTGTGCTTTTGGGACTTCTCGCGAGGCGCTTCTCTAGAAATGCTAGGCGAAGTGGCTTGCACTGGCTTCGCTTTCACCAACCGACCCGTCGAGCCCGCCGGAATTTTCATAGTCTCGTATAGATGATCTGAAGACGAATACGTTTCGATCGGCTCGGCTAGACCAAGCTTCAGCGATTGATTGATCAGACTCCAGCGGGACATATCGTCCCAATCCACGAAGGTAACCCCGATGCCATGCGCGCCAGCGCGTGCAGTACGACCGATGCGGTGCACGTAAGTTTTGTCGTCTTCTGGACATTGGTAGTTGATGACATGGGTAATTCCGTCAATATCAATTCCGCGTGCGGCTACGTCGGTGGCCACCAGTACATCTGACTTACCGGCTTTGAAGTCCGCCAACGCTTTCTCTCTAGCGTTTTGGCCGAGATCGCCGTGAATAGCCGCAGCCCTGAATCCTCGCTCAATAAGATCATCTGCGGTTTTTTGGCAAGTGCGCTTTGTACGGCAGAAAACCATTGTTGGTCCGCGTCCGTCTGCCTGCAAGATGCGCGCCAGCATCTCGATTTTGTCGAGCGCATGGGCGCGCAAGATGTGCTGCTCCACTCTCGACACAACTGCACTTTCGTCATCATTGTCTTGTGTGCGAATGTGGACGGGCTGCGACATGAAGCGGCGCGCTAGAGCAATGATGTCTCCTGGCATCGTGGCCGAGAAAAGCATGGTTTGCTGGCGGAGTGGCGTGCTCGTAAAAATCTTTTCGACATCAGGCAGGAATCCGAGATCCAGCATTTCATCGGCTTCATCCAGAACAAGCCGAGAGACTTTACCGAGTTTCAATTGCCCCTGTCGATAAAGGTCCAAAAGTCGCCCTGGAGTGCCCACGACAATTTCCACTCCAGCGTGCAATTGGTCGATTTGAGGTTCGAATGCTCGTCCGCCATAGACAGCGAGAACTCGAATTCCGCGCTTTCCAGAGATCTCTTCAATGTCCTTTGCAACTTGCACGCAGAGTTCGCGAGTTGGGACAACAACTAGTGCTTGAGGTAATCCAGGGTTTTGAAAGTCGCTCCATTCTGGATCCAGCGGTGCCACGATCTTCTCAATCAGTGGAATTCCAAAGGCCAGAGTCTTTCCGGTACCAGTTTTTGCTTGGCCAATCACGTCTCCATCGCTCAATGCAATTGGCAAGACCATTTCTTGAATAGCGAACGGCGCCGTAAAGCCATGTTCGTTTAGCGCTTCAATTGTCTCCTTGCGAAGAGGTAAATCTGCAAAGGTGGTTGTCACCTTAATTGGTGCCGAAACCAACTCGGCGCTCTGATTGTTCTCCAATTTCAACATAACCGATCTTGTCAGCAGGGACGATGATTTCGCGTCCGCGAACATCGTTTAGTACTAGTGGGGAGCCTGCACTCAGGGCCACGGTCACCGCTGCGCGTATGTCCTCCGATGTGAGGGGGCAGTCAAAAGCCAATTCGCTCGCCACATTCGCAATTGCGATGCGCACTTCAGATTTATGTTCGCCTGAAATTTTCTTATTACTCATACCTAAATCTTACAGAGTAGGACCACTGATTGCCGAATTTACAAGTTGTAGAGTTCTTCGGTGCGCGGAATTGAGGATATTCCTCGCCACGCGAGAGTGGAAACTAAGTGAATTGCTTGCTCTCGACTTAGGCTTCCGTCGCGATCGAGCCAATGCCTTGCAGTCACTTGGGCAGTCCCAATCAGACCAACACTGAGTAACATCGATGCCTCTTTAGGAATGCCTGTTTCAAGCGAGATTACGGCGCTAATCGCGGCGGCGCAGTCGTAAGTCATTCGGTTGAGTCGTTCCCTAACTTGTGGCTCAACGTTCATGTCGCTTTCAAAAAGAAGTCGAAATGCTTCGCCTTCATTGTCAATAAAGTCGAAATATGCGCCTATGGTTGCCGCTACTCGATCAGAGTTTTCTGCGCCCGATGCCAGAGCTTTGTGAATTTCATAGACCAAAGAATCAATATGAACATCCAGAACGGCAAGGTATAGATCAAGTTTGGAAGGAAAATGCTGATACAGCACTGGCTTACTCACGCCGGCTGCATCGGCGATCTCATCCATTGCTGCGGAATGGTAGCCAGCGATTGTAAACACTTCGAGCGCCGCACTCAGTAATTGCGCGCGACGCTCATCGCGGGGAAGGCGTGCTTTGCCGTCTGATTTATGTTCCGCTGTGTTCACCCTCCAAGCGTAGAGGAAAAACTTCAGCTTTTGCGCTGAGATTTTTTACGACTTGGCGTGAATTGTCAGCATTCCAGTCCTAAGGCAGAATGGCGCACCTGCTCACGAATCCTGACTCTGTGAAGGATGTTTGCCATGAAGATTGCGCCACTCGTAACGCCCGGCGGCGCGCTGACCGTCGCCGAGGTTCATCGTTACAGTCGACACTTGATAATTCCTGATCTAGCTATGGCAGGTCAACAGCGCCTAATGAATGCCAAAGTTCTCTGCGTCGGCGCAGGCGGATTGGGTTCGCCAACCCTGATGTATTTGGCTGCGGCGGGCGTGGGGACGCTTGGCA
The DNA here is from genome assembly GCA_014377015.1 of Actinomycetota bacterium. Classification (GTDB taxonomy): domain Bacteria; phylum Actinomycetota; class Actinomycetes; order Nanopelagicales; family Nanopelagicaceae; genus QYPT01. The sequence continues at coordinate 13,023 of JACMQL010000038.1, forward strand.
TCGTTGATTTTGACACGGTGGATGAATCAAACCTGCAGAGACAGGTGATTCACGGTCAGTCAGATGTCGGCAAGAGTAAGGCGCAAAGTGCCATGGAAAAGATCGCAGAGATAAATCCAAATGTGATTGTCAATCTTCACCAGTTGCGTGTTGATGTATCAAATGTGATGGAGCTCTTTGCTCAATACGATCTCATAATCGATGGAACGGATAATTTCGCAACTCGTTATCTCGTCAACGATGCATGCGTACTACTTGGCAAACCTTACGTCTGGGGATCTATCTATAGATTCGACGGACAAGCGAGCGTTTTTTGGGCGGATTATGGGCCTTGTTATCGCTGCCTCTATCCCGAGCCTCCACCACCTGGAATGGTGCCAAGTTGCGCCGAAGGCGGAGTTCTAGGCGTTCTTTGTGGCACGATTGGATCTATCCAAACTACGGAGGCAATAAAATTGCTCACCGGAATAGGTGATCCTCTGATCGGTTCCTTGATGATTTACGACGCGCTCGATATGTCTTTTCGTAAAATAAAAGTGAAGAAAGATCCTAGCTGTCCGTTATGCAGTGCTAATCCGACGCAGACAGAACTACTTGAAGATTACGAGGCGTTCTGCGGTGTTCTTACAGATGAGGCGGTAGTTGCAGTGAAAGACTCAACAATTTCAGTGGAGGAGCTGAAATCAAAAATGGAGGCAGGCGCTGAGTTCTTCTTGGTGGACGTTCGCGAACCAAGCGAGTGGGAGATCGTCAAGATTCCTGGGGCAGTCCTAATCCCAAAACAAGGATTCCTGGATGGAAGCGCTCTTGAAAAAATGCCGCACGACAAGCAGATCATCATTCACTGCAAGAGTGGAGTGCGATCCGCGGAATGCCTCGCAATAGTTAAGGCGGCGGGTTTTAGCGATGCTGTGCATGTGAGCGGTGGAGTAATCGCGTGGGCAAAACAAATCGACACTTCGCTTCCGGTGTATTGAAATGCCGAATTTGCCTTATGCCGGATATCGGCTACTGCTGGTGCATGCACATCCAGACGATGAAACTATTAATAACGGCGCGACAATGGCTAAATATGCCGCGCTGGGAGCGCAGGTTACGTTGGTTGTCTGTACTCGCGGGGAAGAAGGCGAAGTTCTCGTTCCGGGCCTGGCGCATCTAGCAAGTTCTGCTACCGATGCACTTGGGGGGCACCGCGAACTCGAACTCGCATCCGCGATGAAAGAGTTGGGGATTTCGGATTTTCGATTTCTCGGAGGAGAGAAAAAACACTATCGCGACAGCGGAATGATGGGAACCGAGTACAACAATCGTACGGACGTGTTCTGGCAAGCTGACGTGGATGAAGCGGCGGGGTATCTTCTTGACGTAATAGGCGAAGTTCGCCCACATGTGCTGATTACCTATGATGAGATTGGCGGATATGGACACCCTGATCACATTCAGGCTCATCGTGTTGCTATGAGGGCGGCAGAGTTGTCACAAGATTGGCACGTCCAAAAAATCTATTGGAACGCCATTCCAAAGTCGCTTATTGCGCACGGGATTGAAGAGATGAAAAAGACGGGCTCCAGTTTTTTTGGTGCAGAAAGCGTGGATGATCTTCCTTTCGTAAAAGATGATGCGCTGGTAACTACGGTTGTCGATGCGGCGGAATTCGTCGATCGCAAAATGGCAGCGATGAAGGCTCATGAGACTCAAATATCGCTGGATGGCCCTTTTTTCGCGCTCTCCAACAATCTCGGTTTGCAGGTATGGGGTAAGGAATTTTATTCCCTGGTTGGTGGTGAACGGTTTGGAGATTTAGATTCAGATGGTCGCGAGACCGATCTTTTCGCGGGTGTTAACAGATCGTGAAGCTGCTCGGATCCTTCATATCGGGAATAGCCCTCGGCACTGCCGCCGTTTTTTTGCACGATGTTAAGTTTCCATTTGGTCTGGCTTTGGTTCTAATCGGGAGTGGAACGGGAATATGGATGCTAGGTCGTGCCTTTGCAAAGAAACGGTATAAGTTCGCGGCAATAATCGGTTGGATTGGGATTGTTCTCAACGCTTCTGCTCCTGGCGTTGGAAACGAACTACTTGTGCAGGGTAATACCGCGGGAAATGCGCTTATTCTGGGTGGCTTTGTAACTTTGGTGCTGGCGTTTTTGGCGCCAAATTAAGATCGCTTACTGGCATCAAAGGACCAACTTTGCCCGGCGGGTCCATCCTGGAGGGATAACCCAAAACTCTCTAAGAGTTCTCGAATGCGATCGCTCTCATCCCATTTGCCCTTTGCGCGCGCATCGGCACGCTGGGCAAGAAGGTCCTTAACTTCATCGGTTAATTGGGTTTCCGTTTCCGCGCGTGACAAATCAAGACCAAGTACCTTGTCCGCATAAAGAAGGGATTCGACTTTTGCCACATTGCTCTCCTTCGAGTCCTTCTCGATCGCGCGAAGAATTTGAATTGCCTTGGGAGTATCGAGATCTTCGTTGAATGCCTGAAGTAATCCATTGTGCACTTTTAGGGATAAGACAGGGACGCTTCTTACTAATTTTCGCCAACGGATAAGAGTCGAGTGAGCGGCAGCGATAGCGTCCCACGACAAGTCCATCTGACTTCGATACCTGTTCTCGAGAAACGCTAGTCGAATTGCAAGTGGATCAAATCCTCGATTGGTTATATCCGAAAGTCGAAGTACATTGCCCGCACTCTTCGACATTTTCCGTCCCTCAAATAGTAGATGTTCACCGTGAACCCATAGGTCTACACATTCTTCTCCTGCAACCGCATTTGATTGCGCGCGTTCATTTTCGTGATGAGGAAAACGTAGATCCATTCCGCCTACATGAACATTGATATGTGCGTCGAGGAAGTGCAATGACATCGCCGAGCATTCAACGTGCCAACCTGGAAAACCAGCACCCCAAGGAGAATCCCAAATCATCTCGGTTCGCATGCCTGCAGATTTCCAAAGCGCCCAATCTGCATGAAATTTCTTTGCTCCTTCTCCGGCGTATTCGTATCGGTGTCCTGGCTTGAGAGCGTCGAGTCGATTACCGCTCAGCGCGCCGTAACTCGGAAAAGAAGTCGCATCGAAATACACGGAGCCGTCGCTTCCACAATATGCGAATCCTCCAGCGATTAATCGGTTGATCAGATCTTGCATTAGGGCAATGCAATCACTCGCTCGTGGATAGAGGTCTGCAGGGATTATGTTTAGATCTTTCAGATCCGAATGAAAGCCGGCTTCATAATGGCGGGCCACGCTAAACGGATCTCGATTTTCGAGGCGAGATTGCGCGAGCATTTTGTCTTCTTCATGAAAATCCTCCGAAAGATGACCAACATCTGTAATATTTTGAATCAACCTCACCGAGTTGCCATTCAACTCAAGAGTTCTGCGAATGAGATCTGACAAGAGGAACGTGCGGAGATTGCCGACGTGCACATCTCGGTACACGGTTGGACCACAGCAATACATCGAGACGGTTGAAGAAGTTGTGTTTACTTCCTTCAAATCTCGGCTTAACGTGTCGTAAATTCGCATTTTTTAGCAACCTCCCGAGAAAGTACGCTGGTCACGGTCCGCTTGTAGAGCAATCACTTCAGTCGGTGCGACTCGGTACCGATACGAATGATGTTTGCGAAAGCCATACTTTTCATAAGCTTGAATTGCCGATTGATTATTGACATCAACTTGAAGGAGCGCCTTCGCGGCTCCGCCCCTAGTGGCTTCATTTAAGAGGCGGGAGATCAATTCCGTACCGATTCGCTGTCGTCGGTACTTCGGATGAACAAATAGCCTGGTCAATACCGTCCAATCTCCAAAGTTAGCTGCTCGTCCGACGGCCACGAGCACGCCATCGATTCTGAGACTGGCATAGACGGCGGGCGCTGATCTCATTATTTCACGCACTCCGGAATCATTTTGAAGGTCTAGCCAAGCTTGATCAAAAGTTTCAGTGAGCGACCATTCATAGTCCGTTCTCTCATCGACCGAGAATGAACCGATGTCGGCAACCATCACTAGTGCTTCGGTTTTCACTTCCCAACCTTTTTGGTCCAAGGCATTATCCAAAGTTTGAAATGTGGGAAGGGGGACATGGATGACAGAGGGAAGCCCATGAGACGAATAGAAAGTATTCACGCGCGCAAGCGCTTCATCCAATTCGATTTGGGGTTCTCCAAGAACAAGGACTGAATTCGCTCGCATAGTAAATTTTCCCGTGGCACGCATTGTCCAGTCACCGAGTTGTTCTTGTACGGCTGCTGGCCAAGTCTGGGCCGCTGCGATCTCCATTTCGCGGATTCGAAGTGAAAGGGGCGCGCCCTTGCCCGCCCCTCGTTGTGCGGGTGCAACTAAGCGCCAGGCGGCAATATCTTGGGGCGAGAATTCAACCAGATTGCCGCTGCGCTTACGCAGGGAAGTCTCAGATTCTAAGATGCCAACGATGTCTCGGAATCCGCCTTCGGGATCATGTAGGCGGATTGATACTCGCTCTCCTACGAGTTGGGTCCCGGGTGGTTGTGGCGGCATGGGTCAACGCTAATTGGAGAATTGAAAAATTGGAATTGGTGTGAAATGGCAAACAAATCTCGCTCGACCCCTGACTTGGGATTAGAATGACGCCAGTAAGTTTCGACTCTCTCGTGGAGGTATGCGTTGACGTACATAATTGCTCAGCCTTGCATCGATGTAAAAGACAAGTCTTGCATCGAGGAGTGCCCTGTCGATTGCATTTACGAGGGGTCCCGCATGCTTTACATCCAACCCGACGAATGTGTCGATTGCGGAGCATGCGAACCAGTGTGCCCTGTAGAAGCGATCTACTATGAGGATGATGTGCCTGAGCAATGGAAAGATTTCACCAAAGCCAATGTCGAGTTCTTCGACGAGATTGGTTCTCCGGGAGGGGCCAGCAAACTTGGCCCAACAAACACAGATCACCCACTCGTTGTCGCTGCGCCTGCGCAGGCGTAAACAGGACAGCACCTGAATCTCCCCGATTTTCCCTGGGATGCTTTGGCGCCGTTGGGCGTACGAGCTCGCCAGCACCCGGCAGGGATAATTGATCTTTCAGTCGGAACGCCTGTAGATCCAACGCCTGCTTTTATTCAGCAGGCATTACAGGAAAGTTCGAATGCTCCGGGCTATCCGTTGACGGCTGGTTCAGTTGAATTGAGAGAGGCGATCCGTAATTGGGCTTTATCAAAATTGGGCGCTCAAGGCGATTTTGATGTTCTGCCTCTTATCGGCTCCAAGGAATTGGTAGCTTGGCTGCCGACTTTCTTGGAGTCAACGCACGTCTTGTATCCCGAGATCGCCTACCCCACTTATCGCGTTGGAGCTCTCCTGGCTCGGGCCGTTGAGACGCCGGTCGAAATCGATCCGACGAATTGGCCGATAGCAGATCTCGCGTGGATCAATTCGCCTTCCAATCCCACCGGGCGAATTCATTCGACAACCGAATTCCGTGCCGCCCTGTCGTGGTCGCGGACAAATAATTCAGTGCTTGCGAGTGATGAGTGTTATCTGGAATTCGGACATGGTGTAACTCCAATTTCTGTCTTAAGTCAGACTGATGGAGACAATACGAATGTCCTCGCAGTCCATTCACTGTCGAAGCGCTCTAACCTGGCCGGATATCGCGCAGGATTCATGATCGGAGATCCCGCTTTAATCGGAAGAATCAGAGAGGTGCGCAAGCATGCGGGGATGATTGTCTCTGCGCCAGTACAGTGCGCGATGATTGCCGCCTTGTCCGATGATGCGCACGTTCTCGAGCAACGAATTCGGTACGTCGGTCGCCGCGAAAAGCTCGTGCCAGCGCTGATTGAACAAGGATTCGCGATCGAGGAATCCCGCGCCGGGTTGTATGTCTGGTGTACACGCGGTGAGTCCGCGTGGGATTCTGTTGCCTGGCTTGCAGAATTAGGAATCCTCGCTACGCCAGGGAATTTTTATGGGGCAAAGGCGGAGCGGTATATTCGCATAGCCTTGACTGCAACGGACGCCGAAATAGATGTAGCTGTTTCTCGATTATCACAAGCACCGAAATCACGTTCACAAAATCGAGATCAGTAGATGGCGCAAGGGATACTTCTCGTAGGCGGGCTGGGAACCCGCTTGCTTCCGCTTACACGCACGGTCCCCAAACCGATGCTGCCAATCGCGGGACTGCCTATTACAGAACATCAACTGATGATGGCCAGACGGGCGAATATCACCTCAATTGTTCTAGCAACTTCGTACTTAGCGGAGGTTTTTGTGCCGTATTTCGGTGACGGTTCGAAGTGGGGAATTGATCTGCAATATGCAGTGGAAACTTCCCCGCTCGGAACCGGCGGTGCCATTCGCAATGCCGCACAACTGCTTGACGGGGATCAATCGATAATCATCATGAATGGAGATGTTCTAAGTTCTCATGATCTGGTGAGACAAATTTCGATGCACGAATCAGAAAATGCAGATGTAACTCTGCATTTAACGCACGTTGACGATGCTCGTGCTTTCGGGTGTGTTCCGACAGATGAACAAAATCGCGTTCTAGCATTTCTTGAAAAAATGGATAATCCCGTAACTAATAATATAAATGCCGGTTGTTATGTCTTCCATCCCCGAGTTTTGAATTCGATTGCGGCCAACACAGTTGTCAGCATCGAGCGTGAAATTTTTCCGCAATTGGTCGCGTCAGGTAAAAAGGTTCTGGGGTTTGGTGATGATTCGTTCTGGCTAGATGTCGGTAAACCAACTGCGCTTCTGCAAGGATCGATAGCTATCGTTGAAGGTCGTGCAAACGGTCAAGCCCTAGATCGCGTTGCATTGGCCCACCGATCGCGCGAATATGTTGCATTGGAGGGGGCTCATATTTCGCCCTCTGCACACATTTCAGGAGGTTCGGCCATCGGCAGACATGCGCGCGTCGGAGCCGGCGCGAAAATAAACGGATCAATTATTGGCGACGGGGCGATTATTTCGGACGGTGCCCAACTTACTCGTTGCTTTGTTGCGGACGGCGTGCAGGTAGAAGGCGCGGAGAAGTTACACGATTGTTTCGTTGGTATTGAAGGAATACAGCCCCTTCTACTTGAAAAGTAAGCCCCTGTAAAGAAAATTGGTACCCATCTCGGACTTGACTTACGTGGATTACACGCGTGTAATTCACTTATTGGAATTCCGTCATCAGGGCGGAGCCGAGGCTTTTAAGGAGTATCCGCGTGTCAGATTTCCATCCTGCTGGCCCAAGTATCCAACTTGTAAGCGGCGAAACCGTTGAATTATCTTGGCAAGAACGCTCGCTTTGCGCTCAAACAGACCCCGAAGCTTTTTTCCCAGAAAAAGGCGGCTCAACTCGTGAAGCAAAACGCGTGTGCATGTCGTGCGATGTTCGATCAGAATGTCTCGAGTACGCCCTAGCTCACGATGAACGATTTGGTATTTGGGGCGGCCTTTCTGAGAGAGAACGCCGCCGACTCAAGCGTCGACCTGCGTAAATCGTCCGTATTTAGTACCTTGTCGGAGTGATTACTGACGAGGTCGTTTCAAACACGAACGTCAGCGGAGCAAATACCACCCAGTTTCATGTGACTGCCATCTTGGTCACTCACAACGGAGCAATGTGGCTCCCCGAAGTTGTGGCCGCACTTGCGTCGCAATCGCGCCCCATTGACTACACCGTTGCAGTAGACACGGGATCGAAGGACGCCTCAGTAAAGTTGCTCAAGCGGGCTCGTCTTCACTCAATTTCGATGCCGTACGACACTGGCTTTGGCGAAGCTATCGCAGGAGCCATCAAAAATATTCCTGCGCCACTCGGCGAGAATGAATGGCTCTGGTTCATTCATGATGATTGCGCACCAGAATCCGGAGCGTTGCAAGCTCTCCTCGAAGCCATCGAAAATCGTCCGCAAGTGGCAATTGCGGGACCTAAATTGCGCGGCTGGTATGACCGTTCGCATTTGCTCGAACTCGGCGTGAGCATCGCAGGTAATGGTGCGCGCTGGACTGGACTGGAAAATCGTGAATACGATCAAGGTCAATACGACGGAGTGCGTGAAGTGCTGTCCGTCAGCACAGCGGGAATGCTCATTCGGCGCGACGTTTTTACAGAACTGGGCGGGTTCGATCCGAACCTGGCACTTTTTAGAGACGACGTAGATCTCGGGTGGCGAGCTCATGTAGCGGGACATTCGGTGATCGCCGTTTCCCAGGCGGTTGCATTTCATGCGGAAGCTGCCGCATCGGAGCGACGCACTATTGATGTGAAGAGCGCTTTGCTCCACCATGGGCTTCTCCTCGACCGCCGAAATGCGGCGTATGTGCTCTTGGTGAATTCATCGTGGTGGCTTTTGCCATGGGTAGCGCTGCAATTGGTGAGCAGTGCCACGCTGCGCGCGCTGGGCTATCTGATAGCGAAGCTTCCAAGTTATGCGCTGGACGAATTCTTAGCGGTCTGTCTATTGGTTATAAAACCAAGAGATGTCTGGGCAGCTCGAAAGGAGCGCCGAAAAAGTCGGTTGATTTCTCCCAGAGTTGTCTCGGCATTCATTCCTCCTCGATGGTCGCAAATTCGTCTGGGTGCCATTCGCTTACGGGAAGCGGTTAGATTCGGATTGTTGCCGAGCAAAGAAGAATCGGAGTCATCTTTAGTTCAACCTTCGGATGAGGATGACCTTCTAATTCCGTCCTCGCCGATACGTTGGCATACTTTTTTCCGCCGGCCAGAAATTTCGGGGTTTCTTTTTATCATTGTTCTCTCCTCATTGTGGGCAACTCAGCGTTACGGCTCATTGGTGGGTGGAGCGCTGCCCCGCTCTCCCGTCGGAGCAATCGATTTGTGGCGAAAATACGCAGATTCGTGGCATGAAATCGGGATGGGAACATCTGCAGCCACTCCGACATGGATTGCAATTCTGGCGTTAATGTCAACTTTGTTCCTCGGCAAGGCGGCCGCATTAATTACAATCGTATTTTGGGCGGCCCCGATTCTCTCGATGTGGTCGATGTATTCACTTCTGCGTCGTCTATCTCATAACTCGTGGCTCGTAGTCGGAGGTGCCCTTGCTTACTCTCTTTCGCCCGTAACTATCGCTGCGATCAACTCTGGGCGGTTAGGCACGATAGTTCTTCTCGTCGTCGCACCTCGAATTGCTTACCATCTTCCTAAGTTGGTCAATATTGAAATGGTGAATTGGCGGGCGATCTTTGGATTTAGCCTATTAGTCGGAGTGGTTACTTCGTTTTCGTTATTTGCTTTCCTCGGTATTTCACTGATTCACATTATGAATCTCGTGCGAGATTATTTGAACTATCGCGCGGTGCAAGAAAAGAAACTTTTTCTGGATCAATTTCTACGGCGCTTGGTTCTGATATTTACTCCCTTTGTTCTTTGCCTACCGTGGTCCCTCGAAACTCTGTTGCATCCAACAAGATTTCTCATCGAACCTGGATTTGCGCTTGGTGGGGGCGGGCCAAATTTTGCTTTGCTCGCGAACCCTGGGGGGCCAGGATCCTTACCTTGGTGGTTCATCTCGCCGGTGAGTTTGATGCTCGTAGTAGCAATGTTCTCATCGGCGGCAGTGCGAAGATATTCGGGTTGGGGACTGCTTTATCTGATTCTTGCAACTTACTTAAGTGCAGTTTCGCTGGCTGGTCACGCAAGTTCGCGCGCGGAACATCTTTGGGTCGGATCATTTCTCGTTTTTGCAACTATCGGCGCAATGTGTTCGGGAGTAATAATTCTTGACGGGTTGCGCAAGCGCCTGGTTGGAGTTCAGTTTCACTTTAGACACATGTTAGGCGGAATCCTCATTGCCTCGACAGTTATTTACGGACTTACAACCTCAGTATGGGCTGTCACAGTCGGGTCAGATTCCCCGGTTCAAGCGAACGAGCAGTCCATTCTTCCGCCCTTTTTGGCGGTGAGTTCGGGTGCCAAGACTTTAGTGTTGCGCACGCTCGACGTATCTGACGGAAGTGCTCCGTCTTTCTATATTGCTCGATCTAACGATGCAATGCTCGGCGACCCGGATATCGCCAGCCCAGTCCCAGTTGTCGTGGATCTCGCGATTCAGAAGCTCGTGGATGGTTCGGGCATTGGAAGTAGTACGGTGCTATCTGCATTTGGTATCAAATATGTCTTTTTGAAGAATCCGGTTGATACTCAAATAGCGCGCGGCATCGACGGACTTGGCGGATTCATTCGAAATTCCTCAACGCGAGACGGAATTGTATGGCGCGTCACCGGTATAAGTGATCAACTCGTATTGAAGGATAAAGCTGGCCGATTGCAAGCCCTCAATTTAGATCCCATCAGCGGCGCGGCCGTAGTTCCCAACCCTGGACAGTTGCTGCTGGCTGAAAGTTATGACTCTTCGTGGCAGGCAATTCAAGGCGGAAAACGATTGTTTCGCACCGAAAATGCCGACGGGCTAACTGAATTTTCAAATGTCCAGGTGGGGGAGATTACGGTTATTCATGATGGGACTACTCGTCGCGCTTGGTTGGCGCTGCAAGTTCTAGTCCTCTTGACCGTAGTGATTTTCGCGCTACCTTCTGGTCGAAGAAGGCGTGAGATATCGGAACAGGAACTCACATGAGAGTTCGAAGATTGTTCTTCTTTGTCGCCCTAGTTCTAATAACAGGAGTTGTAAGCAATCTGCTGATGACCGATGCGTCGACAACGAGATATTCGGAAAGCTACCCGGCTGCAGTGTGTCCTCCCACGGAAGCTAACGTAATTTCTAAGGTATCAGTGCCGAGCAAGAAAACACTTTTTAGAAAAGTGACAGGCAAATCCACGAACTTTGTTCCGATCAAGTCCACTCGGTACCTCATCACGAAGTACCCCATATTGCTCAACTACACTGGTGTCACTTCATTTGTTTGGCAAAGTAATTCTGGGGTTTGGGCTGGCTCCACGCTTTGCGCGGCACCGTCTACTGATCAATGGTTTGTAGGAGGTACTGCAGATGTGATCGGGCGCGGCCGACTATTTTTAGTCAACAGCGGATTAAGTGAAGCTCTGGTTGATGTGTCAGTTTGGAACGAGGGCGGTTTGAAATCCGGAAAAGTTATTGCAGTATCTGCCAACTCTTCAATGAGAATCTCACTAGATTCAATTGCGGCCGGTTCGAGTCGTTTGGCCCTACGAGTGACATCGCGTTCTGGTCGGGTGAACGCATTCTTGTTGGATGAGCGTGGAAAAGGACTTCAAAGTCTCGGGGCCGACTTCGTAAATCCAGTTGATGCCCCGAGCACGAACATCGTCATCTCGGGAATTCCCCATCAGATACGGAAAGGGAAAGCGGGCGCGCATGTATTGCGCGTACTTACTCCAAGTGCCGCCGGCGCCAACATTCGAGTAGATGTAATTTCGAAAGATGGAGTGTTTGCCCCAATCGGACTAGACGGCCGTGATGTGCCTGGTGGATCAGTACTCGATTTCAATCTAAATCCCACAATGCCAGCCGGATCATTTTCAATTCGAATACGCTCGAACGAGCCGATTGTTGCCGGGGTCCTTTCCAGCATTGTTGTAGCGAGCCACCGCGATCTGGTGTGGAATTCAGCGACACCGTCGCTTGTGCCTATGAAACTCGCAATTCGCGGTCTAAATCCCAAATTTATTTTTACGGGCGACTCCATCTCATTGACTGTCGTGGTCCATTTCAGAAATGGAGCAAGTCGCAGGTATAAACTCACTGGAAACGACATAAAAGCTTGGAATGTTCCGGAGCAAGCTACCTCGGTTACGTTTTCCGACATACGCGGCAAAATCGCCACAAGTGCATTGATAAAATCAATAAGTGGAATTGCTTCCGTCCCAATTGCACCTGGAAGCACACTTGCCCGAGCGCCGATTCCAAGTTCCGATATCGGCGTAATCGGTCATTAACTTTCGGGTCAATGCGAGATTTTTACTCTCGGCACCACTAGCCTTTCGTTTATGGTGCAAAGGCTAGGTCGTAGTTGCTCTCGAGGCGGATGCCGCCGAAAGGCCATCACTACTTTGACTTATGTTTATGCCGATTCAGTCGCGGTGGTAGGGCCCTTGGCGACCTTTGCCGAACCTCATGCATACGATCTTTGTGAAGTACATGGCGAGAGGTTGACTGTCCCAAACGGATGGACAGTTATTCGCCAAGAAAGAAATGGAAAAGAAGCCGGCCCAACCGATGAAGACTTGATGGCCATTGCACATGCGGTCCGGGAAGTTTCTCAACCGCAACGGGAAATGCCATCGAAAGGTGCAATCGCCACTCCCGAACTTGGTCGGCGAGGGCATCTGCGCGCTGTCCCATCTTGAGTAAAGAAGGGGCACGAATGTCCAACGTTTTTAAGGCTTATGACATCCGCGGGCTCGTCGACGACGAGATTACCCCTGACTTCGCATTTCGCGTCGGATTATCATTTGCGCGTTTTCTAGAGCAGGAACGCGAGCCCGGGACTATCGTCATAGGTCAGGACATGCGTCCCTCATCTCCTGGCTTGGCAGACGCGTTCTCTGCAGGAGCAACCTCGAACGGAATGGACGTGATTCGAATCGGTTTAGCTTCAACCGACATGCTTTATTTCGCCTCAGGTAAATTGAATGCGCCAGGCGCAATGTTCACCGCGAGCCATAATCCAGCCGAGTACAACGGAATCAAGTTATGTAAAAGTGGAGCACGCCCTATCGGAAAAGAGTCGGGACTGCTTGCCATCGAACGTGACGTGAACGAGGGAAGTCCCATCATTTTCCGTTCCGTGGGCCGGGAAACTCAACGAGATCTCCTGGAAGATTACGTTAGTCATCTCCTTTCATTGGTGGACGTTTCGGATATTCGTAATCTCACTATTGTGATCGATGCAGGCAACGGCATGGCGGGGTACACGGCAAATCCAGTTTTTGAAAAACTTAATGCCACTGTTATACCGATGTACTTTGAATTGGACGGAACTTTTCCGAATCACGAGGCGAATCCCATTGACCCCAAAAATGTAAAGGCACTTCAGAAAGCCGTGCGCAAACACGGGGCTGACATCGGATTGGCTTTTGATGGAGATGCCGATCGGTGCTTCTTGATTGACGAAAATGGCGACATTGTTAATCCATCGGCCCTCACCGCCCTAATCGCCACCAGGGAACTTGCTAAGTATCCAAAGTCGAAAATTATTTATAATTTGATATCGTCGAGAGCTGTGCCGGAGGTCGTTAGTGAATCTGGTGGAACTGCCATTCGTAGCCGAGTTGGTCATTCTTATATTAAAAAACTAATGGCTGATAATGGCGCAGTATTCGGGGGAGAACATTCCGGGCATTTCTATTTTAGAGATTTTTGGAATGCTGACTCTGGAATGCTGGCAGCATTACACGCAATTGCGGCGCTTGGTTCGCAGCCCAAGTCGCTCTCTAATATTCTCAAGCCCTACAACCGCTATTTTTCAAGCGGCGAGATCAACTCAATTGTCAGTGATGCCCCTGCAATTTTGCAGAAGATTGAAAGTCTGTATGCGACTAAAGCTGGAGTGACCGTCGACCATTTAGATGGGCTAACCATCAGTGCCGCAGGGTGGTGGTTCAATATTCGTTCCTCGAATACGGAGCCTCTTTTGCGTCTTAATGCAGAGGCAAAGACCCAGGCTCGGCTAAACAAAGTTCGGGACGAGGTTTTAGCCCTAATTCACTAACGTGCTGAATATTGGCTTACCGAGTAGCCTTGGGGTCTTGGTCCAATCCCTAAAGGAGCTATTACGTGAATTCTTCCGTCACCTTAACAATCCCACGTCATGACATTGCGGATGCGTCGCTAGCCGCTGAGGGGCGAAAGCGCATTGAATGGGCCGAACGCAATATGCCTGTTCTTGCACAAATTCGTGAACGATTTGCCAAGACACAACCATTCGCAGGAGTTCGAATTGCAGCCTGCATGCATGTCACCACCGAGACGGCGAATTTGATGCGTACGCTCAAAGTTGGCGGTGCAGAAATCGCACTTTGCGCATCCAATCCACTTTCAACTCAAGACGATGTCGCTGCGGCGCTTGTTCATGAGTTCGGGATAAGTGTCTTTGCTCGAAATGCGGTTGATAGGGACGGTTACTACTCGCACATCAATGCGGCCCTGGATATCGAGCCACATCAGGTTTTTGATGATGGCTGCGACCTGGTGAACACCCTGCATACGACCCGCAAAGAATTGATTCCTGGAATTGCGGGCGGTTGCGAGGAAACAACAACGGGCGTTATTCGTTTGAGGCAAATGGCAAAAGACGGCGCCTTGCAGTTCCCGATGGTTGCAGTTAATGACACTGACACCAAACATATGTTCGACAATCGTTACGGCACCGGGCAGTCGACTCTCGATGCGGTATTCCGTTCGACTAATTTTCTATTAGCAGGGCGAATCCTTGTTGTTGCCGGTTTCGGGTATTGCGGTAAAGGTGTTGCAGAGCGCGCCAAAGGTATGGGCGCTGATGTGATTGTTACTGAGATTGACCCGACCAAAGCCCTCGACGCAATGATGCAAGGATTTCGCGTCATGCCTATGGCGCAGGCCGCAAAAGTTGGAGATGTTTTCATCACTGTTACAGGAAACCGCGATGTATTGCGTGAAGAGCACTTTGCCGTCATGAAGGATGGCGCGATTATGGCCAACTCGGGCCACTTCGACATTGAGATTGATGTCGCGTGGCTGGAACAAAACTCAACTAAAAAGAATCGAAAGATCCGCCATCAGACCGATGAATTTGTGATGCAAGATGGACGTCGTTTGTTGCTGCTTGCAGAAGGTCGTTTGGTAAACCTAGGTGCCGCCGAGGGTCACCCAGCTGCCGTGATGGACATGTCTTTCTCGGATCAAGCCCTTACTGCAGAGTGGTTGGTAGCAGAGTCGCGCAATTTGAAGCCAGGTCTCCACGATGTCCCGGAGCACATTGATAAAGAGGTCGCAAAGTTGAAGCTCAAAAGTATGGGTGGAGAAATCGACACGCTAACTCCCGCCCAAGATATGTATTTGAACTCTTGGGAGCACGGTAGCTAATGACTCTCGTGATGGTTGTTGATGACGACCAAGACCTTGCCGAGATGCTCGGCATTGTCTTAACGGGTGCCGGAATTGATGTTGATTTGGTGAGTCGAGGGGATGAGGTTCTCGAAGTTTTTCGGGCTAATCCTCCTGATTTAGTTTTGTTGGACGTGATGCTTCCCGGCTTAAATGGCATCGAAGTATGTCGATTGATTCGCGCTGAATCTATGGTTCCGATCGTGATGCTCAGCGCCAAGGGCGATACATATGATGTCGTTATGGGCCTAGAAGCCGGGGCTGATGATTACATGGTCAAGCCCTTTAAACACCCGTCAGAATTGGTGGCGCGCATCCGAACGCGACTGCGACGCTCGAGTGCTGGACTTTCTGGGCAATTTACTTTGGCGGACTTAGCAATCGATCTCGTGGCGCATCAAGTGACTCGGGGAGGAAAGCCTATTGCTCTGACGCGACTAGAGTTCGATTTACTCGTGGCCCTTGCCAAGGAACCAGGTCGGGTATTCACGCGCGACGCTTTGCTCAGCGAAGTTTGGGGTTATAGGCATTCAACCGATACGCGATTGGTGAACGTGCACGTGCAACGGTTGCGAGCCAAAGTAGAACACGACCCGGAAAATCCAGAGATTGTCGTAACCGTACGTGGAGTTGGATATAAAGCGGGAGCCACGGGCGGTTCGTGAAGTGAGGCAACGGACTCGAATTGCTAGATTTCGCAATTCGCTCGTAGTTCGTGTAATTCTTTCTACCGTAGTTCTCTGTCTTGGTGTTGTCTGGCTAACTGGTTCTGCTCTTTATTCACAACTTTCTGATGGCATTAAGAATGTGAAAATCGAATCCTCTGTGGCAGAAACTAGGTCGACGATTTTCAACGCGCAGTATCGGATAACTTTGGCAAGCGAATCTGGCGAGAGTGCCTTGCGAAAAGCAATAGAGGAGATTGTTGTTAAGTCGCCAAGTGTCATCGGAACGGTTGTGAACGGTCGCGAAATTGCGCTCTTAAAATCTACCTCGCTCAAACCAGGCGAAATCAATTATCAGAGCACTTCGAATTTGGTGCCTCTCGAAGCAGTGCCGAATTCACTTCGTCAACAAGTTCAGCGAAGTGATGAAGCTCAGTGGGCCTACTCGTCAATTCAATATCCTGATGGCAACGTCATTCCAGCACTCGCAGTCGGAGAGAGAATCTCCATTCCAGGGTCCGGCCCCTATGAGATGTACCTACTTTTCAGTCTTTCGAGCCAGAATGCGACGCTTGAACTTCTGAGTCGCGCACTTCTGATTACTGGCTTCGCACTCCTCTTCTTGATTGGCTTGATTACGTGGATCGTCGTTCGACAAGTAGTTCGTCCAGTTCGAGAAGCCGCCAGAATTGCGGAGAAATTTACGCAGGGGGATTTAGCACAGAGAATGCAGATTCGTGGCAACGACGAAATCGCCCGGCTTGGCACTTCGTTCAATGAAATGGCGCTCTCACTGCAAAATCAAATTACTCGCTTGGAGAATCTATCGCGAGTTCAGCAACGCTTTGTGTCGGATGTATCTCACGAATTGCGCACCCCGTTGACAACCTTGCGTATGGCCTCCTCGGTAATACATTCGGCGCGAACCTCCTTTGATCCCACGATCGCCAGAAGTGCTGAACTCCTTGTAGCCCAGCTCGACCGCTTTGAGCGCTTACTTGAGGATTTACTCGAAGTAAGTCGATTTGATGCAGAGGTCGCGATATTGGATTGCGTCGAATTTGATCTCTCAACTTTGGTTGAGAGATGTATTTTGGACCTGAACTTGGTAGCGGAAGAAAAGCAGACTTCAATTAAATTGACTAAACCACAAGATCCAGTTCTTATTTATGCTGACATTCGCCGAGTGGAGCGAATATTGCGCAATCTTCTCAACAACGCCCTCGAGTATTCCGATGCAAAACCTGTCGATGTGAAGATCGCAGCAACGGAATCGGACGTGGCCTTTGCAGTGCGTGATCATGGTGTCGGTCTTGATCAGCAAACTGCAATGAGGGTTTTCGATAGATTTTGGAGAGCTGACCCATCGCGTGCGCGCGTTCGTGGTGGCACAGGGCTGGGCTTATCTATTGCACTGGAAGATGCTCGTTTGCATAACGGGGAACTTGAAGCGTGGGGTCGGCCTAATGTTGGAGCACATTTCGTCCTTACGCTGCCGCGTCGCGCTGGGAATGAAATTGATGCCAGGCTCATTCGCTTGGTTCCAGAGGACTACTCCTCCACAAAGTAGTGAAAGAAATTCTCGTCGTCAGTGGCCTGAAGCAAGAATTCTCAAGTGAGAAACCTGGCGCACTTAAGTGAAATTTTGTTTCCATCTCGCTGCCTTGGTTGTCGGGCATTGAGTTCGGGGCTGTGTCCCAATTGCAGTCGAGAGTGGGTATTGAGCGATCTGCGAACCAGGGCGGCGACGGTACCTGTGTTCTCCTCGCTTCGATACAGCTCAGTCGCGAGTCATATTCTGCTCTCCGCCAAAGAGGCTGGAATCAAAGAAGCGGATGAGTTATTACTTTCCGCGCTTCGGAATTCACTCGCAAATTTGCTCATTTCAGGGATCGGAAGGGCAACGTTAGTTCCGATCCCGAGTCGGTTAGGGGCAAATCGAAAACGCGGGCGAGATTTCATTCATCACCTTGGAGTCAAACTGTGCGAGAAAGAACCTCTTGCCGTGTGGAAGGTGCTCGAACACTCTAGAAAGGTTGTGGATCAGTCCAGTTTGAACGCAGTGCAACGCCATGAAAATCTGTCTGGGTCAATGAAATTTTCCGATCCGCGCAAGACAGGACGTAACGTAATCCTGGTTGATGATCTGGTGACCACAGGGGCGACCTTAAGTGAGGCTGTGAGAACCTTGAAAGCGGGTGGAATGCCAGTCGTAGGTGCGATTACGGCCTTTCTTGCTCTTCCCATACGATAGGCAGCGCAATAGTGCGAAATTCGGACGTTCATTTGTAAGAAGGGCAGGGTCATGTCGTCATTTCTGGATCGTATTTTGCGGGCCGGTGAAGGGCGTGTTCTAAAGGAACTGACAAAGATCGCTGCTCAGGTAAATGCCCATGAGCCACAGATTTCCGCTTTGAGCGATGATGCCCTTCGAGGAATGACTGCTACTTTTAAAGAACGACTGGCAAACGGTTCTACTCTCGATGACTTACTGCCAGAGGCGTTCGCGGTTGTGCGCGAAGCCGCAAAACGCACCCTGGGCCAGCGTCATTACGATGTTCAGATCATGGGTGGTGCAGCACTGCACCGTGGAAACATCGCGGAAATGCGCACCGGTGAAGGTAAGACCCTGGTGGCCACTTTGCCGTCGTATCTCAACGCGCTGGCTGGTCGCGGAGTGCACGTCGTTACGGTCAATGATTACCTCGCCGAGCGCGACAGCGAATGGATGGGACGTATTCACCGTTTCTTGGGTCTGAGTGTTGGCGTCATCATCAACTCGATGGATCCGTCGGAGCGTCGCGTTGCATATGGTTTTGATATTACCTACGGCACCAACAATGAATTTGGTTTTGATTATCTGCGCGACAACATGGCATGGACTCTCGATGAATGCGTCCAGCGGGATCACTACTTTGCGGTGGTCGACGAAGTTGACTCAATTCTTATTGACGAGGCGCGCACTCCACTCATCATCAGCGGTCCAGCCGATAAAGCGACCAAGTGGTACGTGGAGTTCAATACGATCGCAAGCAAACTTGTGCGCGACCTACATTACGAAGTTGATGAGAAGAAACGAACTTCAGGCATTCTTGAAGAGGGTGTTACTAAAGTTGAAGAACTTCTCGGAATCCAGAATCTTTACGAAGCCGCAAATACCCCGTTAATTAGTTATCTCAATAATGCGGTAAAGGCGAAGGAACTATTTAAGCGGGACAAGGATTACGTAGTCATGAATGGCGAACTGCTGATCGTCGATGAGCACACTGGTCGCATTCTTTCTGGACGTCGATACAGCGAGGGCCTGCACCAAGCTTTGGAAGCCAAAGAGAGAATTGAAATCAAGGACGAGAACCAAACCCTCGCGACGATTACTTTGCAGAACTATTTCCGTCTCTACGAAAAAATCTCGGGCATGACCGGTACAGCGATGACTGAAGCTGCCGAATTCCAGCAGATTTACAAACTTGGCGTGGTTCCAATTCCAACTAATCGTCCGATGGTCAGAGCAGATCAAGCTGATTTGGTTTATAAATCCGAGCAAGGCAAGTTCCTCGCGGTCGCGGGAGACATTGTCGAACGCCATCGCAAAGGTCAACCAGTTTTGGTTGGAACTGTCAGCGTCGAGAAGTCTGAAGAACTCTCGGCAGTACTTCGCAAAAATGGCATCGCACATGAGGTTCTCAACGCAAAGCACCACGAACGAGAAGCAGCAATCATCGCGCGCGCTGGCACAGTGGGTGCAGTTACGGTCGCCACAAACATGGCCGGTCGCGGTACGGACATCATGCTTGGCGGTAACCCTGAGTTTATGGCAGATTTTGAACTGCAACGCCGTGGGCTTTCACCAGTGGAGACTCCAGAGGAGTACGAGCACGCGTGGCCAGATGAAATCGCGAAACAGAAAACTGCTGTTGCGAAGGAGCATGAGGAAGTTATCGCGCTAGGTGGACTTTATGTTCTCGGAACTGAACGTCATGAGTCGCGTCGCATTGACAATCAGTTGCGCGGTCGATCTGGTCGTCAAGGCGATCCAGGCGAGTCTCGCTTCTATCTCTCACTACAAGATGATTTGATGCGCCGCTTCAATTCAGGAATGGTTGAGCGATTCCTGTCAGCTGCTGGAATTCCAGAGGACACACCAATCGAGTCCAAGATGGTCAGCAATGCAATTCGCTCTGCCCAGACACAAGTTGAGGCTCAGAACTTCGAAATCCGAAAAAACGTATTGAAGTATGACGACGTACTTAATCGTCAGCGTCAAGTCGTTTATGGCGAACGTCGTTTGGTTCTCGAAGGAAAAGATATTCAAGATCAGGTTCAAACTTTCTTGAAGGACACACTTACAGCATATGTAGCAGCAGCCACCGCCGATCGTTTTGCGGAGGATTGGGACCTGGCAACTCTATGGACCGCACTTCATGCGCTCTATCCGATCTCTTTCACCATCGAAGAACTCGATGCGGAATTAGGAAGCCGTGCTGCGCTCGATACCGATTATTTGACGCAACGTGTTGTTGATGACGCACTTGCCGCCTATGTAAAACGTGAAGAAAGCTTAGGCTCAGAAGTCATGCGTGAACTCGAGCGCAAGATTTTGCTTTCAGTGCTTGACCGTAAATGGCGTGAGCATCTTTACGAGATGGATTACTTGCAAGAGGGCATCGGATTGCGAGCAATGGCGCAACGTGATCCGCTTGTTGAATATCAAAACGAGGGTTACACCCTTTTTGCCGCCATGATGGATGCGATCAAGGAAGAGATGGCTGGCTATCTCTTTAACATTGAAGTAAGCGTTGAAGAATCGAGCCACCAAGTGAGTGGTAAGGGACTAAATGATCACTCAGCTCCGAAGAATTTAGAGTATTCGGCGGCGGGCGAGTCTGGTCCCACCCGAACTGGCGGAATTTCTCGCAACGCTCCTTGTCCTTGCGGCTCCGGGAAGAAGTACAAACGTTGCCACGGCGGAGCGCAGGACTGACCCAAACCTTCACCTGGGAGT
Organism: Actinomycetota bacterium; assembly: GCA_014377015.1. Lineage (GTDB taxonomy): Bacteria > Actinomycetota > Actinomycetes > Nanopelagicales > Nanopelagicaceae > QYPT01. Next base: position 33,720 of record JACMQL010000038.1, read on the forward strand.
GACTTTTAGAGAAGCGTCAGGGAAGTGCAGAGCCATCTATGGTCGATTCCTTCAAATCGCATCGCCATTGAACGGATTCGGTCGTCGAATCGCACGGTGAGTGCCGATTCGCTAATTCCATCAAGGGGTTGGCATGAATGCAATTTCCTGACGTGGCCGACGCTTGCCTGCGATCCGACCCTGCGGACAAGTTCTCCGTAAATTGCATGGTGGCACCAACGGGCCAATTGCGTTGGTTGGCGCTTTGCAGCCCAAATTTCTAAGACGCTGACAGCAAACTTAAGCGTCCACGCTTCTAATTCGGGAAGCTCGCTGGCGGATGTTGGTTGAGGTGCAAATTCAGGATCGAATTCCTCTCCGAAAGTGGAGGTGAGTGAATACAGCAGCGGTCCAGGGGCGACGTAATCAGGAGTTGACTTTCTGTAGAGATCAAGCATCGGGTGGTTCCATACTTCGGGCAGTCCAGCATCGGATGTAAGCAGAAGATTGACGGGACGGGAGAAAACCTGGGATGTAGTCATGGCACTACTTTGCAGAAGCAAAGTTCGAGCGACCTCACCTAAGTGAATGATGCACGTGTCATCCCTTCGGATGACTGTGGACAGATTTAGAGCGTTGCGACTCCCACGTCCTTAGGTTCGTGTATGAACAAACCAAGAACCGGGATTCCAACCAGAACCTTTGTCGCGATCGTTTTAGTGATCGCATCATTCATTTCATCATTCGTACTTTCGCGCGCCGCGAATCGCACGGAACTTTTATGGAGTGCTCATTCAGTTCTGCTACCCGGCACGGTTATCCACCCAAACGATTTGGTTCTTCGAAGGGCCGCCCTGCCGGGAGGTGCGAATGCCTACATCCCACAGGAGAAACTGATTATCGGTTTTCAAATATTGCGACCGGTAGGGGCAGGTGAATTTATTCCTGCCAGTGCCATCAATCAAGACAAAGGTGGCTTGATAAATATCGACGTTCCTCTAAGTGTCCAAGGGTCCGACGCTCCAACCGGACTTGCACCTGGTCAGAATGTAAATATTTACCATGTCGAAAGTCGACAACCCTCGGAGAAGGCGAGTCCGCCCACTCTAGTTCTAGCTGGCGCATACATTTTGGACATAGACCAGAAGAGCCAAAGTATGAGCAATTCAATCTCACTGACGTTATCGATTCCTAAGGTGGATGTTGTGAGACTGCTGGCAGCCACTGATTCAGGCAGGATTGTTGTGGTGCGTTTGCATGGCTGAAATCACGCTTCCAGTAATCATTACCGCTGTCGCGGACTCAGATCTCGAAGGTTTCATATCTGGCACTTTGTACAGCCAAGGATGGAATGTCATTTATCGCGCTCTTGATACGGCTTCGCTTTTAGGACATCTGAATCAACTCGACAGTAGTCAGAAAGAAGTAGTTCTGATTTTTTCGCCGGATCTGCCAGGAATCTCACCGGAAATAGTTTCTACGTTGCGTGGAAAAGTTAAACAAGTTATTGGATTTTCAGTCGACGGACGAACCTTCGAAGATTTTCCAAGTGTCTTACCAAGGCCCGAAGATGCCACCGCCCTCATTGCCCTCGTTCGTGGTTTTGTAAGAACTCCACTTCTGCGCTCCCAGTTTTCGACACGAGATGTAAAGCGTCGCGCCAAGATCATCGCCATCGCCTCTCCGGCTGGTTCTTCAGGATGCACAACGATTGCGATCAATCTAGCCATGGAACTCAGCATCTTGGGACACGAGACTTCTCTTCTTGACGCAGATGTGCGTCGCCCGTCAATCGCGACTCTGTTGTCACTGCACGGCTTAGATTCAGAAAGTACTCCTCGGCTTGTGGCGCCAAATATGTACGTTGGTGAATTTAGCAGAGCGAAAGTACCAGGCTTGAACGTATACATGGACGGTTTCCTTGAAAAATTCGATTTTGTGGTTGTGGATCTCGGCTCTATCGAGGGCCTCGAAGATTCACTCACTGACCGGAGATGGACGTCGTCTCTGATTCATTGGTCGTGCGATAACGCAGATGAATTGTGGTTGATGGGCAAGGCGGATGTATTAGGGATCGTTCGCATGGAGAAATTATTCCGCAATTTCACTCAAATAAATATCAGGGCGAAACTTTGCTTACTTTTAAATATGCGTGCCGTTGGGAGAAAGGGCAGCGATCAAGAAAAGCGCTTTCTGAGTGTCAGCGCCACCATGAAGCCGCATCGGATTTTCACTTTGCCGAAAGACCTCGGTGCGGTAACGGGTGCTGAGAGTGCTCGATCTGCGTTGGTCGAGGTCAATACTCGATCTCCAATCCGAAAGGCAATCGTAAAACTTGCGGTCGAAGTTGCGAGTTAGATTCTTATAGTCTTGGGGCATGCGTTGTTACATAAGTGTCACTCCAGAAGAGCTGAAGGGTTTTTTATCGACGGGATCCCTCTCAGTCCCCACTGGGATGACTGTGACTCAGGCACGAGCTGACGAGAATCCCGAAGCCGATGAGGAGGAGTTGGAATTTGACGTCTCCTGCATTGCCGCGCAAATGTCGAAGCTTCGCCAAGGTTTAACAGACTCGCTCGGCTTTGCACTCGCGCTGGAGGTACCTACCAGCAAGACAGGCCCTATGAGTGAGCAAGGGGTGACCCTTCTCGAACCTCTTCAATGGAGTTATGTTGAAGCGATTCTTGTGTCGGATTCCGAAGAGGATGAACTTAGTTGGTACGCCCCGCAGGAGGCGCAGACTCAGTTGGCATCTTGGCTTTCGTGAGAGGCTTTCACCATGGCAAGACTGGAAGATTTGATCAAGGGTAAATGCGCATTAACTTCGGAGCAAGTACATCGTTTACATGAATTAACTGCTGATTGGCAGATGCTCTCGGATTTATCTTTCGCGGATTTAATTCTGTGGGTTCCACTTCGAAAAGACAGTAAGTCATGGCCAACTGGCCACGTCGCAGTGGCGCACATTCGTCCGACAACGGCGGCAACTGTATTCGCGCATGATGTCATCGGCGACGAAATTGCTTGGGGCGAGCGGGGTCGAATCGATGCCGCACTCTCGAACGGGGAGATTATTCGCGATTCCGAGCCGGAGTTAGTCGGCGACCTTATGATCAAAGAAGAGACAATCCCTGTGTCTTTCAATGGGCAAGTGATCGCAACTATCTCTAGACATCGCAATTCGGATTTGATGAGATCACCCGGTCGCCTCGAACTCAATTACCGCGAGATTGCCCACAATTTGTATCGAATGGTTGCGGAAGGAACCTTTCCTTATCCAGATGCCATCGCGGTTTTTGATCCATTGCCGCGCGTCGGAGATGGTCTGGTTCGCCTTGACGTCAGCGGTGTGATTTCCTACGCGAGCCCTAATGCCCGTTCTGCTTTTAGTCGGCTCGGATGGGCAAATGAACTGGAGAGCTACTCGCTGGGTGAGATTGCAGAATCACTTATTAGTAAAAGGCAGGATCCGCACGAGCAGGCGCTGAAAAGTGCACTTAGTGGGAAAGCATTGCGGCGTGTTGAATGCGAAAATTCGGAGGGCACCATTGATCTTCTTGTGATGCCGCTGACGCAGGGTCACGACCGGGTCGGGGCGATCGTCCTCTTGCATAACATCACTGAAGTAAGACGTCGAGATCGAGAACTTGTCACTAAAGATGCCACGATTCGGGAGATCCACCATCGAGTAAAAAATAATTTACAGACGGTCTCTGCGTTATTGAGATTGCAGGCTCGCCGAATTGGAGATCCTGCGGCAAGTGCCGCCCTGGAAGAAGCGGTTCGAAGAATCGGTTCCATCGCATTAGTCCACGAAACCCTCTCGGGAAGTTCCAGCGAGAGCGTCGCGTTCGACGATGTCTTAGATCGCCTGCTCGCTCATGCCCGCGAGTTGAGTCCTCGCGTGAACGAGATCAAGATCGAACGTAAGGGGGAGGTCGGGCTGTTAGAGCCGCGCCTTGCCACCCCGCTTGCCCTGGTTGTCACGGAACTCATTCACAATGCCCTCGAACACGGTCTCGGGATGGAGGGTGATTCCCTTCAAATCCGCGTGAAGCGCAGCGTGGCGGAGTGCGCAATAGATATCTTCGACGATGGAGTGGGTTTACCTGAGGGTTTCGACCCGATTACCTCGTCCCACCTGGGTCTTCAGATTGTGCGGACTTTGACGGAGAACGAACTTCTAGGGAACCTGACATTGATTTCGGATACAGATGGAACGACCGTGCGGGTGAATTTCCCGGTCTAGTGGATCTGATTCTGATCCATCAGGCGAGCGCGATTACGAGCGGCTCTGCGCTTGAGAGCGCGGCGTTCATCTTCTGAAAGTCCGCCCCATACTCCGGCATCTTGTCCGCTCTCTAAGGCCCAGGCCAAACAGGCATCCTTGACGATGCAACGATTGCAGACCTTCTTAGCTTCTTCGATCTGGGTAATTGCCGGTCCCGTGTTGCCCACTGGGAAAAAAAGTTCTGGATCCTCGTCGCGGCAGGCTGATTGATGTCGCCAATCCATGAGGGCATCCTTTCCTTCATACCTGCTCCAAGGCGCTCGTTGATCGATGATGACCAGGGAGATACTGAAGAGGCAAAGACAATGTGATGGAACCAGGGGCCATGAGGTGACCCAAGCCAATAATTGTCCCTGCTTATCTCCCTAGAAACAAGGTAATCGCCCAAGAGATTTCCGAGTCGCGAGTGATTTACCTCGCTTTCAGCTTCTTGCATGAATTTTTAAGCATTTATGAATACTGTTCTGCAAATGGAGAGAGCATATTTTGCGACGGGTTGTTTCTGGGGAGCGGAGCGTCGATTCTGGCAAATGCCCGGCGTTCTTGAAACCAGCGTGGGATATATGGGCGGTAGCGTAGAAAGTCCGACCTATGAACAAGTTTGCAAAGGCAATACCGGCCACGCAGAAGTTGTAGAGGTTGTCTTTGACCCAAGCCGTGTGAGTTATCAACAACTTCTTGAGGAATTCTGGATGATGCATGATCCAACCTCGCTCAATTCGCAGGGCAATGACGTGGGCACTCAATACAGAAGTGCCATATTTGCAACATCCTCCGAGCAGTTAGCGAGATGCCGAGTGACGCGGGACATATACCAGGAGGTAATCCGCCCCGCCGGATACGCAGACATCGTCACTCAGATTGTGCCTGCGGCAGAATTCACGTATTGGCCAGCGGAAAATTATCATCAAAAATATCTGCTCAAAAATCCGAATGGGTATGACTGCCACTCAAGCACGAATGTTGCATTCCCGAAGGCTGACTATGTCATTTAGAGAAAAGAAAGAGAAAGGTTCTCCAATGAATGATTCAAAGTATCCAGTAAAGATTGACGAAGATGCCTTAAAGATTTCCTTGGACCCATTGTCATTTGATGTACTTCGGCATGGTGCGACTGAACGACCATTCACTGGAGAGTATGTCGACACCGAGACCGTCGGGGTGTATCGCTGCAAAGCTTGTCAGGCAGTTCTGTTTCGTAGTGAGACAAAATTTCATTCGGGGTGCGGCTGGCCATCCTTCTATGCTCCTACTAGCAATGACTCCGTTGAACTCATTGAAGACAGATCTCTGTTCCCAAGAGTTCGAACTGAAGTGCGCTGTGCATCATGCGGCTCCCACCTGGGCCACGTTTTTGAGGGCGAAGGTTACGACGTTCCGACGGATCAACGTTGGTGCATCAATTCAGTGTCACTATTTCTTGAACCTAAGTAGATTATTTATTTTCCAACGTTCGCCAGCAGTACCAAGCCACCACGCTTCGATGGGGGCGAAACTTTTTGCCATGAAGTTCTAGCTTCTTAGGTTCTATCTGGTCCTTGAGTCGGTGAATTCTCTCCCATCCTCTTCTCACGCCAAGATCTCCAGTTGGCCAAATATCAAGCCTGCCAAGTTGAAACATCATGAACATGTCTACGGTCCAGGGTCCGATTCCCCACAAGGAAGTGAGTTTTTCAAACACCACGTTATCGTCTAGTTGGTGAAGATCGTCGAAAGGTACGGCTCCAGTAATGGCTGCCTTACTCATCCCTTGAATTGTTTTCGTCTTAGCACCAGAGAGTCCAGCTGATCTCATCTGAGCCTCATCGAGTTTGATGATGCTCTCGGGTGTTATCTCGCCATTAACGAGATCGACTAAGCGGCGGTGGATCGTATCTGCCGCGCGCACAGCTAACTGTTGGGAAACAACGGATTCCACTAATGATTCAAAATGCGAACCGAGGGCGTCGCTACGTCCGATTGTGCAGAGGGCGGTGCTCTCGACAATTGGCAAGAATTTTACGTCCGCTTCGCAAATCTCCGCGACAATGCGTTTCATCCTTGCCGCGCTAAGTGCCATTCCTTTTATTTAAAGAGAGAAACTTGGGTACTCGTCGGTCACCAAAACGAATGCGTATCCAAAAACTCTATTCCAAAAGGAGATAGTTCCAATAACGCCTGCTGCGCACCATTCTGGATATTCTCCTGTGAAGATGATTGTTATCCAAGCAACTAATGTGAGTAGCAGTGCGTAAATAGAATAGACGATCCCGAAAATGTATAACGGTATTGCGAGCAACCATTTTATGAGTGGCATACCGCGACTCAATTTTTTCCCGCCTTCAATTTCGGGAAACTCGACAAATGTTTTCTCATCGGCCTCAATGGAGGGATATTGATCGTTTAGTAAAAAGATGTAACTGCCAACCCGCAGGCTTAAATTCAACATCGCTTTATTAAATGTCAACACATAAGAGGGGTAGACGCCGCGAACGAGCAGAGTCAAAATCACCGGCAGGACGAAAATGCCAGCAAAGGTGGTGTAGTCAGAATTTTCGGACCACATGGATGTTTCAGAAAATGACATTACAAATATGGCCACCGGAGCCACGAGGATGAGCCTAAAAAGCGCGGTCGTCCTGTTTCGATCCTTGAGTTGCAGGTCTATTTGGGTCGTTATCTGTTGGCTCATGAGAATAATGTACTCAAATCATTGCCCCCTTATGTGCAAGTGGGCTATTTTTCTCGAGTTGCAGTAACTTTTGCAGAGAAATCGCAGACGTTTGCAGTTTCTTCATAAGTGCAAGCCGCTTATCAAAAAGGAGAGAAATCGATGGCTGGGGTCAAGGAGATCGCTGAGCTTGTCGGGGTTTCCACCGCAACGGTGTCCAGAGCGCTGCGCGGATTGCAGCACGTAAATAGACAGACCCGCGAGAAGATCGTCGCGGCAGCCGAACAACTTAACTATCCACTCGACACAACTCCTGTTTCCTCTCGGACACATAGCGTTGGAGTAGTTGCGCCCTTTATTTCAAGTTGGTACTTCTCCAACGTGATTCATGGAGCGGAGCATGCCCTTCGCGAGGCCGGCTTCGATTTACTCCTTTACAACTTCGGCCATATGAAAGGTCGGGAGCGGATTTTTCAACACAAACTTCTCAAGGGACGAGTGGATGGGATCATCGTGATAGGAGTTCCTCCGTCCGATGAAGAATTCGAATCGATGCTCAACCTCGGAATACCCATCGCCCTGGTGGGCATGCACCGGGCGGGTTTCGCGAGCGTCGCCATCGATGACATAGCTGGAGCCCGCACCGCAACCCAACACCTCGTGAATCAAGGACATAAAGAGATTGCATTGATGTCAGGAAGATCAGATGATCCGTTCATTTTTAGCGTTCCACAAGATCGCAGGACCGGGTTCATGCAAGTCTTGGCAGAAAATCGCCTGACCTGGGATCCCAAACGAGAAGTGCACGGAGATTTCACCTTACACGGGGGCGCCCGCGCGATGGATGAACTCTTGGCAAGACCAAATAGACCGACTGCGATATTTTGCGAATCCGATGAAATGGCGATCGGTGCGATGCAAGCGATGAGGCGTCATGGGCTACGCGTCCCAGATGATATTTCGATCATCGGCTTTGACGGCCACGAAATAGCGGAGTTTTCCGATCTGACAACCATTGAGCAACCCGTGCAGTTAATGGGAGAGTTGGCGGCACACGCCATACTTGATAAATTGCGCAAGTCGGATATGCAACTGGCCTCGCGGACCTTGCCGACGACACTCATCGTCAGAAACTCGACGCGAAGAATTGGCGCCCATGTCGCAATTTAGGATAAAGGCACCTCCGCTTTCGCAATTGCAGACCCATCGGAGCGAGAAATGGCGTGAGTTTCCAGCGGATGTCTTGCCGCTACCTGTGGCGGAAATGGATTTTCCTGTTGCAGATCCAATTCGCAATGTTTTGCTTGAGATGGTTGCTAAATCAGATCTTGGTTACCTGGGGCCGATTCCAGAGTTGCCTGTCGCCTTTGGGTCATTTGCAAAGAAACGATGGAATTGGACTCTTGATCCAGAGCAAGTTCGTATCGCTACCGATGTAGGTGTGGCAGCAGTAGAAGTTTTGCGACTTGTAACTTCGCCCGGAGATCGAGTGTTAATAAACACTCCCGTTTATCACAACTTTGCAAATTGGATCAAGGAAGCTGGGCTGGAACTAGTGGATGTTCCGTTTCATCAAGTTGGACAAAAGTGGGAATTAGATTTCAGTTTGATTGAGCAAGCTTATAAATCGGATATCAAGGTTCACTTGTTATGCAATCCGCACAACCCACTTGGACGTACCTACTCACCAAATGAACTCCTGGAATTTGCAACATTGGCGAAGAAATACGAAGTCGTCATCATCAGCGATGAGATTCACGGACCGTTGACGTATCAGGAGGCAACTTTCACACCGTTCCTCTCTCTGGGTTCGATAGCAGAGGAAGTCGGAGTAACCATCACGGCCGCTAGCAAGGCGTGGAATATTGCCGGCCTCAAGTGCGCCATCATCGTGAGCCAGAATTCGAATATGGATGCGGTTCTTAGCAGACTCCCAGTGGCAACTCATTACCGGGCATCACTTTTGGGTGCTTTTGCGACTGTGGCGGCGTTTGCTGACGGAGAAGAGTGGCTTGATGCGGTGATGATCGAATTGGATTCGAACCGTAATTTGTTGAAAAGATTGTTGGTTGAGAAACTCCCCCAAGTTGGCTATGAATTACCCCAAATGGGTTACTTGGCATGGTTGGACTTTTCGGATTATGCAAAGTCAAGACCAGCTCATCTGATGTTGACCAAGGGAAAAGTTGCCGTAAATCCTGGCAGCAGCTTTGGGCCGAATGTCGAAGGCTTCGTTAGATTGAATTTCGCGACTAGTCCGGAAATTCTTACCAATGCTATAGAAAGAATTGTGGTGGCCCTAAAATGAAACAAAACGAAGGCTTACATCCCGACACTTTGGCAATCACATCGGGCCGCCCGATGCCAGCACCGGATGCACCGTTAAATACTCCAATCTCTTTGAGCGCAACGTTGCACGCGGGAGGTCCGCTTGGTTATGGTCGATACGGGAATGAAACTTGGTCAGCTCTTGAGGATGCAATCGGAGCCCTCGAAGGCGGTCCGACCTTGGTTTTTTCATCGGGCCTAGCTGCTATTGGCGCCGTATTTTCATTACTCCCCGTAGGGTCGGTGGTGACTGCGTCGGATCAGGGCTACAGCGGATCAATGGCATTGCTGCGCTCATTAGAGGAGGCTGGAAAGATTGAAGTTCGATATGTAACCGTGTCAGATACCGAACAAATTTTGGCGGCCCTACCAGGAACTGCGCTTGTCTGGTTGGAATCTCCCACCAATCCCTGTTTGGAAATTGCTGACCTCCCGGCGATTATTCGCGAAGCGAAGTCGTTGGACTGTGGCGTCGCGGTCGACAATACTTTTGCTACGCCTTTGAATCAGCGGCCCTTGCAGATGGGTGCTGACATAGTGGCTCATTCTGTTACGAAATATTTGGCCGGACATAGTGACGTGCTGATGGGTTCGCTCTCCACAAGTGACTCAGGACTTTTTGGAAGGCTCGAAAATGCGCGAAAACTTGGCGGAGCCATTGCTGGTCCGTTTGAAGCCTGGCTTGCTTTACGCGGTTTACGCACTTTTCCATTGCGTTTTGAACGTGCCCAAGCAAACGCAATGGAAATCGCCCAGCGATTGGCCGCTCACCCAATGGTTGAATCGGTGAACTATCCAGGACTTGCGACCGATCCCTTTCACGATCGCGCCAGAAGTTTTATGGACGGCTTCGGTGCAGTCCTCTCTTTCACCCTCTTCGCGACTCCAGAACAGACCGACAAAGTGTGCGAAGCCTCAAAGGTGGTTATGTACGCCACAAGTTTGGGCGGCGTGGAGTCCTTGTGGGAAAGGCGACGCCGATGGAGCGGGGAAAGCTCGTCGGTCTCGGAATCGCTTATCCGCCTATCGGTAGGTTGCGAATATGTCGAAGATCTCTGGAGTGATATCGAGAATTCCCTACAAAGTATCTCCCAGTGAAGATTTCTCGGGGGCGATGGGAAATGTCCAGCCAATTCCAAGGCTAATGGAGTAATTTGGGGGCATGATCAGATCCGTCAGACGCATAGCGGGAGTACTTGCCTTGGTGGTGCTCTCTTTTCGTGCAGTCGGCTCATTTCTCTCTTGGGTAGAAAAACAAGAAGATGGCCCCCAGAGTGTTTGGGTTGACGAAGATGAATATGAAGATGCCTAACATTCGCAATTCTTCCTGCAATATTGGCGGACCCGAAGTTAGGCGTCGAAAAATTGCCGCGATATTTAGTGGCGTGCTTTCGATCTTGACCGGAATTCTGCTTTTGATATTGGACGCACCCAGTGAATTTCGATTGGTGATTTTTATTCCAATTTTGCTTACCGTGATTGGTTGGTTTCAAACTAAAAGACGATTTTGCTTGGCCTATGGGATGTCAGGAGTTTTCAATCTTGGAGAATTAGGAAACGTTGAGTCTGTGGTTGATCCCGAACAACGGAGGAAAGACAGAAGTCAAGTGATTAAAACTATCGTTGAGGCAGTCCTCATTGCCGCTGTTCCGAGCATTTTATTCGTGTTTATCTGAGCATAAAATCGTATGTGAGTCAGAAGAAGATCCTTCCGCGTGGGCGGGGTTTGTGGCATTGTAAGCAATAGAGACAGGAGCTTTAAATGAAGATCGTTCTCCACGCTCGTCAAGCACATCTTGCTGATGATTTCAAAGTAATTGTTGAAGAAAAGTTGCAATCGATGGATCGATTCAGTGTCACCATTGAGAGAGTCGAAGTTGAAGTTATCCATGAAGGAAATCCGCGACAGGGGAAATTATCTCATCGAGTGATCTTGACCTCCCATGGCAGCGGACCACTTCTGAGAGCGCAAGCTGCAGCCTTCAATGATGTGGCCGCATTTGACCTAGCAATCAAGAATTTTGAATTGCAAATACGGAAGAGTCATGAAAAGTCAAAAGATGTCAAACACGAAAGTCTGAGAAAAAAGGCAGTCTCTGAATAAAGAATTACTCTGCGCCAACGACTCCGCGTGAAGCAGTAAGACTTGCAACAGTTGTAACTATCAGGACGGTGACAATTGTTCCAAGACTGAACTCAAGGGAAACTTCAGGAATCTGTACTCCAAGAAATTTGTCGAAGCCAATTCCATGGAGCGCTTCCAAAATCATTTTTACGCCGATGAAAGCGAGTATCACCGATAATCCCTTAGACAAATACACCAGACGTTTTATTAACCCTGCGAGCAAGAAATAAAGTTGACGCATTCCCATAAGGGCAAAAATATTTGCAGTAGTGACGATGTACGCACTCTTAGTGAGGCCGAATATTGCCGGAATAGAATCAATTGAAAACATCAGGTCTGTTAGCCCGAGCGCAACGAGCGCAATCGTGAAGGTGCTTATTCCTCGCGCTTTCATTCTTGTGACTATGCGCCCTTCGTCCCATTTCGATTCATCGCCACCTTCCTTTGCCAATTTGAATGCGGTGTAGATAAGGAATGCGCCAAAGATGAAAAAGATACTGCTGAATCGGGAGATAAGCGCCGCACCCATTGGAATCAAGGTGCCGCGCATTGCAATTGACAACATGATTCCGAGTAGAAGTACCAGTTGTTGCCGTTCCTTCTGAACGTGCAAGTGGCCGAGGATAATGATAAAAACAAAAATGTTGTCCACTGAAAGTGCATATTCGGTGAGCCACCCTGCGAAGAATTCCTTTTGTGCCTGCTCGGAGGTCCAATTAGGTAGAAGCGTACCGAAGACGATTGCGGCACCGACATAGAAGATCGTCCAGAACGAAGCTTCAAAAAGGGTTGTGTTCTTATTTCTGCGCAATATTGCCATAGCCAGATCAATTAGCAGGACAAGTACAAGTCCTCCGATAGTTAGAAACCACACTTGTCCAGAGATCATGGGGTTAGTCTGCCATAGGAGCACGAGTGGAAAATCTTTTCTGTTCTCTCAGGACTTGGCCTTGCTAGTCTTGGTCATTATGCGAAGCGAGAAAAATCCTCAGTCGCCCCGACATTGGCAACTCCGCCACGAGGGGGAACACCGTTGGCCAGTTGCGGTAGTGGTGATTCTTGTCATCGCATTGCAATTCTCGCTTGATAAGTCTCTATCACTATCTTTCAAGAACGAGATTTGTATCATCGAGGCGGCATTATTGATGATTGTCATCGCGATAAATCCGAAGCGGATATCCAGCCACATTCCATCCGCTCGATTTACTGGGATTGTTCTTACTTGGTTAATGACGCTTTCTAACTCAGTTTCAGCCGTGAAGTTGATTGATGCAATGATTTCGGGCGACATTACAGACGCGCCACATCTCCTAATATCAGCAGGTTCCATCTGGATTACAAATGTTGTCGTATTCGCCTTGTGGTACTGGGAATTAGATCGCGGTGGACCTGGCAAACGGGCCGAAGCACTTAAGCCATATCCGGATTTTATGTTTCCTCAAATGTCGGATCCTAACTACGCCCCACCGAGCTGGCATCCCAATTTTTTTGATTACCTTTACACTTCGTTCACCAATGCCAGCGCATTCAGCCCTACGGATGTGATGCCGTTGACGCGTTGGGCGAAGATGTTGATGTTGGTGCAGTCATTTACTGCTCTTTTGACGGTAGGTCTGGTAATCGCTCGAGCAGTGAATATCCTTCATTAATTATCAATACCGCTAAACCTTCGGGTATAGAGACTTTGGAGAATGAGAGTAGTGACTAATCGCGTTGATCTAACTCAAGCGCAAGTCTGGGCGATAGCCCACCTCGTCGATGGTCGTATCTCGCAAAACGATTCTGTGCTCGAGTCCCACTCACATGACGAGTCAGCGTTTCCTCCGGTATTGCCTTCCGCGGTTGTCTCGCCAAACTCCACTGCCGAAGTTTCAAGTGTTTTGTCGTATTGCAATGCTGAAGGAATTCCGGTCGTGGCTTTTGGTGCAGGTACTTCGCTCGAAGGTCACGTCGTACCATCGCGCGGCGGTATAAGTCTTGATTTAACTAGCATGAATCGCATTTTGGAGATACGTCCGGATGATCTTTTGGTACGCGTTGAAACGGGTGTGGCACGTAAAGCGCTAAATGAAAAACTTTCTTCATACGGTCTATTTTTCTCGGTTGATCCAGGCGCAGATGCCACATTGGGTGGAATGGCCGCGACGGGCGCAGCCGGGACAACGACGGTTCGGTACGGATCTATGCGTGAGAATGTGATGGCTATGACGGCGGTGCTAGCGGATGGCACAGTGATCCGCACCGGCCGCGAAACGCGCAAGCAATCGGCAGGCTTTGACCTGACGCGGTTGCTTGTTGGTTCCGAAGGCACGCTTGCGGTAATTACAGAATTAACTTTGCGCCTTTTCGGAATACCAGAAAAGATGGCTGCTGCTGTCGTTTGTTTTCCTGATCTAGCGCGTGGCGTTGCGGCGGCTACCGCGATAGTCAGATCCGGAGTTGCGATCGCTCGTTGCGAATTCCTGGATAAGAAATGCATTACTAACTTAAACAAACTAGAAGGACTATCGCTAGCAGAGGCTCCGACACTTCTCTTCGAATTTCATGGAAGCCCGCAAAGTGTGAAGGAAGATGCAAATACGGTTCAAGAAATTGTTGCTGATTTTGACGGCACAGATTTTGAGTGGACCGCCGAGGAAGGGCAACGAAGAAAACTTTGGCAGGCTCGCCATAACGCTCATTACGCGGCGCTAGCCATGCATCCTGGCAAGAAGGGGGTTAGTACAGACTGGGCAGTGCCGCTTTCGCGTTTGGCGGACGCAGTTGGTGCCGCAGAACGCGTTCTCTCGGCGCATTCCTATCCATACTCTTTCCTAGGACATGTAGCAGACGGAAATTTCCACGCGCAGATTATTAACGATCCTTCCAAGCCAAATGAACTCAACGAAATTCGCGAAATAACACACAGTATTACTTCCGAAATCATCGCCATGGGAGGAACGTGCACTGGCGAACATGGAATCGGGGGAGGGAAGATGGAATCCCTGGTTGAAGAGGCTGGTCGAGAATCGGTAGAAGTAATGCGGGCAATTAAGCGGGCATTGGATCCGAATTACATTCTTAATCCCGACAAAATCTTTACAGAAAAAATCTAGCGCCTCTTCGACGGAGGTCGTGAGACGCTAGATTTTTCAACTTACATGCTAGTTAGTTTTCTTTCCCTTTTTCACTACAGGCGAATTGCGTGGCGTGGCAGACTTTTCTGGAGCCGTGGGCTTGGTTGGTGGGGCAGGTTTGACTGGTGGTATTGGCTTTACTGCTGTCGCAGATTCACGACTCAAAGCATCGAGGGCAACATTTCGAGCCGCCGTTGCATCATTAATTGCCACGATGCGAGCATTTATGGCCGCGCTCTTTTGGTCAGCGGTTTTAGCAGTTCTCATAGTAATCGTAAAAGTTTTGTTTGCTTGTTGAACGGATATTTTGAAATTCTGCGCAATCATTTTTCTTTTATCTCGTAAATTTTGCAACGCCATTTTCGCATCTTTTAGCGCAGTATTTACGGCATCCTTGTAACTCGCGAGTGACTTTTTCCAAGCTTCGTTATATTGATCCATGGCGATCTTGTAGTTAGCCATGGCAACTTTGTAAGCAGCCAACTGGTCAGCATATGAGGAGGAGGTGAAATTTGAAGTAGTGTCAGCGGTTGCGCCACTTGTTGACATGACCGGCAACGATAAACTGAGTGTTAAACCGACGATGAGTCTTGTGGGCTTCACGATGGCACCTTTCACTTGCTTCAAGTTAACTGCTCTATGTCCCGATTGTGAGGTGAGACTTTGTGGATTTTCTGTGAAAATTCTTCGCGCATCGTGGATGATAATGATTTTTGCCGCAAAGGACATGGCAAGCGCGCTGCTACCGTCTACTCTCGTGGGGGAGGTAACGGATGACTAAACCCTTAATCTTGATTGTCGACGACGAAGTAGGCGTCCGCGAATTGCTGACAGATGCCCTTCGCCTGAGCGACTTTGAAACGCTTGAAGCCAAGGATGGCATGACTGCCCTGACCCTCATGCGAAAGCACAAGCCCGACCTAATGATCATCGATGTCAATATGCCCGTAATGGATGGCTTTGAATTTCTCGAACGAGTGCGGTCAAAGAGTGACAACACGCCTGCGATCATGCTGACTGCTAGGAAAGATCGGGCAGATGTGACGCGCGGGTTGCGCCTGGGCGCCGATGATTACATAAGCAAGCCTTTTGGTCTCGAGGAGTTAGCACTAAGAGTTCAAGCAGTTCTACGCAGATCTATGAGAATTGAGGAAGAGTTTTCGATACTTACATGCGGGCCAATTTCCCTCAATGAGCAAACTTATGAAGTACTTCTGGATAGCGAGCAGGTCGAGTTGTCGAAAACCGAATTTCGACTTCTACATCACCTCTTGCTCAATAAGGGAAGGGTGATGACAAAGGCCAACATCTTGAGTGAAGTTTGGGAGATTGATTTCCAGGCGGACTCGGGCGTGGTCGATACATACATTTCCTACCTGCGACGCAAATTCCACTCGGAGACCTTCGAGGGTATCAAGACGGTCAGAGGAATCGGTTTCCAGATTGTCGAACCCAAAGGGAAGTCATGAGGCTTCGTGCCAGACTCAGTTTGATTTCTGCGGTTGTGACGACTGCAAGTACTTTGGTGGTCGGTGGAATAGCGATTAATTCCCAACATCAATCACAAATTGCTTTGATCGATAATTCTCTCAATCAGGTGGTGACCGCAGTCCAACCGAAGACAAACGCTGCTCTCTCGGAGGCTCTCTTTGCCGTTCAACAGAGCGACTTATCTCTTACGCTTATCTATTACACAGATCCGCAGAGCCCGCTTGTCCTTAGCGAATCAAATCTATCCGCGGACCTTGATCCAAGTGATTCGCAGGTGAAGGCTGCACTTGCGCATCCGGTATCGATCAGCGCAACCGAGAGTTACCGACTACGTGCAATTAGCCTGCTTAACGACGAATACATTTTGATCGCTGCGAATTTACAGGAGGTCGAATCGAGGTTCGAAACGGATCGATTCCACTTAATACTGTTTATTCTCCTTTGCTTGTTAATTGCAACTTTAGTGACCTGGTTCTTTTTCAGGAGAGATATTCAAAAGATCGAATCTTTGATCCTGACCGCCGAGGAAATTTCACTCGGGGAATCACGAATTGATATCAAGGTTGACGGAGGCAACTCAGAAATCGACCAGCTTGCGTCCTCACTCAACCGCATGGTCGCAACTTTGAGAAGAACTGCCGAGGTGGAGGAACTCGCAAACCAAAGGATGCAAGAGTTCTTGGGGGATGCTTCGCACGAACTTAGGACGCCGTTGACCGTTATCAGGGGATATATCGAACTCCTCGCGGGCACTAGATTTAGAGACGAAGATCAAAGGGCGAAGGCTTTCGATCGCCTGGCATCGGAAATCGCTCGAATGGAATCGCTCATAAACGATCTTCTATTTCTTGCGGAATCGGGTACGTCGCGCCAAGTTGAGTTCGAGAATGTGGAACTCTCACTTCTCTTGCTTTCCCACACGCAAGATTTTAAACAGGTCAATGTCTCCCGCAAAGTCGAACTTCGTATTGCTCCATCGATCTTCATTTCTGGTTCGGCCGCGCTGCTTTCCAGGCTCCTGACAAATATTTTCAGCAACGTTGCGCGCCATACACCTGCTGATGCCCCAGTCCATGTGACCCTAGAAGCGTCAGTTAACCGAGTGCGATTGTTGATCGAAGATGGGGGACCAGGGCTCCCTGGAAGCGCATACGAGTACGGCCCTCAAAATTTTCAGCGATTCGACAAATCGCGCTCGCGAGAAGGCGGCGGTTCTGGATTAGGGATGAGCATTATCTTTGCAATAGTCCAGGAACTCGGGGGGAAAATTAGGTTGCTTCGGAGCGACTTGGGCGGCCTCGCGTTAGAGATTTACTTTGATAAATTAACGGCGTGAACATAGAACTCGAACCCGCGCTGGATGAGGCCGAAGGTCTTATCCGTGGCGTGGATAAATTAGTTCGCGTAGTTCTCTCCGGAAAGCGAAGAGATATGTCGCCGCTTTCGATGAGAGTCGACATACGGCCGATTAGCCTGAAAGGGAAAATACTCTTGCAGGTGGTCGAAAATGATGGTCGACAAGCCACAACTAAAAATCACCTACCCGACATTCTTGATGTGAGGACAATTCTGAATTCGGGTTTTTCCAATATTCACATTGATCACGTCGAAGGCTCATTTTCGATTCGAATTACCAAGAAAGAAGCGGTGTTGGTAAATCGGAACAAGGAAAGATTAGATCAGCACCTTGAACACGATCATCAAAAAGTTAGATTCCTGGATCCGTCAGATGCTTATCTTCGTGAAGTCGGAATTTCCGATGTGGATGGCCGCATTAAGCCGTCACGGCAAGATAAGTATCGGCAAGTCGAGGAATTTCTCCGACTTCTTGTCCCGAGTCTCAATTCCGCAATTGCCGCAGGTCATATTGCAGAGCCCACTGTGGATCGACCCTTACAACTAGTTGACTTAGGGTGCGGCAGCGCTTATCTAACTTTTGCCGTCCATCAATATTTACAGAGCCACTCGATTCCAATTCATGTGACAGGAATTGACGTGCGAGTTGATTCAAGAGATAAGAACACGGAAGTCGCTGGCAAATTAGCCATCGCTGATTCAATTGAATTCATTGCACAAGTAATATCGAGCGCAGATCTTGCCCATGTCGACGTTGTGATGGCGCTGCACGCCTGTGACACTGCCACAGATGATGCAATCTCCTGGGCTGTGAACCACGACGCGAAGTTAGTGTTGGTGGCTCCTTGCTGTCATCACGATCTTCAATCGCAAATCACAGATCCCCCTGAACCTTGGAAACTTGTAACTAAGAATGGACTACTGAAAGAACGTTTTGCAGATTTGCTCACTGACGCACTTCGTGCGCAGATATTGAAATTGGTCGGGTACAGAAGCGAGGTAATCGAATTTGTCGGTGATGCACACACCCCTCGGAATCTAATGATTCGAGCGCTAAGAACTAACGCTGCACCGAGTAAGAAAGATCTAGACGAATATAAGAATATGATTTCGCTTTGGAATGTTCAACCCGCATTGGCGGACCGACTCAGTTCTCGAATGATGGTGGTGCTCAATGACCTCTAAAAAGAAGCCCATAATGAATCCGCAAGTCACCACACTTAGTCGTTTATTAGTTGTTGAAAATAATTTCCGCCTCGGAATGGGGCTACTACTTGCGAAAATTTTGCAGCTTGCGGGGGATCCTTCACTTCAGGCCAGGGTTATTGACGCAAAAGATCTCGCACAAGAATTGAGTGATTTCAAACCAGAAGTCGTTGTCCTCGATATCGATTCACTTCGTCACAGTGCGGCTCTGCAAATCGCGTTGGACATACTCGACCAGAATCCTGATCAAATAATTGTCCTAATGTCAGAAGGAGCTAATCCGATCATGGTGAAGGAGGGAATGCTCTCCGCCCTATGGTCCAATGCTTATTGGCTCAATCAACCTTCGCGCTATCCAGAATTGGTGTATCCGGAGATCTTGCGTGCTTTCAACGGCAAGAAGCAATTGAGCACTGAAATCCTGGAAGCGGCAGTTCTCGAGAGTAAGCATCTTGGATTACTGTCTCCTCAACAGCATCGAGTGATGAGGCTTGTCTCGCTGGGGGCCAGTAACGCCAAAATCGCACGAGATTGTCGTCTGACAGTAAAGGCCGTTGAGCGCACCATCGCCGCAGCCTCGAAGAGCATGGATGTTGAGCCCTCTTCACCGGATACGAACCATCGCGTCAACGCGGCCAACATGTATGGGCGGCTCATGCACTTTGCGGATATCTCTGGTTCCTAGTGAGTAACTTTTCATTTGGACGGGGGCTTCCCTCGGGCGGGATGACTTTTAGCGGGGGCTCATGCCCTACACTTATGGCGGTTATCTAATATCACACTGCAGATAGGGAGTGGTTAGCATGCGCAACGATCGTACAAACGTACGCCGATTAGCCATGCTCGGACGCAAATTATCCTTATTTTCCGCAGTTATTTTGCTCTCTTCCGGCATTCAAGTTATGTCGTCATCAGCTTCTCCTCTTACGTCAGGATTCACCTCAACTGGGATGTCCAGTCCTTCCAAAGCGGCGAGACTTTCCTACGGATTTACGCAAGCAGGCGGCCTCAGCGGCCCACTTAAAATTCCGTCTTCTTCTTCTGCGAGTCCAACTCCGACGTTAAAGGGACCTCTTTCGACGACTCCCACGAAGTCGCCCACTTCGGGCAGTTCATCGGGCAGTTCATCGGGTGGCGGAAAACCAACCGTCAAGCCGAGTTCTTCAAGTTCCGGTGGTGGTGCCTCAGCGATCGCGAATGCAGCTAGGGGCTTTACAGGTTCATCTGCCGTAGTGGGTGCTCAAGGAGCAACAGGCGAGCAAGGAATTCAAGGCGAGCCTGGCCCAGCGGGACCAGCAGGCCCGCAAGGGCTTCAAGGACCACTAGGTGTGCGAGGACCTCAAGGCGCTGCAGGTGAAACTGGAGTTACTGGTGCAAAAGGTGACCCCGGTAGTTCTGGTGCCGATGGTGCTACTGGTGCCAAAGGTGACACAGGTACTACTGGTGCCAAAGGCGATACGGGTGCCAAGGGTGATACGGGAGCGCAAGGCCCAGCCGGTGGTATAGGTGCACAAGGCCCTGCCGGTCCTGCCGGCCCTGCCGGTGCAAACGGAATTAACGGAGTAAACGGCGCCCAAGGACCAGCCGGTTCAGTCGGTTCAGCCGGTCCAGCCGGTCCAGCCGGTCCAGCCGGAAGCGGTACCGGAACTGTAGGTTCAACTGGTCCTGCGGGACCACAAGGTACTGCCGGTCCTGCGGGTCCAACTGGCCCAGCTGGATCGGGATCTGGATCGGGGTCAACTGGTCCTACTGGTCCACAGGGTCTCATCGGATTAACGGGTCCTCAGGGACCAATCGGTACCCAAGGTCCTGCTGGCCCTGCCGGTGCAAGTGGTTCTGTCGGCCCAACTGGTACGCAAGGTATTCAAGGCTTTCAAGGCATACAAGGTAGTCAGGGTCTTGTCGGGCCTGCTGGTCCAACGGGAGTCGGAAGTGGCAGCGTCGGCCCAACGGGATCAACTGGATCAACTGGTGCAGTTGGAGCAACAGGCGCCGCTGGTGCAGTTGGAGCTACCGGATCGCAAGGCTCAATCGGATTAACCGGTGCAGTCGGAGCAGTTGGAGCAACAGGCGCCGATGGTGCAGTTGGCGCTACCGGAACGCAAGGCTCAATCGGGTTAACCGGTGCAGTCGGTGCAGTCGGTGCTACAGGTGCCGCTGGTGCAGTCGGTGCTACAGGCGCCGCTGGTGCAGTTGGCGCTACCGGATCGCAAGGCTCAATCGGATTAACCGGTGCAGTTGGAGCAACAGGTGCCGCTGGTGCAGTTGGAGCTACTGGTGCCGCTGGTGCAGTTGGTGCTACCGGATCGCAAGGCTCAATCGGATTAACCGGTGCAGTTGGAGCAACAGGTGCCGCTGGTGCAGTCGGAGCA
>JACMQL010000039.1 GCA_014377015.1 Actinomycetota bacterium
AGCGGTGAGGGGAAATGTGGCGGGTACAGAATGTGGAGTCAATAAGTGCTCTATCTTCCTAACTTTTGATCACACCAATTCTCGTGACCGAAGTGAAGATCAACTGATTCCGATCAGTTTTGCGGCGGGAGTATCCACACCTACTAAGCCGAAAGACACCATTGCAGCATCCGTAGACGGTAAAGAGCTGAGCACATCCATTCCGGGGACGCTTGCCTACCGCACCCCCGTCACGATCACTGCAACGGCAAAGTCAAGCGGAACTATCACTTTTGGATCATCAACGCCGGACTGCACAGTCGTGGATGGAGTCATCACAGCGCTCAAGGGCGCCGGTGCCTGCGACATCACGGTGAGTACCGCGGACTCAATTGAGTATCAAAAGACAACAGCGCACTATCCCTTCTTGTTGACGCAGGGAGTACAAATAATCCCAATTGCCAAATCAGTCTTGAAAAAAGGTGCAACAATTAAATTGGCGACCGTTACGAATTTTGGCGGAAAGATAAACTACAAGAGTGTCACTGCGAAGACTTGCTCAGTGAAGGGTTCGACACTGAAAGGTCTCAAGAAGGGCGCCTGTGTTATTTCTGCATCTGCAGTTGGTCAGGACGGACTCTGGGCAGAAACAAGATCAAGGAAGAGTATAAAAATAAACTAGTGGTTTAGCGGATTAGAGTCCGTATCCCAGCGAGGCAGAATTTGATTGCAGTATCAATCTCAATTTCTGCCTCGTTGCCGCTTTCAATCCGCTTAGTTGCCGCGTCCGTAACGCTCTGGATCAAAGCAAGTGCCTGTGAAATATCAACAATCCCAAGTTGTTCGCAGGCGCTCTTGAGAGGCGCCAGTAAGGCCCGGTGCGCTAAAGCGATGTCCGCCGCTCTTTCGGTCGGCGTGGAAGTTGCACTCAAAGCTTTTGCAAGTAAGTGACGCCCGTCAGCAATGTACTGAAGAGCGGCGCTAATCCACTGCTCAATGGCGTCCATCGGCACTGTTTCATCGATAATTCCTGCTGATAGCGATTTCGAAAATCTACTCAACTCATCGAGAATTAAATCAGCGACTAATTCTGCGCTACTTCCGAAATATTCATAAACGGAAGTGCGTGATAGTCCGGCTCTTTCGGCAACTGCAGCCACCGTTATTGCATCTCCCCCTGCTTCAAGGGCGAGGGAAGTTGCCGCTTTAATCAATTGTTGGCGGCGCCACTCTCGATGTTCGGCCAAAGTGGCGGTGCTAATTCGCGGCATTTACGAATTCTCTCACGACTTCTCCGTTACTGCCTCATGCAATCGACGCAATGAATCCGTCACAACTCTCTTATCTGAGGTTCTCCAGAGAGGCGGCATCGAGTTAAGTAGAATGGAGCCGTAGCGCTTGGTCATAATGCGCGAATCCAGAATCGCTACCACCCCGCGGTCATCGACGGATCTGATGAGGCGTCCCGTCCCCTGCGCTAGCAATAGCGCAGCCCGCGGAAGGGAAATCTTCATAAACCCGCTGCCACCCGTTGCATCAACTTCTGCTGACCGCGCCGACATAACGGGATCATCTGGTCGCGGAAAAGGAATTCGATCGATCGCGACCAGGATGCAGGATGACCCCGGAACATCTACGCCCTGCCACAACCCCATCGTCCCAAGCAGCACTGAGGTTTCATCCGCTGCGAATCGCTCTACCAGCGGACCCGCTGAATCCCCGCGCCTTTGGGTGATGATGCGAATGGGTAATTCAGCCAACACTTTTCGCAGGTGTGCATCTGCCGCCTCCACGCCGCGCCATGAAGAGAAGAGAGCCAACGTTCTTCCACCGGCTGCATCGATCAACTCTCCCAACTCAATCAGCGCTTCGACGCTCGGGCCATCACGGCCTGGCTCTGGCAGATGCTTGGGGAGATAGAGCATGCCTTGGTTTGCGAAATCAAAGGGCGAACCCACATCGAGCATTTGGACATTGCCTGGATCCACGTCGCCGTCATCGGTCTGCGCTTCTTCATCGCCTTCAACTAGAAAACCGATGTTGCGCGCCATCGCATCAAAACCGTTACCAACTGTCAAAGTCGCTGATGTTGCGATCACAGGCGTCTTGGTCAGCAAGTTGTTGCGCAACACAGTTGAAACAGTAAGGGGCGCGAGATTCAATGTAGAAAATGTCGGATCAAACCAGAGGACTTGCCCTTTACCAAGTTTAAGAAGTTTGGCAGCGGTTGTTGAAACTTCGTTAACTGCGCCCTTAACCCGTGCTCTTTCTGCGATTGAATCAGAGTCAACAATCTCTTCGTCGGCACTGATGAGTTGAATAATCGCTTGTGCGCTTTCACGTACTTTACGAATCGGCGCCGCAAGAGATGCCGGTATTTCTTCCAACCGTCCTTGCAGTGCAGTTTCAAATTTCACACGCTGACCGAATTCGTCCATTGCATCATCAAAGGAATCTGCCGCCTTTGTAAACGCATCCGAAAGCTTGCCGGGCAAATGCTTTCTCGCCATAGCTGCTGCCCGCAGCACTCGCGGACCAGTAAGTTCTTCAGTTACGGCTTGCGTAGTTCTATCCATGAACTCATGGGCCTCATCTAGGATTACCGCATCGCGTTCAGGCAAGATTGGATGCGAATCAACGATTTCGATCGCCAGCAAAGTGTGATTAGTAACGACGATGTCGGCCAAGGCGGCTTTACCTTTGGCAATAGCCGCAAAACATTGGGAGCCGAAGGCACATTTTTCCGCTCCAACGCATTCGCGACCGGATAGAGAGTTCGCGGCCCAAACGCGTCGGTCAACATCAGGGGCATCGTCGCGATCACCTGAGACGCCCGGACTATGCGCCCACGCACGCAGGCGCTTGGCATCAAAACCCAAACTTGAAACTTCAAGAAGTACTTCTCCATCCGGATCGGAAACTTCGCTGTTCATCTTCTGCAAGCAGACGTAATTTCCTACGCCCTTATAAACCCCGAAAGTAATTTCGCGACCGAGTTCTTTTTCCAGGGCCGGAACAATACGTGGCAAATCCCGCTCGACGAGTTGTCGTTGTAACGCAAGAGTGGCCGTGGCCACCAGAACTCGCTTGCCGTAAACCAAGGCTGGAACTAAATATGCCAGCGACTTGCCTGTTCCGGTTCCAGCCTGCACCATCAAATGATGGCGATCAGAAAGTGCATTGGCGACGGCTTCGGCCATTTCAATTTGACCTTCGCGCGTTGCACCACCGATTGCAGCCACTGCCACGTCAAGCGCCTTTCGCACTTTCGAAGCTAAGTCAGCCGTTGTATCGCTCATTTTCGTAACCTTAGCCACATCTGCAGACCTTATTTTGCAGATGAGCATCTGGATTTTTCCTATAGGATTGTGAAATGTCCTAGAAGGGGGCCTCATGAAACTCGCACGAATCGGTGAAATTGGCGCGGAGAAACCGGCAGTTATTGAAGGAGATCAAGCAATTCTGGTCGATTCGCTCATTTCAGATTGGGACCGCGAAACGCTCTCCAACGGCGCCTTGGCGAAGGTAGCCAAAGCAGATCTTTCGGCTTTTCCGCGTATTGCATTAGCAGGAGTGAGAATCGGATCCCCCATCAATAAACCCACCAAAGTAATTTGTGTCGGCCTTAACTACCTAAAGCACATTGAAGAATCCAAAGCGACTACTCCACTTGAGCCAGTTATTTTTATGAAAGCACCTGATTCCGTCGTAGGGCCAAATGACGACATCGTTATCCCGCCCGGAAGTATTAAAACTGATTACGAAGTTGAACTGGCGATTGTGATCGGGAAGCGCGCTCTCTACTTGTCTTCTCCTGATGAGTCCGAAGATTACGTTCTGGGTTACACAATTTCGCAAGACGTCAGCGAGCGTTTTTGGCAGATTGAAAAATCTGGGCAATGGGTTAAAGGCAAGTCGTTTCCAACCTTCAATCCAATCGGACCGTGCATCGTGACGAAGGGCGATCTCAATCCAAACGATTTACGCCTCTGGTGTTCGGTTGACGGAGAAATGCGCCAAGATTCGCGCACTAGCGATCTACTCTTCGGTCTCAACCACATCGTCTGGTATATCAGCCAGTTCATGGAATTATTCCCCGGAGACGTTATCAATACCGGCACGCCGTTCGGTGTTGGTCTTGGCTTTACTCCCACCAAATTCCTGCATGCCGGTCAAACAGTTGTCACCGGAATCGAAGGAATCGGCGAAATCACTTCGAAGACGGTTGCATACACCGCCTAAAGATTTATGGCGGTTCTCGAATCCATTGAGCGATAGAGAGCATCTACTAATTTCAAGGTGTTCACATTGTCACGAACGGATGAGCGAAGTGGCGAACCAGTTGCTATCGCGCTCATCACCGATCCCATCGTTCCGATAAATGCGTCCGGGAACCATCGAGTAGTTACGGGATACGGAGTCCATCCATCGGTCGGAAGGACCTTTGAATTAATTTCGAGTGTGTCTACTCGACCGTTCGGATAGTCGTACAAAAGCCCAAGTGTGCCGCGAATTGAGCCTTTATCGCCATCAATTCGAAATTCTGCATAGTTATCCCCGCCGCGATTAACATGGTTGGCATGCACTAATGACGTCAGGCCATCGTCATAGACGGCGGTGGTTACCGTGCGCGTTTCACCCTTTGTGTACTGACCCTTCGTGCGTCCAGCAGCGCAGAACACTGTGCGCGGCTCCCCCAAGAACCAGCGAATAAGATCGTGATAATGGATGGAATGCAGCATAACTTCCAGCCGATCTAGATCCTTAGCCCAGGGCCACAACTCCCATGGCGTATCGAGATTTACAGTGATCGACATAGATGTCACTGTTCCGATCCATCCGAGTGCGACCATCTTGTGCGCAGCAGCGACGCCTTCTTCGAAACGCAACTGCTGATTAACGGCGGCGATGATTCCGTTGGAATCGACCAAATCGGCCATCACTTGTCCCTGTTCAAACGTGGGTGCCATCGGCTTTTGCGCGAGAATATGATGCTTGGAATTTGCCACCTTGGCAAAAATATCCGGCTGTGCCACGGATGGCACTGCAATATCAATAATCGTGGCGTTAGATTTTTCTAATAATTCATCAATGCTGGCATAAATATTTGGGATATTGTGGCGGGTTGCTACATCCTTCGCCTTTTCCTCGTCTGTATCAAAAATACCCACTACTTTCACACCCGCTTTTGCATAAGCAGGCAAATGTGCACCATCGACAATTCCGCCAGCACCGATGATTGCTACTGGTACTCGATGCGCCGCCGGAATTTCTAAACGACAAAATTCCGAAACTTCTTTGAATGCATCAATCATGACTCCTCATGTTCTCCTCTTGCGAAGTGCGATAAAGAACGGTTTGCAAATGCTCTGTGTAGAGCACCAGCTCCTCATTATCGGCTCGGAAAATTTCGTAACTCACACGGAATAGACCCATAGTTTCGTATTTAGGAGTCTTCTCAAGAAGGGTGCGCATTCCATAGATCGTGTCACCGATAAATGTAGGCTTAATGAATCGCAATCTGTCGTACCCATAACTGAAGGTATTGACGTTGTTATGAGCAAACAGCCCGAGTCCGTAACTAAAGACCATCGCACCAGGTACTAGCCGGCGTTTGAACAAGCCTTCCTCGCGTGCCCAGATGTCATCGCCCACGTAAGGATGCATATCCAAAACTATTGAATTGAAGAGCATGACCTCTCCCTCAGAGATAGTCCTTCGCAACGAGCGATCCAGCTCGCCAACCGCGTAATCCTCATAAAGTTTCACATCTTGATTCCAGATCGGAACTTCGTAGCGAGCCTGCGGGTCTGGATTGGGATTCTTCATTGATTCGTCTCCATTTATTTCGCGAGGTTACAGATTGAATTCCGTGCGGATCTTCTCGGTGTCTTCACCCACATGTGGTGCACCTTTAGTGCTCTTCACGGGACGACCATCGATGCGCATCGGCGAACGGGTAGTCCATACTGAAACTTCGCTTATGCCATCATGGCCCGTTCGCTTAGTCTCTTGCGTCATGTCGAGTGCTTTAAAGCCTTCATGTGCGACTAGCTCAGGGAGCGTCAATACCGGAGCGCACCAAATATCGGCCGCATCCAGAATCGCCAACCAGTGCTCAGTCGTATGTAAGGTAAGCCGAGAAGACAGGGCATTCATTATCGTTTCTTGATCACTCCACCACGACTTTGGATCCTCATAGGCGTGCAGATCCACGCCAAGTAATTCTCCCAAATGCGGGATGGGCGTCATTGCGATCGCAAGATATCCATCCTGCGTTTGATACAGCCCGTAAGGTGCCGGCAAAAACGCATGAGCGGAATTACTCGCTCCCCGCTTTACGATCACATTTGGATCAAAAAGATTTGCGCTAATGAGTTCGAATTGCAGATCCAACATGGCTTCCAACAACGACGACTCGACCAAACCACCGACGCCTGTTCGCTCGCGACGAAGGAGCAATGCAGTGACACCATGGGCTAAATGGGTTGAAGTGAAGATATCAGCCACTGCCAGCCCCATCGGAACGGGCGGATCTTCCGCGGTTCCATTGAGCCACGGCAGCCCTGATATTGATTGAGCGAGCAAATCCTGACCAGGTCGATCCCGGAAAGGACCGACGGATCCATATCCCGTGGCACTTGCGTAGATAATGTTGGGATTTACTTTCTTAACCTCTTCATATCCCAAGCCGAGACGTTCGATGACACCGGGTCGGAAATTCTGGATGATCACATCCGCTTTTTCTACAAGTTTCCACACTTGCGCAAGGCCCTCTGAATTCTTTAGATCTGCGGCAAAACTCTCTTTGTTTCGATTCATAATATGGAAAGAGAGAGTGTCGCCATCAGTTTCTAAGCCGGCAAATGCCAACGTACGTCCGATGTCGCCACCGTTTGGGCGCTCAATCTTTATGACTCGCGCTCCCAGGTCAGCCAAGCGCATTGCTGCAACTGGACCGGCTAGGAACTGGCTAAAGTCCAAAACCAAAATCCCATCAAGAGGCAACTCCGGTCGAGATCTTGAAGTACTCATGTGTAAACCTTTCGAATATTTCTAACCTGGTCTGCATAAGTCCCCGTTGGGTCAATCTGTATGGAAAACCTCCGCAATATCCGCCCACCATTCGCCTTCGGCGCGATCAGAAACTGGACTCTGCAAAGGCATACAAATCTCCCACCATTTTTGAGTCACAGGGTCTGCTGCCATGGCCGCCATATCAGCTTCGAAATCACTTCCGATATATTCCATATAAGCAAAAAGCAGTTCGCCATAACGATAAATGGAGTAATTACGAATATTGCTATCGTAAATTCTCTTCAACACATCCGGCCAGACGTCGCCATGCAAACGCTCATATTCCGCGCGATTCTCTGGCTTCATTCCAATCACAGAGGCAATTCTTTTCACAATTCCACCGTTTCTTTTCCGTAGTTGACGCTGTTGAGTTAGAGGTTGTAGAACTTCTTTGCAGTCTTGTGACGAAGCCACTCCTGCTGATCTTCCGAGTACTTAGCGATTACCTCAAGTTGTGCCTTCCACACACTGGTATACGTACCAGCGAGAATTGCAACGGGCCAATCTCCGCCCATCATGACTCGTTCTGCACCGTAAACATTGACGATGTGGTCGACATAGGGTTGCCAGTCTGCATAAGTCCAATTGGCGGCAGAAGCAGTATTTAGTCCGGAGAGTTTGGCGTAAACGTTCGGACTCTCTGCGGCCACCGCCATCAGCGAAGCCCACGGCTCCATTTCCTGGTTAGCAATATCGGGCTTGGCAAAATGGTCAACAACGATTTTGAGAGTTGGAAAGTTTCTGGCAAGCACGGCAACGTTCTCGATATGCGCGGAGTTGACGGCTATATAGTCAAGCGAAAGTCCAGCATGTTCAACAAGAGACAAAGTTTCTAAGACTTCTGGTCGCAAAATCCATTGATCATCCGAACCGTACTTCGGGTTAGAGTAATCGTGCGTCAGATTGCGAACACCTTTGAAATATCTATTTTTAGTGAAGATGTCCAAAGCTGCCCGGGCTTCATCTGTGCGATCAAAAGGAATCCATCCGACTAAACCTTGAACCAATGGATATCGCGCGGCGATATCCAACATATAGAAAGTATCTTCATACGTGTCAGCGGCTTGGACGAGAACACTTCCCGTAACCCCGGATTCTGGAATCTCCGGAGCAAGTCGTTCGGGGGTAAAATCGTCATAGAGCGGGCCGAATTCTGGAGTAATCCAGCTGTAAGCGCGCTCGCTCGGCACCCACAGGTGCTGGTGAGTATCGATCAACTCTTTGCTCGGCATCTCATTTCCTCTCACTTGGTTTACTCTTCAACGACGTTACAACTTCTTACAGAACACCGTAGGCATTCCAAACCTCTTTGACACTCTTTCCCGCTAAGAGATCTCTCATCACAGCTTTTTCTGTCTGCGCCTTAGCATTGGCTGCTTCAAATACCTCTTCTATATATCTAGCCGGGACTACAGCTACGCCGTCGGCATCCGCGATGACCGCGTCGCCTGGATTGACCTCTACTCCCCCGCAAACCACACTCTCACGAGTGGATTGAATGCGCATCCGACCTTTGTAATCGTAAGCACGCGTGAAGTTACTGAATGCGGGAAATCCTAAATTGGCAATTCCTTCTACGTCGCGGATTGGACCCTCTGCTACCACTCCGACCGCTCCTCGCCCCATGGAAGCCGCCGAGAAAAGCTCGCCCCAAAAGGCTGACAAACTTTGGCGTTGGGTGGAGACGATCACAATCTCTCCAGGATTGAGAGTGTCAAGAAAATTAATTGCTGTGGCGTAAGGATCGACTACGTCGTATTCGGGATCGGGAACATATTGCATGGTCGCGGCGATTCCGACGGCGCGCATCCCTGGTCGAAGTGGCTGAATGAAGGAATCCATAACGTTATTGCGAATTCCAACGGCATCCAGACAGTCCGACACCATTGCGGTCTTGACTCTTGAGTCAACGTGAAGCATCCCACCTGTCATTTTTCTTCCCTTTCGACCATGTATACGTGGACGAAAGCCAAGACGGTTTCACCACGTTGATTAAGAACGGATACTTGCTCGTCAACAATTCCAAACTCTTCAGGATTTCGCGGGTGCTCTCTTTTCGCAACAATCTCGGCATGTGCTGTGATCGTGTCTCCGATAAAGACGGGTGAAATAAAGCGCACCTTGTCGTAGCCGTAACTGAAAGCCACTTCATTGATTTCACCTGCTAAAGACCCCACCGCAACCGCGAGGACCAGAGTTCCATGGGCAACTCGCTGACCGAAGACTTGAGTTTTACACCACTCCGCATCCATGTGGTGCGGATAAAAATCTCCAGTTTGCCCCGCATGTAAGACAATGTCAGTTTCGGTGATGGTTCGCCCGCTGCTTACTCGCTTCGAGCCGATTTCGTAGCCTTCCCAGAAAAGTTTCATCGGCTACTCCTGGATGTACTTGGCGAAAATCGCATTAAGTGAGGCAACTCCGGATGGAGCCACCTTCCTACTTGTAATCATGTCGTGAATGATGAGAGAGGATTGAAACTGCACATCTGGCCAGCCAAGAATTCGTGGACGCACCCAAGCCCTCTCCAAGGTCCGCAGGGTGTTGAAAAAGAAATTATTAGCGACCTCATTTAATTGGTAACTCTTCCACGCGGCTAAATTTCCTGGCTGTCCAGAATTAAGCCCGTACTCACCTGACTGCACCTCGGGCAGCGATAGGAAGGCCGCGGCGTTCCCAGCAGCGGCCTGATTGGTAGAAGCAGATGACACGGCTATTCCAGCGCCGCCAAGTTGAGATCCGCTGGCTCGGCCATCAAAGGAAGGTACATCGTCATACCGGACTAGGTGCTCACGAAATCCTTTGCGGGAATAATTGCTGTATCCATACATACAGACTGCATGCGCAAAATCGTTGGTAGTTGCAAGAATCTCAACGGCATCAATTGGATTACTTGTTGCACACCAATCGGGCACCAATGTCGCTAACTCAACCATAAACTCAAGGGACTCTTCCGCAGTATCTTCATCAACATAGATTCCATTGTCATAGAGACCTTTGCCTTTTTGCGCCATCAAAGTTGCAAACGTACTGAACGCATCAACTGGCTTATGCGCCCAGAGCACGGTCTTCTTCCTTGCCTCGGTGATCACACCACTCCAAAAAATCGGAACACCATCTGCCTTGTCAGCGCGAAAGGCACTCACCTGTGCCGCGGTATCAATTGCTAGTGCCCATTGCTTGCCTTGATACTTATATGAATTATGCGAATTACCGACGCTGGTTCGGGCAAGTTCAGACATGACGTCTTCACTAATTAAGTTCTCAAACGGTACGATGCCATTGGCATGTACTGCATCTGGCACATGCGGATGGTCTATCACCAGCAAGTCGTAATCTCGGTAAAACTCCTCAATTGGTTGATCGCCAAAAGCAAGCAGCGACCTAGCTGTCCACTCGATGCTCACTCCGCATTTCTCTATCAGCAACTCATTAGAAGAAACTACCGAATCCAAGCCGCGCGGGTGATCCCAGGTCATTCCACGCAGTTGTACAACGCTCACTTACTTGCTCAGTATTCGGTTGATCTCACTAGCGAAATACTCCCGGACTGCAATTCCCTCGTCGACATATTTTCCATAGTTAAAAAACCCGTGGATCATGCCCAACATGTCTCGGTAGACAACTTCCACGCCAGCATCTATTAATTTTTGGGAATATGCCATCCCATCTTCCCTAAGAACATCAAACTCTGCGGTGATGATCACTGTCGGCGGTAATCCTGCGAAACTCTTGGCTGCATGCGGCACGGCGTATGGATTGAGGTTGTCACTGTCGCCGTTGAGGTACTGCTCCCAAAGCCACTTCATCCCGCGTTGGGTCAAACCGTATCCGTCTGCATTGGGCACGCTCGAATTAGCAACAAAATCAGGGCTGTTGCACGGATAAACCAAAAGTTGATAAGCCAGCGGAATTTTGCCGCGATCGCGCGCTGCCAGGGCTACCGCGGATGCGAGGTTTCCGCCTGCACTATCTCCTCCAACTCCAATTTTCGTAACGTCAATGTTGAGCACCGCCGCGTTGGCAATCGTCCACTCGAGGCCGGCATAGCAATCGTCAAAAGGAATAGGGAACTTATGTTCTGGCGCTTTTTGGTAATTGACTGAAACTATTACCGAGTTCGTTTTCTTAGCGAGTGCAACTAATTGCGCATCGTACTTAGATACATAATTGACAACCCATCCACCACCATGGAAGTACACCAGCGCGTTAAAAGGGCCTTCTCCCTCAGGAGTGTAAATATGCACAGGTAAGTCTGCCGTTGGTGATGTGAAATATTTATGATCTATTCGGGCACCTGATTCAATAGGACCAGAGATATCCGGTTCGGCATGCGAATTAGAGCGAGCCATAAAGGGGCCCTGCTCACTTATGTCTGGGAGATTTGCTTTGGCGCCGAGGTCAAGAAAAGCTTGTACTTGCGGGTTGAGAGGCATAGTAAATACTATACGATTTCGGATTGCAGGTCAGCAAGAGCCTGCCAGGCAGCTTCAGGAATATCTGCGTTGAAGGCGGCCACGTTTTCTCTCACTTCTTTCCCACTCCTGCAACCAACCAGAATTGCTTTTACTGCGGGATGTCGCAAAGGAAATTGCATCGCCGCTTGTGCAATTGTGACATTAAAATCGCGCAACACTTCGTTAATCTGTTTAGCTCGACCAAGAATTTCTTCACTCGCCGAGGCATAGTTATTCATCGAACCCTCCACTGGATTGGCCAGAATTCCTGAATTGAAAACACCTCCCACAATGATTGCAACATCCTTGGCGAGTGCGGCTGGCAGTAGATCCTCTGCTGCTGATTGATCAAGCAAGGAGTATCGTCCCGCGATTAAAACTAAATCAATATCCGTTTCCTTTACAAAGCGCGTCGGGATTGCGCTTTGATTCATTCCAATCCCGATTGCTTTAATAATTCCTTGGGCACGCAATTTCTCAAGTTCGGGGTATGCCTCAGACAAAGCTTGATCTGCGAAATCATCTGGGTCATGAATAAGTACCATTTCAACGGAATCCAGCCCCATTCTCTCCAAACTCTCTAATAAGGAGCGCTTTACGCCTTCAGCGGAGTAATCAAAAACTTGGGTCACGTTATGATCGGCGTCGAAAAATTGTGTATCAGACTCTCCCTCTACTGGCAGCAGTAAACGGCCCACTTTGGTGGAAATCACAAAACTTTTTCGCGGAACACCCTCTAAATTCACACCGAGCCGCGTCTCGGCCACACCTCTTCCGTAATGAGGTGCAGTATCAATAAAGTTGATGCCTAGATCAAGAGCGGTGTGAATTGCATCTGCCACATCAGTTTCAGTCAGCGAGGAATACATCCCGCCCAGAGTTGCGGTCCCCAAACCCAATTGCGAGATCGAAACCCCACATCGCAAGCGGACTCGTGAATCGTGAGATATGCGACAAGGCACTTGATATTTCCCTGGATCTCTTCTAACTATTCCTTAATCGAGCCGGCCAGCATTCCGCGAATAAGTCGCTTCTGCGAAATCAAGAACATGATCATGATCGGGACCGCGATGAGCGCACCAGCAAGGGCGATTTCAGGCTTATAAATCGGCACAGATGTCGCTCCCACTCCAGGATTAATTGCGGGAGTAGATAGAAACAAGAAGCCCAAGCCCAATGGAAGGGTGTAGTTCTCGCTCGAAGGCAACATCACATACGGCATAAAGTAGTTAGCCCAGTTTCCGATAAATGCGAAGAAGGCCAACAAGGAAAGAAGCGGAGTCGATAGCGGCAACGCAATTTTCGTAAAAAGTTTAAAATCATTGCAACCATCAAGACGAGCAGACTCATATAACTCTGATGGAACGCTCGTCGTGTAATAAATATAAGACAGGAAGGCGCCGAAGGGATAAAGGGATGAAATCAGAATGACTGACCATGGATTATCGACAAGATTCACCACATCCATCTCAACGAAAAGTGGGATAACGAGCGCCACCGGTGGAACTAACATCATGATGAGAGTTGAAATCAAAAAAGTTCGTTTGAACTTTATGTTAGAAGCAGAAATTACAAATCCTGCCAGCGATGCTGTAATCGTTGCGATCACCACGATTGCGGCGGTATACCAAATGGAGTTCATCAACCAAGTTCCGATAACTCCGTTATCGAAGAATTGCAGATTCTTCCAAGCGTTTAGGTACCCCTTGGGACTGCCGAAGGCGAATGGGTTTCTATACGTCAACTCTGCATCAGTTTTTGAAGGTGCAAGGATCAACCAGATCATCGGGATAAGGCTCATAATTGCGAAAATCACTAGCCAGGTAATCACTAAAAAGTTGCTAAATGGATGCTGAATACGAACGGCACCGACCTTCTTGGGAGCCATGCCAAACTTTTTCTTAGGTGCGGTTATGGTTGTCATTTTAGTGCCCCTGAATTTCTACTTCTTTTTTCTTGGCGTGCCCTGTGGCACCTTCAAACATATCGGTCTTGAAAATAACTAAAAGCGCACCTAACAAGCTTGGGATTAAAAGCAGAATTGAAAGTGCGGATGCACCACCAAAATCGCCTTGCATGAACGCCAAGTTATAGCTGAGTTGATCAAAGGACCACGAGTCCGCAATGCCCGCATAAATACCACCATTAAGAAGTTGCGGCTCAACAAAGATCTGCAAACCACCGGCGAAGACTAGTACCGACATATAAATAATGTATTTGCTAATTAATGGAAGTTTAATGCGCAGCGCCATCTGAAAGACAGAACAGCCATCGACTCGCGCCGCTTCAAGAATCTCGGTTGAGATAGATTGAAGCGAACCGTACTGAATAAGAATCCAGTTACCAGCAGCTGCGAAAAATGCCATAACAACAAGAATGTAGACGAGATTCTTCTGCTGCCAAATCTGGCTGGATTCGGTGATGTTAAACCACTTCAATACACCTTTTATTGGGCTCAATGTTGGTTGCAAAATTACATACCAAACTAAAACAGCAACGGCACCCGAAATTGATGCGGGCACGATGTAAGCCATACGCAACCATTTCTTCCACGGACTTGGCTTGATATCCAACATGAGCGCCATGCCGATTACAAAAATAATCATCAGCGGAACAAACATCGCCATAAATCCCATTACATGTCTAAATGCTGGCGCGAATCTGAAGTCCTGGACAACAATTGAAAATGCATCCCAACCGCCATCTGCATTTGCCATCGACGGCTTAGGTACTTCAAGAACTCCCATTATCGCCGGGAGAATTCCAAAAAAGAAAAGAAGCAAAAGATAGGGAGCCAACATGAGGTACATTGCGCCATTTTTATGGCGATAATGCTTTGATTTTGCCATTTAGGTTCTGCTCCTCAGATCTAGCGATATTAATATTGAAGGCGACTAGAGAGTTTTGCTGCAAAATGTCCTGCTCGGGTGCAGACCAGGTTGCTTGGCTTAGTAGCCAAGCAACCTGGTCTTTTTCCACTACTTCAAGCAACTCTTACAACTAGTACTTGGTTACTTAGTTGATACTTCGTATCCAAGTTGCTGTGCGAGGTTCGAGACGTAAGCACCATAGGCATCAACTGCTTTCTGGATGTCCTTACTCTTTGTCATTTCTGGTGCAAACGCTGCACCCCACGCGCCGTTTGAGTCATATCGAACTGGCTTCTCACCAGCGAAAATCTTCGATGACTGTGTCAGCATTGCAGGGAATGGGTTAGAGGCGTAGTACTTGTCGCCAGAAACCTTTGCCTTCCAGAGAGCATTTCCCGGTGTATAGGCTGGGAATGTTGGAGCTCCGAAGCTTCCATCAGGGTTCTTGACGGTTACAAGGTTTCGCTTGTCGCCGACCATGAACATTGCGAAGTCAAGAGCTTGACGTGGGTACTTAGAGTGTGGAGACACGGTGTAAATTCCGCCGCCCCATTCTCCAGAGTAGGCAACTTTCTCGCCAGCCCACTTAGGCATTGGCGCTGTTGCTATGTGGCCAGCTGGAATTGCAAAGGTACCGGCTGGACGTAGTACGAACTCGCCCCACCATGATGGTCCGATATTTGCAACGATCTTTCCAGCTTGTCCTACATCCTTGATGTAACCAGCGTCAAAGTAGCTTCTCGTATCGAGAACGCCAGAATCAACGAGTGGCTGTAGCAACTTAGCAACACGGGTGCACTTAGGTGACTTGGTGTTGATTACTACACGGGTAGCGGACTTCTCTTGGTTAAGTGGGCACTGTGAAGGCCATAGGAAAGTTGCATAGAAGCCTTGATCTCCGACTGCACCGAGAGAATAACCTGGGTGATTTGCGGCGAGATCTTCACCTATAGCTGCAAATTCATCCATTGTCTTTGGAACTGTGTAGCCAAACTCTTTAAAGAGTTTGACGTCATACCACAGAACTGTCTGAGCCAGGTCGTTCTTCACGCAGTAGGTACCAGATGAGCTCTTGCACCAACTGTTACCGTTACCGAAGCCCTTAACTTCTGCTGGGGTGAGCAACTTATCTAATTTCAATGCATTTGCAATAAGTGGGTTCTTTAATACTGCAACGTCATTTGGTGGACCGAATACAACATCTGGCCAACCCTTTTTAACGCGGTTGAAAAGCTGAACCTTTGCAAGCAAATCAGCCTGGCCGTGAAGTTCAACTTTTACATTGACTTTGCCCTTCATGATTTTTGCATACAACTTTGCGCCAGGTAGACGAGGTGCATCCACCCAGATTGTGATTGATGGAGTGGCTGCTTGTGCTGCGATTGGTACCACCATGGCGCCACCAACAACAACCGCAGTCGCAACTGCCATCACTGAATACTTCTTCTTCAAGGTATCCCCCGTTTCGTGTCTGGCGTCAGCATTCCTCTTGCTGATCGAACCAGTTCGGGGAATACTATGTCGGAAATACTATTTCGTATAGTATTTCCAAAAAGTTTTTCTCGGCGTGGCACCATGCGCGACCGCCGACTGAGCGCAATAAGGCGGTCTTTCGCATAAGTGTTACCGATTAGTTATATGGGAAGAGGATTGCAAGTGAAAATTACCAACGTTGAGGTTGTGTTAGTCGAAAAAGAAGCGTTTTCACCCGCTTTTGTTTGGCGCAAAGGCGTGCCGGGCTCGGATGGGGCTATCACTGCTGGGTGGCTAATTATCGAAACTGACGCTGGAATCACTGGCTTTTCTCCCGTTGGTCGTGGCATCATATTGAAGGACTATGTAGATCGCCGATTCAGGGCTGAGCTCATTGGACAAGATCCGCTTAACCGCGAATATTTGTGGGAACGGGTCTGGGAATTAGATCGCATCGAACGTTTTGCACCCAACCTTACCCATGTAGTTGACGTTGCCTTGTGGGATATCGCAGGAAAGCAAGCGCAGTTGCCGATTTGGAAATTACTGGGCGGATATCGCGAATCAATTCCAGCTTACGCATCAACAGTTACATACAGTTCTATTGAAGAATTCCTCGATATTGCTGATCAGGCACTTGCGCTTGGATATCCAGCAATTAAGTTGCATGCATTCGGCGATGCAAAGAAAGATGCTGAACTCGGTCGGCGATTGCGCGATCACGTTGGTGATGATGTTCCTTTGATGTATGACGGATCAGCTGGCTTCGATCTGATGGACGCCGTGTACTTAGGTCACGCACTCGATGCAGCCGGGTTCCTTTGGTACGAAGAGCCAATGCGCGAATTCAGCGTGACCGCATACAAGTGGCTGGGCGAGCGAGTTCGAATTCCTCTTTTACTTGGGGAAGTTACTGATGGTGCGCACATGAGCGCCGGTGACTTTATCGCGTCAGGCGTTGCTTCTGCCGTCCGTACGAGCACTTTCCTTCGCGGCGGTTTTACTGGCGCAATGCGAATCGCACACCTAGCAGATGCTTACCACTTACGTGCCGAAGTGCACGGTATGGGGCTGGAAAGCGCTCACCTATGCATGGCAATCAAGAACAACACATATTACGAGTCCCTCATCTGGGGCAATCCTTGCCAACGCGGGGTCCTCGTGGAAAAGAACGGTCACGTTCTTGCACCAACTCTTCCTGGCGTTGGGTATGAGGGCCAATGGGCGCAGGACGGTGTTCCTGCTGGGCTCGAAAAATACACTCGATAGGCGCTCACCATGAAAATCACAAACGTCGACGTCGTACTTATTGAAAAGCCTCCCTTCTCTCCTGCATTTGTGTGGAGAAAAGGTGTACCTGGTTCAGATGGACCAACAACGGCCGGTTGGCTTGTCATTGAAACAGATGCTGGCATCACCGGGTATGCGCAAGTCAATCGCGGAATAATCCTCAAAGATTATGTAGATCGCCGTTTTCGCGCAGAACTAATCGGACAAGATCCCCTCAATCGCGAGTATTTGTGGGAACGAGTGTGGGAATTAGATCGCATCGAACGATTTGCACCCAATGTCACGCACCTTGTCGATGTTGCGCTATGGGATATCGCTGGCAAGCAAGCAAAACTTCCAATTTGGCAACTACTCGGTGGATATCGTGAATCCATCCCTGCGTACGCATCAACAGTTACTTTCAGCACCATTGAGGAATATCTGGATGTGGCAGATCAATGCATCGCCTTGGGCTACCCCGCAATCAAATTGCATGCCTTCGGAGATGCTAAGAAAGATGCCGAGTTAGGGCACCGCCTGCGCGCACATGTCGGAGATGACATGGCCTTGATGTATGACGGTACGGCTGGATTCGATTTAATGGATGCCGTCTACTTGGGCCATGCCCTCGATGATGCAGGGTTCCTCTGGTACGAAGAACCGATGAAGGAATTCAGTGTTACCGCCTATAAGTGGTTAGGCGAGCGAGTTCGGATTCCATTGTTACTAGGCGAAGTTACCGACGGGGCACATATGAGCGCCGGAGACTTCATTGCATCCGGTGTCGCTTCTGCAGTACGAACAAGTTGGTTCTTGCGTGGCGGTTTTACAGGTGCGATGCGCATAGCTCATCTGGCAGATGCTTATCATCTGCGTGCAGAAATTCACGGCATGGGAATTGAAAGCGCGCATCTGTGTATGGCCATCAAGAACAACACATATTACGAATCACTCGTCTGGGCTAATCCAATCGAGCGCGAATCACTCGTTGATAAAAACGGCATGGTCCATGCACCTAAAGATCCTGGCGTCGGTTATGAAGGTATCTGGAACGAAACCGGTGTCCCCGCTGGCTTAGAGAAATACCTGAAATAAACCCCATGCCAACTCATATTTCGAACCAACGTACCTTCGATGTTCGTTTTCCAACTTCGATGCACCTCGATGGCTCCGATGCTATGAACGCGGATCCGGATTATTCGGCTGCATACTTGCGAATCGAAACATCAGATGCGGCGCTGTTTGGGGACGCATTCGTATTCACTATCGGGCGCGGCAACGAAGTACAGATCGAGGCCATAAAAATCCTTGCGGAAAAAATTGCCGGTCTTGAAATCGAATATGCGTTTGAAAATATCGGCGAGATTGCCCGCGAACTTTCATCCGACAGTCAGCTCAGGTGGCTCGGTCCGGATAAGGGTGTTTTCCATATGGCAGCGGGTGCCGTGCTCAATGCGCTCTGGGATCTTTTTGCAAAATCGCGCGGAATGCCTCTGTGGAAGTTGCTTTCTTCGATGACACCAGAACAACTCGTAGCGACGATTGATTTTCGCTTCATTAGTGATGCGCTCTCCCCCGCGGAAGCCCTTGAAATCCTGCAACGAGGAATGGCCGATCGCGCAAAGAACGAAAAAATACTTCTTGCAAATGGAGTTCCTGCCTACACCACCACTCCGGGATGGCTTGGTTACAGTGACGAGAAGATGCTCAAGCTTTCGCAAGAAGCGAAAGATGC
This sequence comes from Actinomycetota bacterium, assembly GCA_014377015.1. Lineage (GTDB taxonomy): Bacteria > Actinomycetota > Actinomycetes > Nanopelagicales > Nanopelagicaceae > QYPT01. The sequence goes on from JACMQL010000039.1 coordinate 18,861, forward strand.
CGGTTTCAATCTCATTAAGTACAAGTGCGGCAAATCTCTGGCAGATGACACTCGGCGGCTGACGAAGATCCGAGAACTTCTTGGTCCCGACTTTCCCATCGCGATAGATGCCAACCAAGTTTGGGATGTCGATGTTGCAATTAAGTGGGTCAATGCCCTCGCAGAATTCAAGCTGAGTTGGATTGAAGAGCCGACGCACCCTGATGATGTGCTGGGTCATTCGCGAATCGCGCGGGAAATTGCCCCGACCCCGGTTGCAACCGGTGAGATGGCAAGTTCGCGCATTATTTTCAAGCAATTACTGCAGAGCGATGCCATAAAAGTGATGCAAATTGATGCAACACGAGTGGCGGGCGTAAATGAGAACATCGCCAACATTTTAATGGCCGCGAAGTACGGTGTTCCGGTCTGTCCTCACGCAGGCGGTGTGGGACTTTGTGAAGTTGTGCAGCACTTGGCAATGTTTGATGCCATTGCCGTCACTGGGCATCACAATAAGCGACTCGTTGAATTCGTTGACCACTTGCACGAACATTTCATCGAGCCGACCAAAATCCTTCATGGCGCCTACCTGCCGCCACAACGACCCGGAGCAAGCACGCAAATGATCGATGCAAGCATCGCTGAATACGACTTCCCCAACGGAAATTTTTGGCAAACGCCAGTTGGAAAAGCCCATGCCATCAAAAGCAAGATGACCTCATCTCACGCAAGTGATAAGAACGGAGCACTTTCATGACAACCGAGTTCACGGGACTCAATGCGATAGTTACTGGAGCTGGGTCAGGTATCGGACTTGCGGTCGCGCAATCTTTGCATGCAGCCGGAGCGAAGGTATTTGGTCTCGATATCGCCGAAGGTGAAATGTCAGCAGTTGCGCAATTTATCAAATGTGATGTCAGAAGCGATGAAAGCGTGGCGGCAGCCTTCGTGACAGTCAAAGCATCAACTGAGGTTATAGATATTGTCTCGAACAATGCAGGAATCGGCTCTATGGGCACAATAGAAGACGGGTCCACTGCTGAGTGGAACAACGTTCTCAATATCAACGTGATCGGGCTAAGCCGAGTGTCAAGCGCTGCAATGCCCTTCCTGCGTAAATCTTCGGCACCTGCAATTGTGAACACTTGCTCGATCGCCGCTACCGCTGGAATTCCTAAACGCGCGATTTACAGCGCCAGCAAAGGCGCAGTCATGTCACTCACCCTAGCCATGGCCGCCGATTGCATTCCAGATCGAATCCGCGTCAATGCCGTAAATCCGGGCACCGCCGACACTCCTTGGGTACAGCGCTTACTCTCACAGGCTGCTGATCCTGCCGCCGAGCGCGGTGCCCTCGAAGGTCGTCAACCATTGGGTCGTTTAGTTTCCGCAGAAGAAGTTGCGCGCGCAATCCTTTACTTAGCAAGCCCACTTCAAGCCTCAACTACTGGCACAATCCTCGCAGTAGATGGTGGAATGTTTGGACTTCGCTTACCCAAATAGGGATCGAAGGGTCATAAGGATTTGGGGACGATATGGCAAAAGCTCGAGCAGGCGTGAAGCCAAAGTCTGTGGACAAAATGCCCTTGAAGCGCACTCCCCGCAGGTCAGTTCTCTCTGACGAAATTCACGAAATGATCCGCGCGATGATCTTCAGTCATGAGATTGCCCCCGGACAGCGTGTCAACATCGATGCGTTAGCAGTGCGACTGGAAGTTTCACAGACTCCAATTCGGGAAGCACTCGCTCGCTTGGAATCTGAAGGCTTGATCGCAAAGGAACCCCTAAAAGGTTTTTCCGCGACACCGCTGCTGAACTTAAAGGAATTTGATGATCTATTCCAATTCCGGCTCCTGGTTGAACCCTGGGCAGCAGAGCAAGCCGCCAAGAAAATTGATGCGGTGGGTATTGCAGCAATTAAAGCCGAGATGCAGAGCGCGCAGACTGCTCTAAAATTTAAAGACGACGATCAAGTAGAGGCCCTGACCGAGCACGACGCACGTTTTCATGGATTGATCGCGCAGATTTCGGGAAATCAATCTGTACTTGCAGCTTACGAAAGAACGCACTGCCATCTACATTTGTTCCGTCTCTTTGTCGCAACCAAGCGCAGCCTTGTTGATGTTGAATCAAGGTCAAAATTCGTGCAAGACCTTTTCGAGCAGTATTACCAATCCGATTCTGGACA
>JACMQL010000040.1 GCA_014377015.1 Actinomycetota bacterium
GGGTGCGGTAGGCAAGCGTTCCTGGAATGGATGTGCTCAATTCCTTCCCATCTATGGATGCTGCAATGGTGTCTTTCGGTTTAGTCGGTGTGGATGCTCCCGCAGCAAAACTGATCGGAATCAGTTGGTCTTCACTTCGGTCACGCGAATTGGTGTGATCGAAAGTTAGGAAGATAGAGCACTTATTGACTCCACAATCTGTACCTGCCACATTTCCCGTCACGGCTAGAACAATGTCGGCCGTAGGCGCAAAAGATGCTCCAGGTGAAGTCGAGATCCAGAGCTGACGCGCAGTGTCGCAGAAGTCCTTGGTGTTGCCAGCGCTGACGCCATTAAGACATTGCAAGATGTATAGACCTACGCCAGTCGGGGCAGTGGGAAATGACGAGAGCGCTAAATGAATTTTGGCGCCCGCTGGGTCTAGATTTGCAAGCGGCCCACCATCTGCACGTGTTTTTGCAAAAGCGCTGGTTGGCGAGAGCAGTACTGCTACCAGTGATAACACAACAAATGCGCGAGTTACTTGTCCAACACGAGATCTTTTCATTGATAACTCTCCTTGTTTGATTCTTCGTTGACTACTTGAATTTGATTGGCACGAACATGTCATACGCGCGGTCCGTGTCACGAGTGTGATCGGCTCGAATAGTGATTGCGCATCGGATTTTGCGACAGTCGATCTTTCCGATCACGGGCGAAATGTGCATTATGTAACTGAAGCGACCCCCAGGCGCAAATTCCTGCGCGACTCCGATTCCGTAGGGTGGCGGGTTGGAGGAGATCCAATAAGACGAATCGCCAACAGCCTCTTTGTTGATTCCTCCACCACAAGGGGTAGGTAGTTCACCCTTTTTAGGTAGCACACAGAATGCTAGGTAGATCCCGATAGTTTCATCAAAGCGTTGTCCCACCACTCGTATCGCCGTGCCCGGCGCTATGACGGTCCTAGACACGGTGAGGATTTCACCGTGGCTTCCTTTAACGTTGATCTGGGTGGATTTTGTTGCTGCCAAAGCCGCCGCGGAACTTCCCAGCGTCATTGCGATCACGATCACAAACCCAATCCCGATCTTTTTGCGCATTTTCACACTCTAGGGCAGCGGCGCGCAAACCTTGTCCGACAGCTTTTTACGCACTGTCGGCATAATCTTTGGCACACTACGAAAATGCGATCAGCACGCGTGAAACAGATTCTGTCAGTGGTCCTTGCGACCGCCTTGCTGACCGGGTGCGCGTCAATCTCTACTACGAATTCGGCCACGGCTGAAATCAACATCAGCCAATCTGATGTTGAGGCCATATTCGTCGCTCCTGCGAAAGTTCCCAAGCAACTCAGAATCATTGCCCTGGCAAACGGGAGTGCGGAGATTGTTGCCGCGATGGGAATGCGCGATTTCTTGGTCGGACGCGATGTCGCAAGTTCGGAGAAATTCCTGGAGCGGGTTCCTGTGGTGACATCGGGACACCAAGTAATTCCAGAGCGGGTGATTGCACTTCGCCCCGACGTAGTTTTGATTGACTCCGCAACGGGCCCGGCAAGTGCAATTGATGTACTCAAAAAGAGCAAAATTAAACTGAGCATAATTGATGATGCATGGACACTTGCAGATATCTCGAAAAAAATCATGGCCATCGGAGGCGCGATTGGTGAAGTTGAGACAGCGCGTGTGCTAAATCAAAAGATTTCGCAATCAATTTCGAATGCACAGTTAAAAACAGATGTGCATCCGAGAATTGCCTTCCTTTATTTGCGCGGGACGAGCTCCATCTACCTAATGGGTGGTCCGGGATCAGGTGCAGATTCTTTGATACGTGCAATTGGGGCTATCGATGTCGGCGCCGATTCGCTGCCGCACGCCTTCAATTCCCTTACCAGCGAGGCCCTCGTAAAAGCTCGGCCAGATATCCTCTTGGTTATGACAAAGGGACTTGGATCTGTTGGCGGTATCGATGGATTAATGTCATTGCCAGGGGTGGCTCAGACTCCGGCGGGGAAATCCCGCCGAGTTATTTCCGTGGACGATTCTCTTTTACTTTCATTCGGACCGAGAACTCCAGCACTGTTATCGCGGTTGGCCGTGGATGTATCCCGCGCGATGAACTCGTGAAAACTTCACGGTCGACTAACCGGAGGCGACCAGCGGTAGCGTGGTTGACGGTTGGCTACTCCATCGCCGTAACGTTCTCAATCATCGTCGCCTTGAATTTCGGAGCCGCGCATCTGGATCATTTATGGCATGTTCTCCTGCACCCGAATGATGGTGCTTTCGCCGCCGAACGCGACATCTTGTGGCAGATACGAATCCCGAGAATTATCACGGCACTATTCATAGGTGCCGCACTCGGAGTCGCTGGAGTGATGGCACAAGGTGCGGTTAATAATCCATTGGCGGAACCGGCAATCTTGGGCACATCGGCGGGTGCGGCATTCGGGGTGCTTATCGGGCTGCTTTTCAATTTAGCCACGATCGGTTCCATTTCCGCGATTGTCTTTGGAATAGTCGGCGGGGTCGCTGCGTCATTTATTACTTTTTATTTATCAAAATCTCGCGACGGGCAAGCCTCTGTGGTTCTCATAATTGTCGGAATTGCAGTATCAGCCTCAATTTCTGCTTTCGTGGGCATCACTACTTCGATGGTTTCCCGCCCCGATGCACGTTCTGTTTCATTTTGGACATGGGGTTCGCTGGCTCTTACAACTAACGACAATCTCAAGGTGCTGATTCCGATTGTCATCGCGGGAGTCGTTATCGCATGGGCATTTGCCCCTCGTCTTGACTTGCTTTCTCTCGGTGATTCGACCGCACGCAATATCGGTCTGGACCCACGTCGAGTACGCCGGGTCGCAATTTTCACGCTCTCTATCTTGGTTGCAGCTTCCGTGAGCACTGTCGGATTTATTGCCTTTCTCGGACTGGCAGCTCCACACATTGGTCGACTTGGATTCGGACCGCGACATCGTCCGCTTGTATTGCATAGCGCCCTGATCGGCTCACTTATTCTGCTGGTGGCAGATACTGGAGCACGCACGCTTGCCGCACCGCAAGAGCTTCCCATCGGGCTGATCACGGCTTTGATCGGCGCCCCGATATTAATTCTGCTGGTGCGAAGGAATCTAGAGTTATGGCGGCAACAATGATCTCCGCCCACGGCATCACACTGAAAAGAAATGACAAGACAATTGCCGAGAAATTTTCGATAGACATTTTGGCGGGCAAAATTCAAGCACTTATCGGCCCAAACGGTTGTGGTAAGAGTACGGCCCTGTCAGCGATCGCGGGGGAGAGAGACTTATACGCCGGTGATATTTCTTACGATGGGCTTGATTTGAAGGCATTGTCGATCGAGCAACTCGCACAAAGGCGTTCTGTGGTGGCGCAGAGCCAGCGTTATTCCTTAGGTTTCAAAGTGAACGAAATCTTAGAGATGGCCACTTTGGTCTCTGGAACAGCGCACGACATTGAAACTTCAATAGCGGCACTCGACATCGCCTCTCTTCTGGATCGCAAAGTTACATCTCTTTCAGGAGGCGAACAGCAACGCGTATCCATCGCGATGGGGCTGGCGCAAGGCACTCCATACTTCTTGTTGGACGAGCCCTTTTCTGCGCAAGACGTTGAAAGCGTAAGTCGTATTTGCAACCACCTGCGCAAACTGGCCGACAGCGGTAAAGGTATTCTCGTAGTAGCTCATATGCCTGATTCTGATTTGAGGTGGTGTGACGAAATTGTGCGGTTCCCAACCATGCCAAACTAAGTTTCAGTAGCCAACTGCGTTTGAATAATTTCGTAAACTGAGGGCCACGACTTAGCAAAACTTGGATGTAATAACATCGAATCTATTTCTGACCAACGGACCCAGCGAAGTTCTTGGGATTCATCGTTCATGTTGTGCGGAATAAGCTCTGGCTTGGCCGTAGCAATGACCGTGTCATAACGCCAATCCAGATGGTCGTCCGTGTGAATTTGTACCGGAGTCATAAGTTCAGCTTCAATGCCAGTTTCCTCGATTGCCTCACGTACTGCGGCGTCAATCATGCTTTCGTGGGAATCTCGCGCCCCGCCGGGAATTCCCCATGTGTTTCCGTTGTGCACCCACTCTGCTCGATGTTGCAATAGAAGCGTGTCCTCTCGAACTAACAGCAATCCAGCCGCTCCGTTGAGTCCCCAATGTTTGTTACCGCATCGACACTGAACCCACCCGTCTCCGTCACGATGCACCATGAGCTCACTCTATGACTCCACCTGACCACTTTCCACATGAGAGGACTAAGCGAGCATTGGCGTTGTGCCGAACTTTTACTCTGCTTTCATGCGAAATGAATTTAAAGCTCCGTCTACATTGGTATTTTTCACAATACTTACCTTTTCCCTCTCTGTGTTTGGTCCGCTGGCGACGGCCGACGCGCAAGATTGTGTCGCTTCGGCTTGTATCTCCGTCTATACACAGGATGGTCAAATAGTTATTGAGGGTAAAAAGAACGCCCCCGCCCGCGTAGTGCGCACACAACCTCGGGCGACTCGAAAACGTACGCCGACTTCAACTTCAACACACCGGGCGACTCCAACACACCGGGCAACACCTACGCCGAAAATCTCGTTACGGGCAAGGTCGCGCACGATACCGCGCACGATACCGCGCGTTGCTCGTAAGTCTGTGATCCGTAAAGTGATTCGCACCGCAGTAGAGTCGGTGAGTTTAAATGACAGATTGGTGAAGTTGCTGCCTACCGCAAATATTTCACAGCAACCAGACACTGGCGCGGTGATCGGCGTTCCCGTTATTTATTGGTGCAACCTACCCGGCGTATTTAGTTCGAAAGTTTCTATCATCGGCGAAGTTATTGACGTAACTATGCGGCCAACATTTTTCTGGAGTTTTGGCGATGGATCGATCAAGTTGACAACAGAATCCGGGGCGCCGTATCCAAGCATGGATATTGCGCACGTTTATTCACGAACTGGGATCTATCCAGTCGTCTTGGTTTCGGTCTGGGCCGGCACATGGGTTCACAATGGAGTGGCCCGCGCGATCACTGGCCAAATTCGCAAGACCTCAGTGGCTTTTGTGCAGGTGGGACCAGCGCCCACTATCTTCAAAAGGTGATTAGCACATCAACTCGGCCATCCACAGTCACTTTGTAAAGTCGTCATCAGGGTCGTATGCAGAGTGAAATCTTGCGCCTATGACAACACTTACATCACCTCATGATTTACTTGCGGCAGTTCCATTTCTGATCGGCTATCACCCTACTGACTCACTTGTCCTAGTTTCGATCAAAGAGGATTCGGTAGGAATGGCCATGCGTGTCGATTATCCAATTATCGTCGACTCTGAATTTGCGACCGCAGCTGATCTTCTGGTCGCGCATCTTGCGAAGGAGGAATCCGGGAGCGCTCTCCTTATTGCTTATGTTCCAGATGAACGCGAGGATGGCGAAAGGGTCCTCATCGAATTATCACTTTCACTCGAACGCGCTGGCATTGCGCTTCAAGAGGCACTTCTAATTTGGCGTGGGCGTTGGCGATCCACGCTATGCGAAGATTGCCTGTGCTGTCCGCCCGAGGGACGGGCGCTTCCTGAAATCTCAATGTCGCGAATAGCCGTCGAACAAGTGGCGCAAGGTCGGCTAATGCCATTCACTAATCTCAAGGACTTAACAGATTCAATCTCCAGTCTGCCGCTCTCCCTCGACCTGGAATTCATCGGAAGTGTTGAAGAATCGTGCTTCAACGACGATTGTGACAATCTTCAGGAACGTCAAAGGGAAGGCGCCGTTGGCGTCATTGATCTGATCTCCAGGTTTATTGCTGGCTCTCTCGGAGAGGATTTCACGCACGAGCAAGCGATCTGCGCCAGAGTCATTGGGCGAATGTCGGATATTCAGGTCCGTGATTTCGCGCTCGGCTCGCACAATGAAGCGACGTTGGATATCTACTGGAGCATGTGGCGTTACCTGACGAGAATCGCCCCCGTTGGTCGGGTAGCTCCGCTGGCATCTCTACTTGCTGCTGTCTCGTATGAAAAAGGCGATGGCGCCCTTGCGCACCGCGCCTTGGATAGAGCCCTCGAAGACGACCCTGCATATTCATTAGCATTGTTGTTGCGCCGTGTTTTTAGCGCGGGTTGGCCACCCGAGTCTTTCGCTCAGATGCGCAGGGACCTCCATCCCAAAGTATGCGAGGCAATATTCGGCACCTGAATTTAAAGTATCTCGGGAGGAAAAAGTGCTTTTTGAGTCATGAGACAAGTACCGTAGAATCCGACGCAGGTCATGAGTTCCAGGTACAAGCCCCGGCTAACTGGACGGCAACCCTCCATCGCGGTGGGGTGCTCCGGGTGAAGACCTGGTCGGCGCGTTATGTGCCGACAAGCGCGGAGGTCTAGTGTGACATTACAAGGAGTAGGCACAACAGGTGCGTGGTTGGAAAGCCATGACCGTGGCGAGCGCACATTTGTCAGCATCGGAGATCTAGTTCTAGAAAACGCAGAAATTTTGCGCGACGTGACTATTTGCTATCAAAGTTGGGGCACAATCAATCAGGCTCGCGACAATGTGATTTTAGTTAATCATGCATTGACGGGATGGTCGGATGTTCCAGGTTGGTGGCCGTCAATGGTCGGGCCCGGGCTACCGTTTGACACTAATAAATATTTCATCCTCTGCCCCAATGTCATCGGCGGCTGCCAAGGCAGCACTGGACCTTCAAGTGTGGCTCCGGACGGTCGCCGTTACGGGTCGAGATTTCCTGCAATCACAATTCGCGACATGGTCGCAGCGGAGTTAGCTTTCAGCGATGTATTAGGAATTAAAAAATATCGCCTAGCCGTGGGACCTTCGTTGGGGGGGATGCGCTCGCTTGAATGGGCTGTTCAGCACCCCGATCGAGTAGATGCCATCTGTACCATCGGATCGTCGGCAGTTGCCACGGGAGACCAAATTGGAACCGCTTCGATTCAGATTCGTGCAATTAAGTCCGACCCACATTTTCTGGCTGGCGATTATTACGAGCAAGCCTTGGGACCGCACGAGGGGATGGGGATTGCACGTCGAATTGCCCACCTCACCTACCGCACTGAAGCAGAGATGGATGTTCGATTTGGGCGTGAATTGCAAGGTGATGAGACTGGTCGATACGCGGTGGAATCGTACTTAGACCACCAGGCAGCGAAATTGGCGCAGCGTTTCGACGCTAATACCTATATCGCTCTCACCGAAGCAATGAACTCACATGACATCGGACGCGAGCGCGGGGGAGTTGCCGTTGCACTAGCTGGCATCACTATCCCCGTCAGCGTCGTTTCCATCGACACTGACCGACTCTTTCCGCCCCGCCTGCAAGCCGAAATTGCCGATCTAGTACCGAAGTCTGTTCTGACGACCATCAGTTCGCCCTTTGGCCACGATGGTTTTCTTGTGGAAGTTGAAGCGGTTGGCGCAGCTATCACTCACGCTTTGACGTGATCTCTCAGGTAGCGGTCGAGGGTTTGCCCACGGTTAGCGTGGCGCGGATGTGCATTTATGCCTGTGGATAAATTATAATATGGATATCGCTTCTTCGCGGTCGAGGGTTCGATCAGCGAAGTCAAAACAAAGGACTGCTGTGACTCCTACGAGTGCGCTCAAAAACAAGACAAAAGTTGCTCCTAAAAAGAGCGTCGTAAAGTCAGTTGAAGTTAAGAAGGCAGTCACGAAAAAGGCAACGGCGAAGAAGGCGCCCGTCAAGGTGGCCAAGGTGGCCAAGAAGGCAGTTGCGAAAAAGATACCGGCGAAGAAAGTGGCTCCGGTCAAAGTCCCGCTGAAAAAAGAACTTACTGTTGCAGATATCAAACTCATTATCATTGCAAAAGAAAAAGTGCAGCGCTTCCATGAAGTCCTTGCAGATTTAGAAGCGCGCGGAGTGAATCCGCATAAGATCGTTAAGAATATTGATCGCCCAATGTGGGAAGAAGCGCGCGCCCTTGAGGCGGAAATTCCGGTGATTACGGAAAAACTCCGCAAACAAGGTTTAGGCACGCCAAGCAGAATTCTCAAGAAGTCCGAGTACGCGATGGTTGCACCAGTTGCGGTTGTCCAAGTCGTTGAAAAAGCTGTTGCCGAAGTGGACGTTGCCCTTCCTGCTAAGGGCGACAAAGTCTCCGCAATTGCAAAGATTGATGGCGAAGAAGTCGAACTTGAAGAAGTCGAACTTGAAGACCTCGAAGCTTTGGTCGCGGAAGTCAGCGTTGAAGAACCCGTTGAGGACAAGGCAAATGCGCCGCGCGTTGTAAATCTCACCGATGAAAGTAGTGGCAACGAAGAAGATGCCTTCACGCTCAAGGCATCCGAAGAAGATGATGCCCCAGCGCAGACGGTAATGACCGCAGGTGCAACTGCAGATCCGGTCAAGGATTACTTGAAGCAAATTGGTCGCGTTGCACTCTTGAATGCTGAACTCGAAGTTGAATTGGCCACTCGAATTGAGGCGGGATTATTCGCCGAAGAGAAGTTATCAACGGATAAGAAGATGGATAAGAAACTCAAGCGGGAACTTGAGTGGATTTCCGAAGACGGTCGCCGTGCGAAAAATCATCTTCTTGAAGCTAACTTACGCCTCGTTGTATCGCTGGCAAAGCGTTACACCGGACGCGGTATGTTGTTCTTGGATTTGATTCAGGAGGGAAACCTTGGTTTGATTCGTGCAGTTGAAAAGTTTGACTACACAAAGGGTTACAAGTTCTCCACTTATGCAACTTGGTGGATTCGCCAGGCGATCACTCGTGCAATGGCAGATCAGGCGCGCACGATCCGCATACCCGTGCATATGGTTGAAGTAATTAACAAGTTGGCTCGTGTTCAGCGACAGATGCTCCAAGATCTTGGCCGCGAACCTACGCCGGAAGAATTGGCTAAAGAACTTGATATGACTCCCGAGAAAGTCGTAGAAGTACAAAAGTATGGTCGCGAGCCGATCTCACTTCATACCCCACTTGGAGAAGAGGGCGATTCGGAATTTGGCGATCTGATTGAAGATTCCGAAGCCGTAGTGCCGGCAGATGCAGTCTCATTTACTCTTCTGCAAGAGCAACTTCACGCTGTGCTTGATACGTTATCCGAGCGCGAAGCAGGAGTCGTATCGATGCGCTTTGGTCTGACAGATGGTCAACCGAAAACTCTTGATGAAATTGGAAAAGTTTACGGTGTTACCCGTGAGCGTATTCGTCAGATCGAATCCAAGACGATGTCGAAACTTCGACACCCATCGCGTTCGCAGGTTCTGCGCGACTACCTCGATTAATTCAAGTTCAATTTTCATTTTCAATTACCCCAAAGGGAGTGTCGGCAATGAGCGAAAATACCCGAATGCAGGTACGAGCCAACGGATCGATTCGTGTTACAGGCACGGTTGATTTTGTAGATGCAGAAGGAAACGTCTTCAGGACGGATAGTGATTTCTCACTTTGCCGTTGCGGTCACTCCAATGACAAGCCTTTTTGCGACGGCTCCCACAGGAGCAACAATTTTCAGGCGCCTGCTTTTGATACTCCCAAAGAGGATGCACCCAATAATTAACTTGAAGCAACCTCAATGAGTTTGTCGGTTTCATCCTGAATGTGCGCCACGATTGGCTTGAGGCTCACTGAGTATTCTTTGGCATGGTGGCCACAGAAGAGCAACTCTCCGCCGGACAGGAGCACAGCACGAACGTATGCCTGAGCGCCGCAACGATCACAGCGGTCAACGGCGTTAAGGGGAGTGGCTTGCAGCATTACCTGATCGGTCATTTCTCTCTCCTATCGTTCTTCCCAAGACGGGTACCTAAGGGGAACATCAAAGCACCTCTTGATTATTCCCCGCTCACAATAATAAGAGAGATTTGTTACGTGTCGTGTGTCATGCAGGTTAAATCTCAATTTATGAACATATTCCCAGCGTTCATACATAATCGCATGGCAAGAATCGCAGAGCAGAGGTCGGCGCGCTTACCAACCCATGTTGCATTATCTCGCTAGCCTTTGCGCCCGTGACGACCAAAGCAAATTCCGCCGAAGCAAGTTATACCGCCAAGGATTTGGCGGTGCTTGAAGGGTTGGATGCGGTTCGCAAACGTCCGGGAATGTATATCGGCTCTACTGATTCGCGCGGATTACTGCACTGTCTTTGGGAGATCATCGATAACTCAGTTGATGAAGCTTTGGCGGGTTACTGCAAGAAAATCGATATCAACCTGGAAAATGATGGCTCTGTCGAGGTGCACGATGATGGACGCGGAATTCCAGTGGATAAGGAACCTAAGACGGGTCTGACGGGGGTTGAAGTAGTCCTCACGAAACTCCATGCAGGCGGAAAGTTCGGCGGGGGATCCTATGCGGCCTCGGGAGGACTCCACGGTGTCGGCGCATCTGTGGTGAATGCCTTGGCCTCGCGATTGGACGCCGAAGTCGACCGTGACGGAAAGATTTATTGGATGTCTTTTCAGCGTGGCGTGGCCGGGATTTTTGACGGAGATGGACCCAAGGCTGCCTTTAAGCCGTCCTCCGGATTGCGCAAAATCGGCACAGTGCCGCGCAAGGTAACCGGAACTCGCATCAAATGGTGGAGCGATAAAGAGATCTTCCTTAAAGAAGCTGAGTTGGATCTGGAAGAAATCTACTCGCGAGCACGTCAAACTTCTTACCTGGTGCCGGGACTGACTCTGATCGTCAACGACAATCGTGGCAAAGTAAAGACTTCGGAAACTTTTTATCACAAAGGCGGAATCGCTGAATATTGCACATTCCTGCAGCCAGATGAAGCCGTAGGCGATGTCATCCGCCTCAGTGGTGGCGGACATTACTCCGAGACTGTTCCTGTTCTTGATGACCAGGGACACATGGTCTCCACCGAAGTCGAACGCGACATGGGGGTGGACGTTGCTATGAAGTGGGGCAACGGATTCGATACAACATTTCGTTCCTTCGTCAACATCATCGCCACACCTAAAGGCGGAACTCATGTGCAGGGATTCGAACGAGCAATCACGAAGGCATTCAACGAGGCGCTGCGCGCGACGAAGACACTCAAGAACAACGAGGCTGATGTTATAAAGGACGACATTATGGAGGGGCTAACCGCCGTCATTACCGTGCGGATGTCAGAGCCCCAGTTCGAGGGCCAGACCAAGGAAGTCCTAGGCACCGCCGCTGCGACAAGAATTGTTTCTGCCGTTGTGGCCGAAGAAATGAAAGCTTTCTTTTCCACGACTAAACGCATTGACAAAGCCAACGGCAGGCTCATTCTCGAGAAGGTTGTTGCCGCATCGCGAACGCGAATCTCGGCCCGTGCTCATAAAGACTTGCAACGACGTAAGAATGCTCTCGAAAGTTCATCACTGCCGACCAAGCTCTCCGACTGTCGATCCGAAGATGTTTCACGCACCGAACTTTTTATTGTTGAGGGAGAGTCCGCGCTAGGAACGACCAAGGCTGCGCGAAATTCAGAATTTCAGGCGATATTGCCGATTCGTGGCAAGATCCTAAACGTCCAAAAAGCATCACTTTCACAGATGCTCGACAACACCGAGTGCGCATCAATAATTCAAGTGATTGGGGCTGGTTCTGGCAGGTCATTCGAACTCGATGATGCGCGATACGGAAGAATAATTTTGATGTCTGATGCAGATGTCGACGGAGCTCACATCCGCTGCCTTCTACTCACTCTGTTGTATCGCTACATGCGCCCGTTAATTGATGCAGGTCGCGTTTTTGCTGCGATTCCCCCCTTGCATCGAATTGAAGCCACCGGATCGGGCGGCAAGAAGGGCGACTTCTACTACACATACTCGGATGAAGAGATGCACAAAGTCCTCGCTAATCTCACCAAGGCGGGCAAGAAGTGGAAAGAACCTTTGCAGCGTTACAAGGGTCTAGGAGAGATGGACGCAGATCAATTGCGTGAGACGACGATGGATCCCGATCACCGTACTCTTCGTCGCGTCACCGTTACGGACGCTGCTGGAGCAGATGCCATGTTTGAACTTTTGATGGGAAACGAAGTCGCACCACGAAAAGACTTTATATCCAACGCTGAAATTGACCGTGATCGGATTGACGCTTAAGTAGGATTTTTCGCATCGCGATCTGAAAGCACTCGCCGATAGCGGATGTGATCTTTGTCTTGTACTGAGCGCCGAGCACGTACCTATTTAGGACGCAGGCAAAATCACAGTTTTTCGCGGAGTGGCAAAAGCCTTACCAACCGCGACAAGTTCAACAGCAACTTGTTTTCGAATACGCTCCTCGCTGCTAAGCAGGATCCGCAATTGCTCAATGGCGGAGGAAAGTTCTTTCTGCTCACTCTCAAGCTCGAGTTTGGACATCTTGGTCAAGCGGCGAAGGGGCATGTCGAGGATATATGTCGCTTGCTCGTCGTTGAGTTTGAAATTCTTCATTAACACCTCTTTGGCAATTGCTGCATCATCGCTGTTTCTGATGATCTTGATTACTTTGTCTATATCAATAATTGCTTTAAGGAGTCCATCAACCAAAGTGAGGCGCGCGTTTGCCTTTGCTTTTCGAAATTCAGATCTGCGACGTACCACTTCGATGCGGTGAGAAATAAAAACCTGCAGAAGTTCTTTCAATCCGAGAGTTTGAGGTCTGCCGTTCACGAGCGCAACTGCGTTGATCGAGAAGGCATCTTCCATCGGAGTTAGTTTGTACAACTGCTCGAGGACTTGTTCAGGTTCAAAGCCATTCTTGAGTTCGATAACGACGTTCGTACCTGTCTTGCCGTCAGTTAGATCGATAATGTCGGAAATGCCTTGGATCTTCTTCGCCTTTGCAAGATCGGCGATTCGCTCGACCACTTTTTCTGGTCCAATTGTGAAGGGAAGTTCCTTGATGGTGATGCCCATTTTTCGCGAGGTTATTTTGGTGATCTCCACCGTTGCGCGGACCTTAAAACTTCCCTTTCCTGTTGCATATGCCTCTCGCACACCCTCAGATCCGACCAATTGGCCGCCGGTAGGAAAGTCTGGACCGGGGATATATTTCATAAGTTGTTTGAGCGATGCGCCAGGATTCTCGATTAGGAACTTCGTTGCGGCAATAACTTCTCCCAAATTATGAGGTGCCATGTTGGTGGCCATGCCAACTGCAATACCGGAACCGCCGTTGACTAGTAAGTTGGGGTATGCCGCGGGCAAGACGAGCGGTTCGAGGATCTGTCCATCGTAATTGGGGCTGAAGTCCACGGTGTTTTCATCGGCTTCGGCAACCATAGCCATCGCAGATTGAGCCAGACGGGCTTCGGTGTAGCGCATCGCCGCTGGGCCAGAATCGAGTGAGCCGAAATTTCCGTGTCCATCGATAAGTGGCAACCGCATCGAGAAGGATTGAGCCATGCGCACTAAGGCGTCATAGATCGCGGTGTCGCCGTGTGGATGTAATTTACCCATGACCTCACCGACGACTCGCGCACTCTTAACGTGCCCCTTTTCAGGGCGAAGTCCCATATCCGCCATCTGATGCAAGATGCGGCGGTGGACGGGTTTTAATCCGTCACGGGCATCAGGCAGGGCGCGCGAGTAAATCACCGAATAGGCGTACTCCAGAAATGAGCCCGCCATTTCAGAGGAAACATCAATGTCGATGATTTTGCCGGGAAATTCACCCGGCTTGGGCCCGACGGACTTTTTTCCTTTTGGTGACTTTGTTCCTGATGTATTCGATGCCATGGCGGCGATTATGCCAAGTCAATCCTTCAAAGTGCGGGAGTGACGTGCGGGCGGGCCCCAATCAATGAAACACATTTGGCTGCGGTTTGTGAGCCAGCGATCAAAGATTCATGCAGTGATCCTCCTTGCAGCCAGTTCGCGATGAAACCACCCGCAAACGAGTCGCCCGCACCGGTGGTATCGATAACCGTGGTGGAAAGAGCTGGCACGCTAATTGACTCTCCATTTCGGACCTGTGCGACAGCCCCGTTTGAGCCACGCTTTATCAACGCGAGGGGAGATGAAATCAAGAGAGAATCCAGGGCTTTGGCGACATCCGTTTGTCCCGTCAGAAAAGTGGCTTCCTCCTCATTCATAAACAGTCCACTCATCAGGGGGAGCCAGCTTCGAACTTCATCAATATTTACTTCACTCATGCCCCCGACAGTTGCGGGATCGAAGAAAATCGGGATGGCTGCTTCGTTAATGCGCGAGATCATTTCTAAAACTCCAGGACGTGAAATCGGATCCAGTAGGGCGTACCCAGAAAGGTAAACCACACTGAAATCTTTCAAATTTGGGAGTTCATCAAGTTTTAGTCCCGAATTAGCTCCAGTCTCGGGGAACATAGTGCGCTCGCCGGTGGGATCGACTAAAACCACTACCACCCCAGTAGATACGCCGGGAATTATTGAACGATCATGTGTAATTCCTTGCGAATCAAATTCAGAAAGAACTGCGACACCAGCAAAGTCATCTCCTACACGGGCCACGATATGTGTTGGGGCTCCACTTAACTTGGCCCAAGCTGCGACATTTCCGGCGGCTCCACCTCCGTGCGTAGATATCTTCGATGGAGTGTCACTACCGTAATTGATCTTGTCTCTAATGATCGCTACAACATCCAGCATCACGTCGCCGATACAAAGCAAACGTTTCATGTATTAGCTAACGTCCTGCTCGCGCTACCGCAATATCGGCGGCAAGGGCAGCATTGGATTTGATAATTTCTATATTGACGCGGAGAGATTCGCCTGCGCTGGAGGAGTGAAAAAATTCCAGTAAGAACGGAGTCACTGACTTTCCGGTGATCCCTTGTGAAGCAACTGCTTTGAGTCCTGCTTGGAGAATTTTTTCATGCAGCGCAGGATCCATTTGGTTTAATACTGGGTTTGTTACAAGAAGTGCTGCATTGTTTGTTTTGAGAATGGATCGGGCGGCGAGGATATCCGCAATTTCATCTGCACTCTCGACACAATGCTCGAGCAAAAACCCGGAGTCAGTCAGGTAAAAGCCTGGGAAATGAAGAGTTTTGTAACCCACGACGGCAATTGCAAGGGTCTCCAAGCGCTCAAGAGTCGCCCCTACATCTAAAATGGATTTAACTCCTGCGCAGACAACCGTTATATCCAATCCAGATAGAGCCGTGAGATCTGCCGACTCGTCATAAGTTTCGAACGCCCCGCGGTGGACACCACCTAAACCACCCGTTGCAAATACTGGAATTCCCGCCGCGACCGCTAAGTGGGCAGTGGCTGCAACCGTAGTCGCGGCGCTCATTTTATTTGCAACCGCGATTGCAAGATCTCGACTTGACGCTTTGACGATGTCGTCTCGATTGGCTATCGCTGCTAGTTCTGCGGGGTCCAAACCAATAGATACCGTGCCGTCGATGATTGCAATTGTTGCGGGAGTCGCGCCTCGCGAACGGACGATCGCTTCGACCTCTTGCGCCACTTTCAAGTTCTGTGGTCGTGGCAATCCGTGGCTAATAATTGTTGATTCCAGTGCCACCAAGGGGGATCTTGCGTCAAGTGCGGTGCGTACTTCATCGGAGTACTTAATGTCGTCGATTTTTCTTGCCACATGCACACGATAGTGGATTTGATGAGAGGATTGCATCGTGCACTTGGCAGACCTGACTCCGTCAATCTTCGCGGGTCTCGGGTTGGAAGACTCACGGCAGAGAATGAAATTCGGAATTTCACCCCATGGCCGGGAATGTCTTTTACTAATTGATGGCTTAGGTCGTGATTCATTAGCCAAGTATTCAGACCATGCGCCGACGTTATCGAGTATGACCCGAATGGATGATGTAGAGACCGCATTCCCATCTACAACTGCAACGAGTCTCACCACTTTGATGACGGGGGAGCATCCAGGAGTACATGGAATGCTCGGATACACAGTAAGGGTCCCACGAAGTGGTGGCAGAGTTTTGAATTCCCTGAAGTGGGACGAGCGAGTAGATCCCGTTAACTGGCAATCCGTTCCAACACTTTTTGAACGTGCCGCACTAATCGGCATTAATGTTTCTCATGTTGCTGCCAAGCGATACGAATCCACGGGATTTACTAAGGCAGCATTTCGTGGCGCGAAGTATCTTGGCGCAAATGTCCTGCCTGACATGGTCGAAATGGCCCGCGCATCACTGAGTAAATCGCCAGCATTTACTTATGTATATGTAAACGAGCTGGATGTGGCCGGACACAGTGACGGAGTTGGATCTGAGAAATGGCTTCTAGCGCTATCCCATGTGGACCATGTGGTTGATTCGTTGCGCAACTCTTTACCGCGCGGTACTCGGTTCTGGGTTACCTCTGATCATGGAATGGTCAATGCTGGTGAAAAAATTGTTATCGGTAAAGGAAATTCGCTGCTTGAAGGCGTTGCAACAATTGCAGGAGAGCCGCGCGCCCGACATATTTATCTAGACGACATGCACGTGCAAGGTTCTGGACCAGACGACATTGCTGCCAGCTGGAGGGAATTTCTTGGTGAGCGGGCAACGGTGCTGACAAAGAATCAGGCAGAAACTGGCGGGCTATTTGGCGGTACGCTCACTCGCGATGCGCAAGATCGAATGGGGGACATCATCGCCATTTCTAGCGGTGACATGGTTTTGATCGATGCAGCCCGAGAAAATCTAGAATCAATGATGATTGGGCATCACGGCGCTCAAACTGAGAGCGAAAGATTTGTTCCACTACTCATGGATGTTATTGAAGGTTAATTGCCTGAATCGGGATTTTCGTCGCGCGGCTTGCTGCCACCGAACATGATTTCATCCCAGGAAGGGACTTTCGCGCGTGCAATCACACCATCTTGGGCCGCCTCTGCATCCGGCAGTTCACGAATTGAAACTAAGCGAGGAGGCTCGTGCACTTCAAAGTTCGACCGCGACTCGGTGAGACGTCCAGCTGGATGATTTCCGTAGACGAGACCATGTTCACTTACTGGACGTTCGCGACTCTCGGCAGGTTCTCCAATGATCCAGCGAGCAGCATCATCGAGGGCGGATAACGAGCGTCGGTTCATATCGAAATTCCACTCCGCAATGCCCCGACCTTCTCGGTTCGGGTAGCCGATTCGAATAAGCCATGATCCGTCTTCAAGTCTCCAGCAATTCCACTCCACGTCATCCATATCGACTTGCCGAGGAGCGAGTCGGGATTCAACAATCTCAGCGAAGTTAATCGGTTCATGACCGCTCTCCTTGCGAACTACTACATCTTGAGCCAAGCCAATTACGTAACTTCTTTCTTGTAAAATTGGTCCTGCAAATCGTTCAACCTTTTCCAGACTCCACTGTGATTCGCGCGCGAGGTTTTCAATGGATTCCCCTGAACGAAGACGCGCTTGAATTTCCTTGACCGTAAGCGAACTATTTTCCTCCACATTAACAGGCACTAATCGTGGCTGATTCACTGTCGCGCGCAAGGTGTCGCTTATTCGTAAAAAATATTCTTGACCCTCGTGGTCAACTAAACTCAAATTCGCACCATCAGGGGTCTTACCATTCAATCGAAGCTCGGTCACATCGATGAGCGTAATGGATTGATCCTCGAGAATCGGTCAAGTGAGCAGAATGGTCGGATATTTGCCCGACCACAAGAGTTATCGATCGAATCTTTCTATTAGGATTCTGCTATGCCCGAGCAACAGGATCCGAATTCTCTTCTCGAATTGGCAACTAGAATCGCCCTAAAAGCTGGCGTGATGTTGATGGATCGGCCGGCGACATTTGAGATTTCTGCTAAGTCCACTGCGATAGACATTGCCACGCAGATGGATCGAATTAGTGAGAAATTCATTGTGGATTCCATTCTCACCGCCCGGCCCGATGACGGCATTGTGGGCGAAGAAGGAGCCGCGCGTCCCAGCAAGTCGGGAATCACGTGGGTGATAGACCCGATCGATGGGACCGTTAATTACTTGTATGGACTTCCAGGTTGGAATGTCAGCATCGGGGCTAGGGATGACATGGGCTCACTTGTCGGAATCGTGCACGCGCCCACAATATATTCGACGTGGACGGCGGTGCGCGGCGGCGGATCCTTCTTTAACGGAAAGCGGATTTACTGCAACGATCCGGTCACTCTGGACAAGGCGCTCGTCGGGACTGGGTTCTCCTACGACGTACGTAAGCGCGTAGAACAGGGTCGAGTGATTTCCGAGTTGCTGCCCCAAATTCGCGATCTTCGCAGGATGGGTTCTTCCGCCGTGGACGTTTGCTACGTGGCCACGGGAGCCTTTGACGGCTATTTTGAATCTGGCCTATTTGAATGGGATTACGCGGCTTCCTCGTTGGTCGCCAGCGAGGCTGGAGCGCTATTTAGGATCAATCCGGTAAATGACATTACGGTCTGTGCCGGCCCCAGCCTCTATCCGGCCCTGGCGGTGGCAGTCAACGGGTTAGCCATTCTGTAGTTGAACCCAGGGTCGGCTCGATTTAGGGTATCGGCCCCAAATATGGCAGGATAGGCGCCTTACGCCACTTGCACTTGCATTAGTTGACATGAAAATGAGGATCCACAATGAACGTTCTTGATGCGGTAGACGCTGCTTCCCTTCGCTCGGATATCCCAACCTTCCGCGCCGGAGATGAACTCAAAGTTCACGTCCGAGTCATTGAGGGCAGCAAGAGCCGTATCCAGGTTTTCCAGGGAATTGTCATCCGTCGTCAGGGCGATGGGGTTCGCGAGACTTTTACCATTCGCAAGGTTTCTTACGGGGTCGGCGTGGAACGTACCTTCCCAGTCCATACTCCAGTGATTGAGAAAATCGAAGTAGTGCGTCAGGGCGATGTGCGACGCGCCAAGTTGTACTACCTCCGCGATCTGCGAGGTAAGGCGGCCAAGATTCGTGAGAAGCGCGGGGCGCAGGAGGCGGCACAATCTGCTCCCAAGGTTGCTCCAGTAGAAGTTGCGGAAGTCGTTGCCGCGGCAGTGGAGGCTGAAGTAGACGTCGAGCAGGCGTAACTTCTTCAATGAGACGCAAGGGCTCGGTCCTTCGGGAATTTCCAGCGCTGATATTTTTCGCCTTATTAGTCTCACTTATCATCAAAAGTTTTCTTATCCAGTTTTTCTATATTCCCTCGGGCTCCATGGAAAACACCTTGCAAGTTAAGGACCGGGTAGCCGTTAATAAAGTTCCTTTCATCTCCAAATCGATTAGACGCGGAGATATCGTGGTGTTTCGTGATCCCGATAAGTGGCTTTCCGAGCCTGACACTTCTGATTCGCAAGTCGTGATTGCGAAAATCAAAGAGGGTTTGATTGCGGTCGGTATTCTTCCCAACCCGGCGAAACAGCATCTTGTTAAGCGCGTAATTGGAGTTGCAGGAGACCACGTGGTCTGTTGTGATAACAATAAGAAGATTACGGTAAATGGAAAGCCGCTCAAAGAACCGTACATTTATAAAGGCGACGTCCCGAGCGATATGAATTTCGATGTCACCGTGCCCGCTGGGAAAATTTGGGTAATGGGAGACCATCGCGCTGCAAGTGCAGATTCTCGGTATCACACCGATGACATCAACAAAGGTATGGTGCCGACAGATAAAATAGTCGGGCGAGTTGTTGCGGTGATATGGCCGCTGAAGAACGCCAAGCTAATTCGCCATGTTGACGCTCTGAAATAACTCCATTCTGCTTCCTTGCGGATGTGTCGATTATGGAGATTGAACAGATCCTCCACCACGCAGAACTTTTTCCATTGGCAGGAGTAGACGAAGCGGGCAGAGGTGCTTGTGCAGGACCCCTGGTTGTCGCTGCGGTGATACTACGAGACCCATTTTCACCCGCGCTAGCGCGTGTCAAAGATTCCAAGGAGATTAGAGAAGTCGAACGCGAATCCTTATTCGACATTGTTATCGAGGAGTCATTAGCTCATTGCATTGTTGAAATATCACCTAACGAGATCGACGAACGCGGCGTGCATGCCGCCAATATCGACGGGATGCGACGCGCTGTATTGGGGCTGGCTCTCGCTCCTAGGTTTGTGCTCACCGATGGCTACGCCGTCCCCGGGCTGGCAATTCCTTCACTCGGAGTGTGGAAGGGCGATCAAGTTGTACATTGCATCAGCGCTGCGTCGATTCTGGCCAAAGTGACGCGAGATCGAATTATGCGCACTGTGGACTCTGTGCATCCGCAGTACGGATTCGCAAAGCATAAAGGTTATTCGACGCTTCAACATATGAATGCAATCCGCGAATTCGGCCCTAGTCAGTTGCACCGACGATCTTTTGCAAATGTCGCGACGATTATCAACATCACCGAATAGAGCACACGTCCTTTAGCGTCCTGTTTCGAAGTCAGTGCTCACTTTTACCCTGACGCACTATGAGTGAAGCAGCGCGAATCAAATTAAGCAACAAAACGCTCGGTGCCTTTGGCGAGCAGACGGTGGTCGACTACCTACTCGGGCGTCATATTTTGATTGTGGATCGAAATTGGAGGATCAGGGAAGGCGAAGTAGACATCATCGCTCAACACCTGAGTGGAAGGTATGCATTTGTCGAAGTGAAGACGCGGCGCTCACTTGCATTTGGTCATCCATTCGAAGCGATCTCGCGCGAAAAGGCGTATCGACTGCAACGTCTATCTCTTGCGTGGTTGGCTATTAATCACGCTTTCGGAGAACCGTTCACAATCGACTGTGCGGCAGTGCTCATCTCACCAACCGGGCAGGCCAACGTTGAATACCGAGAAGCGGTTCTATGAAGACAGCAATGGCAACATGCTAGGCCAGTGTCTTGGCATAGCGCTGCTGGGTCTTGATGGACAGTTGGTCAGCGTCGAAGTCGATATCGCGGACGGATTGCCGGGCTATACCCTGCTAGGACTTCCAGACACGGCCCTCACCGAATCAAAAGATCGCGTGCGATCGGCTCTGGTGAACAGTGGCGAAATATGGCCGAATAAGAAAGTCACAGTTTCACTCTCGCCAGCATGGTTACCAAAAAGCGGATCGGGTTTTGATCTGCCGATCGCCATCGCTCTTCTGAGTGCCCATGGGGGCATTCCAGAGGGGAGATTAAACAAGACTCTTTTTATTGGCGAACTTTCCCTTGATGGACGAGTTCAAGGAGTGCGCGGAGTATTGCCTTCTTTGATTGCCGCGTATAAGTGTGGAATAACGGTCGCAGTGGTGCCGTTGGCAAACCGTCTAGAGGCAGAGTTGATGACAGAGATGAAAATTATATCGGTGGGGCATCTTCGCGAAGTTCTAATGTGGTTGCGTACTGGCGAGAGCCTGCGCAATGAAAATCTTGAATGTGAGTATGCGCCAGAAGATGAAGGTTTTGATTTTAGTGACGTTGCTGGGCAACCACACGCCAGACTTGCCGCAGAAGTTTCCGCGGTGGGCGGACATCACTTGCTGTTGATCGGTCCGCCAGGTGCAGGTAAAACCATGATCGCGCAGAGGTTGCCCGGAATCCTGCCGCGATTGAGTCGCGCGGAAGTCTTGGAAGTTAGCGCAGTTCATTCACTTTCGCGCAGTCACAACAATCGCTCACCACTTTCTTCAGTTGCACCATTTGTAGCGCCACACCACACCGCAACGCGTGTCGCAATGGTGGGCGGAGGCAGCTCCACGATTCGCCCGGGGGCATGCTCGCTCGCCCACCGAGGGGTGTTGTTCATCGACGAAGCCCCCGAGTGTGGCGCGGGTGTTTTAGACGCCCTTCGCCAGCCCCTGGAAGCGGGATCGATTTCAATTGCTCGCTCAATCGGGAGCGTTTCATACCCAGCCCAATTCATTTTGATACTTGCTGCCAATCCTTGCCCGTGCGGAAAGTTCTCGGGCAGGGGGCGCGGCTGTACCTGCAGTTCGTTGCAAGTACGACGCTACTTGGGCAAATTATCGGGGCCACTTATGGACCGAATCGACTTGCGTGTTGAAGTTGAGCCACTGAGTCGGCTTGAATTAGTGAAATCAGAGTATGGCGATTCCAGCGCGACCATCGCGGAGCGAGTGAGCAAGGCTCGTTCAGTGGCGGCCCATCGGTTTAATCATGAGCCATGGTCTCTCAACGCCCAGATTCCAAGTCGAGCCTTGCAAAAGAAATATGTGTGCGAAAAATCGGCAATAAGTTTCCTACATACCGAACTTGATGCCGAGCGATTAACTGGTCGAGGGCTGCACAAAGTCATGCGCATTGCTTGGAGTCTGGCCGATTTGGCACTTCATCCGATTCCCACCTTAGGCGATATACGTACCGCGCTTCGATTGCGTGAGGGCTCAACTTTATGAATCTCTTTGAATCTCAGTTGGTCCTCTTTGCGGCGGTAGAAGGCGGGAGCCCTTTTTGGGCGAGTGAAGTCAAAACATTCGGTGCGCAGGAAGTCATTCGCAAAGCCAAGAGGCAGACATACGACCCGACGAAGTACGAAAAGGCGGTCGCGCGTATGTGCACACTTGATCCATCAACGCTGATTCGTGAAATAGAAGGGGCCGCAGCAATCTTCATCACCAAGGAAGACCCTCTTTGGCCCATGGGTTTGAATGATCTCGTTGCACCGCCGCATGGACTCATTGTTAAAGGAAACGCGCAGGCACTCACGACGCAATCCTTGGCAATCGTAGGCACGCGAAATCCGACAAACTACGGAGTTCGAATTGCAGGTGAATTTGCCGCGGGATTCGCAGATCGTGATTGGACGATCATCAGTGGCGGCGCCTATGGAATAGATGCAGCAGCGCATCGGGGAGCTCTCATTGCAGAAGGCGTCAGCATTGCGGTGTTGGCGTGCGGAATAAACGTGAATTACCCCGCGGGCCATGCACGACTCTTTGCAGAACTGTGCGAATCCGGCGCTCTTATTTCGGAAGTCATGCCAACTGTTTCGGCGATTCCAGCTCGCTTTCTTACTCGCAATCGCCTGATAGCAGCGATCTCTCGTTCAACGTTGGTCGTGGAAGCAGCCTTTAGAAGCGGCTCACTTCGCACCGCGCGAGATGCTGCCGAGATATTTCGACCGGTGATGGCAATTCCTGGACCCATCACGTCGCCGACAAGTGAAGGCTGCCATCGCCTTATCGGTGAACGGGCCGCCGAGATCGTCACCTCAGTTACAGATGCCGTGGAGTTCATTTCTACTTTCAAGTGAGAGACTGGCCCCGTGAATATATTTCGATCGGGGTTCGTGGCAATCGTCGGCAGGCCCAATGTCGGTAAATCTACGTTGGTAAATGCTTTAGTGGGTTCCAAAATTGCGATTACCTCGCCGCACCCCAACACAACGAGAAAAGCGATCAGGGGAATAGTCAACGCTACCGATTTTCAGGCCATCCTGGTTGACACACCAGGTATTCATAAGCCTAAAACCTTGTTGGGCAACCGATTGAATATGGTCGCCGGACAAAGCCTGGATTCAGTAGATGTCATCGTGCTCTGTTTGCCTGCTGATGAAGAATCGCGAGCCGGTGATGAATTTATTATTCAAGAAATTAGCAAGCACCCAAGAGCGAAAAAGATAGCGGTCATAACAAAGACCGATCTCGTGGGAAAGGGAGATCTAGCAGTTCGGCTGTCAGGAATTGTGGCGCTGGCAAAAGATTTTTCGTGGGATGAGATTATTCCCGTCTCCGCCGCAATTCACGATCAAGTCGAGTTACTTCGAGATCTGATTGGTCGACTTCTACCACCCGGTCCCGAATTTTACCCCTCGACCACAGTGAGCGATCAAGGGAGCGAACAGTGGATATGCGAACTTATTCGCGAAGCTGCGCTGCGGGATGCCCGAGAAGAACTTCCTCACTCAATCACTGTGACCATTGATGAAATGTCAGAGCGCCCGCAGAAGGGTCCGCAGAAGTTTTACGATATTCACGCCACGATTCACGTAGAACGTGACACCCAAAGAGCAATACTTCTCGGACATCAAGGGGAGAGATTGAAAGACGTTGGGATCCGCGCAAGAGTTGACATAGAGAGAATTCTGAATTCGCGCGTGTACTTAGGGTTGCACATAAAAGTGTCTAAAGATTGGCAACGCGATCCAAAACTTCTGGAGAAATTAGGGTTCGGCGAGAATTAGACGGGGAGTGTTCTACCTGCAGGATGTGAGCGCGGCAAATTTTGGTGTGGTCCTGCTCTTTATTTCACTACTCGCAGGTGCGTGAAATTTAACGCCAAAGAATTGAATGTAAGTCGCATCGAGGGCTTTTTGCACCTCACTTGGCGCGGAAGATCGGTACGAGATGTACTCAGATCCACTTGATATTGCACGGTAGGAAACTTTCTCATTACCGGCCTCGACCCACAACGGCGCCGAAAATCCAGAACACGTGGATGTTGAGTTTTTCAAGGTACGAAGTTCTAACTTCTGCATGGCATTGCACGTTATCCATACATACAGACCCTCGTTGCCATTGCGAACACCTTGCCCATAAACGGTTGGGTGGCAGTAGAGTTTTGACTCAGTTGAGGAGAGGAAATTTAGACTACGAGCATTGCTTAGTTCAATTTGGGTGGCAACAGTTTGCACGTAGGAATTTACTTGATTTTGCGAGAAATGACCTCCGGCTGCATTTCCAACTGGAGCAAAGGTTGCGCCGATTGCGATGGTTAGGACTGTCAGCACGGCGACGCTTGCAAAAGAAAAAGCCGACCTCTTTGTCGGCCTTCTCATTCCCGAAGCGATGCTTGTCGGGATTGTCCGCACGTGCACCATATCTAAACCTCTGTCTCTCGGTAGAACTGGTAACTCACTCAGCGAAATCTCGGATGGGGAAGACCGAAATTAGCAGCAGCCGTTGAGTCCAGGGATGCTCGCAAGCAGGGTGTATGACACTGAAGTTTTTGACTTCGAAGCCGCTTCTGCAGGAACCACGGTGGTGGTTAAGAAAAGTGCGGTCAGGGTGATTGCAATCAACTTCACAATATCCTCCAAATGGTCTTTACTATTTGTAAAGAGTGATAGTAAAGTATCCGAAGATTCAACGATTAGCAAGATCCTTTGAGAGGGTAGATATATGGAATTCGGAAAGCGACTCAGAGAACTTCGCGAGAGAGCCGGATACACCCAAGCCGAGCTCGCTGAAGGTATAGCAGCATCGAGTTACATTTCGTTGCTGGAAGCAGGCAAACGAAAGCCAAAGTTGGATCTAGTCATCAAATTATCGGATCGATTGGGAGTTTCATCAGATGAGTTGCTCGTCGACTCAAGCATGCAGGAAATTTCTCTGAACCTGAACACCGCCAAAGTAGCGTTGAGTTCAGGTGATCTCGAGATTGCAAAAGAGTACGCAGAGCGGGTGCTCTCATCTCGCGGGGTACAGCATAGTTTCGTACTTGCCGCCTCGGTAGTTTTATTGCAAGTGAAGGCGCGCCAAGGTTCATTTGACGGAGTGCTAGACAAGTTGGAAATACTTTTTAAAGATAACTTTCACGCTGAGCCGGATGTGCTTGCCCGAATTGGCAATGAAATAGTTCGGGTCTGTTTTAGATCGGGAAATTTAGGCATGGGCGTACAACGTGGCGAAGAGTTTTTGCGCAATTACTCCTCTCGTTGGCCTGACAATGAAGTTGTTGAACTTCTGTGCCAGCTCGGCAATTGTCATTTTCATCGCGGTGATACAGCGCGGGCAGGTGAGATTGTCACGCGTGCCTTACAACTCGCCGAGAAATGTAGATCCCCGAAAGCTATGGTTCAGTCCTATTGGCAGTCCTCTGTCCTAGCCGAGAGTCGGGGGGATCTGACACTTGCGCTAAGCCAAATAACGCAGGCAGTGCACTGGTCCAAGATTGCAGAACTGCATCAAGTCTTGCCGATTCTCAATGACAACGCGGCAAAGATCATGCTCGACCTTCCGAATCCAAATTACACACTCATTAAAGATCTAGCAGAGTCGGCGTATCTCGATTTAACCGCACAGAACAATCCCGGTCACGCCGCCTATACATGCATCACTCTTTCAGAAGTTGCATTCCGCGAAGGCAATATGGACAAGGCCCTTGCCTACGTTCAACAAGGATTGGCAGAATTGCCAAAAGGAATTCCGGGACCAAAAGCCAGCCTGTACTCGCAGGAAGCGAAAGTACTTTTCCGACTTGGTCGGGTAGAAGAGTCCAAGGCGCAATTGGAGAACGCAATTTCGCATATGAGTGACATGGCGCCATCGAAAGAATTAGCGATTTACTGGGGCGAAGTAGCTCGCGTTTATGTTGAAATAGGCTTGCCGGATAAGGCGATTTACGCCTATGAGCAAGCAATTTCTGTGAAAGCTGCCTCTCAAGCAGAACAAGAGTTCTTTGCAAACGCCAGCCTTTAGCCCGCTTACCTAATCTAATGAATTTTAGATAGCCGACGAACGTCGGGTCGCAAAGTATGACCCGACGAGCACGAGCGGTAGTCCGATGACAATGCCAACCGTAACGGGTTCGCCAAGAATGAGGACCCCGAGGACGACCGCAAAGCCAGTATTTAAATAAGTTATGAATGAGGTACGCGCCGGACCAATCTCGTACATTATCTCGAAGAACAGAATAAAGGCGAGGGCCGTGCACAGTGCGCCGAGTCCAACAACTGCCCAAATACTTTTTGCCGAAACATTGTGCGTCGGCCACTGTTGAAGTGCGAAAGGTGCGTAGACGATTGCACTTATTACCAACGCAATCGCATTTATGGCGATTCCACTCACTTCGGGCAACTTCTTTCGAATCATTATCACTGCATATGCGTACCCAACGGAGGAAAGTAGCACCGAACCAATTGCCCAGGGTGCGCTATGGCCAGTCAGACTCTCTAGACCAACCAGACTTACGACACCGATGAAACCAACAATTAAGCCGAGTAGTCGTGTTCTATGCCAAACCGTTTTGTCGCCGGCAACAGAGGTGAAAATCACCGACCAGATGGGGACGGTTGCCAAGAGTAAACCAGTTAATCCAGAGGTGAGATTTCTTTCGGCATTTGTAATGAGAAACCAAGGTCCGATAATTTCCAAAACTGAATAAAGCGCGATGAATTTGTATGCTGTGCGTGGAACGGTGAGCGTTTTTCGGTGGATTGCGATCGGCATCAAGATAAGAGCACCTATGCACAAGCGGAGAAAGACCAAAGTGGCAGGTGTGAACTCTTCCACTGCAACGCGAATAAGTAGGTACGGAATTCCCCAGATAAACCCAAGCAAGAGAAAGAACAACCAACTTCTACGCGACATGTTGCGCAATAATATTCATCGAACTTTAAGTACTTTTTTATAAAGTGCGAGAGTCTTTTCTGCGACTGCATCCCATCCAAATTCATCCCTTGCCCGCGCACGTCCTGCGTCGCCATACGAAGCAAGCAGATCAGGTTGAGCCATCAATCGCGAAATTGATCGCGCAAATGCTGTTTCAAACTCTGCGCTATCAAGTGAATATTCAACAAGTTCACCAGTGACTTTATTTGCAACTACTTCGGGAATTCCGCCCACTTTGGATGCAAGTACCGCAGTTGCGCAGCCCATCGCCTCTAAGTTGACGATACCCAATGGCTCATAGATTGAGGGACAGAGAAAAAGGTCAGATTGCGTGAGGACCGCGGTGAGTTCATCATGCGCAAGCATCTCCTGAATCCACCAAATGTTGGATCGGGACTCCTGGAGTTCGGCAATCAGGTCAGCGATTTCTTGGCCAATGCGTGGTTCATCTGGACTGCCCGCCGCAAGCACCAAGCCGTATTCGGCAGGGACATCCTTCCAGGCTCGAAGTAGGTGAGCCAAGCCTTTCTGACGAGTGATTCGTCCGACATAAATTGCATATCTTCCCGAAATTCCATACTTTCCTAACACCGCTGGGTTGCGATTAGGAGCAAACTTGTCGGTATCCACACCGTTGCGGATAGTCACGACTCGTTCAGGATCAACACTTGGGTAAGCATCCAAAACATCGGCCCGCATGCCTTCACTCACCGCAATGATTGCGGATGCACTTTCGACCGCAGTTCTTTCGATCCAAGAGGAGAGTCGATATCCGCCACCCAATTGTTCTGATTTCCACGGCCGCAACGGTTCTAACGAATGTGCGCTCATGACATGCGGAATACCGTGAAGCAGTCCTGCCATATGACCGGCCATATTGGCATACCAGGTATGGGAGTGGACTAAGTGGACTTCGCCTAACTCCGCTGCCATAACTAAGTTCGTGGCCAAAGCTTGCACCGCAGGATTTGCCCCCAGGAAATCTATCGGGGTCGAGTAGCCATTTGCATCAGTTCGCTCGCCTCCGAAGCAATGTACGGAGAGTTCAATTTCGGATATTTTTTGCAGTGCTTCCGCGAGTTGGACTACGTGTACTCCGGCGCCGCCATATACCTGCGGGGGCCATTCCTTTGTGACCATTCCAACTTTAATTGCAGTCACAGTTGCTCCTCAAGGATGCTCATTTAGGTCGATTTCCAACGATGTCACCTTATCTATCGCCACGCGAAAACGTACTAACTTCCCCGCTTACAGAGAGAAGTATATTGTTGCGCCATGTTGCGACGTGAGGTTCCACTTTCGATAGTTCTCGCGGGTGGAGAGGGCAAACGATTGATGCCCCTCACGGCTGATCGAGCAAAGCCCGCTGTTCCTTTCGGGGGCTCATACCGACTCGTAGATTTCGTCCTCTCGAATTTAGTGAATGCCCAAATGCTGAAAATTGCGGTTCTAACTCAATATAAATCGCACTCACTTGATCGTCACATCACGACAACCTGGAGAATGTCAACTCTGTTAGGAAACTTCATTACTCCGGTCCCTGCTCAACAGCGGCTCGGACCACGTTGGTATACCGGAAGTGCTGATGCGATCTTGCAAAACTTCAATCTAATTCAGGACGAAAATCCCAAACACATTTTGGTATTTGGCGCTGATCACGTATATCGAATGGATCCAGACCAGATGTTTGACCATCACCTGAGAACGGGTGCTGGTGTGACCGTTGCGGCAATCCGTGTTCCACGATCTGAGGCAAGTGAGTTTGGAGTAATTGAACTTGCGCCCGATGGAGTGACTATCAAAGCATTTCATGAGAAACCATCAGACCCTCCTGCGATGCCCGGATTTCCTGATCTCTGTCTTGTCTCGATGGGAAACTACATTTTCCGGCGCGATGTATTAGAAGAGTCGCTTATCTTGGATTCGGAAGATTTGGAAAGCCGTCATGATCTTGGCGGCAATATTATTCCGATGCTTACTAAAGAAGGTTCAGCAAAAGTTTATGACTTTGCCAACAATGTTGTGCCTGGTGAAACAGAGCGAGATCGAGGTTACTGGCGAGATGTTGGTTCAATTGATGCATATTTTGATGCCCATATGGACTTGGTCTCAGTCCATCCGATATTCAATCTCTACAACCGCGATTGGCCGCTGCTGACAAATCCTCCATCTTTGCCTCCAGCAAAATTTAGTGAAGGCGGCTTTGCGCAAGATTCGATCGTGGGAGCCGGCACCATCATTGCGGGAGGACATCTCAACCGCACCGTGGCTTCATATGATGTAGTCGTTTCAAGCGGCGCTTTCGTTGATGGTTCAGTATTGATGCCTTCTGTGAAAATTGGCGATCGCGCGGTTGTACGTGGGGCGATTCTGGATAAGAACGTCATCGTTGAACCGGGTGCACAAATCGGAGTTGATCGCGAGCGCGATTTGGCGCGATTTACTATCTCACCGAGTGGAATCGTTGTTGTAGGTAAAGGCGTACGAGTAACCGCCTAAGTGCCTGGCCTGCGCACGCTCAAATATTCAGCAAATTCCGCACGGTCGGATAGACTGCGTTCTGTCAGCGTGGACGCATAATTGGGCGGTAACTGTCCCATTTTCTCATAAATTAGTGTAGGAGTGTTGCGATGCGTATAGGTGTTCTTACAGGTGGTGGAGATTGTCCGGGACTTAATGCGGTAATTCGAGCCGTAGTCCGCAAAGGCGTCAAAGAGTACGGTCACGAGTTTGTCGGCTATCGCGATGGATGGAAGGGGCCGCTCGAAGGTTTGACAATGCCGTTGGACATCGCTTCAACCCGCGGAATTCTGCCACGTGGCGGAACCATTTTGGGTTCCTCTCGCACCAATCCGTTCAAAATTGAAAACGGAATCGAGCGAATCAAAGAAAATCTGGCAGCCGCTGGAGTTGATGCATTGATTGCGATTGGGGGAGAAGACACGTTGGGTGTTGCGACAAAGTTGAATGCCCTAGGAGTCAAAGTCATCGGTGTACCAAAGACGATTGATAACGATCTCAATAACACCGACTACACCTTTGGATTTGATACTGCGGTTAATACCGCCGTTGAGGCGATCGATCGACTTCACACGACTGCCGAATCTCATCACCGGGCGTTGGTTGTAGAAGTCATGGGTCGTCACGCCGGCTGGATTGCTTTGCATTCTGGTCTTGCTGGGGGTGCGACCTGCATTTTGATTCCGGAACAACCCTTTTCTATTGAGCAAGTCTGCCGTTGGGTGGAGTCGCGTTTTGAAGTGAACTATTCGCCGATCATCGTTGTTGCCGAAGGAGCGATGCCACAAACTGGAGATATGGTGACGAAGGATCAGACTCTTGATGCCTTTGGACACGTCAAACTTTCGGGTATCGGCGAGTGGCTGGCAACTGAAATTGAAGCCCGTACTGGAAAAGAGGCGCGAAATACGGTTTTAGGTCATATTCAGCGGGGTGGAACTCCCACCGCATTTGATCGCGTCCTGGCTACACGCTTTGGCCTGCACGCTATTACGGCCGCCCATGAAGGGGACTGGGGCAAGATGGTGGCTTTGCACGGGACCAATATTGTGCGCGTCCCGCTGGAATCCGCCACCGCTAGTCTCAAAACTGTTGACCCGTCCTTTTATGAAGAGGCGCAGATTTTCTTCGGCTAATCGCTCACTTCACTTATCCGTCGGGGCTGGACATTTTTTATCATGGCACGTGAGCTGCAGATAATTGTTTAGACTAGGACACTATGACAAAACTAGATTCGCTTTTCACCCCCGGCTTAGTGGCCGCCCAGCAGCCGAATTGGCCCGGTGGCCCCGAAGGCGAACCAATTCGTGCCGCCGTTGCAGAACTCAAGTCCTTCCCTCCTCTGGTGTTTGCCGGTGAATGCGATAACTTGAAGGCGCGTATCGCTGATGCAGCCGCTGGCAAAGCTTTCTGGTTGCAAGGAGGGGATTGCGCCGAGACTTTCGCGGCGGCGACGGCGGATTCGATTCGAAATCGCATCAAGACTATTTTGCAGATGGCCGCGGTTCTCCAGTATTACTCGAGCCTGCCGGTCATAAAGGTCGGCCGCATGGCGGGTCAGTTTGCGAAACCCCGTTCCAATGACACTGAGACTCGTGGCGAGGTCACGCTTCCTGCCTATCGCGGCGATGCCGTCAATGATCTGGAATTCACGCTAGCGGCCCGAACGCCAGATCCGCAGCGTCTCTTGAAGGTCTACCACACTTCGGCATCCACCTTGAATCTTGTTCGCGCCTTCACACAAGGCGGCTTTGCAGATCTTCGCCAGGTGCACGAGTGGAACAAAGGATTCATTCGTGACTCCTCGGTTGGTGAGCGCTATGAGGATATGGCGAAGGAAATTGGACGTGCCTTGGAATTCATGTGTTCGGCCGGCGTCGATCCTGCCGCATTTAAAACTGTCGATTTTTTTTCCAGTCATGAAGCTTTGATTCTGGAGTACGAGAAGGCGCTCACTCGCATTGATTCGCGAACTGATACTCCCTATGACGTTTCGGCGCACTTCATCTGGATCGGAGAACGCACCCGTCAGCTCGACGGAGCGCATGTGGAGTTTGCGGCAAAGGTACGGAACCCAATCGGGGTAAAACTCGGGCCAAAGTCCACCGTTGCTGATGCGCTTGCGCTCATCGACAAATTGGATCCGGATCGTGAGCCTGGTCGTCTCACATTTATCACTCGTATGGGAGCGGCCAAGATCCGCGAGGCGCTTCCCGCCCTCGTTGAAGGCGTGCAGAAGTCGGGGTCTCAAGTCCTGTGGGTGTGCGATCCTATGCACGGCAATACGTACGAGGCTCCGTCGGGTTATAAGACTCGAAGATTTGAGGATGTGCTAGATGAGGTGAAGGGCTTTTTTGAAGTCCACAAGTCATTGGGCACGCACCCAGGAGGAATTCACATTGAACTCACTGGCGACGACGTTACCGAATGTGTTGGCGGGGGCGAGCAGATTTCGCACGACGACTTGGCTACCCGTTATGAGAGCGCCTGCGATCCGCGCCTTAATCATGCGCAGTCTCTGGAGTTGGCCTTCCTCGTAGCGGAGATGTTGCGCGATCGCTAATCTATCTGCGTGGCTCTACTTCTTACTTCGACGAAAACGCCGGTCGGTAATCTATTTCTGGTCGCTGACCAGCACGTGCTTTTAGGAGCAAATTTCTCGGGCTTTGAATCAGTGATGCAATCCTTAGAGATCGAATTCGGTCACCAAGATGTGTCAAAAGTCAAAAATATTCCAGTCATTTCGGATCTGATTAGCGACTATTTCGATGGAGATGTTGAAGCCATCAACGCGATTGCAGTTCGCCAATCTGGGGCAAGTTTTTCACAAGCCGCATGGAAGGCGATGCGTAAAGTGAAGGCAGGAAAAACATTGTCGTATGCAGAATTAGCTCAAAGGGCGGGTTCTCCTGCAGCGGTGCGCGCAAGTGGAAGCGCCTGCGCAAAAAACGCAGTCGTGATTGTGGTTCCATGCCACCGAATTGTGAAAACCGGGGGAGCGCTTGGCAATTATGCCTACGGCCTTGATATAAAGGAGTGGCTACTTCGACATGAAAGCGCGCTGTAGCGAGAGTTTAATTACTTCGCTGGCGTAGTTAATTTGTTCGTCATTGATATCTAGGTGCGTCACGGCGCGCACCATCCTTGGTCCAAGTGCGCTGATAAGCACTCCTTCTGTTTTAACCATTTCGGCAAATTCAGTTGCACTTAAATCAGTTTGACTTAGATCAAGGCAGACAATGTTTGTGTCCACATGATTTGGATTGACAATGGAAGCATCAATTCTCTGACATTCTTGGGCTAAGAAGCGTGCACGACGATGATCATCTGCCAGCAATCCCAGATTGGTGTCGAGGGCAAAATGGCCGGCCGCGGCAAGAATTCCAATCTGGCGCATTCCCGCCCCGTAACGTTTTCTCCAGACGCGCGCACCAATAATCCGCTCCTTTGTCGAAAGGAGTAAAGATCCGACAGGAGCTCCTAAGCCTTTCGAAAGACAGACGCTCACCGTGTCAAAATATTTCGCATACTCGTGAAGGGCGACACCACTTGCGATGTGGGCATTCCATATTCGCGCACCATCTAGGTGCATTGTCAGGCCACTTTCAGTGGCCAGCTTGGAAAGCGCCGCAATTTCCGCAATGGGTTGTACGGTTCCTCCGCCAAAATTATGCGTGTTCTCAACGGCGATTGCTGCAGTCGAGACCAAATATGGACCTGAGTTTGGACGCGCAATCTCCATTGCATCGGCAGCTCTGAGAAGTCCGCGTTCGGCCCTCCAGGTTCTAGTAGTAATTCCACTGAACACCGCAGCTGCGCCAAGTTCGGCGCGCACGATGTGTGAGTTTTCTTCAGTGATCAACTCTTGTCCTGGACTCACCAATGACCGAATGCCAAGTTGATTGGCGAGTGAACCTGAAGGGGTAAATACTGCTGCCTCCTTGCCGAAAAGTTCTGCGATCCTCTCTTCTAGCGAATTTACGGTGGCATCTTCGCCGTAGACATCATCTCCTACGGGCGCTTGGGCCATAACTTCTCGCATGTCGGCGGATGGTGAAGTGACGGTGTCAGAGCGGAGGTCTACGCGCATGCCTTAATCCTCTCATGCTTCCTGAATGACCATCATGTACATGGCAATGACCACCAGAATTCCGCCGATGCTTAGTTGGAACGTGAGGCGTTCGCCACCAAACCAAATAGCGAAGCCGGCGGCGAAAAGAATTTCTGTTGTGAGGATTACCGCGACGCGGGTAGGAGTCATGTGAGCTTGTGACCAGGTTTGCACCATGAATGCAAGCGCAGTTGCAAAAACTGCAGTAAAGATAACCACCCCCCAGACCCCGATATCTGGAGGTGGCTGGTAGCCCTGTCCAAGTGAGATAACACCAGTTATCAGTGCGCACGTGGCCAGTTGAATGATTGTCATTGCATAGGCGTCCCGACCTGAACTCCATTGCCCTAAAGAAATGAAATGGGCTGCGTAAGCAATTGCGCTGAGCAGAACTAGAAGTTCACCGGGTCCGATTGACCATCCGTGAATTGAAAGAAATCCCAATCCGATAGTTGCAATTGCAACGATGAGCCACGTCCGAATGGTAATTTTATGGCGCAAGAGAACGGCTGCAATCAGGGGAGTAAATATCACGTATAAACCCGTCAGGAAGCCCGTGACGGCAGCAGTTGTCCGCGCCAATCCCAACGTTTGGAAAATGTAACCAGCCGCGAGAAAACATCCCGCAAGGAACCCCTTGGTTAGAAGATCTTTTGTAATGCGTTTGGAAACCCGAGGATTGATAAGAAACATCACTAACGCTGCAATTAGAAAGCGAGTGAAAAGAAAACTATTGACTTCCTGCCTCTTGATGGCATCTTTCATGAGAACAAATGATGCTCCCCACATCGCCGCAATCGATAAAAGTGCGATTGGGGCCAAGCGCAACCGCACAGCTATCCGCGTATTTTCTTCAGGAGCTCAACTTCCCGCCCATGTTCGGGCTCTTGACCTGGCGTTTCTAATATCAGCGGTACGTTCGCAATCGCGGGATGGGCAATTAATTCATGAAACGGATCTACGCCTATTTCGCCTTCGCCGATATTTTGGTGGCGGTCCTTAAGGGCGCCGCATATATCCATTGAATCATTCGCATGAACGAGTTGGATGCGATCAGCGCCGGCAATTGAAACCAACAGATCCAGAGTTTTTGTCATGCCACCTTTTATTTTAATGTCGTGCCCGGCGGCAAACACGTGGCATGTATCCAGGCAAATCCCAACCTTGGGATGATATTCAAGTGCTTCTAAATAGTGAATTAAATCATCAAGTTTCTTCACCAGCGATTGACCTTGTCCAGCCGTTGGTTCAAGAAGCAAAGTAGGGGAGTCATCGGAAAGTTCCGCCAGAATTGGCATCATTCCATCATGAATTTGTTTCCATGCCTTGGGAACGTGATTGATGTCCACGGCCGAGCCCGTATGGATGACAACTCCAAGGGCTCCAATATCTTTTCCTCGCGCAAGAGAATATTTTGTTGAAGCTAGAGAGTTCTCGTAAGTGGAAGGTGTAGGCGAACCTAAGTTGATAAGAAATGGTGCGTGGACATACGTGGCGATATCCAATGCTGCTGCCTTCTCTTTAAAGGCTTCATCCGCCTCAAAATTTGCCAAAGGCATCGCCCAGCCGCGTGGATTTGAGGCAAAAACTTGAATAGCTTCCGCCGCGATTGTTTGCGCGTAAGCAATGGAGCGTTTGGCCATCCCGCCGCTAGTTGGTACATGGGCGCCGATACGAGGACCGAAGGGACGAGAGGACGAAGGCATTTGCCTACCCTACTGTGATGGTGACGGTGCTGCCACGCTTTACCTGCGTACCCACAGCGGGGGAGACGTCAGTGACCGTTGCATCAACCCTATTCCCGATCTTCTCGACCTTGACTGTTAACTGTAAATCTTCCAAGAGAGAGGTTGCCTTGTCCTGACTTAGCGAATATACATTTGGAATGAATGCGTTTTCCGAACCTTGTGAAACGATAATGGAAATCTTTGTACCTTTAGGAAACGTGCCACCAGCATTTGGCGTTTGCCGGATGACTGCTCCGATGGCGACTGTTTCGCTATAGGCAAACTTCGAAATTACCTTGAAGCCTGCATCAGTCATTTCCGTGAGGGCTTGGTCGCTACTTTTGCCTACATAAGAATTAAGAATTAGAAGCTCTGGTCCTTTACTAATTTTAAGATTTACAACGGTTCCCTTTTTAACTTCGACTCCCGTGGCAGGTGTGGAAGAAATTATCGCTCCCTGGGGTATCGAAGAGTTAGAAACTTGTTTAATAGTCCCAAGCACTAAAGAGTTCTTCTCAAGTAGAGCAACGCCTTCATCTTGCGATAATCCCTGCAACGTTGGGATCTGATATTTCTCTGGACCCTTGGAAACGATGAGTTCTACGGTTCCACCGCTGCTAACTCGTCCTCCGCCACCCGGACGTGAGAAAATCACGATGCCTTTGTCTATGTCATCATTGAAGACATTAGTGACGCGGGATTTAATTCCTAGTTCGGAAAGTCTTCCTTGGGCATCGGCAACTGTCATACTCGCCATTGATGGAACCAGCACCTTCGTACCGGTACCGGCGATGAAATACCACGCGCTGGCAACCAAGACGATGAGAAGCCCAACCGCAATTCGCCGATTCTTGCGAACTCGTGGGCTGGGACTTCGCGCTGATCGCGCTGGGTTTGGGACGGCCTTCGGGGGGGTCATATCCGACACTGTGCCAGATGCGACTCCCTTTGGCTCTGATAGAAGCGATGAAACTCGCTTGGGTGTCCGTGACTTTTCACGAATTGGTGTAGTCGGAATATCCAGTCCCAAACTCATCTGCGGTTTTGTCGGATCCAGGCTCGCTTGAATTGCCAGAAGTTCATCTAGGAACATATGCGCATCACGAGGTCTTTCATCCGGATTTACACTCGTAGCGCGCAAAATTAACTGGTCTAAAGCTTCTGGAATATCGGGCTTGAGCGATGATGGTGGCGGTACGCGATCGTTAACGTGGAGGTAGGCAATTTGAATTGGCGATTCGCCTGCAAAGGGTTTTTCGCCAGTAAGTAATTCATATGCGAGGATGCCAACCGAATATACATCGCTGCGGGAGTCGGCCACCCCGCGTTGAATTTGTTCGGGCGAAAGGTAGGAGACGCTTCCCATAATCACGCTTGATTCAGCGGTCAATGAATTTCCGATCAATTCACCTCTTGCCAATCCAAAATCGGCAACCTTGACGCGGCCCGTTGCTGAGATCAAAATATTTTCTGGTTTGATATCTCTGTGCACTATGCCGATTTTGTGCGCGGCAGCGAGAGCACTGAGGATAGGAATTAGGTGTCGAATGACTTCTCGGACAGAGAGGGAGCCTTGTTCGAAGAGATACTCCCGAAGAGTGTGTCCGTCCACCAACTCCATAACCAAGAAAACCGCAGGCGACCCGTTCTGATTCCAACCTTGATCTTGTACTGCCACGATATTGGGATGAGACAGGGCCGCGGCCGCTTTGGCTTCGCGAATAAAACGGGTAACGAATTCCTCGTCGTCGGCCAAGTGCGAATGCATAATCTTCACCGCGACTCTGCGATCGAGCCGCGTGTCGAGAGCCTCGTATATGGTTGCCATTCCGCCGCTGGCAACTTGTCGCAAAAGTTGATAGCGGCCGTCGATCAGTTCCCCGGACATATCAGACACGGCAAAATCTTAGGCAAGAAGGCTGAGATGCTCTGGTTCGGCGCGCTGATAAATCACTCCGTAGTGAAGATAAAATCGGCGCCCGCGCGGGTACCTTCCCGTTGAAAATGCTCTTCTTCCATGAGTTGCCACTGCTTCATTTGGACGGAAATCTCGTCGCCATCACGTTCTAGCACCCTCGCTAAGCCGACTTCTGGTCCTATGTCCATCCAGATGGTAACTGCCGTGTCTTCTCGGATGGCACTTTGGCCGCTGCCCACGCCTTCGATTATTAGGATTTCCGGGGCAGTGAATTTTCGTTGGGAATCAAATTCACCAATGCTCCAGTTGAAAATATTCAATTCAATTGGGTCGCCCTTTTCTAGGCAAACAATAATCTGAGCAAGAGAATTGGTCAGGTGGGGACCAAGTGCTTCTTCCCAGCCGTTGTAGAGGTCATCGAGGTGAATGACCTCTATTTTTCGTCGACCTGACAAGTGAAGATGGAGATCGGCTGCCAAAGTAGTTTTGCCAGAACCCGCCCGACCATCAATTGTGATGATGCGTGTTGATCCGCATGCTGGACTCGCTGCCAGAATCTCTTCGATTTGCAGAAACGGGTTCATCGAAAGACGCGCAACTTCTGCCTTGGCTTAATTGTTCAGTGAGGCTTGCTGCTGCCAGCGCCGCCAGCCGGCAATCGCCAGAGCCACAAAAAGCAGGTAGAGCAATGAAGTGAGATATTGCCCGCCATGAAAGAACTGATATGCGTAGACAGCATCGACCACGAGCCACAGCGGCCATGCTTCGTATTTTTGCAACACCATCCAGACTTGTGCGATGGAACTGCCGACGAACCCAAAGGCATCAGTGAGTGAAGCGGCTGCCCCAATTTTCTTTAGAACTGGATACAAGGCTACCCAAGCGATGACGAAGGCACAGAGCCAGAGCAATCTCTCTTTTGCCTTGAGACGTGCCGGCGTCGCTCCTTTGGATCCCCACCCGAACCATCCCCAAATTCCACCTGCGATAAAAATGATCTGGAGCGCGGCGCTCGCGTAGTACTTCTCCTGGAGAAATAAGAATCCGTACAGGGCGCTACTAATGTTCCACCAGTGCCACGTCTTTCGCGGTCCGAAAATTGCGAGGCCGATGGCTACAACTGATGCAAGAAAAGAAATTAACTCAAGAAATGAAAGGTCGTAATCCCAAACTGTGAAAACAGT
The DNA here is from genome assembly GCA_014377015.1 of Actinomycetota bacterium. GTDB lineage: Bacteria > Actinomycetota > Actinomycetes > Nanopelagicales > Nanopelagicaceae > QYPT01. The sequence continues at coordinate 38,613 of JACMQL010000040.1, forward strand.
GGCCATGAAATCAATTTGCACAA
>JACMQL010000041.1 GCA_014377015.1 Actinomycetota bacterium
GGGACGCCCGCGGCTTCTTCCAATTGTGCGGCGTTTTTGCGTAATCGAGGTAGGTCTAAGACTTTCTCAATAGATACAAGAGTGGCGCTGATTGCTGCTATTTCTAGGTCATACTCGCGAGCGGCCACGGGTTAAGACTACCCAGAATGAAAACTCCGAAAATGCAGGCTACCCGCGTCTCTCGCTTTCGACGCCGACTGTGGCATGAATCTCTACATTCCCCACTGAAGATTGAGGAAGTCGGAAGGGCAAATTCACTGTTGCGCTGGTCGTTAACTCCAGATCCGAGCCCGCGCACCGAAAGTGTATTACCTCAATCTGTGCAAGTTCGGGTCGATTCAATTCTGGGCCAGATTCATTTAGTGAATTCAACTCTTCGTTAACTTGCTGGCGTGCTTTGTAGCAATCGATAGGCACGCCTGGATTTGCCCCGTTTCGGTAATACTCTCGCAAATCCAAGGCGTGTGAGCCGTGCAGAGCCGCTGCCTCGGTTATGTGAATTAGCGATCTCTTGGCAACTCCAATGGCCGCAACATCTGTGATGAGGGCAAGGGCTGCCACGGCAACCAAAAAGAGTCCAATCGTTAAAATTGCTACGGTGCCAGTTTCATCTTTCTGTAAACGGCCGTCCATCAGTTGCCGAAGGTAGGAATTCACGCGGTTCACTGCCATGGTGAGACATACTCCTGTGCGGAAACTCTAACCTCGCGACGCGTGCCATCTGGGATCATGAATATCTCGCCACGGACTCGTTCGCCAGGTGAGAGGCAGGGCCGGGCTGAACACGAGAGAGAGAAACGCATAGAAGAAATTTCCGCTGGCGTGAAAGCCAACTTCTCCTGTCCAAGATGAAATATGGCTTCGGCATTTGATTGCGCCGCGCCGCCGTCCGAACTCGACACATACGCGCGAACAACTTCTCGAACAAGATTTCTTGCCTGAATTTCGCTCCTGCTGACATTGGAGAATTGCCCTAAGAAAATTAGTATCGGTAGGAAAAGTGGAATAGCTAGCACCACAAACTCCACTGCAGCACTCCCCCTTTCTGGCTCCGCGCCAAGTTTTCCCATTCGAGAATTCTCTGCTTTAAATAAATTGAAAAACCGTACTGGCTTCATTGATTTTCCTCAATTACGGCAATTCCGCTAACGTCCACGGAGTGATCGCCTTCCTGCCCGGGTAAGAGAAATTTAGGAACCAACCGAGGCAAAGTCCGTTGTCGATGGGTAATAAGAACGCGGATCGATTCGAGGGATTGACGGGATTTGAATTTCAGGACTTCATCATCGCCCGTCACTACTGAGGAAATGGCTCGAGTGGATGCGTCACTTTGGGTCAAAGTGAGATCCACATTCCTAAAATTGACTGCGATAACAATTTCTAGCGTTAAGAGGAAGAGCGCCAAGAGCGGGATCATTACTAAAGTGCTCTCGAAAACTCCATCCTCCCCGCGCATCTTGCTCTTAGCGAATGGCATTCATCGCATCCAATGAATTTCGAAGGATGCTAGACAGTCGTGGTGCAGCAATCGTCCAGATTGCAGTTACCAGACCCGTTGTCATCAGGACAACTAGCACCCATCCTGGTACGTCACCTCTCTCGCCTTCCGCTATCTCCGCCGGGATATTGGCTTTGAATCGTCGCTGCGCGGCATGAGCAACGGTGGCGACTTTAAGGGCAGCGACCGTAACAGCACCATTCATTTTTCCAATCAGCCTTGCACTTCTATGTACTTGATTAGTCATTCTTGATCTCCATTTCACGTGATCGAACGCGACCGGCGCTCTGACGGGATTATTTGCCTAAATATGTGAAGCGAATGGGTGCCGGCATATCTATGTGCACAACTTCAACCCGCGAATAAATTGAGATTTGTTACCGAAGGCCACAGCGCGAAAAGAACAGATATTGGAAGAATCAAAAACACCACCGGAATCATCATTGATATCTCTGCCTTCCCAGCTACAGAAAGAAGGGTGTTTCGCTGATTAGCGCGCGCTTCTAGGGCATGACGTTGCAGAACGTCAATGAGGGGGGCTCCTCGCATCATGGCGGTAATCAACGCATCAACGAATCTGCGGATCATGACGGATTCTGTTCGCGCTCCCATTGCATCTAGAGCGTTATTGAATGGAGATCCATTTCGTACTTCCATCACCACTCGCCCAAATTCTGCGGCGAGAAATCCATCGGAACGTTCGGCAATTCGATGCAGGGAACTGATGGGAGTTTCGCCGGCTGACAGTGCCAGCGTAAGCATCTCTATGACTGGTGCGAATTCATTTTCAATCGCGAGAAGTCGTTTTTTCACTTCTTGAGTCAATTGTCGATCCACAAATATGTAAGAGCCGAGGGCCATTGATAGCGCTAGAATCAATGAGAAGCCTCCCGAAGATGTCAGCACGAGTCCGCACAACATGCCGATAGCACCCACTGATCCCGCAATTACAAATTGCCGCGCGCGGAAGATCTCATACTGGCCATCGCGTCCAAGTTGAACCAGCCGTTCGTGAACACGAGTTGTATCTCGGCCCGCGCCGGCGCGACGACGCGCCTTCGCTATGAGCGATGTGCGAGAGAGGTCTGTCTCCGCTGGCAACCACAAAAATAGTGAACCAATGAGCGCAAACAGCGTTGGAATTATCACCTGCACACCTGTCATCGGAAAGTACCTCTGAAAACCCGCGGTGACTTAGGCATACGCCCCAGTCTTCCCATCCAAAAATAGGCGAACCCAGTGAGAAGCAATCCAAGGAGCAAGATCGCAACACCGCTTGGTTGATTGAAGGCGCGCGCCGTGGCCGGCTGACTTGAAAGAAGTAAAAGTAGGAGCCAAGGGGCCGCGGCAGAAAGATGTGCGGAATTCTTGATCCATCCGTGCTTAATCTCAATCTCCTTACGAACTGCTAAATCTTGTCTCAGGAAATCACCGAGAGTCCTAAAGATTTGCAAAAGTTCTGATCCCCCAAGCGATTTGGCAAGCAGTATCGCCTCAAAAATCTGATCACTTCCATGGCTTGAAAACCGTGCGCGAAGATCTTCTATCGCTTGAGAAAAATCACCCGTTCGGAGTAATTCTTGATGGAAAGATAGGAAATGAGGGCGTACCAAAAGTGGTCCTCGCGTCGCGAGTCCCGTCAAAGCTTCCGATAAAGACATCCCCGAATGCAGCCCGGAAATCAAATGATCTGTGACCTCCGGCCAGACTTCCAGAAGCTGATCCGCCACACGTGAAAAGCGATTTCGAAAGTAGGTCCATGTGATCATGAGAGTAAAAAATGTAAATGGCAATGTAATAAATATTGAATTAGACCAATACAAGACAAACACAGTCACGGTGCTTGCAACCATTATGCAGTAGATGATTTCTCGTGTTGAGAGATGAAGGCGACTTTGTTTCGTGGGAGTTCCCCGTGTTCCCACCCTCCGTACCAATCGTTCCGAATTTCTACCGGAAATAAATATCCATACTCCAGTGGCACACAAAAGCGCTGACAATGTGCCAGCAAAAATTGGAAATTGCAGTGCACCTTGCACTGATGACGGAGCGGAATTTATGCTCACGAGATGAACCATGTTTCAACTGGGATTCCCGCTAGCGAAAACTTTTGCTGATGCGGAAGCGAGCCGAGTCCACGCGTGTAACTTCCCTCATTCCACCTCCATAGATTCTCAACTTCAATATGATTGTTCTCAATTCGTCCAGTCAGAGAGCACACTTCCAAGATTCTCCGTTGACCACTCGCATCAAGTGCAACCTGCAACACGATATCGATTGCTGATGCAACCGTTGGAGCAATAAATTTTTGTGAAATATTCTCCCCTGCCAGTAAGGGCAGAGTCTGCAACTTCACGATCGCATCCCGCGCCGAATTTGCGTGGATAGTTCCCATGCCCGGCAGTCCTGAGTTCAGGGCAATTAACAAATCAAGCGCTTCCGCCTCGCGCACCTCACCGACGATTATTCGAGATGGTCGCATTCGAAGCGACTCTTTGATCAATCTCCTAAGCGGGATCTCGCCTTCACCTTGGAGATTAGCGCTGCGCGTCTGGAGGCTGATCACATCAGGAAGATTTGGCTTAAGCTCAAAAACCTCTTCTATCGTTATCACCCTTTCCTTTATTGGAACGGCTGACACCAATGCATTTAGCATCGTTGTTTTCCCGGCTTGGGTGCCGCCGCTCACCAGAATGTTGAGCCCGGCACGAACGCAATTCGTCAATAGAATCGCTATTTCGGACGACATTGCCCCCTTGGCGGCCAAATCCTTTAAGGAGAGATTTCGAAGGAGGTGTTTACGTATATTTACTGCCCAATGTTGGGGTGTCACTTCGGGAATTGCCACATGCAGTCGACTTCCATCCGGCAATCGCGCATCCACGAATGGATGAGAAAGATCCAATCTTCGCCCGCTCCACATCAGGGCTCGTTCCACGATATTCCGTACCTCATCCGTTGTAAGAACGAGGTTTGTCAATTCATTCTGGCCTGCGCGCGCAATGAAGATTCGCTCCGGCGAATTTATCCAAATCTCCTCGATTTCCCGATCAGCCATATAGATTGCAAGCGGTCCGAATGTTGTGGCAAAGTCTGAATCAAACATGCTCGGAAGATAGGCGAGTCAATGACCGATTGCGCCGGAGTATCTACCAATGCACTTGGTCGCTCGCTACAAATTTACATTCAGCAACAATTGCGTAACGGAAGGAGACTATTGAATTGGGCTTAGCACAAGTATCGGCTCCAGATCCAACCGATTTAAGAAATCTAACGAACCTTCATCTGTTCGAGAAAGTGCGACTGAAAACTCAAGTCGCGGTGCAGTTACAGAACTCAATCGAGGGTCGATAGCGCGTTGGCGGGTCCACTGTCGAACCAGTCGATCGATGAACACGTCATGCGCGAGTGAGAAATCTTGCATTAGTAAGAGAAACTCGCTGCCCCCCATCCGCGCACAGATATCTTCGCCGCGGGTTTCGTTGGACAACGTTCGCGAAAATATTAGGGTCTCACGTTCCGAAAGCGACGAGATTCTAAAGTCGCGGTGGACGTCCGATTCTGGCGTGACAGGGAGAGATTTCTTATCGACGTCAATTCGAAGGATAATCTTCATCGCGCAAAAACCCACCCCACTCCGCTTTGCCCGCGCCAACTCCCGGCGTAACTCCTCGTAGAGCAACGTCGGCGAAGCAAGATTCGTCAGTGCATCCTTGAGACCATCGTGGGAGTTCATGAACGCCTTTCTTGCCGCAACAACTCTCGCTAGGGTTGGGATCGTGACTGATACTGCCAACACAGCCCGCCGCCGAGCCATCGTGGTAACCCTGCTACGAGTCGAGGCGCTCGTCGTGTTTGCCCTAGGTGCCTTTATGGTCGTGGAGGCGTTCATCTCTACCTCCGAGGCTCCGCTGGCCCTGGCCGGAGTTGTGTTTTTCGCCTTCCTCGGCGGGACCGGCTTGCTAATGACCGCGCGCAGCTTTGCCACTCATCGCAATTACGGTCGAGCACCGGCCATCCTGGCCAATGCCATCGCCCTGGGGGTCGCGTACTACCAAGCGGAGGCTCACCTATGGATCATTGCGATTCCACTTTTCATTGTGGCCCTCACCACATTTCTTCTCGCACTCTCACTTACGCCTGCGCGTGCGGATTAAGGCGTTTGCTCCCGCTTTCTCTTAAAAACCCATTGCTTCGCTGAATCAACTTGCCCCACTTTGCAGCGCGCTTACCTTGATTGGGTAGGCTTGACGAGTTATAGCGGCCGGCGAAGAGCCGGTATCCAGAAATTCACGAGTAGGTAGCAGCACATATAAAGGAGAGCGCCAGTGTCGGCATCGATGCCGTTGGATCCCACGCCCGAGAGTTCATCATTCGCAAAGAAGTTCGGCGAAGCAATTGCCGAACAATTTGGGGCTAATGAGTGGCTAGTCGATGAGATGTATCAAAACTATCTCCGAGATCCGAACTCTGTAGACGATACCTGGCGAACTTTATTTTCCGGTGTGAAGTCTGCGGCAAGTTTGCCTACTTCTTCTTCTACACCCGCTGCACTCACTTCAACTCCTCCGACGCCGGTCACGCCCCCAGCACCAGTGGTAGCACCACTGGTAGCACCAGTGGCCGCACCAGTGGCAGCACCAGTGGCAGCACCAGTAAATTCGCCCACACTCCCATTGCAGACGCCTGCCGATCCAATTGTTAAGCCAGTGCCAGTTTTAATTACCCCCGCCGCTGCATCAGTAGAACCATTACGTGGAGTTGCCGGTCGCGTCGTCCAAAGCATGGAGGCGTCACTGAGTGTTCCAACGGCAACAAGTGTGCGCACCGTGCCCGCCAAACTGCTTATTGATAATCGAATCGTCATCAACAATCACATGAAGCGCGCTCGTGGTGGAAAAGTTTCTTTCACCCACTTAATTGCTTTCGCAATGATCAAAGCGATTCGTGCCATGCCTGAGATGAACTCGGTCTACACCCTTCTTGATGGAAAGCCTGCTGTCGCGCACCCCGAGCACATCAACCTTGGTATCGCCATCGACATCACGAAAGCAGATGGCACTCGCCAACTTCTCGTTCCATCCATTAAAGGTTGCGAAGAATTAGATTTTGCACAGTTCTACAGGGCTTACGAAGAGATAATTCACAAAGCGCGCGCGGGTGCACTTACAGTTGAAGATTTCGCAGGCACAACAGTTTCGCTTACTAATCCCGGCACTATCGGAACAGTCCACTCTGTACCGCGCTTGGTATCTGGCCAAGCAATGATCATGGGCGTTGGAGCTATGGATTACCCGGCGGAATTCCAAGGCGTCAGTGCCGAATCCCTCGCCAGACTTGCCATCAGCAAGGTTGTAAACCTGACGAGCACATACGACCATCGGATTATTCAGGGCGCACAATCTGGTGACTTTTTGCGCCATATACATGAATACCTACTTGGAGCAGATAATTTCTACGACGACATCTTCGCGGCTCTTCGCATCCCATACGAGCCAATTCGCTGGGTGGCAGATATCGAATTCGCGCGCGATGCAGAAATCAATAAGACGGCTCGCGTACAGCAATTAATCCACGCCTACCGCACGCACGGCCATTTGATGGCTGATATCGATCCGCTGGAATACAAGCAACGATCACACCCTGACCTCGACGTCGTCACACACGGACTGACTCTCTGGGATCTTGATCGAGAATTCGCCACTGGCGGATTCGGCGGCAAGGATTTCATGACGTTGCGAAATATTCTCGGCATATTGCGCGATTCATATTGCCGCTCGACCGGTGTCGAATACATGTACATCGAGAATCCCGGGGAACGTCATTGGTTACAGAGCAAAGTTGAAGTTACTGCGCAGAAGCTTCCGCGCGAAGAACAACTTCGTATCTTGCGCAAACTCAACAGCGCCGAAGCATTCGAATCTTTCTTGCAGACTAAGTACGTCGGACAAAAACGTTTTTCACTCGAAGGTGGCGAGACTGTAATTCCGCTGCTTGACGCTGTTATTTCGGCTGCGGCAGAAGCCAAACTTGATGAAGTGTGTATTGGTATGCCGCACCGCGGACGCCTAAATGTGCTAGCAAATATCGCGGGAAAGTCGTACGGAAAGATTTTCCAAGAATTCGAAGGTCACTACATTCCGAATTCAGTGCAAGGCAGTGGCGACGTGAAATACCACCTCGGGACAGAAGGAATCTTCACCGCGGAATCTGGTGCGCAAACCAATATCTATCTGGCCGCGAATCCGTCGCACCTTGAAGCAGTTAATCCGGTGCTTGAAGGCGTAGTACGCGCCAAACAGGACAAGATCAATAAGCGCGATGCGTTTTCAATCCTGCCAATTCTCATCCACGGTGATGCTGCATTCGCAGGGCAAGGCGTAGTGCTCGAAACTCTTGCCCTTTCTCAATTGCGCGGTTATCGCACCGGCGGCACAATTCATGTAATCGTCAACAACCAAGTCGGCTTCACGACTGCGCCTCACGCATCACGATCTTCCACATATGCAACCGATGTAGCGAAAACTATTCAAGCTCCGATTTTCCACGTCAACGGCGATGACCCAGAAGCATGCGTTCATGTTGCGCGACTTGCCTTCGAATACCGCCAGAAGTTCAACAAAGATGTAATCATCGACATGATCTGCTATCGACGACGTGGACACAATGAAGGTGACGAACCAAGCTTTACTCAACCGCTGATGTATAAGTTGATTGAAGCCAAACGTTCGACTCGGACGCTTTACACCGAAGCACTCATCGGCCGACGCGACATCACTACAGAGGAGGCTGAAGAAGTAGCTCGCGACTATCAGACGCAACTTGAGGCCGTATTCGCGGCAGTTCACAACCTCAAACCCGATGACTACATGGCACCAGCTGTTCCAGAATTGCTTGCGCCAGAGTCGGTAGAAACCAGCATTGACGAGTCGACGGCACGCCGAATTGCTCACACTCAGATTGAAACTCCTGCAGGTTTCAACATTCATCCGAAACTTGCCCCGCAACTAGCCAAGCGCGTGGCAATGCTCAACGACGCTTCTATCGATTGGTCGATGGGCGAAGCACTTGCATTCGGATCGCTCTTGCTTGAAGGCAAGCCAATCCGTTTGGCAGGACAAGATTCTCGCCGTGGCACATTCAGCAATCGCCATGCTGTGATCATCGATCGTGAAAACGGCAGCGAGTGGACTCCACTTCGTGAACTGATCTCTGATGAGAATCAATTCTTCGTCATCGACTCACTGCTTTCCGAGTACGCCGCCCTTGGTTTTGAATATGGCTATTCAGTTGCTCGTCCCGAAGCACTCGTGATGTGGGAGGCCCAGTTCGGCGATTTCAGCAACGGTGCGCAGACAATTATTGATGAATTCATTTCATCAGCTTTGCAAAAATGGGGCGAGCGCTCCGGTGTCGTCATGCTGTTACCTCACGGATACGAAGGTCAAGGACCTGATCACTCGTCAGCTCGCATTGAACGATTCCTCTCGCTCTGCGCAGAGCACAACATGACGGTTGCACAGCCATCGACTCCAGCCTCGTACTTCCACTTACTGCGCTGGCATGCCAAGAATCCAGCAGCTCGTCCTCTCATCGTCTTCACTCCTAAATCGATGTTGAGACTTCGTGCCGCCGCTTCTGCAATCACGGATTTCACGCAAGGACATTTCCAACCGGTTATCACCGACCACTCTGTTTCCAATGCCACTCGTGTGATTTTCTGCTCTGGTCGTGTCTACTACGACTTGATCTCAGAACGTGCTCGCCTCGGCGAAGATTCAACGGCCATCGTCCGCGTCGAACAGTTGTATCCGCTTCCGATCCATGAAATCGATGCAGAGGCTGCCAAACATCCAAACGCAACTCTTCTGTGGGTTCAGGATGAACCTGCTAATCAAGGACCGTGGCCGCATGTCGCGCTCAACACTTTGGAAATCTTCCAGGGTCGAACACTGCGCCGTGTCTCCAGACGAGCTACTGCTAGCCCTGCCACCGGAAACCACTACGTCCACGATGAGGAAGCAAAGGCGCTCATGACGGAGGCGTTTACTCGCTAGATTGTTATAAAACAGTAATCATTGAGTATCGCTTACATCTCTTCTTACGTTGAAAACGCATTAGCAAGGCACTACTTTCCATGTAGAGAATGTTTTCTAGCAGACGAAAGCGTGGCTGAATTTCATGAGCATTTCACCCGATTTAGCCGCGCTCCAACATCAGCAGCCATGGTGGAAAGAAGCTGTTTTCTATCAAATTTACCCGCGCTCGTTCTTCGACAGCAATGGCGACGGTGAAGGCGATCTGCGAGGAATTACCCAACATTTAGAACACGTCCGTGACCTTGGGGCAGATGCAATCTGGTTGAGCCCTTTCTACACTTCTCCAAATAAAGATGGTGGCTACGACGTTGCTAATCCGCGCGACGTGGATCCACGTCATGGAAATTTGCAAGATGCCCGGGAGTTGTTTGCCAAGGCAAAAGCGCTAGATTTGAAAATCTTGGTAGATATCGTCCCCAACCATTTTTCCGATGCGCATCCTTGGTTTGCGCAGGCCCTAGCTTCACCAAAAGGTTCTTCACAACGATCACGTTTCCATTTTTATGACGGCAAGACATCTACGACACCTCCCAATAATTGGATCTCACTCTTTGGTGGTTCAGCGTGGACGCAAGTGGAAGACGGCCAGTGGTACTTACATCTATTTGATTCATCACAGCCTGATCTCAACTGGGAAAACGCGGATGTGAAAGCAGATTTTGAAGAGACGCTCCGTTTCTGGCTCAACCTCGGAGTAGATGGCTTCCGAATTGACGTGGCGCATGGACTTGCAAAGGAAAACATCCTTGCGGATCATGACGATCCGCAAGGATTGAGCGATGCTCTCCGACTTGATGTGGAGATGTCTGCAGAAGCACGCGGAAAACTCCTAGCCAGCGTGCCTTTCTTTGACCGCGACGGAGTACACGAGATTTACCGTGGATGGCGCAAAATCTTTGATTCATATAACAGAGACGTGATGGCGGTCGCGGAGGCATGGGTTCATCCTCCTGAGAGAGCAACTCTTTATGTGCGACCTGACGAATTGCAGCAGGTGTTCAATTTCGACCTACTTGTCGCCCCATTCGATGACAAAGAGTTATTTGCTTGCGTTGACCGTACTTTGAAGCTCATCGGTGGCGTGGGTGCTACGCCAACATGGGCACTGAGTAATCATGACACCCCACGAGTCGCTTCTCGAGTTGGTGATGAACAGGCACGTGCGCTTGCGCTTTTCACTTTCGGTTTGCCTGGCTCGTGTTACATCTTTCAGGGCCAGGAACTCGGGTTGCCCGATGCCGAACTCGAGGATACCGATCGACAAGATCCTGCTTTTTTTAGAACGAATGGCGTTCAGAAGGGTAGGGACGGAGCACGTGTTCCACTTCCTTGGAATGGCAATGCGACGCCGTTCGGATTTACTGAGGGAAAGCCCTGGTTGCCGATTCCGCAATCCTGGGCACATCTCAGCGTCGCTGCAGAGAGCGGCGTACCGCAAAGCTCCCTTGAGTTATATCGCCGCGCTTTGCAAGTCCGAGGTAGCCTGCAATCAGGGCTTGCATCATTTGCATGGACTCAAACTCCCAATGGTTCGGGATTAATCTCCTACCGCCGCGGTGATACGTACGTCATTGTCAATACCGCAGCGCACGAGGTCTCAGTGAAATTGCCGGAAGATGCAACCGTGATCTTGTCCTCCATCTATGACTTACAAGGAAGGGTCATACCAGCGGGACACATAAGGATTGCCGCTCACTCATGCATCTGGATTCGTTGAGTCAATAGTTATTAATCCCCCGCGTCAATGATTCTCAGTATTGCGGCGGATTCGAAACAGGACTCGTCCCACAATTTCCTCTTTTGGGATCGCCCCCCATTTGCGAGAATCGGTGCTCGACTCACTGTCACCTTCAACCCAGTATTTCCCGTCTTCTTCGCGAATAAATCGTTTGATCAAAAATACGCCTGGACGTTCTTCCTGCTCAATGACGACTGTGTTGCCAAGTTTGAACCGACCCCCCCATTTCACGAGGAGCCAATCTCCCGGCATGTAGGTCGGAGCCATCGAATCACCGGCCACCGCCACAGTGCCCAGCCGGAGCGGATTTCGAAAGATGTCAGAACGGCTCATGGGCTGTATTCTCACATCAGAGGAGTTTTTGCGCATCCCGCAACGACGCCCCTCACCGCCGATACTCACGAGTGAACTTTTAGGAGAACTACATGTTTACCCCAAAGACCACGGTTTACGCCCATTGCGATCTTCCTTGCGGAATTTATGATCCATCCCAAGCGAAGCTCGAAGCTCAATCAGTGAAAGCTTGCATGCAGAAGTACGCCGCAAGCTCAGATCCAGATTTCAAAGCACGCGCCGTTGCTATTAAAGAGGCGCGTTCAAATATGGTTAAGGAGCACCTCTGGGTTCTATGGACTGATTACTTTAAGCCAAATCATTTCGAGGCATATCCAAATCTTCATTCTCTCTTTAATGATGCGACCAAACTCGCTGGAGCTGCTGGCACCAAAGGCACCAACGATGTTGAAGTTGCCGACAAATTACTCGCAAAAATTGATGAAATCGCCGAGATCTTCTGGGCGACCAAGAAGTAATTCAAGCTAATGTGATTGCTGTCCAATGATGGACTGAGCGGCTGTGCGAGCGAGGAAAGATACTCGTTCGACAACCGCTCTTTCCATAGTTGCGCGCCCAATTTCTCTTTCGCCTTCATGAATTTCGCACTCGAAGTTCAATATTCTTCCGTCCACTTTTACGCACTTCGCGGTTGCCCGAATTACTGAACCGATTGGAACTGCCTGCTCGGATTGGACAGAAAAAGAAGTCAGTCGGGTTGTCTCACCAGTGTCGAGATGCTCGTTTATAGCGGCGAGAGCTGCGCTTTCCGCCAAATTAACAAAAAGGGAAACTGCCGCAATTGGTAAATCACCGAGTCCCAGTGCGACGTTTGTGTCTCTGGGTCGAATTGTCATACTCGAAAATCCAACAGTCCCGATGATCTCACTAGAACTTTTCATGAATCACACTATTTTTTATTGTCATCGTCAGTAAAGGCAGAACTTTCCGGAACAGTAAACCCTTCTGCTGAAAAACGATACTCCTGATTGCTTTCAATAGTTATCTCGCGGTGCTCAATCTGACCGAAGTCCTCGATGTGGATGGAGATTTCTGTCATCCGATATTCGGTGATGATCTCTTGACCAGCACTATGGAGCGCCTGCAATTGCCGAGCAAGTTGCTCGTGCAATTCCTGCGGAGCTTTCTCACAACACGAACGAGTCAGCATTTCATGAAGCAAGTCATGCATTTTTCGCTCGTGCTCGAGTTCGGATTTGCACGGCGGGCATTCGTCAAGATGCACTTCAATGTTATGGACGACGGAGGTTTCTTCAATCTCGCCGTCTATAAGCATGACAACAGAATTCAATACTTCATTGCAAGGTGTCTCATGATTTTCTCCGCAACTCATGATTTTTCCTCCTTGCCATAGCCACGTTCTTTTGCGTAATCCGTCAACAGAATGCGCAATGCTTTACGTCCTCGATGCAAACGCGACATCACAGTTCCCGTCGGCACTCCGACGATTTCTGCGATCTCTTTGTAAGAAAATCCCTCTACATCCGCAAGATAAACCGCAATACGAAACTCTTCCGGAATTTCCTGCAGCGCCCGTTTAACGTCGTTATCTGGCATATTTTCGAGAGCCAGAATCTCCGCTGACTTTCCTTGATCACTTGTGTGCGATGCCGATTGCGCTAACTGCCAATCCTCAAGTTCATTGTTGGCAATCAGCGGCTGACGTTGCGCCTTGCGATACGAATTGATGAAAGTTGTCGTAAGCACCCGATAGAGCCAAGCCTTGAGATTCGTACCTGGCTCGAATTGATGAAAAGAGGAGAAGGCCTTCAAATATGTGTCCTGCACCAGATCCTTAGCATCATGCGGATTCTTGGTATATCGCAGGGCAGCCGAATACAACTGGTTTGTGAACGCCAGGGCATCACGTTCGAACCGAAGAGTGCGTTCTTCGGCGCTTTCTTTCACCAACTCGGTTGATGTCATCGTCGTCAAGGCTACCGCCAGAATTCGTTAGTTGAGACAGTGAATAGGGCTAGAAAAGGGTCTCGGGTTCGCCGAGGTCGATGGGTTGGATCAATTCAGGGCCGTTGTTTCGGACGGAATTAACTGAAGTGGAGACAGCATGTGCTGTTAAACCCTGCAATACCTCGGAATATTCCATCAGGGTGCGCAGGTGAGTTATCTCCCGCGCATCTGGATCGAGCCACTCCTGCCATCTCTCGGGCGGCATCATCACTGGCATCCGACTATGAATCTGGGCTAGGAAGCCAGTCGATTCTTGAGTGACGATGGCGGTGCTGGTGATTCGTTCACCTTTCTCGGAGAGCCACTCGCTCCAGATTCCTGCCAGCGGCAGCGAAGCGCCGTCTGAGCGCGAGATGAAGAAGGGCTGCTTCGGAGGGTACTTACCCAGTGCCGTTGCCCATTCGTAATACCCATCCACCGGCACGAGACAACGCCGCTTTCGAAAGGAGTCGCGGAACGTCGGCTTCTCAAAAACAGATTCACTCCTAGCGTTTATCGCATGAGATTGCCCAGCGCGCGCAGTTGAGATGTTTTTGACCCAAGGGGCGATCATCCCCCACGAAGCAATAGCCAAATCTCTCCGCCCCGTATCAGGGTTATCGCGAATGATGTAAACGCCCTCGCTTGGGGCGATATTCCAACTGGCAGGCAGTACTGATTCGGGAGAGCTTCCTGTGATTCCAAATTCCTCAACGAGTGCATCATCGAGTTTTGATTGGGCAAACCGTCCGCACATAGCAACAGCCTAGAGCAGGAATTTTCGATGCAGCAGGCGCAATACGAGCAACGGTAGGCTCGCTTTATGTCATTGAGCGAGAAGGATGGAAGCGACCTTGGGTCCAACCTTGCTCAGTTATGGGCAGCGCCATGGCGCGGTAAATCTCCAGTCAGCGCTCCCGTGGTCATCCCTGGTTCTAAATCAGTAACCAATCGAGCCTTGGTGCTTTCTGCTCTTGCGGACTCGCCTTCAATTCTGCGCCGCCCCCTCATATCGCGAGATAGCCAACTCATGAAGGATGGTTTGCGGGCCATGGGGACAGATATCGCCGAAACCTCCGACTCCGGGGCGCTCGTTTGGACTCTCAATCCTGGGGCGCTCGTTGGTCCCGCGGTAGTCGACGTAGGAAATGCCGGCACGGTGATGCGATTCCTGCCACCAATAGCCGCACTCGCCGAGGGCGCAATTACATTTGATGGCGATCCGCGATCGCACGAGCGGCCACTCGCTCCCGTCATACGTGCTTTGGAAGAACTCGGCGTAGTGATCGACCACGAGGGTCGTTACTCGCTTCCACTGACGGTGCATGGCGCAGGTGAACTTCGCGGCGGCGAAATTGATATTGACGCCTCAGCGTCCAGCCAATTTCTCTCCGCAATTTTATTAATCGGCCCCGCGACCCTTCGCGGAATAACCGCCCGCCATATCGGATCCAAACTTCCTTCGATGCCACACATTGAAATGACTGTGGCGATGTTGCGTGATTATGGTGCTGAAGTTGAGGTAGATCATCAGCGTCAACTGTGGCGAGTGCATCCATCGCGTTTGCGCGGACAAGATCTTGTGATTGA
>JACMQL010000042.1 GCA_014377015.1 Actinomycetota bacterium
CCGGAAGTGCAACGCTAAATCCATAATTTGTATTTTTGAAAGTTACTACTGACGTTGCGGCGCTTGAATTAGTAGTTGTTACCGCCAGAAATGAGATGGCGAGTGCCATCGAAGTAAGCGTTGATCCTGATTTACGTATTAAGTTTTTCATGGGAAGTGCCCTTCAATTCAGTTGTTAAAATCTTGTTGAGTTCTCCCCAAACCCTTCGTTATAAGTGATTCTACCGCTTCTGAGCCTCGCGTAAGGAACTCCTCTTGGCCCTTTTTTTCAGCGCTACTAAATGGCTTCAATACAAAGTCAGCCGGATCTTGTTGACCAATGGGTCGTCCGATTCCCAAACGGATTCGGTAATAGTCTGCTGTTGAAAATGCCGAGGTCAAAGATTTAAGTCCGTTATGGCCGTTGTCCCCGCCTCCTAATTTCGAGCGGATCGCCGCGAACGGAATGTCGAGTTCGTCGTGCAAAACGATGATGTGAGCTGGTTCGACTTTAAAGAAAGCCGCAAGTGCCTTGATCGGCCCGCCGGATTCGTTCATGTAACTTTTAGATTTAGCAATTATCACGGATTCGGCATCGACTCCGACGCCGATTTTGAAGGCGGCCACATCCGTGCGTGATTTATGGGTACTCCACTTGAGGCGATATTGAGATGCCAAAACGTCGACCACCATTTGGCCCACGTTATGGCGAGTTGCTGCATATTCAGCGCCGGGATTGCCCAGACCAACAACTAGCCACGTCATGGTTACAGGGTACTTGCTAGCGGTCCTTACTTATCAGCAGAGGCAGCGGCGGCTTCAGTTGCAGCTGTTGAAGCAGCCGATGCTGCAGCAGCAATTGCGGCATCTGCAGATGAAACATCATCGTGGCTGGAACGCACGGAAAGGTGAACTACGGTGGACTTTGGATCGCTGACGAGTGTCATGCCGGCAGGAAGTTTTACATCTTCTGCATACAAAGAGGTGCCAGCGACCATGCCGGTGAGGTCAAGGGCTAAGAAGCTAGGAATCGCGGTGGCTTCTGTCTCAACTTCGATGGAAGTCGTGACGTGCTCAAGGATTCCGTCGCGATCATGCTCGCCGTCAGTGTGGATTGGAACGGATACAACAACGCGCTCTCCGCGGCGGACAAGGACGAGGTCAATATGCTCAAGGGTTCCCTTGATTGCATGGCGGATAACAGATTTAGGAAGAGTTAGCTCCGTCTTTCCGTCAACAACGATGTCGAGCAACACGTTGCTGGTCTTTAGTGCAATGCCAAGTTCGCGAGCTGGAAGGTTGATGTGTGCCGGCTTTGCGCCGTGACCATAAATAACGGCCGGAACCATGCCATCGCGACGTGCGCGGCGTGATGCGCCTTTACCAAATTCGGTACGGCTAACGCCATTGATGCTGATCTCGGCCATTTTGTATCTCCCTCTTAAGAACCTTCGGACAATTCACGTTGGTTTCGATAAGAGTGCGCATGCATTCGTCAGCTTATATAAGCCGTCGATTACGGTGTTTACCCTCGCCGGAACGAGCGAAAGGTTATCGAACAATGCCCTTGGTCAGCAAATCAAGGCCAATTTTCATTCTAAATCTGCACTAGTGGCTTAACTCATCCCATCAAAGAGGCTCGTCACGGAGCCGTCTTCAAATACTTCGCGAATAACGCGGGCCAATAGCGGGGCAATCGACAACACAGTTAAGCGATCAAAGAGGTAGTCCTCTGGAATCGGTAAAGTGTCAGTGACGACAACTTCGCTTACTCGCGAATTCTTCAAGCGCTCAATTGCAGGACCCGAAAGGACTGCGTGAGTCGCGGCAACAATTACATCCTTGGCACCTGCATTGAAAAGTGCGTCAACTGCCTTGGTAATTGTGCCCGCTGTATCGATCATGTCATCGATGACAACGCAGGTCTGTCCTTCAACATCTCCAACAACGCGGCCGGTGACAGATTCATTTGGAATCCGTGGGTCGCGAGTTTTATGAATGAATGCGATCGGAGTTCCGCCAAGCAAATCACTCCAACGCTCTGCCACGCGCACTCGACCTGAGTCAGGTGAAACGATAGTGAGACGTGAGCGGTCGACTTTGCTTCCTACGTAATTAGCAAGCAATGGAAGTGCGAACAAATGATCCACTGGACCATTGAAGAAGCCTTGGATTTGCGATGTGTGAAGATCAACAACCATTAATCGATCTGCACCAGCAGTCTTGAAAAGATCCGCCATCAATCGCGCGGTGATCGGCTCGCGTCCGCGGTGCTTTTTATCCTGTCGAGCGTATCCATAAAAAGGCGCAACAACCGTTATGCGCTTTGCTGATGCGCGCTTGAGAGCATCGACCATGATGAGTTGTTCCATGATGTGCTTGTTGACAGGATTTGCGTGGCTCTGAATTACGAAGGCATCACTACCGCGCACGCTCTCTTCGAAGCGCACGAATATCTCTCCATTAGCAAAGTCATATGAAGATGTAGGGGTGATCGGAATACCAAGCTCTTGCGCGACACTCTCTGCTAACTCAGGAAATGCACGACCTGTAAAAATTCTTAGTCGCTTCTCGGATGCGAGTCGTAGTTCGCTCATGGAGTTGGTTTCCCTTTCTCGGAAGTCGAAGTTGGAGAATTCGCTGGTGTTTCACTTTCACTTTGGGCTGCAGCACGGGCAGATAGTGAATCTGGACGTCGTCGCATGACCCACCCTAAGACATTGCGTTGTTTTGCTCTGCCAACGCCGATGGCTCCGGCCGGCACGTCCTCGGTAATTACTGATCCGGCGGCTGTGTATGCGCCGTCTCCGATAGACACAGGCGCGACGATGACGCTGTCGCTACCAATGCGGACATGATCACCGATTTCAGTGTGATGCTTATTTTCCCCGTCGTAGTTGGCAAATATCGTAGCGGCACCGATATTGCTGCCCTCGCCGATCGTGACATCTCCGAGATATGAAAGGTGCGGCGCTTTGGAACCAAAGCCCAATTGAGCATTTTTCATCTCAACAAATGATCCGGCTCTCGTCTCAGATCCTAAGACGGTACCTGGGCGCAAATATGTAAAGGGCCCGACGCTGGCGTTTTCACCGATCACCGCTCCCCGGCAATACGACTCGATTACCTTTGCGCCGGCCAGGACCTCGCAATCGATCAATGTGGTGCGCGGGCCGATTACAGCTTCAGTTGCAATTGAAGTCGTTCCGGAAAGCGCTGTACCTGGATGAATCACGGCATCTGCGGCGAGGGTTACAGATGCATCGATCCAGGTAGTAGTTGGGTCGATCAGAGTCACGCCCGCGCGCATATGCAAGTCATTTATCTGATCGCGCATAATCGCGGCGCACTCTGCCAATTGGACTCGATCGTTGACTCCCAGAATTTCCACGAAATCTGGCGTCAGTATCGGCACAACGCGCTCGCCGGCTTTGCGCAATATCTGCACAACATCAGTGAGGTAGAGCTCGTGCTGCGAATTGGAATCTGTGATCTTGGAAATAGCCGAACGCAATTTCGCAAGATCAAAAACGTAGACCCCGGAATTAATCTCTTCGATATCCCGTTCGAATTCGGCGGCGTCGCGCTCTTCAACAATGCGAAGTAGTTCCCCATCATCTGCCCGAATGATGCGACCGTAGCCAGTCGGGTCAGGAAGTTCGGCAGTCAACACTGTCGCAGCGAATCCACCCTTGGTGTGCGCGTCAACAACTTGGCGCAACGTCTGACTAGATAGCAAAGGAGTATCACCCGCAACGATGAGCACCGTGCCCGTAGCGGAGGTGTCGGCGAGCGCGATCTGCACCGCATGACCGGTGCCACCGCGGCGTTCCTGGAAAATCGATACCGCTGTCGGCGCAATTTCCTGCAGGTGGGATTCGACTTGTTCGCGATTAGCGCCCACAACTACTCTGATTTGTGTGGGGGATAATTTCTCGACTGCAGATAGAACATGGCTTATGAGGGAACGACCAGCGATTGTGTGCATCACCTTTGGGGTCGAAACAGATTTCATGCGCGCGCCTTCGCCCGCGGCTAAGACGATCACATAATCAAGTCGGCTCAAGCATCGCTCCCACCGCTAGCGCCAATGGATCTTCTTACTTGTACTACTGGTTCGAATTCTAACTTGCTCCGCCACCAGGTATCGATCCTGGACCCTGGGCTTCAAAGGCCCATGTGCTAGCCACTACACAATGGCGGAACACGTATTCTCTCTTATGAGAGGGACTGCTTTCGACCATCCGCACCACTGAATGCAATATCACCCCAAAAATTGCGGAGTTAGTGGCCTACGCAAGTCATAAGCCCCTAAAATCGTGCGTATTGGAGTAGGAAAAGGGGGCGTCGGTGGCTGATGAAGTAGACCGCCTCGTCCAGGACTGGATCCGTGAACGCCCCGATCTGGATTTCTCCCCGCTCGAGGTCCTCAGCCGAATTACCCGCATCTCACGCCACCTCGATATCGCTCGACGTAAAGCTTTCGGTGAACTCGACACCTCTGGCTTCGATGTACTAGCTGCTTTGCGTCGCGCCGGGGCCCCTTATCAACTCTCTCCCGGTCAACTCATCCAAGAGACCATGGTTACCAGCGGGACCATGACCAATCGGCTGGACCGCCTCGAAGAACTCAACTTGATTACCCGTAAGGCTGATCCGCAGGATGGCCGCGGCAGTTTAGTAACACTGACTAAAAGTGGCATGCGTGCGGTGGATACTGCGATGGAAGATCTACTTACTCGCGAGAGAGAAATTTTGCAGTCACTGTCCAAGGCCGACCTAGCCCACGTGGCTAAGGCGCTAAGTGAAATTGTAAGTCCGCTCGATAAAAATCTCTAGCGTAATAACTTTTAATAAATCTCTGTCACCTTTGCCCCTGACACAGGTCCGTTAACTCTCGTCACGCTTCCGACTACTCCGCTAGAAGTCAGCGCCACCGCTAAATCGAGTCCGTGATCTTCATCTGAAACTAAAAATGCAACAGTCGGTCCTGATCCCGAGACGATAGATCCGAGTGCTCCGTATTCGTCTCCGACATCGAGAATCAATCGCAGAGCCGGACGCAACGAACAAGAAGCAGGTTGCAGATCGTTGACTAAAGTCTTTCCAAGTGCGACAGGATCAGCGGCAAGAAGTGCTTGCAGCACCTTGTCATTGACATGGGGCTCGGCAACTTGCATCCCTGCGCGCAGTCGGTCGCATTCGCCATATACGGCGGGA
The DNA here is from genome assembly GCA_014377015.1 of Actinomycetota bacterium. Lineage (GTDB taxonomy): Bacteria > Actinomycetota > Actinomycetes > Nanopelagicales > Nanopelagicaceae > QYPT01. The sequence goes on from JACMQL010000042.1 coordinate 5,200, forward strand.
GTTGAAAGTCCAATCGATGAAAGTGCAAGTACCCAGTGATAACTTCCGCGCGAAAGTGCGGCCGTTATCTGATCGCCCCGACCGCGACCGACCGCGGTTCCACCGTTCAACATAAATGGAACATCGCTGCCAATCGGGGCTCCGATGGCATGCATCTCATCACGCGATAATGCAAGTTCGAATAGCGAATCCAACGCAAGAATCGTCGCGGCTGCGTCCGCGCTCCCGCCCGCTAATCCGCCAGCAACAGGTATAGATTTTACAATCTCGATTTTCAAATCTGTCGGAAGATCGTATCTCTCGCACATCAAGAACGCGGCGCGGGTAGAAAGGTTTGAATCATCAATTGGGACGCCATGTGTGTGGTCGCCAGCGATATCGACTCTAATGCCCGAACCCGCCTCTGCCAGACTCACTTTTACGTCGTCATAGAGTGAAATAGATTGAAATACGGTCACAATTCCGTGATAGCCGTCATCTTCCTTGGGTCCGACCGACAATTGCAGATTAATTTTTGCGGGTACGCGGACGAGTACCGAACTTGGTGCGATTCTCGTCATGTCAAAACCCTATTCCCATTTCTTTGACCGCGCGCGCAATGGAACAGTAATGCTCGATCACGAGAGTCTCACCTCGAAGAGTTGGATCAATTCCAGCTTTATTTAATACGGATTCGACAGTGATACTTCCACCAAGCCAAGTGCTCAAGGCTGAGCGCAGCATTTTGCGTCGTTGCGAGAATGCGGCGTCGATAGCAGCAAAGGCAATCAGCCGAATTTCTTCGGTATCCGGCTCTTGTCGGCGTACAAAACTAGCCAACTTAGAATCCACATTAGGCGCTGGCCAAAAGACCGAACGAGATACAACGCCGGCGTGCGACATCTGCGCCCACCAGGCCGCCTTCAAACTTGGGATTCCGTAATCCTTTGTTCCAGGCTTTGCGACAAGTCGGTCGGCGACTTCAGCTTGAACCATAACGATTCCGGCGCGAATACTGGAAAAAGTTTCCAGGTAGTGAAGCAGTACTGGTACTGAAATGTTATACGGCAGATTCGCGACCAGAATTGTCGGCGATTTAGGGAGCGCGGAAAGTCGAAGCGCATCCTCATTGATGACCGTGAGGTTGGCACCTTTTTCCGAATGCGAAGCGACCGTCAGCGGAAGTTGCGTCGCAAGTCGCGTATCGATTTCAACAGCGATGACTTCCTCCGCCACTTCCAGCAGAGCCAACGTCAAAGATCCAAGGCCAGGTCCAATCTCCAGCGCGATGTCAGCAGGGCTCACGCCCGCGAGCCTGACGATTTTGCGGCAGACATTTGCATCAATAACAAAGTTTTGCCCCAACGACTTTGCTGGACGTACATCCAACTGCGCAGCCAGAGCGCGGATTTCAGTTGCTCCGAGAAGAGTGGTCATGAGAACGAGCCAAAAATGCGCTCTGCATTAACACTGAGGGCGGCGGCTAGTTCACCGACATCCTCACCGCGCTCTTCGGCAATAGCACGCACAATTGTGGCAATCTGCGCAGGAGTATTGCGCGATCCGCGGTACGGGCTCGGTGCCAGGAAAGGCGAATCTGTCTCAACCAGCAATTGGTCGATAGGCACGAGCGGCACCGCCGCACGAAGTTGCGGCGCATTTTTGAATGTCACCGTGCCAGCGAAAGAAAGCACATAGCCGCGGTCAATGCAGATCTTGGCCATCTCCACATCACCAGAAAAGCAATGAAAGACGGTCTTCTCAGGCGCTCCAACTTCAAGCAGAATCGACAAGATATCGTCATGCGAATCGCGATCGTGAATCACCAACGCTTTCTTCGTACGCTTAGCTAAATCTATGTGCCAGCGAAAAGAATCCTGCTGTCGTTCACGCAACTCCGGCGCAGTGCGGAAGTAATCCAAGCCGGTTTCGCCTATCGCGCGCACTCGTGGATGTTGGGCCAACTTTTCGATAATTGCTAAATCGTGTTCGAGATCTTCGACAACCGGAGCCTCATTGGGATGCAGCGCGACGGCAGCTAGCACGGAGGTGTTCCAGAATTCTGCTGCCGCAACACACCACTTTGATTGTTCCGCTGAATATCCGACATTGACAACACGATCTACGCCGACAGATTTTGCATCGCGAAGAATCTGACCAACTTCATCAGACTCTGGGGCCGTGTCCGTGATGATCTCCATATGCGCATGCGAATCCACGGTTGGGAAAGGAAGGGCTTCAGGAAGCGGAGCCTGCTTTCGATCAATATCTCTATTGTGGCGATCAGCCATTCTTTACGCGCTGGTCTCTAATCGCGGAAAGAGTGAAGCGCTCTTCGTCACCTTAGATCCCTGCGGAAGTTGACCCCACTCAGCGATAGCGCCGATGCGCTGCGCAGAAATTGGTCCAATACTTTCCTGAGCACCAAGTGACTCCCATAAAATCTGCGAACTCGCCGGCATGATTGAGTGAAGCAAGACAGCTAAGGCACGCAGAGATTCAGCCGTGTTGTACAAGACTGCATCCAACGCAACCTTGTTAGCAGGATCTTTTGCCAACACCCACGGTTCCTTCTCGGTCACATATCCATTGACCCGCTTGCAGAATTCCATGATCGACTGAATGCCACCTTGGAAATCCAAATTGGTGATTGCCTCATCAGCAGTCTTCACTGTTGATTCCAAGAGCGCAGCCAAAGCGTCGTCGTGAGCAACAGCGGGAACGATCCCATCGCAATATTTCTCAATCATCGCAGTAAGGCGCGATGCGAGATTGCCGAAGTCGTTGGCCAATTCACTCGTGTATCGCGCACTCATGTCTTCCCAAGAGAAAGAGCCATCAGTGCCAAACGGGATCGCGCGCAAAAAGTAATAGCGGAAAGCATCCACTCCAAAGTGATCGGTGATTTGGCTCGGGACAATTCCAGTCAACTTGCTTTTGCTCATTTTCTCGCCGCCGACAAGCAACCAGCCATGTGCGAAAACTTTCTTTGGCGCCTCAAGTCCCGCCGCCATTAACATCGCTGGCCAAATCACCGCGTGAAAACGCAAAATTTCTTTTCCGACTAAATGCACATCCGGCGGCCAAACTTCAGCAAACTTCCTTCCACCTTCACTCTCGGGTTCATCACCCAGCCCCACAGCGGTCGCGTAATTAAGTAGCGCATCAAACCAAACATAAACAACTTGATCTGTATCCCAAGGAACAGGAATACCCCAGTCAAAAGATGATCGCGAAATTGAAAGATCCTGCACGCCACTCTTGAGAAATGAGAGAACTTCATTGCGAGCGCTCTCGGGCTCACAAGCACTCGGATTCTTTGAGTAATGCTCGAGCAAAGGCTCGACGAATGCAGACAACTTAAAGAACCAGTTACTTTCTTTGACGATCTCCACCGGTTTATCGTGGATAGAGCAGACCTTCTCGCCCGCGCGTTCGATCAAATCACTGGCTAGCTTGAACTCCTCACAGCCAACGCAGTAGGGACCTTCGTACTTTCCCGCGTAAATATGCCCAGAATCCTTCAGCCCCTGCAAAAATCTCTGCACGCGCTCGGTATGGCGTTTCTCCGTCGTACGAATAAAATCATCATTAGCGATATTGAGCGCCTCCCAATTGGGCTTCCACTCTGTATCAACTAACTGGTCGACCCACGTTTGCGGAGAGACTCCCGCGGCCGCCGCGCTGCGCATGATCTTCTGACCGTGCTCGTCAGTACCCGTCAAATACCAGACTGCCTCTCCACGCTGACGATGCCAACGAGTCAGCACATCGCCCGCGACGGTCGTATAAGCATGGCCGATGTGGGGAGCACTGTTGACGTAATAGATAGGCGTCGTTAAATAAAACACCTTCTTCTTATTGGAAGTCACTTGGGTATCTTAGAGGTTGATTTTGCCTCAACCATCGCCGTAAAAACTATCCGCTTTGCCAACGAAAATTCCTCGGCAACCGTCGCGATCGCCTCTTTGCGATCCATGCCGGCATCCTCTAATTCGAGCACGCGGGCGACGACTTGGGCAGAAGTGATATCGGCAAAATCGCGTGGTGCGCCAGCCAAAACTATCGTGATCTCACCGCGTACCTCGTTGGTATTCGCCCACTCCAGCATTTCGCCGAGAGTTGCGCGGATCGTTTCTTCATAAGTCTTGGTCATCTCGCGGCAAATCGCTGCCGGCCTCTCCGCCCCAAAAATCAGGATGGCATCAGCGAGTGCATCAGCCAATCGATGCGGAGCTTCAAACCAGATAACTGTCCGCTCCTCATTGCGTAGGGCCCCGAAGAATTTTTGCCGCGCTCCAGTTGCCCGCGGAGAAAATCCTTCAAAGACGAATCGGTCAGTCGGCATCCCAGAAAGCGCAATTGCCATCGTGACTGCGCTCGGCCCCGGCAGTACCTTTACATCAATATCTGCCGCGATCGCATCCCGCATTAGGCGATAACCGGGATCGCTAATCGTCGGCATGCCAGCATCAGAGACCACAAGTACATCGGCACCAGAGTGCAGCATCGCCAATATCTCGACAGTGCGATCCTTCTCATTGCCCTCAAAGAAAGAGATGACTCGACCCGAAAACTTCACGCCCATATCAGCGCACAAGCGATGGAACTTTCTTGAATCTTCGGCCGCCACAATCTGCGCGTTCTCGATCGCGCTCTTGAGTCTTTCACTTGCATCGCCGGGATTTCCCAGCGGTGTGGCAGCCAAAGTCAGGGTCATGCCCTAATCCTCTCAATAAAACTCGAAGTAATACTCCCGCTCTCACCTAGGCTTGCCCCATGGGTCCAATTCTGATTGCGTTGCTCTCTTTCGGGCTGCGCCTTTGGAATCTCGGACTCCCCAAAAAAACCGTCTTCGATGAGGTCTATTACGTCGACGGAGCGCGCGACTATCTACTCCATGGAGTCGAACTCACGGGAAAGTCCGCCGAGTTCATCGTCCACCCACCAGTCGGCAAATGGTGCATCGCCCTTGGCATCAAACTCTTTGGCGACAACGAATTCGGCTGGCGTATCGCCGGCGCCTTCGCCGGCGCAATCACCATCTACCTAATCGGGCGAATCGCCTATCGACTTTTCCACTCCAAGCCCCTTGCCACTCTTGCCTCGCTATTAATGGCACTGGACGGACTCCACCTCGTTCATTCGCGAACTGCGCTTCTCGATCTATTTCTCACCCTCTTCATCCTGCTCGCCCTCCACGCCTGGCTCAAAGAACACTACTGGCGAAGCGGTCTCTGGTTTGGTCTCGCCCTCGGCAGTAAGTGGAGCGCCGCATATTTCCTGATCGTGTTTGCCGCACTCGCGCTCTACAACGACAGGCACCGACTCCAAACGTGGGGCAGCCTTCTTCCGCGAAGATTCATGCAGTTTGCCATCGTGCCTGTCACCGTTTACGTCGCGACGTGGACTGGCTGGTTTGCATCCTCAAATGGATGGGATCGCACGTGGGCATCGTCCGACTCTTTCTGGAAATTCATTCCAGCACCACTTCGCTCACTCTGGCATTACCACGCAGAAATGTTGAACTTCCACACTGGACTTACCGAAAAGCACTCCTATCAAGCAAATCCATGGAGTTGGCTAATCATGGGTCGGCCGACATCCTTCTTCTACGAAACACCTAAGACCTGTGGTGCTAAAACTTGCTCGCAAGAAGTTCTAGCCCTGGGCACGCCTTTTCTCTGGTGGGCCGCAACTCTTGCACTCGCTGCAGTAATCGGATTCTGGTTGACTGCAAAATATCGACGCGAATCCGACCGAGTCGCCACATTCATTCTCGCCGGAGTCGCAGCCGGATACCTACCGTGGTTCCTTTTCCAAAAGCGCACAGTCTTTTCTTTCTACGCGATCGTCTTCGAGCCCTTCATGATTCTGGCTCTGGTCTACTGCGCCAACAAATTCCTACGTGAAAGACCCTGGCCGAGAAATCGCAAACTCATTGTTGCCCTGGTCGTTTTAGCCATCGCTTGGAACTTCTTTTATTTCCTACCGCTCTTCAACGGCACCGTCATCACGTACGACCAGTGGTACGACCGGATGTGGTTGCCTTCTTGGATTTAGGAAATGCAGTACTTCTAATCAGTCGGGAAATCCAGGGGGAGTACCAAGATCCTTTTTGAGTTGAGAGAGCGCGGCATACGCGCGATTCCTGTAAGCAACAATCTCATCCTTCTTTGAAGCATCCAGCCCAGCAAATCCCCCGCAAGTTTTCAAACCAAAATCGCCATTCTTAACTTTTTCAGCAAGTGAATCCGGCGCAGCGAATCTCTCACCGTATGCCTCAGCCAAACTCTTATATGCGCCAACAAAGACGTCGAGCCCCGCCATGTCGGCAATTGCAAATGGGCCAAAAAGCGCCAAACGAAATCCAAAGGTGTTACTCACTATTGCGTCGATTTCTTGAGGAGTTCCAACTCCCTCTTCAAACATCGTCACCGCTTCTTTATATAAAGCAAACTGCAAACGATTGATGATGAATCCAGCAACATCTGAAACACGACTCGTAACCTTTCCCAGGCTGCCGATCAATACCTCAACATATTGAAGAACTTCTTCGCTCGTTTCGGCGGTAGGGATGATTTCTACTCCGGGAATGAACGGAGCAGGATTAACCCAATGCACTCCGAGAAAGCGGCCAGGGTTCGTTACAAATACCGACAATTTTGAAATCGGAATTGCAGAGGTGTTTGACGCGATAATCGCATCATCCTTGGCAGCGATGCTGATCTTTGTTAAGACTTCATTCTTAATCTGAATTACTTCTGGAACTGCTTCAGCAATGTAATCTGCACCGGCAACAACTTCCTCAATATTCTTTCCGCAACTTAAATTGCGCGAAATTATCTCGGCACTTCCTGGTGCAAATAGACCCAATTCTTCAAAAGAGCGTGATTCAATAATAAGTCGGTCGAAGGACATCTTTGTAGTCTCCGTATCAAGATCAAAAATAGATACTGGATGTCCGTTTAGCGCGAATACTTGTGCCATGCCGCCGCCCATATACCCCGCGCCAACAATTGCAATCTTTGATTTTGATTCGCTATCCATGTCCCATGCTCTCCAATCGGTGATTCTGAACTTTCCAAAAGAGATAAGGGGAATCGAGTTCTCTAAGA
>JACMQL010000043.1 GCA_014377015.1 Actinomycetota bacterium
GCAATCGGCTATGACCCGCGAATCGGGCATCGTTTTCTCCAAGCTGGAATTGGTTTTGGCGGAGGATGCTTGCCGAAAGACATTCGCGCCTTCATGGCAAGTGCGGAAGAATTAGGCGCACGCCAAGCTGTGGAGTTTCTCCGCGAAATTGACGCGATCAATTTGCGTGCGCGAAGTCGCGTTATTGAAGTTATCCGCCATATTGTGGGGGAGGACTTGCAAGGCAAAAAAATTGCAGTCCTAGGCATCGCTTTTAAGCCCGAAAGCGATGATATTCGCGACTCTCCCTCCTTGGACATCGCTTCTCAATTACTCGCTGCGGGTGCCTCCGTCACCGTTCACGATCCGAAAGCCATGGACAATGCCAAAGTTAGATTTCCGGGCCTCTCGTACGCCCACAGCGCGCGAGAATGCATAACCGCAGCCGACCTCGTCCTCCATCTAACCGAGTGGGCTGAGTACCGCGCAATTGATCCGTTCGAATTTGCCACGGTCGTAAACAACCCCATCATTTTCGATGGTAGAAATGCACTAGATCGCGATGTTTGGGTGAACGCCGGCTGGACGTACCACTCTCCCGGAAGGACAAGCACTTGATGCACAATTCGATCGATGAAATTCTGAAAATGAAAACTTGGGCAGTGGTGGGATTGAGCCGCAATCAATCTCGCGCTGCATACAGCGTTGCCGAATTACTCCTACAAAAAGGTCACCGCATCATTCCGGTGCACCCCAGCGCGGAAAGTTTTCATGGAGAAATCGGCTACAAATCCCTTTCTGACATTCCCTTTCCCATCGACGTAGTGGACGTGTTTGTGAATTCCTCTCTAGCCGGCCCCGTTATCGACGAAGCAATTGCAATCGGCGCTAGTGCCGTATGGCTGCAGTTAGAAGTTATCGACGAAGCCGGCATTGCACGCGCTCAAGGGGCAGGGTTGCTCACCGTGATGGATCGTTGCCCTGCAATTGAATACGGAAAACGCGGCTAACTAAAACCCTAAGTTCTAAGAGCGACCATCATGCTGGGAAGAGCGGCTGCTCCCCCTCCCTTAATGATGACTGTGATTCTCCGCGTCACATTCATTCATCGATTTCACCATCCAGGTAGTCCAAGGCGTGCCAAATTGTCTCGGTCAGGTTTTGCAGTTTATTTCCAGAGGACGTAACGTGCCCAGCAAATATCGCATCAGAATCTCGATACTGGTGCATCTTCAACTCGGGACTTCGTGCCATCAAGTGAAGATAAGGACGATACATATTCTTCTCTTTTGCGCCGACGAAATTGCCGGTTGCCACGAACTTGGCAGAAATACCTGGGTCACCGAGAGGAAGGTCAAGAATCGCCCGCAAGTGCTGTTCGAACTGACCCGTTGTCGAAGCATCGGTCGTCCAATTCCCTGCCGAACTCGGTCCGGTAGCCGCTCGCTTCACAATGAAGTCAGTACCGACCTTATGGAATACAAAGCTTGCGACACCGACGATCTCATTTTCTTGCATCGCATCCAAAGCAATGCGTTGCAATGAAACCGCAGTTGCATCCGCCAACTGCGCAACAGGTGCCACGGAAAGCCGATGCAGTCCGTTGCGAAAAATTAATTCTGTCGGCGCCCAGGCACAAGCTTGAGAATGTGGAGACCTTGCAGCCAACACTTCTATCTGCAGATCTGTGTCATTATCATTTTCCGAATTTGGAAAACGCGCAAGAAGTGCTGCCAGAGCAGTCGAATTGGGGCGGAAAAAAGTTGTCGCACTTTCTAGTGTGCGAATCGTCGAAATTGGAATTGCACTTCCAAGTACAGTAACTAAATCGCACCCCGATTTTTTCTCTTTAATCTGCTCCAATTGCGTTCCCAGAAGCCGCAAATCTAGACCAAGTGCGAGCGCAGGTCCGATCATGGACCGGTAGAGGAAGTTAGGACTAATCACCCCGAGCAAGGGAAATTCTTGATTCATGAAAGCCGCATATTCTTGCGCTTACTCGTCTGCACGCATATGAATCACGTCACCAACCGATACAACTTCGCCACTCTCCAAAATCAACGAACCTGATTTTTCGACGTCGACGGCTTTCGATTGATATTTCACGCCTCCCGGCATTTCCACCAGTACTGCGCTACCTAAGGTTGATGAAATGTCACGATATTCCTGAACCAATTTTTGATCTTCTAATTCCCATCTCTTCAGATACACAGTCAAGTTCTGCAAGATCGAAACAATGAGAGCTTCGCGATTTATCGCAGGTATTCCTTCCACCGTTAGTGAACTCGCGAGAGGAGTGGGAAGTTGTTCTTTCGTCATAGAGACGTTTATTCCGATTCCGATGACAATGCCAGGACTTGCGGAAGAATTCGTTCGCTCACACAACAAACCGGCGATCTTCTTATCGTTCAGGAGAACATCGTTTGGCCACTTCAAAGAGAGTTTATATTCAACACCGATCTGAGATTGCAGGGCCGCGAAAACGGCTTGGCTTGCTAATAGTGGCAACCAGCCCCACTCGCCTTTGTTTTCGCGCGGCGTAATAAAACTCGAAAACAAAAGCGCCGAACCGGGCGGAGCTACGAATTCACGTTGTAGGCGCCCGCGGCCCGCGCTTTGATATTCCGCAACGACAACGTCACCACTTACCGCTTTGCCTTCACCGACAAGTCTGACAAGGTCATCTTGCGTAGAGCCAGTTTTTTCCAACACAATTACTCGCCAGTAAGCAGAATTGAGTTGATTATTTATCCGTACTTCGTTAAGAGGAGTAACTATCGGGCTCACGCCTAGTACCGTAGGGGCATGAGCCGTGATCTGCATACAACCGCTGGAAAAATCCAGGACCTTCGCGACCGACTAGAAGAAGCCGTACATGCTGGTTCGGCACGTGCGATTGAGAAGCAACACGCCAAGGGCAAAATGACCGCCCGTGAGCGCATTGCCAAACTGATCGACGAAGGCTCTTTCACCGAACTCGATGAATTCGCGCGACACCGTTCGACCACATTTGGCATGGAGAAGAATCGACCTTACGGCGACGGAGTCGTAATTGGCTACGGCACCATAGACGGTAGAAACGTGGCGGTTTATTCTCAAGATTTCACGGTCATGGGCGGAAGTCTGGGCGAAGTTTTTGGCGAGAAGATCGTCAAGATCGCAGAGTTTGCCCTTAAAAACGGCATTCCACTGATTGGAATCAGCGACTCTGGCGGGGCGCGAATCCAAGAAGGCGTTGCCTCCCTGAGCGGCTACGGAAAAATCTTCAGACTCAACTCCCGCTCCTCCGGTGTAATCCCGCAGATCTCCTTGATTTTAGGACCATGCGCAGGAGGAGCCGCATACTCTCCGGCCCTTACAGATTTTACGGTCATGGTCGATCAGACATCACATATGTTCATCACGGGTCCGGATGTCATTAAAACCGTAACGGGCGAAGAAGTTGGAATGGAAGAACTCGGTGGCGCGCACACTCACAACGCGCGGACGGGTAACTCGCATTACTTGGCAGAAAATGAAGATGATGCGATTGATTACGTTAAGGCGCTCTTGTCCTACCTGCCAAGCAACAACGTGGATGGCGCACCAATACTTCCAGCCACCGAGACTTTGGACCGAAAAGATTCTGACTTCGCCTTGGACACGCTAATTCCTGATAGCCCGAATCAACCGTATGACATGAAGGTTGTTGTGCAAGCCCTGCTGGACGAGTCAGAGTTTCTAGAGGTCCACGCACTTTTTGCGCCGAACATCATCGTTGGTTTTGGTCGCGTCGAAGGGCATTCCGTAGGAATCATCGCCAGTCAGCCGCTTCAGTTAGCTGGAACCCTCGACATCAATTCCAGTGAGAAGGCTGCTCGATTCCTGCGTTTTTGCGATGCATTTAGCATACCAATCATCACGCTGGTCGATGTGCCGGGATTCCTGCCAGGTACAGAACAAGAGTGGAACGGAGTCATCCGCCGCGGTGCCAAACTTCTTTATGCATACGGCGAAGCTTCCGTGCCGATGATTACCGTCGTAACCAGAAAGGCCTATGGCGGAGCATTCATTGTTATGGGCTCGAAATACATCGGCGCCGACGTAAACCTTGCTTGGCCAAGTGCTGAAATCGCGGTCATGGGTGCACAAGGAGCGGTAAATATTCTCTACCGGAAGGAACTTTCCGACGCAGAGAATGAACAAGAGTTGCGCGATCAACTCATCAATGAATACAACGAAACCTTGGCAAATCCTTACCTAGCCGCTGATAGAGGATTTGTGGACGCGGTTATCGAACCGAACCAAACCCGCGAATATATTTCAAAGGCGCTTCGGGCATTAAAGACTAAACGCGACACACTTCCAGTCCGCAAGCATGGAAATATCCCGCTGTGATTAAGTACACGATCATTTCGGGAACTCCCTCAAAAGAGGAGTTACAGGCCCTCGAACTCGCGATAACCCATCATAAGAAAAATCAAGAAGTTGAGATTGTGCAGCCAAGCAAATGGGGCAGGCCGATTTTGCGAACTCCACTCGACAGGAACGCCTAAGTGCCACGAGTCATTTTGGCTTCTGCCTCTCCTTCACGAAAAAAATTACTTGACACTGCCGGTCTGGATTTCGACGTCGTCGTAAGCAACGTGGATGAAGAATTACCTATCTATGAGACACTGCCGCCGTTGGAGATGGTGCTGGCTCTTGCCATTGTGAAAGCGCACACCGTTCGTGAACTCATCGACTACCCGGCCCTTGTCATAGCATGCGATTCCACATTTGAATTCGAGGGGGTTTCTCTCGGCAAGCCGCTCACTCCCGATGTCGCACGCGACAGGGCCCGCAAACTGAGCGGAAAATCTGGATACCTTCACACAGGGCATTGCATCGTGGACCTCAATCGCAACATAGAGATTTCGGATGTTGCATCGACAAAAGTAACTTTTGGCGAGATGTCAGATGAGGAAATCAATGATTACGTCGCCAGCGGTGAGCCGCTTAATGTGGCGGGTGGATTTACCCTCGATGGACTCAGCAGCGCCTTTATTTCTTCTATTGAAGGTGATTACACAAATGTGATCGGGTTGTCAGTTCCTTTGGTACGAAGCATGATTTTGCGCCTTGGATACAGTTGGCATGAGTTAACACATCAACCAATAGGAGCGGAAAATTGAAAAGCGTCCTAATCGCCAATCGTGGAGAAATCGCAGTGCGAATAATCCGCGCTTGCAAAGATCACGGTCTGAAAAGCATCGCGATATATTCAGACGAGGATAGGGATTCAATGCACGCCAGCATGGCCGATGCTGCACACGCGCTCCGTGGACTAACCGCAACCCAAACATATTTGAATATCGAGAAGATAATCGAAATTGCCAAGTCCTCTGGAGCAGATGCAATTCATCCTGGTTACGGATTCCTCTCTGAAAACGCCAACTTTGCGCAGGCGGTACTAGATGCAGGTCTTATCTGGATCGGTCCGCCACCTGAGGCAATTAGATTGCTAGGCGATAAGGTTTCTGCCAGAAAAATTGCGGCAAAGGTCGGCGCACCACTCGTGGCGGGCACCGCCGATCCCGTCGAAGGTCACGCGGAAGTTCTCGCATTCGCAGCCGAACATGGTCTGCCAGTGGCAATTAAGGCCGCTCACGGCGGAGGCGGACGTGGTCTGAAAGTTGCGCGCACCATGGAGGAGATTCCAGAACTTTTTGACTCAGCAGTTCGTGAGGCTATTGCGGGTTTCGGCCGTGGAGAATGCTTCGTCGAGCGATATCTCGATCGTCCGCGCCATGTGGAAACGCAGGTACTAATTGATGCAACTGGGCATGCCGTTGTTGTAAGCACACGCGATTGCTCCCTGCAGCGACGCCATCAAAAATTGGTGGAAGAAGCGCCGGCGCCCTTCTTAACGGATGCACAAAATGCCGAGCTATATCGATCTAGTAAAGCCATCATGAAAGAAGCCGGCTACATCGGAGCCGGTACTTGTGAATTTCTAGTTGGACTTGACGGAACAATTAGTTTTCTCGAAGTAAATACCCGTCTTCAGGTTGAGCACCCTGTCAGTGAAGAGATCGCAGGCATCGACTTGGTACGCGAACAATTCAGAATCGCTATGGGCGAAGAACTCGGTTATGACGATCCTGTTATTCGCGGACACTCTATAGAGTTTCGCATCAACGGAGAAGATCCGGGAAGATCATTTCTTCCCGCGCCGGGCCGAATCACTCAGTGGAAACTTCCTTCAGGTCCGGGCGTGAGAGTCGATGCGGGTTTCAAGAACGGTGACACCATCGGCGGAAATTTTGATTCTCTCCTCGCCAAATTGATCATCACTGGCAACTCGCGCCAGCAAGCACTGGCTCGCGCACGAAGAGCCCTAGATGAATTTCAAGTCGAGGGTCTTGCCACGGCGCTTCCGTTCCACAGAGCGATCGTCAATGATCCTGCTTTTACAGATATTTTCGCCATCTATACAAGTTACATAGAAAATGAATTTGTGAATGAGATTCCAATGTATGCGAAGAAGGATATGCACGTACGGACGCACGCAGCGGCGGAACACCTTGTCGCAGAGGTAGATGGCCACCGCCTTGAGGTCGTAATTCATGCGCCAGAACCGATTCATAAGCGCCACCGCGCTAAGCAGGGTATGAGTGGAAAGATTGCTGGAGATGGACTTTCGAGCCCTATGCAAGGAACTGTTGTCAAAATCGCGATTAACGAAGGAGACATCGTCGCAGCGGGAGATCTCATCATCGTGTTAGAAGCGATGAAGATGGAACAGCCATTGATGGCGCATAAGTCTGGCGTAGTCGCCAATTTGTCTGTGACGATCGGCGAGACTGTAACCAACGGCGCCGTCCTCTGTGACATTATTGATGCATGACGCAAACCCTAACTAATCCGCTCTACTCTGATCCGCTCGGCACTGCGCAACAGGCAGCACTGGAAATCGCCCGCCTTACTGGGGTAACCAAGCACGACATCGGCTTGGTTATGGGATCGGGTTGGGTCGGCGCGCTGGATGCATTAGGCGAAGCGAGTCACGAATTCAACGCCGAGGACGTTGTGGGATTTTTGCCACCCACGGTTGAAGGGCATTCGGGAAAAATTCGTTCATATAAAATCGGCGAAGTCCGAGCGCTGGTATTTTTGGGGCGGACGCACCTCTATGAGGGCAAAGGTATCGAGCCGGTGGTTCATGGAGTGCGCACCGCGGTTAACGCAGGATGCAAAGTTGTCGTGATTACAAATGCGTGTGGCGGGATAAACACTTCCTACCGCGTCGGTCAACCAGTGCTCATCAGAGATCACATATCGCTCACCGCTACCAGCCCACTTATCGGCGCGCATTTTGTAGATCTCACAGATCTCTACAGCAAGCGTTTACGTGCCATCGTTAAAAGCGCTGATGAGTCACTCGATGAAGGCGTGTACGTTCACTGGCGCGGACCCACCTATGAAACTCCAGCGGAAATATTGATGATGCGGACCATTGGTGCAGACCTAGTGGGAATGTCTACGGTTCCAGAAGCTATCGCGGCCCACGCACTTGGTGCAGAGGTTTTAGCGATCTCCCTTGTGACGAATGCGGCTGCAGGAGTCACCGGCGAGAAAC
>JACMQL010000044.1 GCA_014377015.1 Actinomycetota bacterium
CCACCGTGAATTTTCGGGTGAAGCGTCTTCACTCGCCCGCCCATGATTTCGGGAAAGCCTGTGTAGTCGCCAACTTCGGTAACTGAGATGCCAGCCGTGCGCAGAGTCTTTGCTGTTGATCCCGTTGAGAGTATCTCTACATTTGCATCTTGCAATGCCGTGCCAATTTCGACCAGACCGTTTTTGTCATAGACGCTGACTAGCGCGCGGCGGAAAGACTTCTTCTCTGACATCTCAGTTCTCCAAAGGGCTTGTAGCGGCACTTAGTCCGGGTAGTACATCTGCAATAGTTTTTACAATCAACTCTCTTTCGACAATCTTAATGCGTTCGTGCAAACTCGCTACATCATCGGCCGCAAGCACGGGAACTTCCACCTGCGCAATATTTTTTCCAGTGTCCACGCCCTCATCGACCCAATGCACCGTCGTCCCAGTAGTAGTCACTCCCGCCCGAAATGCATCAGCTACCGCGTGAGCACCAGGGAAATTCGGAAGCAGTGAGGGGTGTGAATTTATTGTGGCAAAACGCGATACGAACTCCGGGGAAAGTATTCGCATAAATCCCACACTTACGACCAAATCTGGATTGATAACACTTACGTGCTCCATCAACTCCTTGCTCCAGATTCCACGATCCTTCAGCATCGGATGGACGAAAACCGGAATTCCAGCGGATTGAGCTCGGGTCACTACATAAGCTTGCGGTTGATCGCACACAATTTCCGCAATTCCCACGTGTAATCCGCCCGTCGCCACCGCATCAATCACAGCCTGCGCCAGGCTTCCGTTACCAGAAGCCATCAACACAATTTTCTTAGTCATAGTTGCTTCTTAGTCATAGTTGCGCCACTTTAGAGTTGCTGCGAATTCTTGAAACGAGCCACGGACCAAACCAAGCCAGAGCAGATCCTAAGCAAAACTCAACTACGAAAAATAGTGTGAATTTCCAAGTTGATACTCCGACAGTGGCTAGTACTTCAGTGATGAGTTGTCCGCTACTTAAGAAGGCGAGCAGAGCCATCACCACAAAGATCACCGCCGAACTCAATGCGAATGTCCGGAAATTTCTCCGCGTCGTAATTAGATAGACGGCTATGCCGCCCACGAAAATCCCTATCGCGCTTAGCAAAATAAGCGGGTGTCGCCCAGTAGGAAGCGCCCCCAAAAGGGGCAGGGCCGGAATTTGTGCGATTTGATGAGTCATGGCAGACAACGAGGTATCAGATCCGACTGCGAAACCGGGACCGATGAGATATGACAGCGTGGCCAAAATCGCATTCGGAATATAGAGCACTCCTACAAAAAACAGCAGAATGCCACCTAACCATCCTGGCTGTAGAACTATTGTCAGATCACGAATTGTGGATTGTTGAGCGAATATCGCCACCGCCAAGACCAAAGATGCAATGCCCGTAACTACGGCGATAAAACGCAGCGCCACCTGAATCGAGAAATTCCAGTTCCGCGCTCCGAAATTTCGTACTGTTGACATGGCTATCCAAGATATTGGCAGCGTGGCAACTGGAACGAGAACGAGTACGGGCTTCACGCTGGTACTGGCCGTTACCCATGCGATCAGCGCAGTGATTGCAGTATAGAAAATTGCGATCATGCTTCGCGTTAGACGTAAGCCACGAACATCTCGTTGGCTCTCATCAAGTTGATACACGGCGCGAATGAAACCACTACGGAGGGCGAGAAAGGGAAAGAGAAGCGCTCCTAAAGGAAGAAATGACAACGCCCCCGCTTTGCCTCCCGGAGGTAAGAGCAAATCGAAGGGAATGTGATGAGTGGCTAACCACATCCAACCTGCGGCCCGCATTGGATCGATGGTGTTTCCCGCTGTGTTACCAGCGGTCGCCCAGGCCAGCAAGGAAATAAAGGCACATGGCAGAAGTACCAAGGCGACGCAGCGCAGCGCCTGTGTCAACGAGACCCAAAGGACGCGTTGTAACACGCGAGTTATCCTCGCAGGATGGAGCGCATAATGCGGGCGGATTCACTTGGCGTCTGACCTACTTTTACGCCAGCCTCTTCCAGAGCATCCTTCTTCGCCTGCGCGGTCCCGGACGATCCCGAAACGATGGCACCTGCATGGCCCATCGTCTTTCCTTCAGGGGCTGTAAACCCAGCTACATACCCAACTACTGGCTTTGTCACATACTCACGAATAAACGCGGCAGCGCGCTCTTCAGCATCTCCGCCGATTTCACCGATCATGACGATCGCCTCTGTTTTTGGATCATCTTGGAATGCGCGCAGGCAATCAATGTGAGTTGTTCCGATTACGGGGTCTCCACCAATTCCGACTGCCGTACTGAAACCGATATCGCGAAGCTCAAAAGCCATTTGGTAAGTAAGAGTTCCCGACTTAGATACCAAACCGATTGGGCCAGATCCAGTTACATCCGCCGGGATGATGCCGACATTGGACTCTCCTGGAGTGATGAGACCGGGACAGTTTGGTCCGATAATCCTGGTTGTTCCTTTGCTCTGCGAGTATGCAAAGAATGCGGCAGTGTCATGAACAGGAATGCCTTCGGTGATCACAACAACCAGTGGCAACGCGGCATCAATTGCATCCATAACGGCTGCCTTAGCGAACTTAGGTGGAACGAAAACGACGGACACCGTCGCCGAAGTTGCAACAATTGCTTCTGCCACCGTATTGAATACCGGGAGTTTGCGTCCTTCAATCTCCACTACTTGACCGCCTTTGCCGGGGGTAACTCCACCAACAATGTTGGTGCCAGATGCAAGCATCCGCCGCGTGTGCTTCGTTCCCTCTGAGCCGGTCATGCCCTGCACTATTACGCGGCTTGATTTATCAATAAAGATCGACATTACTTCGCCGCCAATTCTGCTGCGCGCGCAGCTGCACCGTCCATAGTTTCCAATTGCTGGATCAGCGGATGGGCCGCTTCGTTCAAGATCCTTCTTCCCTCAATAACATTGTTGCCATCAAGGCGCACAACAATTGGCTTGGTCGCCTTATCGCCGAGTATCTCCAAAGCCTTAACGATGCCGTTTGCAACCGCATCGCAGGAAGTTATTCCGCCGAATACATTCACAAAAACGCTCTTCACATCTTTATCGCCGAGAATGATGGACAAGCCATCAGCCATTACCTCGGCTGAGGCACCGCCGCCGATATCAAGAAAATTGGCCGGCTTAACTCCACCGAATTTCTCGCCGGCATAGGCGACAACATCTAGCGTGCTCATTACCAACCCTGCACCATTGCCGATGATCCCGACTGAACCATCGAGCTTCACGTAATTCAAATTCTTTTCTTTAGCGGCGGCTTCTAGTGGATCAGTTGCGGAGTGGTCTTCCAGAGCGGCATGATCTGGATGACGGAAATCAGCGTTGTCATCCAAGGTTACTTTTCCGTCGAGGGCGACGATGCGTCCGTCGGCAGTCTTCACGAGCGGGTTCACTTCAACCAAGGTTGCATCTTCAGAAGTAAAAACTTTCCAGAGCAGAACTAGTACATCCGCCACCTTTGCAACGATCTCTTCTGGAAATTGTGCCTGGCGGATAATCTTTTCGGCCATGTTTTTTGAAATTCCATCGATTGAGTTGACGGGAACCTTTGCCAACTTCTCTGGCGTCTCTTTTGCAACATGCTCAATATCCATACCGCCAGCTACTGAGGCCATAACTAAGAAGGTGCGATTGGATCGGTCGAGCAAAATCGCCAAATAATATTCGGCTTCGATCGCAGCAGCTTGGGCGATCATTACCTTTCCAACGATGTGACCTTTGATATCCATCCCGAGAATGGCAGCGGCTTTGACTTTCGCATCGGCTGCATCGGCGGCAACTTTGACCCCCCCGGCCTTGCCGCGACCCCCAACTTTTACTTGCGCCTTAACCACCACTTTGCCACCCATTGAGGCAGCTGCACTCTCGGCTTCCTCTGGTGTGGTTGCAACGGCCCCGGCAAGAACCGGCACTCCGTGTTTTTCAAAGAGATCCCTGGCCTGATATTCAAAGAGATCCACGCAAGACTCCATTCACACGTACGGAAAAGCGAACGGGTGTAATCCTAGAGCTTCTCCACGGGGGCATAGCGCAACAACAATCGCTTCTCGCCCGATTGACCGAAATTTATAGTCGCTTCTGCCCTATCTCCTTCACCAGATAGTGCAACAACAGTGCCGAGGCCGAAAGTGTCGTGCGACACACGCTCGCCAACAACCAATTCCAAAGCTGTGGTTTTCCTACCCGTAGCCCTGGCAGGCGGTGCCGAATAATCTCGGCGTTTAGTGCTACTTGAGAAAAGCGAGCTAGAAACACTTTTATTTCGCCATTCGATAACCACATCTGGAATTTCTTCCAAGAAACGCGAAGGCGGGTTGAAACTCGGGGCACCCCAGGATGATCGAGATTCAGCCCGTGTGAGGTAGAGCCGCTGTTCGGCGCGTGTGAGTCCTACGTATGCCAGCCGCCGCTCCTCTTCAATCTCCTTCGGCTCACCTAGCGTCCGAGAATGCGGAAAAATGCCGTCCTCCAGACCTGTCAAGAAGACAGTTGGAAATTCAAGTCCCTTTGCGGTGTGCAAAGTCATTAGCGTTACAACACCACCGTGATCTTCACCCTCTGGAATTTCATCCGCATCAGCAACGAGTGAAACCTGCTCAAGAAATCCTGCCAACGAGATTTCTTCATCTTCGCCCAGTGACTCAAAGGGGCGCTCTTCGTATTCAATTGATACTGCAACAAGCTCCTGCAGATTCTCTACTCGAACTTCATCTTGTGGATCGGTACTTGATGACAATTCAGCGAGCAATCCCGACTGCTCTAGCACTGCTTCGATTATCACGGAAGGTCGCACCTTTGCTTCCACGAGCACCCGCAGGGCAGCAATCATTGAAATGAAACTATGTACCGAAGCCGCCGCCCGCGTGGGCATCTCGGGCACGTCTGAACAATTGTTCAAACCGTCCCAAAATGAATTTTGTCTGGATTTTGCATAAGCATCAACATAATCAAGGGCCCGATCCCCGATTCCGCGCTTGGGCACATTGATGATTCGGCGCAGGGAAATTTCATCATTCGGATTGGCTAGCACTCGCAAATAGGCAAGCAGGTCTTTGACTTCTTTCCGCTCGTAAAATCGCACTCCCCCCACCACTTTGTAGGGCAACGCTGCGCGCATAAAAACTTCTTCAAATACGCGAGATTGCGCATTGGTGCGATAGAAAATCGCGGTATCTCCTGGTTGCGACACCCCTTCGCGCGCTAGTGAGCGAATCTCATCACGAACAAAATCAGCTTCAGCGTGTTCATTTTCTGCAATGAATCCCACCAGTGGTGCGCCAGCCCCGGCTTCGGACCACAAGTTCTTCTCTTTCCGACTTTCGTTCTGGGTGATAACAGCATTGGCAGCGTTGAGAATATTCTGACTAGAACGATAATTTTGCTCCAGTAAAACGGTGGTCGCGCTCGGATAATCCATCTCAAATTGCAGGATATTGCGGATTGTCGCGCCACGAAATCCGTAAATGGATTGATCTGCGTCCCCCACAACGCATAACTCTGCTGGCGCAAACCCGTCATCGGCCGTGCCCACAAGTTCTCGAATAAGTATGTATTGCGCATGATTTGTATCTTGATACTCATCGACTAAGACATGCCTGAATCTCGAGCGAAATCGCGCTTTGCTTTCCGGAAAGAGCTGTAAAACCTTCACGGTGTTGAGAATCAGATCATCAAAATCCATCGCGTTGGCTTGCTTTAATCGCCGTTGATACAGTTCGTAGACCTCCGCGACTACCTGCTCAAATTGATTCTGCGTTGAACTGGCATAGTCACTCGGTCCCATCAATTCATTCTTTGCATTAGAGATCATGGATTGGAATTGCCGCGCCGGATAGCGCTTCGGATCCAGATTGAGTTCCTTGGAAACTATCGTAATGAGCCGCAAACTATCTGCTTGATCATAAATACTAAACGAATTTCCGTAATCCAAGCGCACTGCCTCTTGTCGTAGCAATCGCACGCAAGCAGAGTGAAAAGTTGAGACCCACATCGAACGAGCAATCGGCCCAACTAACTCAGCGACACGTTCCTTCATCTCACCAGCAGCTTTATTCGTGAATGTGATTGCCAAAATCTCGTATGGAGCAACCTGACGTCGTGCCATTAAATAGGCGATTCTTCGCGTCAAAACCCGAGTTTTGCCTGAGCCGGCTCCTGCCACAACCAAAAGCGGCCCACCTGCGTGCGTAACTGCGGCGCTTTGTTGGGGATTTAGCCCGACTAGTAAAGGATCGGTGCCAGTCATGGACCTAAGTCTATTAGGCTTGCACGAGGCTCTTACATCTTTCAAACTGCACATGCTCGAGGAGAAAAAATGCAACCCATCGAAGACAGCGAAATTAAACGCGTTCTAGTCGTGAGTGCGCATCCAGATGATTCTGATTTTGGTGCTTCCGGAACTATCGCCGGCTGGATCAAGATGGGCATCGAAGTCTCCTATTGCATCTGCACAAATGGTGATCAAGGCGGCGAAGAGTCAGGAATTCCACTTGAGGAAATGCCTGCCGTAAGACAGAGAGAACAACGTGCGGCAGGGGCTGCCATCGGAGTCCATGACATTACCTTTCTGAATTATCGAGATGGCTGGCTGGAGCCAACCATTGCTTTACGTAAGGACATTGTGAAAGCAATTCGAATAGCAAAGCCAGATCGAATGGTTATTCAAAGTCCAGAAAGAAACTGGGAAAGAATCGGCGCCAGCCATCCTGATCATTTAGCTGCGGGTGAAGCAGCTATACAAGCCGTGTATCCGGATGCAAGAAATCCATTTGCATTTACTGATCTTTTGGATGAAGGCCACGAACCGTGGCGCGTAAAAGAAGTTTGGGTAACGGCGCACGCGACACCAGATCACTGGGTCGACATCACAGACACCTTCCACATGAAGATGGCGGCGTTGCACTCTCACGCATCTCAAACAGCGCACAACGCTGAACTTGAGAACATGGTCCGTGCTTGGGGGGAGCGAAATGCGGCTCAAGCAGGATTGGCTGAGGGAAGGATTGCTGAGGCATTCAAGATTGTGAACACCAATTAACGACTAAGAGCATTCTTACGACGTGCGCGAAAGTTTTGCCAGGCACCCGTAGACCAGAGTGCCCAAAGCACCAAAAGCGGCTGAAAAAATAATCGCGTGAATCTGGCTTGATCACTATCTAAGCCAAAAGCGTCGATGCCATTTACAAATTGCGCAATATTTCCCGGGAATACTGCGATAAAAAAGAACGCCGTGACCCAGCCGATCTGAACGCGGAATCTCCAAAGTACGACCAATGCCAGACCAAGAAGAATCTCTACAACACCTGATACCAAGACAACGAGATCGGCTTGGTCACTGAGAAATGTTGGAACTTGGGCTTGAAACTCAAGCCGACTAGTAGTTAGGTGCCTAAGGCCCGCATACGTAAGTGCGATACCAAGAACTACTTGTGTAGATTTTCTCAACAATCCCCAATTTAGCATTTTCTTCATTTGCTAGGACCAGATTTGTTCCTCACTACCTCACCTGCAACTTCTTTCTCGCCAATCGCGATGGTAATTTCTGATTTCGCTCTTGAGGTAATCGTGATCGTGTAGACGCCTTGCTCTGCTGGAGAGTTATAACGAGCGAGGAAAAAATAGTTTGTCCGACCATAAGGTTCAAAAAACTCTGTGCGCTCATTGATTTGCAACACTACTTTCACACCTGAAGGCGAAGTAGCCACAACGCGTGGCAACTTTGCATTGCTCAAAATATTCTCTGGTCTCTTATCAACGATCAGATATTGAAGAGCTAGTTGGTCGCCTTCGTTGAACTGAGCACGAAAGGCCCGAGTTTGACCAGCCTTGGTGAAGGAGGCTCTCACTGCAAATGAGATCGTTGCGTCTACAAGTAGCGGACCTTTTGCGGCAGTCGTGTCTGTGTTTTGAAGAATGACAGGCTGATGTGCAGAAGCTGACGAACTACTCAATAAAGTAATTGCGACAGCGGAGACCACCGCCAAGCGCCTGAGTCGACCCATAAAAATCATGTTGCGCGAATTAGTAGATTTTTACTAATCGATCAGCCGACGATTACCTTCTCAATAGCAATGGTCTTGGCGGGAGTGCCATCGCCGCCGCCACCCTTAACTCCTGCTGCTGCGATTGCTTTCACGATGTCAAGACCCGACGTAATTTTGCCCCAGATTGTGTAATTAGCACCAAGAGTCGTGTCGCCATAGACAAGGAAGAACTGACTTCCGTTTGTTCCAGGACCTGAATTGGCCATCGCAACCGTTCCGGCTGGGTAGTTATTCGAAACTGCCTTGGGAAGATTCTCATCTCCGTATTGGAAATTTGGTCCGCCACTTCCAGTTGCAGATGGATCTCCGCACTGCAACACGAACAATCCCGCAGTTGTGAGTCGGTGGCATAAACTGCCATCGAAGTACTTGGCCTTTGCTAGCGCAGTCAGAGATGTCATAGTAACTGGAGCCAATTTGCCGTAAGTCGTAATGACGATATTGCCGCAGTTAGTTACAAGAGTGAACTTTCCGGTGCGACCAACCGCAATTTTCTTTGGCACTGTGATGGTCTTAGGAGTGTGACCGACCGCTTTGGTGGTTTTGCATTTGACTGCTGCCGCCGATGCTGGCGTCGCCACAACTGGCAACACGGCCAACGATAACCCGACGGTGAGTGCAGAAATGGTCGCTGTAAAACGCTTCATAGAGATCTCCGATTTCATCATGTGCTTTATTTTACTCCCATTCAATGGTGCCAGGTGGTTTGCTGGTGATGTCCAAAATAACTCTATTTACCTCGCGGACCTCATTGGTAATTCGCGTGGAAATCTTCTCAAGCAATTCATAGGGAAGGCGAGACCAATCGGCGGTCATCGCATCCTCACTCGATACTGGGCGCAAAACTATGGGGTGTCCATAGGTGCGTCCATCTCCTTGCACGCCAACGCTGCGCACATCAGCCAAAAGTACTACTGGACACTGCCAAATCAATCGATCTTGGCCGGCGGCATGTAGTTCTTCGCGAACAATCTGATCGGCTTCCCCCAGAATGCTCAGCCTTTCTTCAGTAACTTCACCAATGATTCGTATTGCTAGTCCGGGGCCGGGGAAGGGCTGACGCCAGATGATTTCTTCTGGCAAGCCCAACTCCTGACCAACCTGACGCACTTCGTCTTTAAACAAGGTGCGCAGTGGTTCTACCAATGTGAATGCAAGATCGTCAGGCAATCCGCCCACATTGTGATGCGACTTGATGTTGGCCGTTCCAGTACCCCCGCCTGATTCGACTACATCAGGGTAGAGAGTCCCTTGCACCAGAAATTCAACTTCGCCTTCGGAGGCAATTTCTCGCGCGGCCTCTTCAAAACTTCTGATGAATTCCCGTCCGATGATCTTGCGCTTTGTTTCTGGGTCAATCACTCCAGCAAGGGCGCTAAGGAATTTCTCCCGTGCATCTACAACAACAAGATCTACTCCAGTGGCTGCAACGAAATCCTTTTCAACTTGTTCGGCTTCACCAGTGCGCAACAAGCCGTGATTTACAAATACACATGTGAGTTGCACTCCCACGGCGCGTTGCACGATTGCCGCGGCCACCGCGGAATCAACACCGCCGGAAAGCCCGCAGATGACGCGCTTTGTCCCTACTAGTTGCTTAACTTTTTCAATTTCGGTTTGAGCGATGCTAGAAGTTGTCCATGATGGTTCGCAAAGTGCAACGTTTACGAGCCAATGCTGCAAGATCGCTTGACCGTGCTCGGAGTGCATAACTTCCGGATGAAACTGCACTCCAGCCAACTGCCCTGACTCGTTTTCAAATGCAGCAACGGGAGTGTCCGCGGTGGTTGCACAAATGCTAAAGCCATTTGGCGCTTGAGTAACTGCATCACCGTGACTCATCCAGACAAGTTGATCAGTGGGAAGCGCGCTAAAAATGCGTGAACCCGGCATGGCGTTAATCCGCGTACGGCCGAATTCTGACTTACCTGTCTGGCTGACCACTCCCCCGAGAGCAGCAGCCATGACCTGAAATCCGTAGCAAATTCCAAAGACAGGGATTCCAAGAGTGAGAATTTCAGGATCGAAGCTTGGGGCCCGTTGCGCGTACACACTTGCAGGTCCACCTGAAAGAATAATTGCGGCAGGGTTTTTCGCTTGAACTTCGGTGGCTGAAATTGATGATGGCACGATCTCGCTGAATACGTTGGCTTCGCGAACTCGGCGCGCGATTAGTTGCGCATACTGAGCTCCAAAATCAACGACAAGTACGCCGTGTTTATTAGTCACGATGAATGAGCACCTCAACGCGCTGGAACGCCTTGACATCGGAGTAGCCGCACGTTGCCATCGCTCTGCGAAGAGCACCGAAAAGGTTCATCGATCCGTCAGCGGCCCGTGAAGGGCCGAGCAGAATTTCTTCCAAAGTGCCTGAAGTACCAACAGCGACTCGTTCTCCGCGTGGAAGTTCTTGATGATGAGCCTCACTGCCCCAGTGCCAACCCAGACCCGGCGCCTCTGCTGCCTTAGCAAGTGGAGATCCCATCATTACCGCATCGGCACCGCAAGCAATTGCTTTGGCGATATCACCACTACGACCAACAGAGCCATCGGCAATGACGTGAACGTATCGTCCGCCAGATTCGTCTAAATAATCACGGCGGGCTGAGGCAACTTCGGCAACGGCAGACGCCATCGGAACCGCGATACCCAATACTTTTCGCGTGGTGTGCGCGGAACCGCCGCCGAAACCGACGAGGACGCCCGCCGCTCCAGCCCGCATTAAGTGCAGTGCGCCAACTGCCGTAGCGCATCCGCCGACAATTACGGGAACATCCAACTCATGTATGAATTTCTTGAGATTGAGTGCCTCGCTATTTATCGCCACGTGCTCGGCGCTCACTGTTGTTCCACGAATTACGAAAATATCTACACCGGCTTCCACAACGGTTTTATGCAATTCAGCCGTGCGCTGCGGCGACAGAGATCCAGCAACAGTCACTCCCGCATCGCGAATTTGCTGCAGGCGTTCTTTTATTAGCGTGGGCTGGATTGGCGCTGCATACAACTCTTGCATACGGCGGGTTGCATGGACATCTGGCATGGATGCGATTTCGCCGAGTTGAATTCGTGGATCCTCGTAGCGCGTCCAGAGTCCTTCAAGATTGAGAACGCCAAGTCCGCCAAGCTTTCCGATGGCTATTGCGGTCTCCGGCGAGACTACTGAATCCATAGGAGCCGCAATCATGGGTATGCCGAACTTGTAAGCATCTATTTGCCACGCAGTTGAAACTTCTTCTGGATCTCGAGTTCGCCGACTTGGCACAATTGCAATGTCATCAAATGAGTACGCCTGGCGAGCACGCTTGCCAGGTGCGATTTCAATTTCACTCATAGAAGTCCGCCTCCTTAATTATTCTTGTAGTAATTGGGGGCATCAGCGATGTGCATCACGTCGTGCGGATGGCTTTCTTGCAATCCGGCTGAAGTAATTTGAATTAATCGACCTTCGCGACGAAGGTAGGCAATGTCAGGAGCGCCGGCGTATCCCATGCCTGCCCGCAATCCGCCTACCAATTGCTGAACGACGCTAGCGAGTGATCCGCGATAGATGACTTTTCCTTCGATGCCTTCGGGAACTAATTTGTCATCCGAGAGAACATCATCTTGCATGTAGCGATCCTTTGAATATGATTTTTTCTCGCGCGATTGCATCGCAGAAAGCGATCCCATTCCGCGGTATGCCTTGTATTTGCGACCATCTATTTCTACAAGTTCTCCTGGAGATTCATCACATCCGGCGAGAAGTGAACCCAGCATTACCGAATCCGCGCCGGCCACTAGGGCCTTCACAATGTCACCTGAATACTGCAAGCCACCGTCGGCGATGAGCGGAATGCCCGCTTTGCCGCAAGCCTTACTCGCCTCCATGATGGCTGTTATCTGTGGAACGCCGACACCGGCAACCACTCGAGTTGTACAAATTGAGCCGGGACCAACGCCAACTTTCACCGCATCTGCACCAGCATTTATAAGCGCCTGCGCACCGGCGCGCGTCGCGATGTTGCCGCCGATCACTTGAGTCGTGGGAGAAAATTTCTTAATGCGTGCGATAGATTCGAGAACGGCACGATGATGTCCATGCGCAGTATCAACAACGACGACATCGACGCCGGCTTCTATAAGCGCCTGCGCCCGCGCGAATCCGTCCTCGCCCACCCCAACCGCCGCACCTGCAAGACCGACATTTTTCACTAATTTGACGTGCGTTACCTGCGCTTCAATCGGCAGATTGCGATGAATGATGCCGATTCCGCCGGCTTTCGCCATGGCGATCGCCATCTCAGATTCCGTAACTGTGTCCATCGCTGAGGAGGCCAGCGGAATTTTCAAACTGATATTTCGGGTCAAGCGGGTGCTGGTATCAACCTCACTCGGGACTACATCGGAAGCATCTGGCAGTAGGAGCACGTCGTCATAGGTCAGCCCCAGCATCGCGACCTTGTCGTTATCTCCCATATTCGCCCCCGTTCGCGTTGCAGGCGTGCAGTCTATCTGGGCAGATGCACTGCCCTTGACAGGGGCTCAGGGCCATCGCAGGAAACGCGTTCACAACGCAGAAGACCAACCCGCCACAGAATCGCAAGTTCCCTCGATCAATATCCGAAGTGAGTCGGGTTTTGAATTAGCGCAGGCCAGCACCACAAATTATGGAAGCTTTTTGACGTTAGGAAAGCGTCTCCTCGAATTGTGAAATCACTCTTCGCCAGGCAATATCCGAGGCGGCGGCATCAAATACTTCTGTCCGATCGTTATTGAAAAATGCATGCTTGGTTCCTGGGTAATCAAAAGCCTCAACCGTGCCGTCACCCTCGCGAATCCCAACTAGGGCTTCTTGAATTCCGGGGGCTGTTGATGTTCCATCACTTTCGGCGCAGTGAATTGCAGCGCGCTTTCCGGCGTAGTTCGCCCATTTCGGGGCCATCCGCGGCCAAGGCATTCCTGGATAGAACGCGATCGTCGAAATAATGTCATCAGACAAAGTCGCACTCCATAACGCCAGTGAACCTCCCATACAAAAACCGATGGCGCCGATTCCCTTTCCTGAAACTTCAGGTCGCGCTTTCAGATATGTCGCAGCGCCAGCAATATCAAGTGCGGCTTTGTCCATGGCCAAACCCATCAGCAACTTCATTGCGTGGTCTGGCTCCTTTGCAATTGCGCCGTGGTAGAGATCTGGTGCAAGTGCCACATAGCCGGCTTCGGCGAATCGATCCGCTACATCAGTGATATGTCCGACTAAGCCCCACCACTCTTGAATGACAATGACACCTGGCCCGTTGCCACTTTTGGGAAGGGCTAGGTAACCATCGCAAGAATCTCCATCACTTGGAAATCTGACTCTCTCACCCATCACTGCCTTCTTTCATTAGTTACTCGATATTTTTGTGGAACAAACTCCATGCCCGAACTCCGCCAACAATCCCTGCTTCGTTGGGAACTATGACAACATCGTCTCCCAATTTTGGCACCACCGATTCTTTGATACGTCGAGAGTTACCCCCGCCAATGTAGAGGCGATCCCAGAGAAAAACCGGACGCAACTCTTCGACCATTATCCGAATACGGCGCGACCAGAAACTATCTCCCAATCTGCGGCGTTCGTGCTCGCCGATCCACGTGTCGTATGTGGTGTCTCGTCGCACGGTCGCATGTGAAAGCTCAATATGTGGAGCCAATTTTCCACCATCGAACACTGCGCATCCCAAGCCCGTGCCTAAAGTAAGCACCACTTCAAAACCAGACCCCGCAACGACTCCTGCGCCGTGTACTTCTGCGTCATTGAGCACTAGGCAAGGAATGTTCAACTTCGCACTCAATGCAGATCTCATATCAAAGCCGTGCCAAAGTTCTTTTAGTTGCAGATCTACTCGAGTGCGCGGCCCAGCGGTGTTGATGTAATGAGGAGTTGCAATTACAACTCCATGACGAATCATCCCGGGGATTCCGATAGTGGCCCGATCAGCTTTGGGCAAACTGGCCGCCAGTTCTGAAATTGCGTCAACCAACTTTTGCGGTGACAGCGGATACGGCGTTTCTATTCTGATCGGCTGGACTCTCATCGTTCCGGAGGCATCCAATACTGAAGCTTTTATTCCGAGTCCGCCGCAATCTACCGAAAGCGTCAGTGAGTCCACGGCAATGAAGTTACTGGAAGAAATATCTATTCACAATGCAACCATATTTTCGTTTCAACTCAAATGATCGAATCGCGTGACTACCGCGGAAAAACAAACGGGCCCCGCACCGAAGTGCGAGACCCGATTGCCTACATTCAGGCTAACTAGTTCCGATTAGTGCGAGTGGCCGCCAGGACTGTGTGAGTGACCTGCGCCGCCCCCATTGGATTCCTCTTCTTCGGGACGCTCATAAACGACGGCTTCTGTGGTGATGAACATCGCTGCGATGGATGCCGCGTTGGCCAAAGCCGAGCGGGTTACCTTCACAGGATCGATGACTCCATCAGCGGTTAGGTCTCCGTAGACATCAGTTGCGGCATTGAATCCCTCATGAGACTTCATAGCGCGAACCTTTGCAACAACGACATAACCCTCGAGACCGGCATTCTCAGCGATCCAACGCAGCGGCTCATCGCAAGCCTTGCGGACTAAACGAACTCCAACAGCCTTGTCGCCTTCGAAGCCGAGATCACCGATGAGCGAATCAGCAGCGTGAACCAGGGCTGCTCCTCCGCCGACGACGATTCCTTCTTCAACCGCAGCGCGGGTAGCAGAGATGGCATCTTCGAGACGGTGCTTCTTCTCTTTGAGTTCAACTTCAGTGTGTGCGCCAACTTTGATGACACAGACGCCGCCGGCAAGTTTTGCAACTCGCTCTTGCAACTTGGTTTTATCCCAGTCGGAATCCGTGGTTTCGATTTCCTTGCGGATTTCAGAAACACGTGCCGCAACTGCAGCTTTGTCACCCGAACCATCAACGATGGTGGTTGCATCTTTTGAAACCACGATGCGACGAGCGCGACCGAGAACTTCAAGACCAACCTGATCGAGCTTCATGCCAACCTCAGCAGAAACAACCTGAGCACCAGTCAAAATTGCGATGTCTTGCAACATTGCCTTACGGCGATCGCCGAAACCAGGTGCCTTAACTGCAGCGGAGGTAAATACTCCGCGCATCTTGTTAACGACAAGGGTGGAAAGGGCTTCGCCCTCAACATCTTCGGCGATAATCAAGAGTGGCTTGCTAGCTTGCGCAATCTTTTCCAAAATTGGAAGAAGTTCGGCAAGTGCTGAGATCTTGTTTGCACAAACCAAGACGTAGGCATCTTCCAAAACAGTTTCCATACGATCTTGATCAGTAACAAAATATGGCGAGATATAACCCTTATCGAACTGCATTCCTTCGGTGAACTCGAGCTCGAGTCCAGTCGTGGATGATTCTTCGACAGTGATAACGCCATCTTTTCCGACTTTGTCCATTGCCTCAGCAATCAAGTCACCGATTGCGCGATCTTGTGCTGAGATGGTGGCAACGTCTGCGATCTGCGACTTATCTTTTACAACGGTTGCGTTCTCGCGCAAGCGCTCAATAATTGCAGCCACTGCAGCTTCGATACCCAACTTAATATCCATTGGCTGTGCGCCGGCAGCAAGGTTACGAAGGCCTTCCTTCACCATTGCCTGGGCCAGAACTGTGGCGGTGGTTGTTCCATCACCGGCGACATCGTTGGTCTTAGTTGCAACTTCTTTCACCAACTGCGCGCCCATGTTTTCAACAGGGTCAGACAATTCAATTTCGCGCGCGATGGTTACACCATCGTTGGTGATTGTTGGTGCGCCATAAGACTTGGAGATAACGACGTTACGGCCCTTAGGTCCAAGAGTTACCTTGACAGTGTCTGCGAGCGCGTTGACTCCACGCTCCATCGCACGACGTGCATGCTCGTCGAATTGAAGCAGTTTTCCCATTTAGTTCTTCTCAATCACAGCGAGAATGTCGCGGGCTGAAAGTACGAGGTACTCCTCGTTGTTGTACTTAACTTCAGTTCCGCCGTACTTGCTGTAAAGAACTACATCGCCAACCTTGACATCCATCGGAACGCGAACGCCATCATCGAAGCGACCTGGGCCAACTGCGATAACGGTGCCCTCTTGTGGCTTCTCAGTTGCGGTGTCAGGAATTACCAGACCTGATGCAGTGGTCTTCTCGGCTTCTACAGCCTTAACAACAATGCGATCTTCTAGTGGCTTAATGGCAACGGCCATGTGTTGACTCCTTCTTTAGTTATCCAACGAGATTTATGGTTTAGAACTTCTCCTAGTCAGTCGAGACCCTTGAATTAGCAGACTCGACCCTTGAGTGCTAACGCCAAGCCTAGGAGGGACCTTCGCCTTGGTCAATTTGGCGGAGAGATTGGCTGAGCGACTTCGCGGAGCCAGGGCTCCAAACTCTTATAAGTAAAGGTTCTGGTGCCAAAAAACTCCATAAATCGGGCGTAAATATCCTGGCTCGAGCTTTCAATTCGCCAACCATTTATTCGCAAAAAAGTGTCTGTTACGGCGAAAGCCACCCGCTTATTACCATCAATAAAGGGGTGGTTCATCGCCAAACTCTCTAAAAGCGCTGCTGCTTCCGCAATGAGATCTGAGTAGTAGCCAGTTTGAGGACGAAACAGGGCAGATTCCAAAGCACCCATGTCCCGTACGCCGTCGGAGCCACCGTGTTTTCGAAGGAGAACAGCGTGAATGGCCAGTGCGTCAGCAATAGTCAGGTAATCGAACCGGGCGCTCACTTGGCAAGTTCTGCGTAGAGCTCGTCAAACTCTCGCAGGCTCAAGCCAAACGCTTCCAGAACGTGTGTTCTAGGTCTAACCGACTGATTGCGCTCAAGGTACTGCTCCAACGCATCTTCCAGAATCGATTGAAATTGACGACCTTGGTCAGCGGCAGCCTTTCGAGTAGCTGCCAAAATCATTGGATCCATTTGCGATGAAAATTTTTCCCGAGCTGTGGACATCACGCCTCCAGATGTATCTTTATTTATCAAGATACTACCAGAAATTTCCAGTTATCTGCAATGCCAAGAAATTGCGACTATATAAAACCCTACATATCAATCGAGGCCCAAATAAAGATTTGTATTCGCAAGCGGAATGGGTCACAACGTTAGAGAGATTGTTGTAACACTCATAGACGAATCGGCCTCGAATCCAATATGAGAAGGTGGCCGCGACGCGGAAACCAGTAAGGACCCCAGCGTTGCAACCATTGCTCCATTGTCCGTACACATCAAAGGAGATGGAATCCGCAAGGCGATTTTAAATTTATCGCATTGTTCCTGCGCCACGATTCGCAATCGGGAATTTGCTGCAACACCTCCGGCAATAACTAATGAATCAATCCCAGTTGCCCGACAAGCTGCAACTGCTTTCCTGATCAATACATCCACGATGGCTTCTTGAAATGAAGCTGCCACATCCGAGCGCACGAAATTCGGAGTCGCTTCAAGATAGCGAGCGACGGCAGTTTTTAGCCCAGAGAATGAAAAATCATAAGGACGTGTTTGCCAATCACTTGACTGGGTAAGCCCACGCGGAAAATCTATCGCCGTAGAGTTACCTAACTTCGCTTCACGATCGATTGCTGGTCCGCCAGGAAAGCCGAGATTCATAATTCGTGCAATTTTGTCGAAAGCCTCACCCGCTGCATCATCCATTGTCTCGCCAAGTTTGGTGATTGATGAAGTAATGTCATCAACTTGCAGCAATGAGGAATGCCCACCGCTGACCAATAAAGCAATCGTCGGCTTTATGGGTTCATCATGACTAAGCAAATCCACTGCCACGTGCGAAGCCAAATGATTCACTCCGAAAATTGGCTTGCCTAGCCCAAGTGCAAGTCCACTTGCAGAGGCGACGCCAACTAAAAGTGCTCCAATGAGTCCAGGACCTGCCGTTACGGCCACCGCATCGATATCAGCAAGCGTTAATTTTGAATCATAAAGTGCTTTTTCAATTGTTGGAAGCATGGCCTCAAGATGGGCACGACTGGCAATTTCTGGAACAACTCCTCCAAAACGTGCGTGCTCTTCAACGCTAGATGCGATGACGTTTGCGAGCAGAGTGCGTCCTCTGACGATACCTATCGCAGTTTCATCGCACGAAGTTTCGATTCCGATAACTACGGGATCGTGCTTCACGTAAGGTCTTTCTTCATAACGACCGCATCTGTGCCCATTGCATAATATTTTTTCCTGCGCGAGATCGGTGCGAACCCTTCCGAGAGATAGAGTGGACTTGCCTCTTCATTGCCATCGCGGACTTCTAGAAAAATTGCTGGAGACTCTCGCTCCTGCGCCCACTCAATCAAGCGATGCAGAAGTGCCCTACCGATTCCCTTGCGCCTGTGTTGCACGGTAACAGTAAGCGTTTGAATATCGGTTTCGATTCCTGGTCCTGGCGAAAATGCCCCGGCATAGCCCAGAAGATCACCTTCCTCATCGGTTGCAACCAGGTACTTTCGCGTGCGAGGTACACCGGCAAATTCTTCCTTGAATTGAGCAACCGACCATGCATCACTCGGATAGATCTCGCGTTCCATTGCGACTACGACTGGCAAATCTAAAGGAATCATGTCTCGGTAGATCGTCATGGCTTTCGCTCGTTTGTTGGCACAGCATCTGGGCGACGCAAGTACATGGGTTCTGAAATTTGAGATGCCGAATTGGCGGCGATCGCAACAAGTGCAACCATGTCTGGATAAACAATTTCATCATCTGATGCGATTGAGTATTTCACGCCCCCTTCGCCAAATATCGGCAATCCAATTGAAGCAACTTTGGCAGGAAAATCCACGTGGGGTCCATCGACTCGGGCACCCGAAATATATTTCGCCCAATAGACCTCTTTACGACGAGCATCCGTTGCAATAATAAAATCAAACTCTTCGCGCACCATGGCCGCGATTGCGTCGAGTGAGCAGACTCCGACCACCGAAATATTTCTTGTAAATGCGAAGGTGCGCGCAAAAGCCACACCGACACGTAAGCCGGTGAACGGACCAGGTCCCATTCCGACCACAACGACATCAATTAGAGAAGTGCCCTTCAACCCTTCCGCTACTAAAGCGGGAAGTGCATCACCGTGTGAAGTCGCGCCATCGCGATGACCGTGCCACAAGATCGCTCCAGCTTCAATAATTGCTACGGAGGTCCGAGACGTGGACGTATCTATGGCGAGTGCAATTGTCATAACGAAAACCCTCCCCATCGCTTTCCAAATCCACTCGCCGTGACTTTACGAACTTCGGACTCCCGGTCAATTGATATTTCCAACCGCTCTTGCGATAGCCGGGCTGCCACTTCACCGCCCCATTCAATTACCATCACAGAATTCTCGCGCTCTGTATCTAAGTCAAGATCGTCAATAGCGAGATTGGGATTATCACTTTGTAGGAGTCGGTAGGCATCAACATGAATTAGCGGCAATAATCCCTTGTAGGTCCTAGAGATAACAAATGTGGGCGAGGTAATTCCCGCGATTCCAAGCGCGCTGCCTAGACCTTGCACAAAAACAGTTTTGCCTGCACCTAATGGCCCACTTAGGAGAAGTAAGTCTCCTTGCTTCATGTGCTCGCCGATGCTCTTTCCAAGATCAAACATCTGCTCCGCAGTGGCAATTTCAACCATAGTAATGAAAGGCTAGTAGATAAGGCTGGAAAGTAAGAAAAAGAAAGAGGACTCAGTTTCCTGAGTCCTCTTTCTTAACGGATTTATTTATTCGTAGAACTTCATTAATGGCGCATTGAAATCAGGATCGATACTCAGATTCTTAGCCTTACGGACCAAGGTTCGGATCGACGAGCCTGACAAAAATGCTCCAGTGTTCGCTGCAGAAACTAAGTTCTTCGCGACTACCAGATATTGAGCGGCAGTGAAGTTGCAGTGGTTAGTGCCTGGTGCAGCTGCTGTTGAAGTAATTGGTAGGCCAGTTATCGCGTCAAATGTTGTATATGACGCAGGTGTGGTGCTCCAGAGCGTTAACACCTTCTTCATCGGTGAGGTGTATGAAAGTGTCTTCTTGTAATTTACGTACGCTTCTGCCTTTGCCGCTGCATACTGATCTGCATATGCGTTGACTAGGCGTTGGGTTGCGCCCGCAGGAGTAATTGGATCAGCAACGCCAGTCATGAAGATCGTTGGTACGTTGATCTTCCCGACGTTGGTGTGAAGCAAAGCCATCTTTGCCATTGCGGCTGGGCTACCCACGGCACGAGGCGCGCCGGGATTTGCAGCGTTAAGGGCTCCAAGAAGAGCATTGATCACAGTGTTGCCGAGAAGGGCCGCGTTGAACACGACCTTCTCATTTGCTACTCGAGCTGCGTAATCAGTCTTTGTGTTATCAAAGACTGCGCCGCCGGCTTGTTGTTCGACATCATGGGTAGCCAAGATGGCGAGCGCCCCAGCATTTGCACCATTCTCAAGAATTGCCAGCGCAGGGCTAACAGCCAATGGGAACGTCAATTTCAGTGGTCCAGGTGGGCCAGAGATTGAATCGAAGTGTGCAGATTGCGTTGGAAGTCCAGCCATCAATCCAAGTAGCAAAAGTGCGCTACGCGAAGGAACTCCTGCGGCAGCCAAGGCTTTTCCAGTTGCGCTGGAGGTATCTGGCCAAGCACCGGAGGAGATTCCGGCTTGAAGTTTGCCAATGACAGTGAAGAATTTGACTAAATCACCCATCGCTTCGCCGTAGCCAGCGGCTCCTGCAGAATAATTTCCACCCTTGATTGATGGATCAAAGAGAACTTTCACGCCCCAGAGGAAATCCCCCGCTGCAGTGAGTTCGGCAGAAATATTGTCGGCCACACACATTGGAGCAACCGCATCAACTAGATCTGGGTGATTCTCGGCGAGATGTTGGGTGATCGCCCCACCGAGGGAGTCTCCCCATGCCGCAACCTTTCTGGTTGTTGGGAATTGAGCCTTGAATACACCGATAAGTTCGACGTTCGTGGCAATTGCGGAATCAAGATTCCACCCTTGACGGGCGAAGCCAGAACCAACAACTGCAAATCCATTGCTCAACAGATATGTGATTACGGATGTGTCTTTTCCACCCGGAAGTGGACCTGGCTGTGGTGTGTTGTTAACGATGTAGCCACCGTAGCCAGGAATTCCTGCCGGGACGTTGACGTTAGGTCGATATCCGTGTGAATAAAGCACGACAGTCCCGTTGAAGTTTCCCGGCACCTTCATTACGTAAGGAGCTCCATCGCTGGTAGCACCTCCGCAAGTATTGATTGCCTTGCCGCCATCACATGCTGGTGCTGCCGCATGTGCTGCGGTTGGAACTGCAACAACCATCATCGTTACTAGAGTGGTTGCAGAAAGTAGCGAAAGAATTCGCGACTTCTTAAGTGTCAGAGTTTTCATTAGTTAGGCAGTCCCTTCGTTGGCATTGCAGGGCGCTTGTATGTTGACTTCACAACCGCGCCATTTGCAGAATCTGTTGTGTAAACGGTGTAAGCACCGCCGTTGGGCTTCAAGTCACCTGTTGGGCCATAAGTACCGAACCAGTAACCGGCGTAGCCCGTGTGGCTTGTCGCCGAGAAGTTCAACGGGGTCAAACCCGCGCTGGCAAACTTCGCACCGCTCTTCTCGATCGCCATGATCAACGATCTACGAGTCGGATTGGTGCCTGCTGCCTTGATGGCTTGAGCTGTGACGAATGCGGTGTTCATGCCAACGAGAACGTTGTTATCGAACACTGCATTGTTGTTGTACTTCTTGTTAATGTCTTGGAACAAGGCAACATATTCATCAGTTGTATCCGAAGTTGCGGGCAAGAAAGAAGCACCCGTTGCGTTGTAGAGGACTCCCGCAGGAACTCCCAGCGCCTTAATCGTGGTTGCATCTCCGCCGACTGAGCCGAGAATCCACTTCGGTCCATACTTAAGTACTGCTGCCGTTCCGAGAGCGGCACCTGTTGCGCTAGATACTCCGAAGAGCACGACAACTTCAGCACCTGCACCAGAAAGTTTTTGAATCCATGTCGCAGGAACCCCCGCAATACCTTGGGCCCCGCTTGCGTATGGAACCTTGATTGCAAAGTTGAGACCGGCTTGCTTGAATCCAGCGAGGGCGTCATCACCGAAGTCGTCATCCTGATACAGGAGACCGATCTTCTTATCTGGGAAGGTGTCCTTGATGTACTCCGCCATGATCTTTGCTTCCACAATGTAGGAAGGAAGAATCGTGAACGTTGTTGGGTAGGCCTTCTTATTTGCAAATCCGCTGAAGCCAGTGTTTACAAAGAGAACAGGCACACGGCGTCTTCCGGGGTTGACGGAGGAGGCAACTGCTTTGTTGTTTGCAGTTCCGAGCGGAGAAAGAAGCGCAAAAACTTTGTCCCTGAGAAGGAGTTCGTTTGTCTTGGCTACTGCCAGAGTTGGAACATATTGGTCATCCTTTGCAATCAACGTGATCTTGCGACCATTGATACCGCCGTTGGCATTGACGTAGTCAAAATATGCCTTAACCGCAGAAGGGATTTTGTTGTAGCCAGGAGAGGCTGTTCCTGTCATTGGCAAAGTCATGCCGAGTTTGATCTCGGTTGAACTCACTCCAACTTCCATTCGTGGCGAGAACGCCTGCGCGGGGATGGCTGAAAGAGTCAAGCCACCAGTCGCGAGCACTACGGAAGCGACGAGCAACTTCCGACGATTGTATCCGAACATGTATTTCCTTCCATCGAGAATTGGGCTTGCCCAGTTACCGATGAGTATTCGCACTCTTTCGAATACGAGAAGCCCGCCATTGCTCTACTGGTCCATTAGGAACTAACAGGACCACCAAGATCAACAACGCACTCACCAAGATGCCAGGCAAGTTCGTGGCCACACTCTCGGAAGCCGCGATGCGATTGGCGATCACATCGGCGATTTCTGGAGTTGCGACCAGTGTCAGTGCCCCAATCATGACTCCTGGAAGGGTACTTACGCCAGAGAGAACCGCCCCCGTTAGCAAAGAAAATGAGAGGGCCAGCGGGAAGGCGCTCGGTGAGACTGTGCTGATAGTCATGGCCAGCAGGGCTCCCGCCAGGCCGGCCAAGCCCGAACTCACCGTAAACGCCAGCGTCTTGGAGCGCCCGATATGGATTCCACAGAGTTCGGCAGCGACCTCATTGCCCCGAATGGCCCGCCACGTACGCCCATAGCGCGATCGGAGCAGGTTTTGCAGCCACCAGATGGAGATTAAGGCGCTCAGACCGGCAATCCAGAAATACCACTTATATTGCGTAAAATCCGGTCCCAAACTTTCTGGGGGGAACCCCACATCAAAGAGCAGTCCCTGCTCGCCGCCCAGAATCGTAAACTGATTGGCGATCGATGGAAGTCCTACCGCCAGAGCCAAAGTCGTGCCCGCCAAATAAGGACCGGAAAGTCGAGCGGCGGCCGTTCCGAGGATTGCGCCCGCGGCGCCCGCGGCTAGCACGCCAATTCCAAAACAGATCCAAATAGGTGCACCAAAATGTTCATGAGACAGCGCAGCCGCATATCCACCAATTGCCATCAACGCACCATGGCCGAGTGAGACCTGACCCGAATAACCGGTGAGCAAAATAAGAGAGGAGATCGCAACCACATACATCGCAAGGGTTGCACCTTGGTAAACCCGCAACTCATCGACTCGATTACTCAACAAAAAGAAGAAGACTCCAATAGCGACAAAGAAAAGCAAGCGAGTTGCGTTCGTACTTTTTATTTTATGCACGGCGTCCTCGCTTTGCTCCAATAATTCCTTGTGGCCTAATGAGCAACACCAGGATCAACAATACAAAAGCAGTTATGAAAACAAGTGACCCGCTTATATACGTTAGAACAAATGCCAGCACTAATCCGAGAAGAAGAGCACCAAGCACGGCTCCGATCAAACTTTCCAGCCCCCCGATGACCGCTGCAATAAATCCAAAAACTAACAAGAGACTGAAGTCCAACGAATCCGGAGAGAAAGAACCATTGCCGTTTGGCGTCTGCAACATTCCTGCCGCCGCGCCCGCCGCGCCCGCAATTGCCCAACCAAGTGTTCGAATGCGATCAACTCTGACACCCGCCAATCGCGCAATCTCTGGAGAAAATGCCGCAGCGCGAAGGGAAAGCCCTAGGTTTGTCTTTGCAAACAGAATCGATAACGCGATCATCAGAATTATGGAGGTGGAGACAATCACTAGCTTTAAAGGAGAGAAAGCCAACGTATGACCCGCGACCGTATAACCAACGTTTGAAACGGGAGGACGAATAATCACATCTTGATTGCCTACGAATAATCCAAGTCCGGCACGAATAAGTCCCAGCAATCCAAGCGTAGCAATGATCGGTGCTACTCCAGCAATCGGTCCGTGTGAAACTCTTCTAAATAAAGTTCGCATCAAAACGGCATCAATAAATGCACCAATCAGCGCCCCAGCCAACATGGACACAATTAGCGCCAGCCAGAATGAATTGAATTGTTGAATACAGGCGTAGCCGACATAAGTCGATAGAAGTGCCTGACCTGCTTGCGCGAAATTCACCACTCTTGTGCTGCGCCACACCAAGACGAGGGCGATAGCCATCAAAGAATAAATCGCTCCGGAAGTGATTCCGATGAGGACGGTATTAATAAATGTGTACATAGCCGTCCCTCAATAACCTAAGTAAGCAGAGCGGACTTTGGAATCTGCTACCAGATCTTTGGCAGACCCTTGAGCGGCAATTGCACCTAGATGCAAAACGATTCCCTTATCAGCGATCTTGAGCGCACTCATGGCATTTTGCTCGACCAAAATCACTGTGAGTTTCATAGATGCCGCGAGTTCACGAATACTCTGGAAAATTTGCGCGACCACCAATGGCGCCAGTCCAAGGGATGGCTCATCGAGGAGCAGGAGATGAGGACGGGACATAATCGCGCGCCCAATCGCCAGCATTTGTCTTTCTCCGCCCGAGAGAGTGTCTGCCGGTTGCGCAATGCGCTCTGCTAACCGCGGAAACACTTCGAGAACGTCCTGACGTGTCTGCTGCGCCTCTGCGGGGTTCCTTCGCCATATCGCCCCGAGGGTGAGATTTTCTCTAACACTCAATTCTGGAATCACCGATTTACCCTCAGATACATGCGAAATTCCGCGGCGCACAAGAAGTTCGGGTTTTGTGTGCAGGATCTCCTTACCGTTCCACTTTGCTGATCCCGACACAGATCTGTTCAATCCCGACAGCGCGCGAAGCAAAGTTGTTTTTCCCGCGCCGTTTGCACCGACGACCGCAACCATTTCTCCGACCTCTACTTCAAAGGTAACGGAGTTGATGGCGCGAATTGCACCGTGATGAACGCTGAGATCGGTAACAATCAAACTCACTGAACATCAGCCCCTAAATAAGCCGCAATAACAGCTGGGTCACGGCGCACTTTCTCGGCAGTGCCACTTGAGATCACTTCTCCAAAATTAAGAACATAAAGTCGATCACACACTGACATGACAACATCCATGTGATGCTCGACAAGCAATACCGAGCATTGCAGTTTTAAATTATGAATCAATCCGTTCATCCAGGCTATATCTTCCGCACCTAAGCCGCCCGCCGGTTCGTCAAGCATCAGAATTTTCGGCTCGCTCACTAAGGCACGAGCGATCGAAACTCGCTTGGTGTCAGGATAAGAAAGACTGTCGGCACGTCGGTGCGCCAAGCCTGTTGCATACACCCTTTCGAGGGCAAGCATTGCCCTGCCGTGTAATTTGCTTTCGTCCTTGCTTCTTCCAAAAATTGCAGAGATGAATCCGGAGTTCGAAAATTTCTGAGCTCCGAGCATCACGTTTTCGACAACAGTCAAATCTGGAAAAAGTCCTACGCCTTGCAAAGTGCGCGCTACTCCCAATTTCGCCAGTTCATGCGTTCGCGGCCAAGAGTGGCCCACTCCATTAAGCGTCAAAGTACCTTCATTTGGGGTCACGATTCCGCACAACGCGTTAAATAAAGTTGATTTACCAGCTCCGTTTGGGCCAATTACTCCAACAACTTCTTGGCTATATAAATCGAGATAGACATCCCGCAGCGCATGCAGTCCCCCGAAATCGACGGAGAGTTTCTCAACTGCAAGCAGAGCCGACGGTGATGTCACTATTAAACCGATCTCGAAATCGTCGAATACACGCGCGGAACTCGCGAACCAATTCGCGTAACAACCTCATAGTTGATGCTTTGACTGGCGGCGCCCCATTCATCGGCGGAATACTCACCACTACTGCCGGGTCCAAATACCGTCACCCAGTCACCGGCCCGCGCAGGTGAATCCTTGCCGAGATCAACCACAAACTGGTCCATTGAGATACGTCCGATAACTTCCGCACGAGAGCCATGCACGAATACTCCGGCTCCTTGGGCGATGCGGGGAATCCCGTCTGCATAACCCATTGCCACAATCCCGAGTCTAGTGTCGACAGTTGTTTTTCCTACCGCTCCGTACCCCACCTCAGTCCCTGCGTCGACAGTTTTGACGAGATGCAATTTTGCGCGAAGTGTCATAGCTGGACGTAAACCAAGTGACTGCGAACTGCCGAGATGTTCAATGTTAGGTGTCAATCCGTACATTGCAATGCCGGTCCGCACGAGGTCGAAGTGGGAGGATGCATCTGCCAACGTTGCGGCTGAATTTGAAAGATGAGAGATCGTCGGCACGATTCCGATGCGGTTTAGATCATCCTGCATTTCGACAAACCGTTTCAACTGGCGCGCATTTTGTCCTTGCCCGGGTTCGTCGGCGCGTGCAAAGTGTGAAAACAGTCCAATCACTTCGACTTCAGAGAACCAGGAAACGTCACTTAGCAAGAAGTCAAGAAACTCATCCCACTCATCCAAAAAGCCGCCGCGCGTCATGCCTGTATCCAATTCAATATGTATACGTGCGCGCTTGCCGGTGCTGCGACTTGCCTGTCGAATCTCATCGAAGATTGCGCGCGAGGGCACTGCCAAATCGATTTCGTGTTCAATAGCCCGTACAAAATCGGAGGATGGCGGTACCAACCAGGCCAATATCGGCTCAGTAATTTCCGCCGTTCGAAGTGCCAGTGCCTCCTCCAGCAAGGCAACACCGAGCCATGCCGCACCAGCATTCACTGCAGTTCGGGCAACAGGAATCAGTCCGTGTCCGTAAGCATCTGCTTTGACAACAGCCATCACTGGTACGTCCGCGACGCTAATCAATTGTCTGACATTAAATGCGATTGCCGAAAGGTCGATCTCTGCCTGCGCGCGATATTCCATTAAACCCGCTCGACAATCACGATTGCAGAAGCGATCCCCGCGTCATGTGAAATTGAAAGGTGCACGACAGACCCGTCGACTAGATCAGCAATTCCACCGCGGAATATAAACTCTGGCTTGCCTGACTCATGATTTACGACCTCTGCATCGAGCCAGAGCAAACTTTTTCCGGCATTTAACGCTTTCGCCAAAGCTTCCTTTGCGGCAAATCGTGCTGCTTGCGACGAAATCGATAGTTCGCGTTCTTTAGGTGTGAACAGGCGTTCAGCCAGCGCTGGGGTGCGCCTTAAAGATTCTGTAAATCTTTCGATATCAACAACATCAATTCCGACGCCTTCTATCATGGCCCAATACTAAGTCAGGAACGTTGACTTACTGAAGGAAAATATCGATCAATCGCAATTATTGCCACTAAGAGCGAACCCCCAAGGAATAATCCTCCCAATAGATCAGTCACCCAGTGGGTATCGCGAAAGAGCGATACCGCGCACACAGAAAGAGATATGCCCGTCACGATCGAAGCGAGCAAGCGACCATGAAAAACCTCGCCATGGGAGTAGCGATAAATCAAATAGGCAAGAACTCCCCACGTCACTAGCGCGTTAGATGCATGACCGCTCGGGTATGACAATCCACCCGCATAAAGTAAATCAACGTTCAGGCTGGGCTTGGTGCGACCAATAACCAACTTAGAAACGCCGACAAAAAGATTCAGCGAGAGAAGTGAGATCGCCGCCAAATTAAGCGGGCGCCATGATTTGAATCTTCGAGAAATAATGACGGCGGCAATAAGTAGCACCACTGCGGTAAATCCTCGCAAGCCGAGATCATCAATTCTTCTGAGTATGAAGTCGATCCAGGAAGCGAAGTTGGGTCGCCTTGCTTGCGAAATTGTCGCGTCTAGATCACTCAGCGGGCCGCGTGACATTACTTGCTGAGTGACAAGAAGAAACCCTACAAAAAGTATTCCCGACCAGCGAATCGCGCGAACCATTTGGTTGCGACGCGTGAGTAGCGTTTGCGACATCTATTCAACCGTCACTGATTTGGCGAGATTGCGCGGCTGATCGACGTCATTGCCGCGCGTCACCGCCATTTCGTAAGCGAATACTTGCAAAGGCACCGTCGCCAAAATTGGCTGGAAAAGCGCAGGTGCGCTCGGAATGCGAATCACGTGTTCGGCTCCGACGACATTTGCACCCTCTTGAGCTATGACAATAACTCGCGCTCCGCGAGCTTTTACTTCCTGGATATTGCTCAACATCTTCTCATCGAGGCCGTGCTCGTGACCGAAAGGCAAAATTGCAATTACCGGGGTGCCGTTTTCAATGAGGGCAATGGGGCCATGTTTGAGTTCTCCGCCCGCGAAACCCTCGGCGTGCATATAAGCAAGTTCCTTCAATTTAAGGGCACCCTCGAGTGCAACTGGAAATCCCACGTGACGTCCCAGAAAAAGTACTGAAGTCGATTGCGCAAAACCGCGCGTTAATTCTCTTAGTGGCTCTACTGTCTCCAATATCTGTTCGATCTTTGCGGGCAACTCCGTCATCTCATAGAAAAGTTCGCGGACCTCTTCGCCAGTAAGCCTGCCCACTGTCTGCGCCAAGTGCAGACCTATGAGATAGACGGCAATAATTTGAGTGAGAAATGCCTTAGTGGAAGCAACCGCGATCTCTGGCCCTGCGTGAGTGTACAAAACTGCATCGGATTCACGAGGGATAGTCGAACTATTGGTGTTGCATATGGCCAAGATTCTGGCACCGCTAGATTTCGCATGGCGTAGCGCCATAAGCGTGTCCATAGTTTCGCCGGATTGAGAGATGGCGATCACCAATGTATTACGGTCAACAAGTGGGTCG
Source organism: Actinomycetota bacterium (assembly GCA_014377015.1). Classification (GTDB taxonomy): domain Bacteria; phylum Actinomycetota; class Actinomycetes; order Nanopelagicales; family Nanopelagicaceae; genus QYPT01. The sequence continues at coordinate 29,203 of JACMQL010000044.1, forward strand.
CGATAACGGAATTCGCTAGCGAGTTCGACTTCAACATCAATGCCGGCCCATTTTTCAATTGCGTATTTGGCAATCATTCCGGCGTGAAATGCCGTGCCACATGCAAGAACAACGATCTTCTTGATCGCACGAATATCTTCTGTGGTGAGGTTAAGTTCATCCATCTGGATCTTGTTTTCAGCGCTTAAGCGACCCAGCAGCGTGTCCGCTACAGCTTTGGGTTGCTCGAATATTTCCTTAAGCATGAAATGCTTGAATCCACCTTTTTGGGCCGCACTTGAATCCCAAGTTATTTCATACTCCCGAGGTGTTACGGCATTTCCATCCAGATCAGTGATGGATATTCCCTCCGGCGTGATTGTCACGACTTGATCCTGACCAAGTTCCACAGCCCGCTTGGTGTAATCAATAAATGCCGCAACGTCTGAGGCTAAGAAATTTTCCCCATTGCCAAGCCCCACCACGAGTGGCGAATTGCGGCGCACACCGACAATAACTTCAGGTGCATCCGCATGGATGGCCAACAGGGTGAAGGATCCGCGTAGCGACTTGACTGCCTCGCGCATAGCAGCCGCAAGGTCTCCGCCATGCGCTTTTCTCAAATCACTGAGCAAATGCGAAACTGATTCTGTGTCAGTTTCGGATTCAAAAATGTGTCCGCGCGATTCCAGTTCTTCTCTTAGCTGGGTGTAGTTCTCGATAATCCCGTTATGGATTACCGCCAACTTTCCTTCATTATCAACGTGCGGATGCGCATTTCGATCAGTAGGTCCACCATGAGTGGCCCATCTGGTGTGGCCGATACCGCTGTGCGCGATAGGTGCAGAATTTCCAAGTGCTAACTCAAGATTTATTAATTTTCCAGCCCGCTTTTCAATAAAAAGTTTCGACGGCGTTGCCAACGCGATCCCGGCAGAGTCATAACCGCGGTATTCCAGATGCCGAAGTCCCTCAATTAAGGGAGTGACTGCGGATTGCGGACCCGAATACCCCACAATTCCGCACACGAGTTACCCCAATTCTTGTTGAACTACGTCGGCCAGGCCTGCCGCAATTCTAGAGGCTAAGTCATCGCTTGCGGCCTCAACCATGACCCGAACCATCGGTTCAGTGCCTGATGCCCGCACCAAAACTCGACCTTCGTCCCCAAGTTCTTCTTCGGCACTTCGAATGGCGGCAGAAATTACCGTCGATGACTCTAAACGTTCCTTCGCCACCCCGCTTACGTTGATCATTACTTGCGGGAATTTTCGCATGGCATCTGCCAGCGATTGAATGCTTTTCTTGGATCTCACTACCTCTTGCAAAAGTGCGAGCGAAGTCAAGATTCCATCTCCGGTATTTGAATAGTCACGCATGATGACGTGACCCGACTGCTCGCCGCCTAGCGAGAAATCTGACTCAATCATTTTCTCGATTACATAGCGATCGCCTACCTGGGTAGTAACAACATCTATCCCTGCCGACTTCATGATGGTTCTAAAGCCCAAATTGCTCATAACAGTTGAAACAACTGTGTTGCTTTTGAGTTGACCTCGAGATTTCATTCCGAGCGCCAGAATCGTGAGAATCTGGTCACCGTCGATAATATTCCCATCTTCATCTACGACGAGGCACCTGTCTGCATCGCCATCAAGTGCGATGCCGATATCAGCTTGCGTTTCCAGCACTTTCGCTTGCAAATTACTCATATGTGTTGACCCGCAACCATCATTGATATTCCAGCCGTTGGGTTCGTTAGAGATAGCAATAACTTCAGCTCCCGCGCGCCGATAAGCCTCCGGCGCAACGAATGAAGCAGCACCGTTTGCGCAATCAACAACCACTTTCAATCCCGCAAGAGGCGTTGTCACGGAAGCCAAAAGATGGCTCAGGTATCGTTCAGCGGCCGAAGGATCATCAATTGCCCGCCCGACGTTGCTTCCAGTTGGTCGTTCCCACGGTTCGCGCATGCGAACTTCAATGGCAGTTTCAAGCGCGTCATCGAGTTTTCCGCCGCCGCGAGAAAAGAGTTTGATCCCATTGTCAGGCATCGGGTTGTGTGATGCGCTGATAACCACGCCTAAATCTGCACCGCTCTCGCCCACCAAATATGCAATCGCCGGCGTGGGCAAAACTCCCACGCGGTAGACATCAACACCTGCACTTGAGAGTCCAGCAACTATTGCTGCTTCGAGAAATTCGCCAGAAGCACGCGAGTCCTGTCCGACGATAGCGCGCGGGCGCGTAGCAGTAGACCGCTCGTCTGTTGAACCTAGGGATTCAATCAGAATATGAGCAGCAGCAACGGCGACATCTAGCGCCAACTCTGCAGTGAGATCGCGATTAGCCAAACCACGAATACCATCGGTGCCAAAAAGCGCCATCTTCGAAGGTTGGTCGCGGTTAAATATCGCGGATCTGGATTATCGCTTGCTGTATTGCGAGCGCTTACGAGCCTTCTTTAGGCCGTACTTCTTACGCTCGATTACACGTGCATCACGAGTAAGGAATCCAGCCTTCTTCAGCGCTGGACGATGTGCCTCAACATCAATCGCATTGAGTGCGCGTGCTACGCCAAGGCGCAGCGCACCAGCTTGACCAGAAACTCCGCCACCATCGATGCGGGCGAAAACGTCGTAACCATTTTCAGCACCTACAGTGCGAAATGGCTCAGATACGAGTTGTTGATGAACTTTGTTTGGGAAATAGTTATCGAGAGTCTTGCCATTTACTACCCAGCGACCGGTTCCTGGAACGAGTCGCACGCGAGCAACAGCTTCCTTGCGTCGACCTGTACCCGCACCTGGTGCCTTGATCGCCGGACGATTAGTCGCAGCTGCAGGCGTTGACGAAGTGTAAGAAGTAGGTACTTCGGTCTCGTCGAGATCGTCGATAACGGTATTTTCAGACATCATTGATTCGTATCCTCTACTTAACGATCTGTGAGACTTGCTCGAAGACATATGGAGTTGGTGCTTGTGCTGCATGTGGATGTTCCGAACCTGCATAAACCTTTAGCTTTGTCGCGACCTGGCGACCAAGTGTGTTCTTAGGCAACATTCCCTTGATTGCTTTCTCAACGGCACGAGTTGGATGCTTTACAAGCAAGTCGCCATACACGGTCGAAGTTAAACCGCCTGGGAAACCAGAGTGCTGATGTGCAAACTTCTGTGTTGTCTTCTGACCCGAGAGCGCGACCTTGTCTGCATTGATCACGATGACGAAGTCGCCCATGTCCATGTGAGGCGCGAAGGTTGGCTTGTGCTTACCGCGCAAAAGAACTGCTGCGTGGGTTGCTAAGCGACCCAATACAACGCCTTCAGCATCGATGACGTGCCACTTTCGCACTGCATCGCCAGGCTTTGGACTAAATGTACGCACGCTCTTGCCCTCGCTTCTACTTAAACTTGTTTTTCTTACCTGCTCGCCCTTTTGGCGCAAGAGGCAAAGAGTACCCGCGAGAGCGCCAGTGGGTCAAAATGAGCCCGCTTAGCGCACAAAAATCGGCTTTTTTGCCTCTTCCCAAGGTGCATTGAGGCTTAAACCTCGCAGGTCAGCGAATCGCAACTCCTGCTCTGCTTCCTCCATCAGCCAGATCGCGCGCAGGCCCTGCAGACTCCCCTGACCACTCGTAAGTGGAATCACACCATTGCTAATGCACTCGGCGAAATGGCGAAGCTCGCCCTGCAGATATTTGGATTCCGCTTGTACCTGAAGAACTATCTCAGCGTCATCCACATTTGGAGAGAGCGTGCCGCCGATACCACCCCGCGGCGGGGTCCCAGCGAATCCATGATGGGCGTACAAAATCCCATTGGTGATGTCGGCCTCCAACATGCCTTTCTCGCCGTGCACATGAATCGTGTACCCATGTCGCGTCGCGCGAGCGCCCCATGTTCCAAAGTGATGTCCAATCGCACCAGACTTAAAAGTGATGACCGCATCGCTGGTTCCTTCTTTTTCCATCCAAGGTGTACCGAGACGAGTACCAATATGTACACCTATTTCCGGATTCCCAAGAAACCATAAAAGAAGATCCACGTAATGGCAGCCATGGCTGAAAAATTGCCCACCTCCTAAATGCTTTGCAGAACGGATCCAACTCCCGATCGGAGGCTCGGTGAGTTGTTCGGTAAAGATTCCTACATGAAAAATTTCTCCCATGTATTTGTTATCTACTAATTCTTTGAGCTTTATAACTAAAGGTTGGAAGCGCATCGGATAGGCAATCATCAAGGTTTTGCCCACTTCATATGAAGTCGCAATTAAGTCGAGACATTCTTCCTCGTTCACCGCCATCGGTTTTTCCATCAATACGTGTTTTCCAGCACGTAAGGCAGCAATACCCATTTCGTGATGGAGATCGTGAGGCGTCGCAATTAGCACCGCATCTACATGATCTAACAAATCTCTATAGTCCTGCACCCACAACTTTGCGCCGGATGCATTCGCCGCATTCTTTGCACGATCAAGATCAATATCTGCGGTTGCAGTCACTTCTATCAGATCAGAAATTTTATCAAATATTCCTTGGTGTGCGCTCTCCATATCTCCGCAACCGATAATTCCCAACCTCAATTTACGTTTGGTTTCTACTACCACGTAGTCCACCCTCCATCGACGACAAGACTTTGACCAGTGACGAAAGATGAACCTGGGGCAGCAAGAAAGAGAAGTGCTGTTCGCAGTTCTCGATCGGTGCCGATTCGCCGCGCTGGAGTTGCTTTGGATACGGCGTCTAGCAGCGGACCAGGTTGAAAAACAACGCGGTTAGCAGGTGAATCAAATAAACCGGGACAAATTGCATTTACAGTGACACCGAATTCAGCCACTTGCGTGGCAAGAAATTTAGTAAGACCAACGAGCCCATGCTTGCTTGCAAAATATGATGGCATATCGGCACCCAGACCAGGGTAAAGATCGGGGTTAAGGATACTGACACCGCAGATAGAGGAAATATTTATGACACGACCCCACCCTTGAGCAATCATGCTGGGCATAAACTTTTGCGAAAGCCAAAATGGCGATTCCAAATTGAGGACCATTATCTTTCGCCATTCCTCAGACTGCTCGACATCCCACTTGGCGCGATGAGCAAGTCCTGCGTTGTTCACCAATATATCAATGTGACCGACGCTTACTCCTAGACGATCGACGTCAGACTTTTCGGTTACATCGCACACTTGGAATGAAATGCGTCCCGGAAATTTAGCCGCCAACTCCGCGGCCGTCTCTTCGAGGGAATCTTTGCGTCGACTACAGATGACGACGCTAGCTCCGGCATCTAGCAACGCCTCTGAAAATTGACGACCTAGGCCATCACTTCCCCCCGTTACAAGCGCACGACGTCCAGAAAGATCGAAATCGGAAAGATTGAGCATGAAGTTCCTCCTTTGAATTATCGAAGCGACCGAATTTTTTCGCATTAAGTTAAAACTTATACAAGCATCTTTTGCGATCAACCACTATCCCTTAGTGTGACCGTTACTCACCCATTTTTTGGAGGTTCCGCATGCTGAAATCTTTATCCCTCGAAGGCTCACGAGCCCTTGTCACAGGTTCTGGAACTGGAATCGGACGCCAAATTGCTCTTGGATTTGCGGAAGCGGGCGCCGAACTCATACTCGTTGGAAGACGACTTGAACCATTGCAGGACACTGCAAATATCGCAAGGGAGAAGTTTGGTGATGTGCAGATTACGCTGGTCGCTGCCGATGTCACCCTCGATGAAGGCATCGAAAAGATTGCCGAACAAGCTGGCCAAGTAGACGTACTGTGCAATAACGCGGGCGCCTCAGACTGGGGGCCTTGGCAAAGCATTTCCCTCGATAAGTGGAGAAACACATTTGCGGTAAATGTTGAAGGACCGTTTCGACTCTGTCAGATATTCGCTCCGAAAATGATGGAGCGCAGATACGGAAGAATCATAAATATTGGTTCGGTCTATGGAAGCATGGGCGGGAATCCTGCACTTTATCCAGGTCTTGATTGGGATATTGCCCCATACTTTGCCAGCAAACATGCCGTTCACGGAATCACCCATTATCTCGCGCCGCGCCTCGCGCCATTTGGAACGACAATTAACACGCTTTCACCGGGCGGGTTTGCAGGTTCAGAAATGAATGAAAAGGCAGGGACAGGGACAGACGCACAACTTAATGCTTTTTATGATCAAGTCCCCATGAGACGACTGGGAGGCTCCGACGATATTTCGGCCGCTGCGGTATTCCTAGCTTCGCAAGGGTCGAAGTACATGACAGGGCAAAACGTAATAGTGGACGGGGGCTGGAGCATTTGGTGAGTTCACTATGTGGAAACTTAACTTATTCGAAATCAAAATCACTTGCTAATGCCGTCATCTCGTGATGAGGTGATGCCACGTAAAGCGAATGTGATTACCGTAACTTGGAACATCCGAGCCGATGATCATCTTCTCTCGAGTGCTCACGCCCTACTATCACTTAGCCCCCGCTAGGTAAGGAGTTACATAAATGATGAAGCGAAATATTCGCCGCATTTCTGCGTTTGCCGCAATCGGACTCGCTGCATCACTTGCGGCGACCGCGGCTCCGGCGCAGGCGGCCGTTGTTACTATCAAACTAGTCATGGCGTCGTACACAGATGCAATGACCCCTTACTACACCGACCTCATAACTCGCTTTGAAGCAGCCAACCCCGGAATTAAAGTTGAGCTCGATGTAGTGGCTTGGCCGGAAATCGGCCAAAAGGTGAAGACTTTGATTGCATCGGGTCAATCACCTGACATCGTAAATAATGACGAGTTCGCAGGCGAAGCAGCTGATGGACTTCTATATAAAGCATCAGAAATTGTTAGTCCAAGCACGCTTGCCGACATCATTCCAGCGTTCATGACTAACTCGGAGTACAACGGGGTTGCTTATGCAGTACCTGACCTCGCATCTGCTCGTGCATTCTTCTACAACAAGAAAATCCTTGCCGGAGCTGGCGTTAAGAAGCCACCAGCCACGTGGGCAGAATTAACAGCAGCGGCAAAAGCAATCAAGAAGAAGTACCCAAATGTTTACCCATTGGGTCTTCCATTGGGTGTTGAAGAAGCACAAGCTGAATTCACGGTTTGGGGCGGTGGCAACGGTGCACGTCTTTATGACACCAAGAAGAAGAAGTACACCATTAACACCAAGGCATACCTTGATTCACTTCTATTCCTCAAGAGCTTGGTTGATCAGAAGTTAACGCAGCCAAACCCAGGAAAGACAAACCGCACAGACGGCGCATGGACACTCTTCGCCAAGGGCAAAGTAGCCATGGTTGACGGCGGCGTATTCCTTCCAGATTGGCTATCAAAGAATGGTGGAAAGGCAATCAAGTGGGGCGCCGCTCCATTCCCACATGCGCCTGGAAAGTCCGACGTAACACTTGGCGTGCAGGATTACTTCAAGGGCTACAAGGCTAATGGTCGCGTAGTAGAGATTCGCAAGTTCCTTGACTTCCTGTTCATCGCGGACAACTACCAAGGCTTCCTAAAAGCTGCTGGTGGATTTATTCCAGCAACCAAATCTGCTGGTGTAAAGGCTGCAAAAGATCCAATCATCGGACCTTATGTAGCTCTCCTTCCTAAGGCCATCTTCTATCCAGGCACTCTTGGTTCTTGGGCTGCCTGCAAGTCCGCAATCATCACTCATATGGGTACGGCAATGTTGAATCCACAACGTTCACTTACCGCTATCCAAAAGAAGTGTGACGCGGCAAACCGCAAGTAGTTATCTCCTCGTGGAAGCGAGGGAGTAATTAATCAGTAGTTGGTCGAAATGGAGGTAAGGACTTCAAGAATTGCAGTCCTTACCTCCATTCTCAATTTGTAATCAAAAATAATTCAATCGAAATAATTATTCGGACATCCGATTTGCCAAGCAACATTGCATAAACGTACATAGGTCGCAAAAGAGAGGGAACATTGTCAACTCAAACCTATAAAAAGGGGTCGAGCTGGGCGGCCCTGCCTTGGCTGGGACCCGCATTAATCTTGATTTTCGGGTTTGTCCTTTGGCCCATGGTAGAACTCTTCTTGATGTCCTTTCGCAAAGTCAGCGTAAGTGGACTGATTAAAGGTTGGGCAGGTTTAGACAATTATCGCGCGCTTCTCGACAATAGCGACTTGGCGGGGACTCTTAAGCGGACCCTTATCTGGTTAGTTGTGATCGTCTTCTTTACCATGGCAATTTCTTTGCCTTTAGCGCAACTCATGAACGCAAAATTCAGGGGCCAGAAGTTTCTTCGTTACTCAATTATCGTCCCTTGGGCCGCTTCTCTGGTGATCACCGCTACTTCTTCAAAATGGATTCTGGATCCTTACTACGGGATCCTAAATACCATTCTGATTGACCTTCGCATCATCAAGGAACCTATCGATCTTCTCGGCGATCCAAAATCCGCATTCATCTGCTTGCTTGTCGTAGGCATATTGGTCTCTCTTCCCTTTACTAGTTACGTACTACTTGCCGGACTTCAGTCGATTCCGCAGGACATATTGGAAGCAGCGAAGGTGGATGGAGCCGGTCACTGGAAGGGCTATTGGGCAATCATTTTTCCGCTCCTACGTCCTGCATTTCTCGTAGGAGCGGTAATTAACGCGGTTTACGTCTTCAACAGTTTCCCAATCATTTGGGTTATGACTACTGGAGGGCCAGGATATGAAACGGACACCACAACGACTTTCGCTTACAAGATCGCTTTCCGCGATCAAGACATCGGACAATCGGCTTCATTAGCTGTTGGGAACTTCCTCATCATTCTCGTCTTCATCATGCTATTTCTTAAACTCTCTAAGTGGAAAGAACTAGACCAGCAATGAAACTCGATATGGGACACAAGACTAAACGACGAATCTCACAGACTGGGCTATCAGTTCTTGGAATTACAGTCGCACTTCTATTTCTCTTTCCGTACGTCAGCATGCTCCTGACCGCGGTAAAGCCAAAAAGCGATATCACCGACATCCCTCCGACCTACTTTCCAAAGCATTGGGAGTGGGACAATTTCATAAAAGTTTTCCAGGAACTTCCTTTTGGAATGTACATCCGAAGCACCATCCTCATCTCAGTCTCAACGATGATTCTCGGCTTGCTCGCCTCAATTCCCGCTGGTTACTACGTCGCCCGCAATAACTTTCGTTTGCGGACACCATTCCTACTTCTTGTTTTGGTTACACAAATGTTTTCGCCCACAACCTTGCTCATTGGAATTTACCGAGAAATGTCGAGTCTGCATCTCGTGAACTCTTATTTGGGCTTGATTATTATTAATGCATCTTTCAATTTGGCTTTCTCTGTTTGGATTCTCTCCAGCTTCTTCAAGTCCATACCTATCGAGATTGAGGAAGCTGCGGCAATCGATGGTGCGAGTCGGTTCCAAACCTTCAGGAAGATAAGTTTGCCTCTAGCGCTGCCCGGGATTGTTACTACCGCAATTTTCACCTTTATTGCAGCATGGAATGAGTATGTTGTGGCATACACGTTGGCTAGTTCCCCGAGCAAGCAACCATTCTCCGTTGGCCTCTCACTTTTGATCGGATACTACGAAGTGAAGTGGAACTACCTATTTGCCGGCTCGCTCATCGCGATAATTCCCGTGTTCATTCTCTTCGTTATGATCGAAAAATACTTGGTAAGTGGCCTTACTGCTGGAAGCGTCAAGTGATCCAAGGACGATCCCATTTCTTTGCTTTCCCACACACATTTCATCAGCGCGACCACGATCGCGTCATTACAGAACTTCAGGAAGCAGGTGCCACGGGCGTCAATCTTGCACTCAACTATCACGCAAGTCGCGATTTTTTGCTTCGCCAAGGGCCCTCGCTCGAATATCTAGCTGATGGCTTTCATTACTACAAGCCCGATCTCTCTCAGTATCCGATAGAAGGCATTCGACCGGAGACCCGCGACCACTGGCCCACGAGTGATCTGCTTAACGAAGTACTAGATTCTGCCGGGCGCTTGGACTTTGATATCGCCGCGTGGGGAGTTTTTCTGCACAATGGTGCGATTGGTAAGGCCCGCCCTGACGCCACCGTGGCGAACGCCTTGGGAAACCATTTTTTGTCAGAGCTCTGCCCATCGAATCTCAGCGTGCAAGGATACGTTCAAGGGCTCGTTACTGACCTTTCCTCGCGTGGAGTCACTTCTATTGCCATTGAATCACTTCACTTTCATGGTGCTCGCCACGGCGAACACCATGAACGCTTTTTCCTTGAAATGAGCAAAACCACTGAATTTCTATTTTCGCTTTGCTTTTGTTCCTCTTGCATGGCTGTATTTGAATCCCGAGATGGAAATGCAGAAGAACTCAAGGTCAGAGTTATCAATGCTCTGCAACCATTTCTGCAAGATACCGATCCTTGGCTTAACGTGAATCTCACTGAAGATTTGTTAAATGAAATTGTGGGAGAAAATATTTCCGCATACCTGCGAACACGAGAAGATACTGTAACAAATTTCTATGCGATTGCCCTTGAGATAGCCCACCGCTCTGGCGTAACCCTGCGATTAGTGGATCAATCTCCACTATTGGATTATTCAGATAACTACCCCCTGGACTCCAGTTGGCTCGTCGGGCTTGACTTCAAAAGAGTTCAAAATTACGTCGATGCCTATGAGCCGCTCATCTACAGGCTCGAAACTTCCCACGTCGAGGAAGTTACTCGTCACTATCAAGAACGAATTGGAACGAAAATAATTCCAATTCTGCGCCCAACGTATCCGGATAACTTCAGCGAAAAAGGATTACGTGAAAAGGTGGCCACGCTTCGCTCGCTTGGAATTACGGATGTCGATTTTTATTTGCTGGACACAATGCGTACTCGCGATCTCAATTGGATTAAAGCGGCTCTAACCTAAATTCCAGCGTTTAGTACCTCACGTACGATCCCTAACGTGCTCTCAATATCTTTGATCTCGTGAGCTGAAGAAAGGAACCATGTACCTCTCGGAAGGATTCTCACTCCTCGCTTTAACATCTCAAAACTAAAATTCATGTAACGCTCTCGATTGGCTTTCATTGCTGACCGATAGTCCGTTGGACCATGAAGGTCGAAGCGCACATTGAAGACGGCCGGAAAGCCAACCACCTCATGCATGATGCCGGCCTTGGTGAACTCTTCACGAAGGCCTTCGATCAATAATGTTCCGGTTTTATCGATTGCTAAATGTGTTGATCCGCTGGCAATCTCCTTTAGCGTCGCCACAGTTGCGGCCATGGATATCGCCTGAGTGTTGTACGTTCCGCCATGCATCACTCGGCCCGTGCCCACTAAATCCATGAATTCACGTCGACCCACGATCGCGGCAACAGCAAATCCGTTCGCAAGAGCCTTACCTAAAATTGTGAGATCAGGAGTGACTTTTAAGCGAGCTTGAGCCCCACCAGGGGCAACACGGAATCCTGTAATAACTTCATCGAAAATTAATAGGGTTCCGTATTTATCGCATAACTCCCGCACTCGCTCAAGATAACCAGCACGTGGCAAAACCCCGCCAGTGTTAAACATGATGGGTTCCATGATGATTCCCGCAATCTCACCACTCTTCAAATACTCCTCCAGGACTTCGGCGTCATTCCACGGAAGCACCACAAGATTGTCACCCGGTTCTTGACCCTCAGTCCCAGCGACGGGAATAGGTTTTAGCGGATCACCGGCCATAGCAATATCCGGCGCCACACTCCACAACACGTTATCAAACCAGCCGTGATAGTGACCTTCAAACTTAATTATCTTCATGCGCTTTGTGGCGGCGCGCGCAATTCTGAAAGCGACCTGTACTGCTTCAGATCCCGATGAGGCGAATCGAACTAACTCAGCTGATGGAACAAGTTCAGTGACCAAACGGGCGGCTTCATATTCCAAAGGAGTTTGACCAGCAACCAATAAACTCACGTCAAGTTGATTCTTTGCGGCTTCAATGACGCTGTGTGGGCTATGCCCGAGAATCATCGGGCCCATTCCCAGGAAGTAATCAATTAATTCATTTCCGTCAATATCAGTTAAGCGACAACCGTGGGCAGAGGTGAAGACCAAAGGGTTTGGTCGCAGCCCAGTCCGATACCCGCTATTCACGCCACCCGCCACATAAGCGGAACCTTCATCTACCGCACGCTTGGACCCAATAAAATCCACGAATTCTCCCCGATAAATCCACGATATGAAATAGAACTTACGAACAATGAGCGTATTAGATAGGTTCAGCCCACGCAAAGATTTATACGGTATGTGAAACTAGGCCGTCGAGGTAATCTCGAAAGGAGTTCTGAAGTTGGCAGAGTCTGAAAAAGCACACAGAGATGACGTTGGCGTCCTAGTTAAAGCGATGACTCTCCTGGTGACATTAGCCGAAGGGTCGCAGTCCGTCGTACAACTATCCAAGCGCACCGGAATAAGTAAACCTGGCGTATACAGAATCTTGAAAACTCTCGACAAAGGCGGATTCGTCGTTAAAGACTCTGTTCGCAAGGAGTACAACCTCGGACCAGCATTTATCGGATTGGCTAGATCCACGCACAACTCTTCCGGACTCATTAGGGCCGTGCGTCCTACCTTGCGGGAAATCCATGAGAAATTTAATGAAACCGTAAATCTTGGCGTACTCAACCATGGGAAGGTTATCTATCTAGACACGATCGAATCACGACAAAGACTCCGAGTCACTGTTCCCATCACAACTGAAGATAATGCCCATGCCACAGCGCTCGGCAAGGCGATACTTTCTGCGATGCCCAGAGAACTCGCGCTCGAAGTCATCAATGAAAGTACTTTGTCAAAGCGAACCAAGAACACCCTCGTCTCATTAGAAGAACTCATAGACGCTACCCAAAAGAGCCACACCTTGGGATACGCGATTGATAACGAAGAAGATGAAATCGGCTTTAGATGTGTTGCGGCACCGATTCTTAACTCGAAAGGTATCCCCATTGGTGCAATTAGCCTCACCGCACCTACGTCACGGTGGTCGCTTGAGGACTTTGCGGAAATTGGCGAATACTTGAAGAAATCAACATTTGATCTACGAAAAACGATTCCCAATTTATAAAACCACTTCCAGAGGAGATCGACGAATGCGCGTAGCCATTGCTGGGTTTCAACACGAGTCCAACTCTTTCGCAAGTACGCCTGCAACTCTGGACAAATGGAAGGAAGCAGGAATTCTCTACGGAGATGACATTCGACGTGAATATGAGGATTCCCGCGCCACTATTGCTGGGATTCTCGGCAGACTAAGGGACGAAAAAGATATAGAAATTGTCCCACTCGTTTTTTCGCGTTTGACCCCAATGGGTCCTCTGACGGTGGAAGCAACCGAATTTCTCATGAGTGAAATCCTCAGACTGATTGAGGAAGAAGGGCCGTGGGATGCTGTATTCCTCGCGCAACACGGAGCAGCGGTCTCTGACAAGTATCTCGATGCCGATGGCGAAATAGCTGAGCAAACTCGTCAGCTTGTCGGACCTGACGTTCTAATTGTTACGAATTTAGATATGCACGCGAATATCTCAAAAAAGGTGGTGGCCAACTCAGACATCGTCAAGGTGTATCAAACCAATCCACACCTGGATACTTATGAACGCGCATACGAGAGCGCAGACTTGCTGCTTAAATGTTTACGTAAGGAAATTGTGCCCACCAGTTTCATCGCGACACCGCCACTAGTGGCAAATATTTTGAAACAAGGCACAAGCGATCCGGTAATGACAGACCTACTTACAATGGCTGCTCAGGAAGCAAAACGACCCGGCGTGTTATCAGTAAGCGTGGTAGAAGGTTATCCCTACTCAGATGTGCCACAGATGGGTATGACTTTTTTGGCAATCACGAACAACGATCCGGCCCTCGCACAGGAAGTGGCGGAGAACATTTCTCGCTATGCGTGGTCTTTGCGTGAAGAACTAAATGGTGTTGCGACATCGACGGAAGTCGCACTAGTTGAAGCAAGCAACTCAATGGAATTCCCCGTGGTTCTTTTTGATGTGGGCGATAACGTTTACGCTGGAACAACGGGTGATTCGACTTTCGTCTTACAGGCATCACGCAAGTTGGGTATTACTGGCTTGATGCAGGCTATTTATGATCCAACGATTGTGGCCGAAATATCTCCGCTAGGAATCGGTGCTCATGTTGATGTCATGGTCGGAGGGAAAATGGACGACATGCATGGGGAACCATTTCATATTAAAGGTGTCATTACATCGATTACGGATGGAAAATATGCAGAAACAAAACCGTCTCACGGTGGTTTCTTGAATTACGATGACGGTCTCAGTCTTGCAATCGCGACCGATGACGGCAACAACTTCTTGCTTACTTCTTTGCCTGCTGGATCCAATTCGCTACTCCAATTTCGGTCTGCAGGGTTAGAACCACTGGATCAGAAGATAATTGTTGTCAAAGGCGTTCACTCGCCACGGCCCGCGTATGAGTCAATCGCCAAGAAAATCTACTGGTTATCGACGGGTGGAGCCTCCACAGCCGACCTAAGTAATTTCAACTACAAACACCGTCGGATACCGCTGTACCCATTCGAGCTAACTACTGAGTGGAGTTAGCGTTTAGAACTTTCCCACTTCTTGCTTGCGTTTGGACTTTTCGTTCAATCGCGATTTCCCCATTGACGATGACAAATTCAATTCCCTCTGGTCCTTGATTGGGAGCGACGAACGTCGCTAAGTCGCACACGGTCGCGGGGTCGAAGACAACAATGTCGGCAGCCTTGCCTACTTCCAAAGTTCCACGATCATGAATCCTGAAATGTTGGGAAGCCATTCCCGTCATTTTGTAAATCGCTGTCTCTAATGGCATATCACCAAGTTCACGAACCAAACGAGAGAGTGCCCGAACGCTGGCGCCAAAAGAACGAGGGTGCGGGATTTTTCCACGTTGATCGAAAGGGAATGCAGAACCATCCGAGCAAATCATAGATCGGGAAGAGCGAGCAAATGTCCGCATATCCTCTTCGGAACGATAGAAAAGAACGACCATAACGCCATTACCTCCTAGCCGGCACAACTCAAGAGTCAGCAATTCTGGTGTTATGGACAACGATTTCGCGGCCTCTGCAATACTTTTTCCAGCAGGCAAACCCAGCAATCCGTCCGTGCGTGCCAACAAGACCCGATCCCAAAACCACGGAATCAAATTAGCGGACCAGCCTTTAGCTACATCTGACTCTGCTCGACTCATCACGATCGGATCAGCAAGGCGAGCGCTCATTGCTTCAACTCCGCCTTCTTGAACCCATGCCGGTAAGTATTGTGTCAATGCCGAACTAGACGCGTTATATGGATAGACGTCGAAGCGCGCATCAAGACCTGATGATTGCTCGGCCTCAAAATACTCGACCCACCTACCTGCTTGACCCCATAGTTGTGGATCATTGATTGCGGCATGTGAGTACTGGATACGAACTCCGCTTTTTCTGGAGAGTTCGAAAGCTTCCTTAAGTGGTCCAGTGAACTGATCTTCTCCCAAAATGTCGTAGTCGCGCGCATGAGATGTATAGATCCGTTTGTGGGATTCCAACACTTTGCAGAGTTCAACTAACTCATCAAATGAGGCATAGCGCGAAGGCACATACGTTAGGCCCGTCGACATTCCGAATGCACCCTGTACTAACATTTTTGAAAGGAGTTGGTTCATTTTTTCTTGCTCGTCTTTATTTGCATGATCTTCCTTTAACCCCATCGCTGCAATTCGAAGTGCACCATGTCCGACCAGTGGGGCAATATTGAGCGCGATTCCTTGCGATTGCATAACCTGCCTGTATTCATTTAGATCGGTCCAGTTTGGATCAATTCGGTCATCGCCAATTCCAACCAGCAAATCAGCATGAAGCTCTTTAAACTCGGGATTAATCGGAAACGCACCGAAAGAGCAATTCCCGGTTACTTCCGTCGTCACGCCTTGGAAAATCTTGCTTTCGCCACGTCCATCAAGAAAAAGACTGATATCAGAATGAGTGTGAACATCAATGAATCCGGGAGAAATAGCGTGATCGGGAAGGTTGATGTACTTCTTCGCCTCAATCGAATCCGCTCCGATGTACGTGATGAACCCATCCTTCACGCCCAGATATTTTTGTTCTGGGCTATTGCCAAGCCCGTCGTAGATCCACCCATAAAGTGAGAAATCAGCGCTCACCTCACACCCCTATCGGCGACTAGACCTAATAGCGCGACCTGGAGTGTGCGAAGTTCGTTTTCCATCTGAAAGTGTTTCCAAGCCATCAATCCAAACCGATTCAAAGCCTGCAGCAGGACGACGAGGATCATCGTATGTTGCGAGATCTAAAACCGTTTGCGCATCAAAAAGAACCAGATCAGCCTTATAGCCGACTTTGAGCACTCCACGATCTTTGAGCGAAAGTCGTGACGCCGGTCTTCCGGTCATGTGCGCGACTGTGTCTTCCAGAGTCAATACTTTTTCTTCTCGTGAATAATGACCAAGGTAACGCGCAAATGTGCCGTATCCGCGGGGATGCGGTTTGTTTCCCGCCAAGATTCCATCACTACCAACCATGTGACGGCGATGGCGCATGATGGCGCGAACATTTCCTTCGTGGCCCGCAAAAATAATGCAAGACGCTCTGAAATCTTCAGCGAGAATCAAGTCCAAATAGAAATCAATTGGATTCTTACCCTCTGCTCTTGCGATCTCAGCGACATACTGACCGACGTATTTCAGATTCTCTGGCCGTTCAACTCCAGCGACACGAACGACCTCCAGGTTCACGGTTCCACCGTGCGCGCCATCACTTCCAGTGACAGTCAACTCGTGAATCGCCTTAGCTCGTTGCGCAGAATCACTCAACCGAATGCGCGCCCCTTCGCTGCCACCGTCCTGCAACCAGGAAGGCAACATGGCATGCAAATATGTTGAGCCCGCAAGATAGGGATAAGAATCTAATGAAATATCTAGACCATCATGTTCGGCCTTATCAATGCGATCAAACAATAAATCAGTTCGGTCATGAAATTTAGCAGCACTCATATGACAATGCGTTAGATGAAGCGGAGACCCTGAAGCTCGAGAAATTTCTATGCAATCATCAACTGCATCTAGAAAACCTTCGCCATAATTTCTGTGGTGCGGCGCGTAATATCCGCCGTATTTTGCCACTACTTTGCAGAGCTCGATAATTTCCGCATCATCGGCATACATTGCTGGCGTATAAGTAAGTCCATTTGAGAGTCCAACGGCACCTTCTTCCATCCCCTGTGCAACGAGTGACTTCATTCGCTCCAATTCAGCCGGCGAAGCAAGTCCCGCACCATTTCCGCGTGCGACCATGCGCACGCTGCCATGTGGCACTAAATAAGCCACATTAACTGCCGCTCCCTTATCCACGATGCTCAAATAATCTGCAACAGAATGAAAATTCCATTTCACTCCAGCGGGTTCACCATTCCACCCAAAAAGTTGCTGACGCAAATCGTGCAGAGTCTCTTCAGTTGAAGGAACATAACTCAAGCCATCTTGACCAACCACCTCTAAGGTCACACCCTGCGTCACTTTAGAAAGATGCTCCATATCTGAAATTACGGCAAGGTCAGAGTGAGCATGGAGATCAATGAATCCAGGGGTAAGAGTTAAACCAGATGCATCGATTACGCGTCCTTCTTCTTCGCCACGAAGCACGGTTCCAAATTTAGAAATGACTCCATCTTTTACAATCATGTCCGAACGTGTTGCCTTCGCACCCGTGCCATCGATTGCCTCAGCGCCGCGAATTGTAAAAGTTCTTGGATCCATCTCTCCCCCTACGCACCCATAGTTTTAAACATCGGAGCGGGCCCCGCGAGAAGTCCCCCGTCAACAATCATCTCCGTGCCAGTCATAAATTCTGAGCGAGATGAAGCCAGGTAAAGAACAGCTTCTGCTATATCTGATGGCTTACCGACGCGGCCAATGGGATACCAAGGCTTGAGATCGTCAAAGATTTGAGGGTTTTGTTTCACACGTTCATTCCACGTCTCTGTCGCGATGCTCCCTGGAACAACGGTATTGCAGCGGATTCCATCTGGACCATAACGCACTGCAACCGAACGAGTCATGGCATGGATGCCTGCCTTAGCGACCGAGTAAGCATCACTACCAATCATGGCTAACGCATTGACGGTTCCCATGTTGATGATATTTCCAGAACCGCTCGCAATCATCCCTGGCAACAGTTGTCGTATGCAAAGGAAAGGTGCGGTAACAACGATGCGCATGGTCAAATCCCATTCCGCTGTCGTCGTATCCAGCAGCGCCTCACTACCGACCGCAATAGCGTTATTGACCAAAATATCTACTTTGCCGTACTCGCTCTCAATCTTGGAAAGTGTGGCAACAATGTCGCTCTCATTGCCAAGATCAATCTGAAATCCTTGCGCGTCTCCACCGAGCTCTTTGATCTCGGCTACGGTCTTCGAGAGAGTCTCTTGGTTAATTTCAAGTAGCACCACTCTGGCACCACGAAAGGTAGCCATCTTGGCGATCTCTTTGCCGATGCCTCTTCCAGCGCCGGTAATGACCATTACTTGACCCTGCAGATCAACGCTCAGATCTAATGACATGTACTACTCCCTAGATAAGTTTTGGATTAAAGAGCCACAACTAAATCGATCTCGACCAGAATATTGGCCAAGTCAGAACCTACTGTCGTACGAACAGGACGAGGGGCGGGGAAGAACTCTTGATACACCTTGTCGTACGCAGCAAAATCTGCGTTGGAATTTTGTAAGTGAGTTGTAACTTTTACGACCTGTGAGAAATCAGCACCTTTAACCCGAAGGATCGCTTGCAAATTCCGTAGTGTGGATCGAACTTGAGCTTCGATTCCTTCTGGTATCTCGCCCGTCTTCGGATCAACTGGCCCCATGCCACACGTATAAAGAAAACCGTTAGCGACAACCCCGTGTGAATACGATCCTCCTGGGGGTGGGGCGTCAGGTGCGGTGATGTGTTCTAGTGACATTGCTGCCTCCCTATTTCATTTAGATTAATACTGTTAAAAGAACGTGTGCAATAAATCGACGACCTCGTATTCGTCATTTACAAGGAGCATGTAGCGCCACTTATCAAAAGTGGTGCATGGGTGAGAGATTCCCAAGCCGACAAGATCCGTCAGGCCCAGGTCCTTGGGATCCTTAAGGAATAAATAGCTGTGTTGATCATTGAGTCGATTGACCTCAGCAGCAAAAGGTTCGACGGAATTTCCGGCCCCAACTGGGCGCTTCTTGATAGGAGTCGGATTTGCAACGTCCGTACCCAGGTCGCGCTTCCCAACATTGAGAATTGATAAATGGCTTTCCGGCTGTGAAATCACTTGCGACCAGATTTCAATGGCGGGAATCAATTTGGTATCAACACTTTCGTGCTGAAATGGATAGAACAACTCGTAACCGCCATGATCGTGAGAAACATATCCACCGCTGCGTAGCACGATGAGCGACTCTCCGTCGTACTTCGCAAACTCTTCTAGCACCATGTCAAAAAATGAGGTACCGCCCGCCGATAGGATTATCTTTTCATGCGAGACAAAGGGTCGCGCCAACACTGCGCCAGCAACTACCTTTCGGCAGAACTCCCTAACTTCTTTAGAGCCAGACTCAGTTCTGTCACTTGCATGCAATATTCCTTCAAAACCCGATACACCCAACAGATTGAGCCTTGAGTCCTCGGAAATAGCCTTTGCAAGTGGAGCCACATCCGCTAAATCGCGTAAGCCCGCTCGCTCTCCTGGATTGCCGATTTCAATCAGAAGGTGAAGTTTGGGGTTCTCCATCTCAGATATAGCCGCTTGAATCTTTCCAAGTCCTGCGAGGGAATCAACGTAAAACACAATCTGATTTCCGGGGCGGTTATTTCGCTCTGCAATTGCCCGAATTGCGGTTGGCTCTAGAACTTCGTTAGCAATTATAACTCTGCTAAATCCGAAATCTAAAAACACATTTGCCTGAAAATAATTTGCAAGCGTGACGCTCCAAGAGCCGGCCTCCATTTGCATCTTTGCAATCTCTGGGGACATAGTCGTTTTGACATGCGGCGAGTGCACTACCCCAGCCTCTTTGCAATATTGCTCCATGCGAGAAATATTGTGGCGAAGTGCGCTTTCCCTAATGACGCCGATAGGAAATTGAAAATCCGATCCAAATAATGTCGGTTTTGAATTCAGAAACTCAGCGACTGTCTTGCCGTGAGAAGCAATCGGAAGTCCCTTGTATCTCGAACTAATAACTTCATTTCTTAAAGCAGAGATATCAATACTTCCACGGGTCATTTTCGAACTATAGGGCATAAATTCCAGGTGTGAGAGGAGGCGCCTTTTCGCATTGTGAGAAAAAACGGAATTTTCATGCCCGATATTGAAATTATCCATTGATAGATAAACAAGCAGATATTAGGCTCGGCAAACACGTTAATAACACCTATTAATCAAAGGTCTCACTTCTGTCCGATCACTACTTGCCGAAGGAAAAGACATGGAACTGATTATTGAAGTCCCCGTACTCGTAGCAGTGAATAGCGAAATGCCGATGAA
>JACMQL010000045.1 GCA_014377015.1 Actinomycetota bacterium
AACTGGGGCGGCTACAACTGGGGCGGCTACAACTAGGGGAGTTGCCATGATTGTGGTTACGGGTGTTTCAACGGGCGACGTAACATTTGGTACCGGAGGAGTTGGTGTAGCGCCTGCGACTCCGATGAGTGCAAGTCGCGCCCCAACGGGCACTGTTGAATCCACTGGCACATCAATCGCGAGAAGAACTCCTGTAGCAGGGGAAGGAATTTCAGTATCGACCTTGTCTGTCGAGACCTCAAGTAGTGCTTCATCAGCAACTACGGAGTCGCCGACATTTTTGAGCCAACGTGTGACAGTGCCTTCGGAAACAGACTCCCCAAGTGCGGGCATCGAGACGACAGTGCCAGTAGATGATGCAACTGGAGCAGCAGGTTCTATGGCCGGGGGAGTTGATGCAACTGGAGCAGCAGGTTCTATGGCCGGGGGAGTTGCCGCAGTCTCTGCCAAGTCGGCAATGATTGCTAACTCCGCGCCTACTGGCACGGTCTGGTCAACGCTTACAACAATTCTTTGCACTATGCCAGCTACGGGAGAGGGAATCTCGGTATCGACTTTGTCAGTTGAGACTTCTAGGAGAGGCTCATCGATGGCTACGTGTTCGCCTTCAGATTTGAGCCAACGCGTGACTGTACCTTCGGTGACGCTCTCGCCGAGGGCGGGCATTGTTACTGAAAAAGTCATCGAATCTCTCCTCTAGCTGATTCTGCGGAACGTGATGTTGTGCTGTCGGGCGTATTCATTAATTGCCAATCCGTAAATAGTTTGTGCATCAGGTGCGAATGGTCTTTCTATCCGTGAGCGTGCAACGGTTTGCCAGCGAGTGCCATGTGCGCTTCTCCCATTGCCTCAGAAAGGGTCGGATGTGCATGGATTAAAGGGGCGACATCATCGGCATTGGCTTCCCAGTTGAAAATCAATTGTGCTTCTGCGAGAAGCTCGCCCACGCGTGCGCCAACCATGTGAATTCCAAGAACTGGACCATTTTTCTCAGATACCAATTTGACAGAGCCAGCCGTGCCCAAAATTTGTGCCTTGCCATTTCCAGCGAGGTCGTAGGTCAATTCAACAACATCATAACCGCGAGATTTGGCTTGTGCAGTGGTTAACCCGACAGATGCAACTTCAGGCTCTGAGTAAGTAATACGCGGTACGCCGTCGTAGTTGATTGGTTTCGGATTCAATCCGGCGATTTCCTCGGCAACCAAGATGCCTTCGCCGAATCCGACGTGTGCTAATTGCAGAGTTGGAATGAGATCGCCGACGGCCCAAATTCCTGGAACGTTTGTACGGCACTTATTGTCTACCGTTATATAGCCACGATCCATCGCAATGCCTTGCTCTTCATAACCAAGATTGGCCGACACTGGTCCTCGTCCAACAGCTACGAGCAATAGATCGGCGGAGAATTCTTTTCCATCTTCAAGTTTGACGCTCACGCCAGATTCAGTAACCGTGGCAGATGAGAAACGAACTCCAAGTTCGAAATTTATTTTGCGCTTTCTGAAAGCGCGCTCGAGTTGCTTGCTACTGGACTCATCCTCAAGTGCGACGAGGTGGGGAAGTGCCTCAATGATTCGAACTTCAGATCCAAATGATTTCCACACCGAGGCGAACTCACATCCGATTACACCGCCACCAAGAACGATCACACTTGCTGGGACGTAATCCATGGTGAGTGCATGGTCGCTGGTCATAATCTTTGTTCCATCAATTTCGAGTCCGGGCAAACTGCGCGCGTAGGAGCCGGTGGCCAGGACTACATTTTTTCCTACGTACTTTTCTCCGTTCGCCTCTACGGTATTTTTTGCAACAAGGCGTCCGTGGCCCTGCACGTAAGTAATGTTGCGTGATTTGATTAACCCTTGCAGTCCTTTATACAACTTGCTTACCACGCCGTCTTTGTATGCATTTACGGCAGGCATATCCATTGAGAGGAACTGGGCGTTGACACCGAAGTGACTGGCATCGCGTGCTCCGTCGGCGATTTCTCCAGCATGGAGCAGAGCTTTGGTTGGAATGCATCCGCGGTGCAGACACGTACCGCCTAATTTGTCCACTTCAATGAGTGCCACGCTCAAACCAAGTTGAGCTCCACGTAGCGCGCAGGCATATCCCCCACTGCCGCCCCCAAGAATTACCAGATCAAATTCAGCCACGATGAAACCTTTCGCCTGCAATAAAGTTGCCATCCCTAGTCTGCCAGCCAAACCTCTGTGGGACGAACTGAGAACAATTCAGACTCACATTCGTGAACTTGCGGCCTCCGCCAGGTAAACCAGGGAG
Organism: Actinomycetota bacterium; assembly: GCA_014377015.1. Lineage (GTDB taxonomy): Bacteria > Actinomycetota > Actinomycetes > Nanopelagicales > Nanopelagicaceae > QYPT01. Next base: position 2,287 of record JACMQL010000045.1, read on the forward strand.
CGCATCGAGACCCCCGTACCTCCTACGGGGGTGTACCCAAAGGCTTTGGCTTCGTTAAAGGCAGGACCGGCGATGTCGAGATGAATCCAAGGCAGTTCTGGGGCTATGAACTCGCGGAGAAAAAGGCCCGCGACCAACATCCCTCCCATGCGCTCGCCGATATTGGCTAAATCTGCGACCGGGGAGTCAAGGGAGGCGCGCAATTCCTGCGGAAGAGGCATGGGCCAGAAAAGTTCGCCGCTGGATTTTGCGGCTTGAAGGAATGCGGCTGCGAGATCTTCGTTGTTGGTCATCACTGCACCTGTGCGAGTGCCGAGGGCAATTACTTGCGCACCAGTCAAAGTTGCCACATCGACTATTGCATCAAGGGCCTTGCCATTGTGGCCCACTTCAGCGGCCTTCACGAGTGCATCAGCAAGAACCAGGCGACCTTCCGCGTCGGGATTGAGAACTTCAACAGTAGTTCCACCGTAGATAGAGATGATGTCTCCGGGCCTGGTGGCGTTATCGCTAATCATGTTCTCGGCGAGTGGCACCCATGTCTCAATTCCGATGGGAAGTTTTAGGGAGGCGATTGCCAGGATCGCGGCACTTACCGCTGCCGCACCGCCCATATCGGACTTCATGGCTTCCATACCAGGGCCTGGCTTGAGATTGAGACCCCCGGAATCAAATGTGATGCCCTTGCCGACGAATGCGTAGGCAAGTGAAGATTTCTTTGGCGTGTATGAGATGTGCAGCAATCGGGGCGGGTTAACCGAACCTTGTCCAACAGAGGTGATTCCACCGAATCCTTGTGCGATCAATTGCTTTTCATCCAACACCGAAACTTTAAGACCGGCTGCAACGCCGCCCGCTTGTGCAGCCTCCTTTTTTATCCGCTCCACGAAAGAGATCGGATTGAGATGGCTCGGCGGAGTATTCACCATGTCACGAATAAGATCTGTGTATTTTGCTATGACGGTGGCACGGAAAGCAATTGACTTAGCATCCTTCTTGCTAGCTAACATCGAGAGCACCGTGATTGCATCCACGGGTTTCTTGTAATCAGATTTTGTTGTCTTTCGAAACGCGGTGAAGCTATAGGCACCCAAAGCGGCGCCTTCGGCTACCGCATTGAGAGAATCGAGGTCTGGGGTTGGCAATGAGATCGTCACTTTGGGATTGCCAGCTAAGTTTTGAGTGGCTGCACCGGCGGCGCGTCGCAGCGTTTCGTGCTCGTACTTCTTGCGAGTTTTACCAAGACCGGTGAACACGAGAAGTCGGACGGAGGTACTCGGAAGTTTGATGATTTCATCGCTCTTGCCAGTTGCTCCGATATCGGCCAAGGTGCTGAGGAGAGATTTGGTATCCAATGTCAGATCGCCGGACTCGATCACTAAACTTGATTTCTTGTCTTCTTTGTAAGAGAGCCCGATAACTAGGACATCGTCACTTACCGCGCCATTGCTTAAGCGAACAACCGCCACAGAAATTCTCCTTTTACTAAATTCGATACCTCTGAGTGAAGAGCCTAGGCGATAGATTGGCTACATGAAACATTCTCCTTTGCATCAAGCACATGAATCTTCGTCCGCAAAAATGGCCGATTTCGGCGGCTGGCTTATGCCCATTGATTACCCGGCCACTGGCACCGTCATGGAACACGCCTCCGTTCGAGACCGAGTCGGCATATTTGATGTTTCGCACCTAGGCAAAGCTTCGGTACGTGGTCCTGGTGCATTGGATTTATTAAATCGTGCGTTTACAAATGACCTTACAAAAATTGGGGACGGGCAGGCCCAGTACACGATGATGTGCAACGAAGCTGGTGGGGTGATCGATGATTTAATCGTTTATCGCATCAACGCTGAAGACTTCTTACTTGTGCCTAACGCAGCCAATACAAGTGATGTCGTTGCAGCTTTGGTGGCTCTAGCGCCGCCATCTATTGAGATCATTAACCTACATGAGGCGTACGGTGTGATTGCAGTTCAAGGACCCAAATCTCCAGAAGTTCTTCTCGCTCTAGGTGTCAAGCAAGATCTTGCATACATGAGTTTTGAGAAGGTAGTCGTTGCCGGATGCGAGGTCGTTTTGTGTAGAACGGGGTACACGGGGGAGTTAGGTTTTGAGTTGCTGCCCAAATGGGATGAGGCAGAGAAAGTTTGGAATGCCATCATTGGAGCGAGTGCGCTATTCGAAGGGGTTATTTGCGGACTTGGTGCGCGTGACACATTGCGCACGGAGATGGGGTACCCGTTGCACGGGCACGAATTGTCCCTGGCCATCACTCCAGTTCAGGCAAGTGCGAGTTGGGCAGTGGGATGGAGCAAAGCAGAGTTCGTAGGACATGAAATATTGCGACAAGAAAAAAGTGGGGGCCCTAAAAGGAAATTGGTTGGCCTCAAGGCAATTGGGCGTGGCATTCCTCGACCTCATATGCGAGTGTTCTCGCAAGATGGGCAGGATATCGGTGAGGTTACGAGCGGAACGTTTTCCCCAACGTTGAAGATCGGTATTGCGTTGGCATTGATCTCACCTATTTTCAAAATTGGTCAGACGGTCCGCGTAGATATCAGGGGCAATCTATGTGATGTAGAGATTGTCAAAGTTCCGTTTGTCGAATCTCACGTGAAGTAGTTGTCGCCCGAATTTCTCGGAATTCAATAGGCGAGAGAAAAGCAGCTTTTCTGTGCGTTCTACGCAAGGCACTCAGCACCGACGGAGCCGCAAGAAGTATTAAGAGAGAGGTAAAAATGGCACGAGGAATATCCCATGCCATTGCAGTTGCAAAATGAAAAATAATAAATCTATGGGCGTTTTCCGAAATATTGGCACCGGCTATGTAGGAGAGTTGAGTCTGAGTGCCGATGGCCCACGGCCAGAATTGCAGATCCATCAGTAATCCAAATAGCAGCGCGGCAAAAATTCCATAGACCATTAATAAAATTATCTCGCTCCAGCCGCGGATTGTTCTGCCTAGGATTTTTTTTGGAAGTAGCCCCGCACCGAGGCCAATCCAACCGGCAGCGAACATCTGGTATGCCAACCAGGGTCCAAAGCCTCCGGTAAAGATTGCCGAGACAAAGAGCGAAACAATTCCTAACACAAATCCAAAAGCAGGTCCAAAAACTCGAGCACTTAGTATCAAGATGAACCACATCGGCTCGAGTCCGATTGCTCCCGCCCCCAGTGGGCGAAGCGCTGCAGTAACAGCGGCGAGCACTCCAAGCAGGGCTACTGATTTCACATCAAGACCTTTGTTGCTCAATTCCAAAATAAGGACGGTTAACGCTACGGGTAGGGCTAAGTAAAAGAACATTTCATTGAAGGCTCCGCGATGCGTTGTTCCGGCATCAATGAAAAATGGCCAGAGGAATCCAACTGCGCTGACGAGAGTTGATGCAACCAACGCAATGACAGACCGAGTTCGAAATGTGTAGATGTCCAAAGTTGTGCTCATGAGTCAGTGCCGATTGCATCCAGAATATTTTTAACAGTTAGCCACGGGACCGGGGACATGACTTTTGCCACTTGCGGAGCAAACGCAGGGGAAGAAAGCAACACATTCAAAGTGGGACCATCAGCCACGATCTCGCCATCTGCTAGGAAGATAACTCGCTGCGCAACCTCTGCTACGAGTTCCACATCGTGAGTTGAAAGAATCACTGTGTGACCGCGCTGTGCCAATGTCGTGAGTGTGGAAATTAATGCCCTTTTAGCTTCGTAATCCAGGCCGCGCGTCGGTTCGTCGAGAATCAATACCTGAGGAGAAGCGGACAGAACTACCGCAATCGCAAGTGCGAGCCTTTGCCCCTCTGAGAGATCGCGGGGATGTGTAGTAGAAATAACCGATGACACCAATTTATTGAGCAAGGAAAATGTTTCACCTTCAGCAATTTGGTTATCGTGATCTGCCTGACGACATTCCTCGCCAACGCTCTGATTAAAAAGAAGGTCACCTGGATCTTGTGGGACAAATCCGATGACCGACGTGCGATTTTTACCACGCAAACTAACTGGCGCGATGCCATTGATCAATACTTCTCCGCGATTCGGCATGTGAAGGCCAGCGATTGCGCGAAGCAAAGTTGTCTTTCCCGCACCATTGCGACCCATGACAGCTGCAATCTCTCCCGGCAGAATCTGCATTGAAACACGGTCAAGAACATTCTTGCCTCCGAATGCGTAACTCACATTTGTTACACGAACTCTAGGAAGGGTTCGATTGTCTGAGCGAGAATCGCTTGGGGTCGGATGTGGCAATGAACTCCTGATTTGCTCGGTTGCCCTTCTCATTTCTCGAACACTCAGGCTTATTCCTGGCAGTTGTAGAGCACGGGCAAGGTGAACAATTGGAGGAGCGATCTGCGAATCAGCGAGAATGTCTTGAGGTAATCCGATTTTAGTTTTGCCGTCTTCATCGATAAGCAAAATACGATCTACAAATTGAATTACTCTCTCGAGTCGGTGTTCAGAGATGACAACAGTCAGCCCTAAGTCGTGCACTAGTCGCTGGAGTATAGATAGCACCTCTTCAGCGGCAATCGGATCGAGAGCGCTTGTAGGTTCATCAAGAACAAGAATTTTCGGATGCATTACCAAAGCGCTAGCGATGGCCACGCGTTGTTGCTCGCCTCCACTGAGGGTCGCAATCGACCGGTTGCGCAGATGCGCTAGGCCAAGGAGATCGAGAACTTCTTCGACTCTTCTGCGCATGACATCGGGTGCCATATTAAGAGATTCCATACCAAATGCGAGTTCTTCTTCGACCTTATCTGTCACAAACCCATTAATTGGGTTCTGGCCAACGATCCCGATCAGATGAGCCAGGCCACCTGGTTTTACTTCTCGTGTTGATATGCCTTGCACAGAAATCTCACCCGCCAGTATCCCTCCGGTGTGATGCGGAACGAGACCGTTGATGAGCCGCAAAAATGATGACTTTCCTACGCCTGTTGATCCCATAACCAAAACAAATTCACCTTCGTCAACGGTAAAACTTAAGTTCTCCAAGACGGTTTTGGTGGAGTTCGGATAGATCAAGGACACATTTGTGAATGTGATCATTGATGCCTTACTGGTGCAGCGCTATCGCGAATTACTTGGCTCCGCCTAAGACTAGGAGCTAGTAAGAGTGGCAGCGCGGCAAGAAATATCGAGGTCAGCGGATAGATGAAAGTGATAATTGCCAGAGCAATCATTGCGTATTCATTCCATTCCCACCGCGTCGCGCGGTAGCGCGAGCGCCGACGTGACATTCCATAGCCTCGCGAATCCATCGCAGCAGCTAAGTCGAGTGATCTCGATAATGATTCTTCCAGCAAAGGCACTGCAAGTCGCTTCCAACTTCGTGGGCCATTGATCTCTTGGCCGCGCAATCGTTGTGCTTGGCGAATCCTCTTCACTGTCGTCACCAATTGGGGGAGCAAAGTCGTCGCGATCACGACGGCAACGCCGAACTCGTACACAACTACGGGAAGTGATCGCAAAAGACGATGAGGATTGGTCAAAGAACTGGCGGCGGCTAGTACAACAATGATGGATGCCAGCATTAATCCTTCGCGCGCGGTTGCTATTACTCTCTCCTGAGTCACGGCTCCACCAACTCGAATGCCCGCCATCCATGTCGGTAGGGAAATAGTTGGAAGCGTAATTAAAGTGCGCCCAATTGTCGGAACTCCGATGAGCACGCCCACGATGATTCTGATAAGGACGATCCAGATTCCCAGCCGAAGTGCCCAACGGAAACTTCCAACCCACGGGGCATTTATCGCATCCTCGGCTTTGCGTGCAACGACGAAACTAATTGTCGCGACTGTGGTGCAGGAGAACAGCAGATTATTGGTTCGAGCCAAGGCAATTGCGAGCGCTCCGGCCCAAATCCACCAGATTGCCGGGTGGAGTTCTCTAGTGATCATCTCCTGCACCTAGCGCGTGAAGGCTATTTCTTCGCTATAAGGCTGCGCGGGGTCGCAATTTCGACGCCGCATTCCTTTTTCGGGTAGTTATTAAATCCGCAGACAAAGCCCGCAGCGTTAGCCCGCACTTTCACAACTTTTGCTAGCGCGTCCAGCCCGATCGCCTTCTTCTCCAGCACAACGCATGTTGAGATTATGGATTGAACAGTTTCGCCTTTGGGAGCAAGTACTGGATTTCCAAAATCAATAACCACCCCGACGCGCTTTTTTTGAGCTACAGCTTTTGTGCCACCGCATATTTTATTGAAATTGGGAAGGACTGCAGGGGCGGCTGCCTTAGTCACGCTGCCGCCGCTGAAGGTAAATGCCCAACCCTCTACTGAACCGTCGGCCATCACAACTGACGGTCCCGTTTGAGCTTCTGCCCATTTCGTGGCGGATGGTTTGGCTTGGAAGTACCCCCAATAGCGATATCCCTTTTCGGCGGCCAGGGCGGGTGGGGCTGAAATAGTTACGGCGAAGAGCGCGAGTGCCCCGTAAGCGATCGATCGTTTTATTGCTGTCTTCATGTAAGAGCCTCTCAGAAAGAAGTCCCACAGGGCTGGCCATAAAAATACTTTGCACAATAAAAAAAGTCGTTCGATGTCTCGAACGACTTAACCTGTCATCAATTGAAAGTTTCAATACGTGGAAACCATCTGGCGATGAATTGTGCAAACAATTCTGTTTGGACGTAAGCCCCGCAAACCTCGGCGGGTGGTGTCGTTTACGAGTTCTTTTTCAGGTAATCCGACTTAGCAGTGATTTACTGCTTCACGGTTGCGGGTCAGCGCCGGACTCTCACCGGACTTCCCCTAAAAAAGAACATATTAAATTGGTTATTAAGTTGTGTGAGTACCAAACCACACCAAGTCCTTTCACGCAATGCGGCGCGCGAATAGAGTGGGTGTTAGCCTTCATCATGGAAGCCGTCGAAGACGGGACGTGATAAAAATATTTTGAGGAGCCAGCCATGGAATATCGTCGTCTTGGAAATTCAGGTATGTACATCTCTGAGATCGCCTATGGAAACTGGATTACTCACGGTTCGCAAGTTGAACAAGAAAGTGCAATCGCATGCGTAAAGACTGCCCTTGACTGTGGCATTACAACTTTTGACACTGCTGATGTCTATGCCAAGACCAAAGCTGAAACAGTGCTCGGCAAAGCCCTCAAAGGCGTGCGGCGCGAATCTTACGAATTGTTCACGAAGGTGTACTGGCCGACGGGAGATGGCAAGAATGACCGCGGACTTTCGCGCAAGCACATCATGGAATCTTGCAATTCTTCTCTCAAACGTCTGAACACCGATCACATCGATCTTTATCAAGCACACCGATTCGATTATGAAACTCCGCTGGAAGAAACGCTCACTGCATTCAATGATTTGATTCGAGCAGGAAAAGTGAACTACATCGGCGTTTCTGAGTGGACTGCTAATGAGATTGCCGCCGCCTTAAAGATTCAAGATGAACGCGGATACGACCGATTGATTTCTAGCCAACCTCAGTATTCGATGCTGTGGCGGGTAATCGAAAAAGAAGTTGTCCCACTTTCCGAAAGAGAAGGTATCGGTCAGATCGTCTGGTCTCCCATCGCCCAGGGAGCACTTACTGGAAAATATCTTCCGGGAAAGAAAGCACCGGCCGGTTCGCGTGCCACCGACAAGAAGAGCGGCGCGGACATGATTTCTCGTTGGATGCGCGATGATGTTTTAACTGCAGTGCAGAATTTGCGACCAGTTGCAGAAGAAGCTGGCCTCACCCTGGCTCAACTCGCCGTTGCATGGGTTTTACAGAATAAGAACGTTTCAGCAGCGATCATCGGCGCAACCAAGCCTTCTCAAGTGAAGGAAAACGTCAAAGCGGCGGGAGTTGTTTTATCTACAGAAACTTTGAAGAAGATTGACAAAGTTCTGGGCAAATTGCCTGAGACCGACCCTGCCTTGAATGTGAGTCCAAACCCGCGTCCTTAAGAAAGATTATTTATCTTTTTTCTTGCTGCCAGGGGAAACATTTGGTTTTGGAGCGCGTAAACGGCGCAACTGAGTTGAACGCGACCATGCGTACATGCCCAATCCGCGAGTTGAGGCATCCGGAAAATTCTTGGCAACTTCGCGCTTGACTCGCCGAGTCAAAATGAACCAATCAAAAATCGCACTGAGCATGATGAAGTACATCAAGAGCACCGCGATGACTTCGAGTGCTTTAACTCGAGAGACGAGAAGAACCAGGACTAGCAAGGGCAAGAAATATTCACCGACAGAGCGACGTGCATCGACCATGTCGCGAATCTGGCGACGTACAGGGCCACGATCGCGAGCAGGAAGCGCGTTCTCATCGCCACGCATAAATGCCGCTCTCGCTTGAAGGCGTTGTTGCCGCGAGAGTTCTTTTTGCTTGGCACGCTCTTCGCGATTAGTCGCGGGCGCTAGCGAATTGGTAACACGCTTTGCCTCGGCATCTTTTCGTTTTGGTGTGGGACGACCTTTTTTGTCAGCTGCCTCGTTACTCATAATGCGGACTATAGAGGTTCGCAGTTGAGGGATAAAATCATGGCAGGGAGAGCATCCTCTCCAGGGCAATGCGCGAAAATTTGGCAATCTCGGCATCCACGCGAATCTGATTCACCTCATGGCCATTGACCAAAGATTCCATCGCCCATACGAGGTGAGGCAGGTCGATTCGATTCATAGTGGAGCAGTAACAGACTGTCTTGTCGAGGAAGACGATGGATTTGTCGGGATGTGCCTGGGCGAGACGCGAAACTAGATTGAGTTCTGTGCCAATTGCCCATTTACTGCCAGGAGCCGAAGCTTCCACTGTCTTGATAATTGCCTCGGTGGAACCTACGACATCAGCGCTGCGCACAACATCATTTTGGCATTCGGGATGGACGAGGATTTGCACACCCGGTATGCGTTCGCGAACTTCCCTCACCGCCTCTACGGTGAAGCGTCCGTGGACGGAGCAGTGTCCGCGCCACAAAATTACCTTTGCGTTGCGAATCTCTGCTTCGCTTAGCCCGCCCATCGGCTTCCAGGGATTCCACAGGACGCAATCTTCAAGGGAAAGCCCAAGATTGAGCACCGCGGTGTTGCGACCGAGGTGTTGATCGGGCAGAAAGAGAATTTTCTCGCCTTGTTCCAGCGCCCACGTCATGGCCCGAGCGGCGTTAGAGGATGTGCAGACGGTTCCGCCATGCTTTCCCGTAAAGGATTTTATGGCGGCGGATGAGTTCATGTAGGTCACCGGAATTGTGGTGGAGGCGACTCCGAGACTTTCGAGGGCTTGCCAACATTCATCAACTTGCTTTGCGGTGGCCATGTCGGCCATAGAACAGCCAGCCGCGAGATCAGGCAGGATCACTTTTTGAGACGGAGAAGTCAAAATGTCGGCGCTTTCAGCCATAAAGTGCACACCACAAAAGATGATGTACTCAACCGTAGTTTGAGCGGCAGCGGCTAGGGCAAGTTTAAATGAGTCCCCAGTGATGTCAGCAAAGGCAAAAACTTCATCGCGTTGGTAGTGGTGGCCCAGAACCAGCGCGCGCGAACCTAGGGCGGATCGGGCTGCCTGCGCTCGTTCAACGAGGGAAGGATCGCTGGCGGCTGGTAATTCACCGGTGCACGAAACCCCGCGTTCGCTGGTCAGATCGCGCTCGCGTCCAAGGAGTAATAGGTCCATAAGTGCCACGGGCATATTCTTGCTCTTTTTGGCGTTAAGTGCGAGTAGGCTTTTATAAGTTCGCCAAAAGAGGAGAGAGATTGAGATGACTACAGAGACAACCACCATTGAAGGCGCGTCGGCAGTCACGACCGGCATTGCTCTAACCGAAGCCGCCGCTGGCAAAGTGGCTGCACTTTTGGCCCAAGAGGGGCGAGATGACCTGGCCCTGCGAGTGGCCGTTCAACCAGGAGGTTGCTCAGGTTTGCGCTACCAGCTCTATTTTGACGATAGAGCCCTCGAAGGGGATACCACTCACGAGTTTGGCTCTGTCAAAGTTGTGGTCGACAAGATGAGTGATCCTTATTTGGCCGGTGCCAGCATTGATTTTGTGGACACTATTGAGAAGCAAGGTTTCACCATCGATAACCCAAACGCGGGTGGATCCTGCGCGTGCGGAGACTCCTTCCACTGATTCTTGGCATTCGCTACTGAAACCCGATTTTCACGTGGGCGGAATCGACACATACTCGGATTAGTTCGAGACAACCACGCGTTCTTGCATAGGGCGCGTGGTTTTTACGTAAGAATACTGCCATGAAAATCGGTGTTGCTGGATCGGTCGGAAGTGATCATTTGATGACCTTTCCTGGAAAGTTCACGGACTCTTTGGTTGCCGGCTCTCTCGAGAAAGTTTCTTTATCTTTTCTAGTAGACGGTCTGGATGTGCGACGTGGAGGATGTGCCGCAAATATCGCTTTTGGTATGGGAGTACTCGGGCTTAATCCGATTCTGATTTCTGCCGTTGGTAAGGATTGGGAAGATTACGAGGCGTGGTTGACGCGCCACGGAGTGAATACCTCGCACGTATTGGTATCTGAAACGCTTCACACGGCGCTCTACATGGTCACCACCGACACCGAACTCAATCAGATCGCCTCATTTTTCCCCGGTGCAATGAGTGAGGCGCGCAATATCGAGTTGCAACCGATTATGGAGAAGGTAGGCGCGTTGGATTTGCTCGTCATTTCTCCTGACGATCCCGAGGCGATGTTGAATCATTCCGACGTCGCACGTGCGCAGGGGATTCCCTTTGCTGCCGATCCGTCCCAGCAGATGGCGCGCATGAGCGGTCCAGAAATTAAACGCTTGATTTCAGGGGCGGCCTATTTGTTCATGAACGAGTACGAACTCGCGCTCGCCATTCAAAAGACTGGCTGGACTGATGAGCAGATTCTGGAAGAAGTGGGCGTTCGGATCGTCACGTTGGGGTCGCTGGGCGCGAAAGTAGAGAGCGCGAATTCCGAACCTGTCGTCGTAGGAATTGCACAAGAGCGCGCGAAATTAGATCCAACGGGAGTTGGAGATTCATTCAGGTCAGGCTTTATCGCAGGTTTGGCGTGGGGCTTGAACCATGAACGGTGCGCTCAATTAGGTTCGATGTTGGCAACTTATGTCATTGAAACAAAAGGAACGCAGGAGTATCACTTTACCCAAGAAGAATTTCTGGAACGATTCGCGCTCGCCTACGGAGAAAATGCCGCAGTAGATGTCGGGGCACACCTGGTGCACTTTGGTTTCTAACTCGAGCTCAATCCTTTGTTCGCGGTCACGATAAATTCATGAGCCGCCCGGATCTCCACGTGGTGGCCAGTCATCCTTGCCCATGCGATGAGATCGGTTTGGGTCGCGGGGTCATCGGATAGAAGCAGAAACTTCTCACCATCGAGAAGTACACGAATTACTTTGGCCGTTTCAATTATTGGAAGCGGACAACGCATCCCACGACAGTCAATGGTCTTCAATGTCATTTAGTTGCGCCGTAAATCTGCCACGTTTTCGGTGAGAGCCTCGACCAAGCTCAACATCTGCTGATGAGTTGTATTGCGATGAAACGTGACGCGCACATTGCCATGTGTGAGAAGTCCCATTGCTGAAAGAACATGGCTGGGCGCTAAGTCCTCTGCGGTACAAGCCGATCCGGAGTCGACACTAAGGCCGTTTTTATCGAGTGATCGAAGCAATTCCTCGCCTTCGACATACAAGAAGGAAAGCGAGGAGATGTGGGGCAGCGATGTGTTTTCATTCGCAAAGTCACCAGCGATATCGCAGTTTTCTATGCGCGTTCGTATCCGGTCGCGAAATTCGCCAGTGAGATTTCTAATTCGCGCAGATTCCATATCGTGATTGTGAGTCCATTCCTCGAGTGCGATCGCGCTGGCAACCAACAAGGGAATCGAGAAGGACGATGGAGTGCGCAAGGCCCCTAAGTGCGGTAGCGGATTGCGCCATGTGGTCGTCTCAGAAATTGCCAGGATGCCCAGGCCCTGCGGCCCTTGCCATGCTTTCGGGTCGAAAAAGGCGGTATCCCATCTATGCGGCAACGCCACCAGCGGACCCGCAGCCGAGAAGTCGCAGGCGATCTGGCTTTCAGGAGCAGATTCGATGAGCGCGTCTAGATTCTGGACAACCCCAGTTTCGCCGTTTGCCGCTTGTAAACTTAGAACTGAGCCGCGCGGGATTTCGGGAGGCTGGATGGCGCCTTGTTGGTCAACTGGCATCTCGTGGCTGGTCGCATGCGTTCGGGCCAGGGCGTGGATCTCTTTACGGTCGACCGCTGAGTAGTAAAAGGGCGCAGAGGAAATGAGCAAGCCAGCGGCTCCCCACGTTGGACCCAGATTTGGCTCACCGATCAACTCGATTTCTTGGGGGAGGACCCGCAAGGTGTGGGCAACGGATTGGATGCACTGATCAAGGAGAATGCGCGCTCGACTACTTGATTGGGAGAGTTTGCGTGGGTCGCTCCACCCTTGGGCGAAAGCTTCGGCTAGCGCCTCAGCCACCCGGTCGGACAGGGGAGACTCGCTCTGGAAGTTTCCTGTGACATGAACCACCTGAGGAACGCTACTCGCACCTACCAACAAGAATGAAATGCGCCACTATCCTTTAGCCCATGTCTTTAGACCAACGCGCGAAAGAGCCTCGCCTACGCCGAGCCCTCACCAGGGGAGTACCAGTTGCGTTGGGTACTCTCGCATTGAGTGGATGTTCAAAAGTTTCCGGACTTGGATTTGAAGAAGGGTTGAGCAGTGTCAACGACACTTCTCTCGGTCTGTGGCAAGGAGCCTGGATTGCAGCGGGAGTTGTCGGAGTATTCACCGCGGGCTTAATCCTCTGGTCTTTGATTTTCCATCGCAAGAAGAATGAAGAATTTCCGAAGCAAACTCAGTATCACATTCCCGTCGAAGTGGCGTATACGGTAATTCCATTCATCATCGTTGCAGTTTTGTTTGCGTATACAGCTAGAGATCAATCTGAAATCACAAAGAAGACGACAGTCGCGGCGCACGAAATTACTGTGAACGCAATTCAGTGGTCATGGCAGTTTAAGTATCCAGCAGCGGGCGCTGATGCAATCGTGACTGGCTCGCCTGAACTTCCACCGGTCTTGTACATGCCACAGGGAGAGAAAGTTAGATTTACTCTCACCTCCAGTGATGTTGTGCACGGGTTTTGGATCCCAGCTTTCATGATTCAGATTCAGAATTTACCGGGCGTTACGAATCATTTGGAGTTCACTGCTAACAAACTCGGTGATTTTGCCGGACGCTGCAACATACTCTGCGGTCGCGACCACTCACGAATGTACTTCACAGTTCGGGTGGTAACGCCGGCGCAATATAACGATTACCTATCTACGCTGAAGGCGAGCCAAGGATGACAACGTACGCAAAACCTGCTGCTATTTCAGTACTTCCTACTGTCCAAAAGAAAAGCAAGGGACAACTTGCGGTCAAGTGGATGACATCAACTGATCACAAGACGATCGGTTACCTTTACTTAATTACCTCATTCTCATGGTTTCTTATCGGTGGAATTTTAGCGCTTTTCCTGCGTGCTGAACTGACTTCTCCGGGACAACAGTTTTGGAGCAACGAGCAGTACAACCAAATCTTCACGATGCACGGCACGATTATGTTGCTTTTGTTTGCAACGCCGCTTTTCGTCGGGTTCGCAAACGTGATCATGCCTTTGCAAATTGGCGCAGCTGATGTTGCTTTCCCTCGCCTCAACATGATGTCGTATTGGCTCTACCTGTTCGGCGGAATCATGGCGTTCGCAGGTTTCTTAACTCCTGGCGGCGCTGCCTCTTTCGGTTGGACGGCGTACGCCCCGCTCGCCAATGCGCAGTACTCACCTGGAATCGGCGGCGATCTTTGGGTAATGGGCTTAGCACTCGGCGGGCTTGGCACGATTCTTAGTGGCGTCAACTTCATCACAACTATTTTCACAATGCGCGCTCCTGGAATGACGATGTTCCGAATGTCAATCTTCGGCTGGAATGTTTTGCTTACTTCGATTTTGGTACTACTTGCATTCCCACCGTTAGCCGCAGCTCTGCTCGGGCTGGAATCAGATCGACTTTTTGGCTCGCACATTTTTGATCCCGCAAACGGCGGAGCAATGCTTTGGCAACATCTCTTTTGGTTCTTCGGACATCCCGAGGTTTACATTCTTGCGTTGCCATTCTTTGGAATCGCATCGGAGATTTTGCCGGTCTTTAGTCGCAAACCAATCTTTGGTTACAAGGGACTTATCGCGGCAACCATTGCGATCGCAGCCTTGTCAGTTTCGGTCTGGGCTCATCACATGTTCGCCAGCGGACAAGTTCTTCTTCCGTTCTTTTCCTTCATGACATTTTTGATCGGCGTGCCGACAGGTGTGAAGTTCTTCAACTGGATCGGAACAATGTGGAGAGGTGCGATCACTTTTGAAACTCCGATGATCTGGATAATCGGCTTCCTGATCACCTTCCTCTTCGGCGGTCTGACTGGAATCATCTTGGCGTCGCCTCCGTTGGACTTCGCGGTATCTGCTTCCTACTTTGTCGTTGCCCACTTCCACTACGTTCTTTTCGGAACCGTGGTATTTGCTATGTTCGGTGGCTTCTACTTCTGGTGGCCAAAGTTCACTGGCAAGATGCTCAATGAGCGTCTTGGCAAGATCCACTTTTGGATGACTTTCTTCGGATTCCATTTGACGTTTTTGATTCAGCACTGGCTGGGCATAAAGGGATTTCCGCGTCGTTACGCCGATTACCTTCCAGGGGATGGCTTTACATTTATGAACCAGGTATCCACGGCCGGATCGGCACTGCTGGCCGCCTCCATGATTCCGTTCATGATCAACGTTTGGATCACGCGCAAATCACCGATGGTGGGAGTCGACGATCCTTGGGGATACGGCGCTTCCTTGGAATGGGCGACGTCATGCCCACCACCGCGCCATAACTTCTTGTCGATGCCGCGCATTCGTAGCGAGCGACCTGCCTTCGATTTGCACCATCCCCACATCAAGACTGAGGGACACTAATCAATGAAAACTAACTTCCGTCTTTTCTTTGGTTTCGCTTTCTTTTACTTTGTCGTGACCATTGTGTATTGGCTCGTGGGTGGGGAAGCAGTAGGAATTACTGCAATGGGGCTAAGTAGCGGCCTAGCTGCCTTGGTTGCCTTCTATCTCTGGTATTCGGCCAAGCAGCAAGGCGGGATGTTGCCAGAAGATGATGTCAACGGTGAAATTGCCGACGGCGCCGGCGATCTCGGTTTTTTTAGCCCGCATTCATGGTGGCCGCTACCGCTGGCCTTCTCAGCGTGCCTGGCTGGTTTAGGGTTGCTTATTGGTTGGTGGTTGGCGCTGATTGGCATTGGAGCCCTCGTGGTGAGCATCGTCGGTTTCGTTACTGAATACGAAAAGCCTTCCTCCAACGTCAATCAACACTAAGTCCTTTCCCGCACAATCTTGTTCGGGGTGCGGGAAATTAGGACTTAAGGCCCGCCAAGTACTTGAGGTAGTCGGCCTCAGATACCACCTCAACGGTGAAGGTCATGGTCGCGTGACCGCGGCCGCAGGAGATATTGCACGACGAGGGATAAGTCCCGACCTTGTCGGGGGTGAACTCCACGTTGGCCTTGTTGCCTGGCAGGGTCTCTTTATCAATTAAAAGTCCGGGAATCCAGAATCCGTGGGTGACATCCGAGGAATTAGTAAGGGTGAGTTGCACGAGTTTTCCAACCGGCAAGAACAAAATCTTGGACTTTGCGGGATCACTTTTTAGGGCCCCCTTGACTCCATCGAGGAGGTAGGAGAAATTGAAAAACCAAGAGCCCGTGCTGACATTTATCGCGTAGGCACTCTGTGTCGAAGCAACAGGGGCTAGCTTGGTTTTAGGTGATGGGCTGGTCGCGGATGGGTTTGGAGTCGCAGCCTTCTTTTTAGGTGCAGCACTTGGTGAGCTCGCTTTCGTACCAAGGGACTTCTTCCAGATGAGTTTAGATCCGACCTTTGTGCACGTCGCCGAAAAAGTCTCTATTTTGATCTTCTGGTTGATGGTCTTGCACGGACCGCCGACGCGGTCGGTGGCTGCGAACGATTGTGGTGTGGCGACAGAGATCAGGAAGGTGGCGAATAATCCGAGGGAAATGAAACGTTTCATCTCCCAAGGATAACCTCTTGCCAGTGTCCAGACCAGTTCGGGCGCTGGACACCACGCTGCGGGTCGATTACCGCCGTGGTGAGTTTGGTTACTAGTGGTGCTCGATCTCCTTGAGATCCTCACTCGTTGGCTTAGGGATCTGTTCCGTCACGGCCGCGCTCATCCGCGCGCGAAGTTTGGCGCGTAGAGCCTTGGGTCGCCGAACGCCGGCTCCATCTTCCAGAGGGAGGTCCAAGGCGGGAATCTGTTCATGGGAAGCCAAGGTGTATGCCTTTTCAGCCGAGAGGGGTTCGTGGACTTCCACAAATTCACCATGTGGAAGGCGCACCAGACGGCCTGTTTCGCGCCCATGGAGGATCAGGTCGCGATCGGCCCGTTGCAGGGAAAGACAGAGTCGCTTGGTGATGACGAAGGCCAGCGGAGGCAGTACAAAGACGCCGATACGGCTCGCCCACGTGATTTGGTTGATCGTAAGTGAGAAGTGAGTGGCGAGCAGATCGTTGCCACCAGTCATCAGCGTTACCAAGATGAAGGTCAGGGACATGGCACCAATTGCAGTGCGAGTTGGAGCGTTACGGGGCCGATCGAGTATGTGGTGCTCTCGCTTATCGCCCGTCAGCCAACTCTCAATGAATGGATAGAGAGCCATTGCGGTGAAAAGAATGCCAGGAACGATGAGGCCCGGAATTAGAATGTTCCACGAGATGGTGTGACCAAATATGTAGCTCTCCCATGGCGGTGCCATTCGAACCAGCCCGTCGAGCCATCCCATGTACCAGTCAGGCTGCGAACCCGCCGAAATTTGTGCTGGGGTGTAAGGACCGTAGAGCCAGATCGGGTTGATGGAGGCGACTGCTGCGATGAAGGCGGTCACGCCAAATACGATGAAGAAGAATCCACCAGCTTTTGCCATGTAGACCGGCATGAGCGGGTAGCCCACGACGTTCTTCTCGGTTCGCCCCGGACCTGGATATTGGGTGTGCTTCTGGTACCACACCAGCATCAAGTGCGCAGTAATCAAGGCGAGGAAGATGCCGGGCAGCAGCAGTACGTGGACAGTGAATATTCGCGGAATGAAAGCTTCGCCAGGGAAGGGTCCACCAAAAGCAAAGAAAGCAAGGTATGAGCCGACCACAGGAATTGACTGAATGATCGCTTCTGCGATTCGAATACCCGTGCCGGACAATAAATCGTCCGGGAGCGAGTATCCGAGGAAGCCTTCAACGATGCCCAAAGTGAGTAGGCCGATTCCAAGGATCCAGTTGAATTCGCGGGGCTTGCGGAAAGCTCCCGTAAAGAACACGCGCATCAGGTGGGCAACGATCGCCACCATGAATAGCAAGGCTGCCCAGTGATGAATTTGGCGCATTAAGAGTCCGCCTCGAACATCGAAGGATATATCGAGGGTAGAAGCGTAAGCCGCGGACATCTTGATTCCACTTAGGGGCTCGTAGCTTCCGTTGTAGAGGACTTCGCGCTGTGAAGGATCAAACCAGAAGGTGAGAAATACACCGGTGAGCAACAAGATGACGAAAGAATAAAGGGCGATTTCGCCCAGCATAAAAGACCAATGGTCTGGGAAAACCTTATTGAGATTCTTTTTCAGCCATTTCGCCGCACCCGTGCGCTCATCAACATAGTTAGCAACAGTGCCTACAACTTTCTCACTCTTTTTCATTATGAACGCTCCCAAAAACTTGGGCCGACTGGCTGATTGAAGGGCTTTCGCGCAATCAAGTAACCCTCGGTGTCGACGGTGATTTCCAATTGCGGAAGTGGGCGTGCCGCAGGCCCAAAAATTACTTTGGCAGCCTGCGGGACGTCGAATGTGGATTGATGGCAAGGACAGAGCAAATGCTTAGTTTGTTGCTCGTACAGGGCAACCGCGCATCCCATATGCGTACAAATCTTGGAGAAGGCGATGATGCCTTCATGCGTCCATGACAAACGCTCGGGAGAGAGTTGGAACTCTTCGGGGCGGATGCGGATAAGCAAGACAGCGTCCTTGGCGATGTTGTTGAGAGTGCGCTCCTCGCCAGGAGTGAGTTCAGGTAGAACTTGCGCGACAGCGCCGATTTCAAGATCCGATGCCTTGATTGGTCGATCACCTGGATCTGTGACAAGACGCGTGCCGGATTTCCAACTTGTCTCTTCCAGGCTTTTCTTCGGAAGCGGACCGAGGTCGCGCAGCAGGATGAGCGGAGAAACGCTGACGAGTCCGAGGGCAAGCCCCAGAGTACGTTTGATTAACGAGCGCCGCGGTAGACCTGATGATGCACCACGCGCTTTAAAAGTTGCAAGGAAATCTTGGCGATCAACTTCTTCAGATCGCAACTCATGTCGCTCTGCAACCTCTTCCGTATCTGGCATCAACGTTTTCGCCCAATGAACTGCACCGAGTCCGATAAAAAGTGTTGCGGCAGCTAGACCCAACCCAAGGAAGAGTTGTTGTGCGTTCGTCGAACCCATCACGGGTACAAAGATGAACTTGTCACTCGGAACAAAAACGTAGGCAACTATGAAGCCCACGGTTCCAACCACGGAGAGCATGAACAAGATTGAGACTTGTCGTTCTGCCTTATCCGCAGCTGCAGGATCATGGTCGGCTTTGCGGTGTACGTGATCTGGAAGCCCTGGATCAGACAGACGCTCAACTTCTTTCGACATTAACTATCTCGCTTTCGTTGCTAGCCAGACTGATATACCGATCAAGAGACCGATTCCCAGTGTCCAAATTAATAATCCTTCACTGACAGGGCCAGTGCGTCCCATGGATGCACCGCCTAAATTTGGTTCGTTTTGTGCTGACACGATCCACTTGATGATCGACAATTTTTCTTCCGGAGTCACTACTTTGTCAGAGAACACTGGCATTGATTGAGGTCCGGTGATCATCGCTTCATAGATTTGCACGGGTGTGGAATCCATAAGTGACGGCGCATATTTTCCGCGGGAAAGCGCACCGCCTTGTCCGGCAAAGTTGTGACACATCGCGCAGTTCGATCGAAATAACTCACCGCCTTCGGCAGTGTTTCCATCGCGTGCATATTCAACTACTGCCTCAGTCGGGATCGCCGGTCCGGGTGCAAGTGAGGCAACATATACTGCCAAGGCAGCCACCTCTTCTGGCGTGTAAAGAGGCTTTTTACGCATAGCTTGTTGGCTCATATCAGCCATTGGCATTCGACCTGTGCCCACTTGAAAATCAACCGATGCCGCGCCTACTCCGATTAGTGATGGCGCAATCGATCCACCTTCTGCATTTAATCCATGGCAGGAGGAGCATCCTCTGAGAAAGATTTGGCGTCCCTCATCGATTGCGGTCGTCTTGGCAAATGAATTGGTCGACAACTTCGGAGTTGCATTCGCAACTGAGTACGTAGTACCGATCATGAAAAGTGCGAATAGCAAAAGCATCGGGCCCGCAAAACGATGGCGGCGATATTTCGAGAGGTGCCTCACGAATTCAGTCCTTCCAGTTACTTAATCAAGTAAATTGCGGAGAAAAGTGCGATCCAAACAACATCAACGAAGTGCCAGTAGTACGAGACCACGATTGCCGTTGTCGCTTGCGAGTGCGAAAAAGTTCGCGCCTTGCTAACGCGAATAATCACAAGCAGGAAGGCGATGAGCCCACCTGTTACGTGCAATCCGTGAAATCCAGTTGCAATGTAGAAAACAGAACCGTAGGCGTTCGACGAAAGACTTAAACCCTCTTGCACAAGAGTGGCGTACTCGTAAATTTGACCACCGACGAAGAAAGCTCCCATAAGAAATGTGAGTGCAAACCATTCGCGCATTCCCCAACTTGATATTTTCAGGAGCGAACCTTTACGTTGGTATTGGAAACGCTCGGCTGCGAATACTCCGAATTGGCAGGTAACCGAGGAGAGCACGAGTACTGTGGTGTTAAGTGTGGCGAAAGGAATGTTGAGCATCTCTGTTGACTCAAGCCACACTGATGGTCCTTGTACTCCGCGCGTGGTGAAGTAGATTGCGAAGAGCGCGGCGAAGAACATGAGCTCACTAGAAAGCCACACGATTGTTCCTACCGCCACTAAATTCGGACGGTTTATTTTTGTGGTCGTGACACTGGTGCTAGACATGGAGGTGATTATTCCCGAATTGTGGAAAATTGCTTAACCGTGGTCATATTTACTCGGCGAGTCTTGCGGATCTGGGCGTGAAACGGGTCACTCGGAGAAGAATCGCAAGGCGGAACTGGGAGCTATCGACTTCCTGGGGCTTAGACTCCCACCATGGAATCGACCTCTCTGCATACTCGGGTACTAATCTATTCAGACGATATCGAAGTCAGAGATACCATCCGCACCGCGCTAGGCGCTGCCATCGCCGCAGATATGCCCAAAAACGAGATTCATGAGTTTGCCACAGCCGATGCCCTGCACGCCTACATCGACGAGAAAGGCCCGCACGGTCAAGCGAGGGCCGATCTGATCATTTTGGACGCTGAAGCTGTGCCTGAAGGAGGCATGGGTATTGCCCGTCAATTCAAAGATGAAATCTTCAATTGCCCGCCGATTCTTCTAGTTGTTGCGCGCGCCGATGACGCGTGGCTGGCTCGTTGGTCGCGCGCCGATGCCACTCTTATCCATCCCATCGACCCGTTTACTTTCGCAGCCTCGGCAGAAGCCCTACTGCGCGCTCACTCTGCCGCTATCGCCGGGGCCAGCCTGTAGTTCAGGCGCCGTCTTGCAAACATGACATCACTCGCTTTTTCCTGGATTGAAAATCTGGAGTTACTGGAGAGCAAGCACGAGTTGAGTAAAGAGCGCATCCAATGGTCAATGCGCGAAATACTCGAAGGTCGAGCCGATATTTCACAGATCAAAGCATTTCTGCTTGCCTTGAAGACGAAAGGTGAGAGCGCACAAGATGTCGGTGCGCTGGTTGAAGAAATGTATCGACACGCCGCCCCGATCACTATTGCAGACCGAGCGGTAGACACTGTTGGAACGGGCGGCGACGTTGCGCACACGATCAATATTTCGACCACGGCGGCCATCATTGCCGCCGCCGCGGGTGCGCGAGTTGTCAAACATGGAAATCGGGCGGCGACTTCGCGTTCGGGTGCGGCCGATTTATTGGAAGCTCTCGGTGTTGCAATTATGCTCAACGGAGCGCAAGTTGAAGAGTGCGTGAAGAATTTAGGAATCGGATTTTGCTTTGCGCCGATGTTTCATCCCGCGATGCGACATGCAGGTCCGGCACGGAAGGAATTGGGAGTGCCGACCGTATTCAATATTTTGGGTCCACTCGCGAACCCTGCCAGACCTCAAGCCGCAGCAATCGGAGTGGCAAGTGAAAAGATGCTTCCTGTCATGGCCGAAGTGCTGGCAAAACGAGGCGTCGATGGATTTGTTTTCCGTGGAGATGATGGATTAGACGAAATCACTTTGACTACGTCGACGACGATGCTTGAAATTGTCTCTGGTGATATTACTTATTCGTCTATAGATCCTAAAGACTTTGGTATAAATCATTCCCCGTTATCGGAAATTGTCGGCGGGGATCCGCAAGAGAATGCGCGTATCACAACTGCGATCTTTGCCGGTGAACGAGGCGCTCCACGAGATTGTGTTGTGCTAACTGCAGCGGCAACTATTGCTGCTTATCGTGGAGAAGGAAATCTTTCAGTGGTTGAGCGAATGAGTCGTGGCGTGATTGAGGCCAGCGCTGCAATTGATAATGGTGGAGCAGCAAATCTACTTTCGCGATGGATAGAACTTTCTCAAAAACTTTCCATGTCTTGAGTGCTGTAATCCTTAGTCCTTAATTTAGCCATTGCGTGGTGTGCTGCACCACCACCAAATATGGGCGAGCTCCACTTCGCATCGAGACTAACAATGCGAATGCCCGAAGAATCAAGGTATGTGAGAATTTTTTCAACTTCCTCGTACGTTGAAGCGGGAAGAAGTGAATCCGATCCCGCAACAACTTCGGAAGTTGCAATCAGAGATTCAAGGGTATGCCGCATTTCAATCCCGATTGAGGATCGAGCGGTACCTGCTAACCGCCCATAACGGATGCACACAAATTCCCAAAGTGAACCTTCAGAAGCATCGATACGTAGTGCGGCAACGAGTTCTGGAATGAGTGTCAGAGAACGTATTCGTGAACCCCGTGAGAGTCCGCGCACAAGGGCTCCGAGTTGGTTACGAACAGTTGCTGCTTGTTCGTATTTCTCATCCAGCGCCAAATCTGTCATGCGTTGAGTTAGCGCTTCGACGACCGGCCGGACATCACAGGGATCAAAATCATTCGAATCGACCAAGCAAAGATGAATCGCATCAATGGCAAGGTTGGCTTCATCTCGGCCCGCGAATGGACCAATCCACGCGCGACTCTCAGTCAAGGATCCAGATCCGCGCACCAACGTGAATCGAGGAGAAGATCCATTACGCAGAGTTGCCCAGGTGGCACGCTCTTGAGATTTTGATCGCCGGTTGTAAGGGGGTCGCTTTTCGGAAATCAAACGCAATTCGCGCACTTGCGACTCAAGGACAGTTGCGCAGGAAATTGCGTCGATATGATCGGTGAGAGCGATCATCTCAAAAATTCGTTTTCGACTTTCGGCAGCAGTAAAATATGTCCGCACGCGGGTTCGGACATCTCGTGATGTACCGACGTAAAGAACTTCGTTCTTGGGACCGCGGAAGATGTAGAGTCCAGGACCCTTAGGCAGGTGTGCTGCCAGGTGCCGTTTCTCATGTTGAGCTTTAGTGATTCGCCGGCTGAAGCCGACTAATTCTTCAAGGTTGGTAATGCCCATGGAGCCCACGCGGTCTAGCAATCCATGGAGAACATCTACGGTTGCGCGAGCATCATCTAACGCCCTATGTGTAGGAGAAGTCGCGGTCTTGAAAAATTCTGACAGCGTGGAGAGTTTGCAATTGGAGACCTCCTCCTTAATCAACACCTGCCGAGCCAGTCGAGCCGTGTCAACTACCTTGAATTTGGGCCATGGGTATTGGAGGACTCCTGCCGCCGCCTTCAGGAAACCGAGATCAAAGGGGGCGTTGTGAGCAACGATAACCGTCTCGTTCTCCGCGCCGAGAAATTCAAGGAACGCGGGGAATATTTGCGTGATCGTGGGTGCTTGCGCGACCATCGCATTAGTAATACCAGTCAGGACGGTAATAAACGGTGGGATGGCAGTACCAGGATTGACCAAACTTTGAAATTCGCCAATTACTTCACCGCCGCGCACTTTGACGGCGCCAATCTCTGTAATTGCCGATCCGGCGGTGGGAGAGGCGCCGGAAGTTTCGAGATCAAGAACGACGAAAGTGGTGTGGGACAGGGGAGTGCCAATATCGTCGAAACTACCCTGCCAAGGTTGGGCACGCGTTGAACTGGATTCATGGGTTCTGCGTACCTGCATGTTAAAACCATAGGTCATTGATGAGACATTGAGGCGGGTCTAGGCTCAATGGCATGAGCATCGGCAACGCACCAACTGGTTTACTTGAAGATTTTGCAGTGCGCGGTTCGGGTGTAGAAGGCAAAATCGGAATCCTTCTTGTACACGGATTCACTGGATCACCGGCGTCAATGAGAAGTTGGGCCGAATTCTTTAGTGCCCGCGGATATACGGTCCGCGTTCCACGCTTGCCTGGTCATGGACGCGAATGGACTGAACTCAACACAATCTCGTGGGAAGAATGGCCGGCGCGTGCAGTTGAAGAATTAGAAGAATTGCATAAGACCTGCGATCAAGTTTTTATCCTCGGCCAGTCCATGGGAGGTGCAACTGCTTTACATGTGGCGGCGCATCATGGAGATTCCATTTCAGGGTTAGTTTTGGTCAATCCGATGATTCATATACCCGGAATCGCGGTCAAATTTGCTCCGCTCATTTCGAAATTCAAAAGCCACCTGGCTCCGGTTGGAGATGACATCAAACGGCCAGGGATCACTGAGTGGGCGTATGACGTTTTACCAACTAAAGGTGTGATCCAACTAGCGAAATTACTCAAAAGTTCGCGATCAACTCTGCCCACGATCAAAGTGCCGCTACTTCTCTTTCACAGTGTCGAGGACCATGCTATTCCGGTCTCCAACACAGAGATCATCATGAAAGAGATCGGTTCCGTTCAGAAGCAGCGCGTTGAACTGCTCAACAGTTATCACGTCGCGACTTTGGATTATGACGCCGACATAATTTTTGAGAACTCGCTGATTTTCGTACAGGCGCACACGCTAGGTTGAGGCTGGGGCCTTGTTTAATACAGCCATAGATCGAGCTCGCGAGCCGAGTGCCCAAAGCACTGATGCCACGACGCCGAGTGAAATAAGTACCATGCCAAGGGTGATTTTTTCTCCGAGCATCAACGCAGACCAACCGAGCGTCAGAATCGCTTGTAATTGTTGAACCTGTGACCCGTGCGCAGTGCCCGCGTCTTTTAGTCCGCGATACCAAGCAAAGAATCCGAGGTACATCGAGGAGGCACCGATCGCGAGCAAACCGATCATGGCTCGACCGGTGACTTCGTGTTGGTCATGTGTGGTTGCAAAAATAATCAGAGATGCGGGTATGCAAACCGGTAGAGCGAAAACAACAACCCAAGATATGACTTGCCAGCCTGGCATCACTTGTGTGAGTTCGGCGCCTTCCACGTAGCAATACGAGGAAGCGAGAACTGCACAGAGCGTAAGCAAATCCGCAGTTATGTCACCGTTCTCTGCTCCACCTCGCGAAATTGCGAAGATCACCAATAAGGTTGTTCCGCACAAAGATGCCGCCCAAAACTGCCACGAAACTTTTTTCTTCGTACGAACGACGGCCATGATCGCAGTGACTAGCGGCATGATTGCAGCGATGACCGCCACGTGAGCGGCGGTAGTTCGTTGAAGAGCGAGTGCGATAAATACCGGCCATCCGATTGCGCCACCTAAAGTCGTAAAGAGCAGTGGACGCAGATATCGCCGAGGCACAGGTGGCACTTTGCAGATGATCATCAAGGGAATGGCGATAGTCGAGGCAATGATCGGCCTGGCTGATGCCGTGAAAAGCGGATCGAAACTCTCCATCGCCCATTTAGTTAGGGGGAGTGAAAGTGAAAATAGAAATACACCCAAGAAGGCGAAGAGAAGTCCATTTACCTCGCGACGGGTGAGCGACATTTGAGGAGTCTAATGAATCACTCTCAGGCGCTGATTGCCAGAAATACTTTGGCTTGATGTTACGTGGACGATACTGGGATCGAACCAGTGACCCCTTCCATGTCAAGGAAGTGCTCTACCGCTGAGCCAATCGTCCGGGTATAGAACTATATCCCGAGCGAGCCACATCCTGAATTCCGACCCGTTTCTCCAAATTGGTGGGCAAGGCACTTACGAGTCATCGCT
Organism: Actinomycetota bacterium; assembly: GCA_014377015.1. Lineage (GTDB taxonomy): Bacteria > Actinomycetota > Actinomycetes > Nanopelagicales > Nanopelagicaceae > QYPT01. The sequence goes on from JACMQL010000045.1 coordinate 27,762, forward strand.
GGTGAAGCAGTCCTCTTCGATAATTCGTGGAATTTCGTGAGCTATCGCCCGAAATCGTCTTGCACGCGCTCTATATCGTCCTCGCCAAAATAGGTACCGGTTTGCACTTCAATAAACACAATTTCTCGGTCGCTGACATTGCTAACTCGATGCAGGTCGCCGATGTGCACCGTGACGGCATCACCAGCAACGTGGTGAGATATCGCTCCGTTGAGAGTAACTTCGGCTTCGCCCTGGACGAAGTACCAGTGTTCTGCGCGATGCTCGTGCCGTTGATAGGAGAGGCGCATACCAGGAGAGACATAGATGCACTTAACTTTGAAAAATGGAGTTTCCTGAAGCACCTCGAATCGTCCCCAAGGTCTGGTGGATTTCTCTAGTTCCATTTGCGAGAGTGTAATCAGATATGCGCAAATCAAGTAAAAGATGCGACAAAGTTGGAGGTGGAGACGGGATTTGAACCCGTGTAGCAGGATTTGCAGTCCTGTGCCTCGCCTCTCGGCCACTCCACCATGCGTCAAACTAAATCTGCGATCTTTCCTCTTGGCGCACCGCGGTTTGGCGCTGTGGCTCAGAGCGGACGACGGGACTCGAACCCGCGACATCCACCTTGGCAAGGTGGTGCGCTACCAACTGCGCTACGTCCGCACGCCCAATGGCCGCCGATTTTCCGACAGGCCCTTTGTGCTGGGGGAAATCTATCGCAGGTTCGCTCAAGCACCAAAGCGGGACATCGGTGCGCGATTAGCCGTACCTTTGCAGGGTGAAGAGCACAGCCGACTACCTCGTGGGCGACGCGGAGTATTTCTTCTGGATGGGCGATCGGCTAGCCCTTGATTTGCAGGAAATAAGTCATGATCCCACCTCCTTATCGCAGTCCGGATTTTGGGCGGTGACAACAAGTTTTGAGGGGGAATGGACGTGTGCGCGATTCGGGCGGGTAGTTGAAGCGCCTTTTCCTAGTGAGCGCAGAAAATGGACTGGTATTACGGGAGAGTGGTTTAGCACCTTTTCGGAGACGGAATACGTGCGCTACGTTGAAAGCATTCGAGACACAATCGCTCAGGGCATCGTGTATCAAGTTAATGCTTGCCGAGAACTTTCGGCACCTTTTGATCAACAATCTCTCGCGGGACTTATGTCGGAGATGCTGAAATCTAACCCAGCTCCATTCGCAAGTTATCTGCGATTGCCCGGAATTGAAATTGCATCAGCGTCCCCAGAACTTTTCTTACAACTTGCAGATGGAGAAGTCGTCTCTGGACCCATCAAAGGAACGAAGGCGCTTAATGTGACAGGTTTAGACTTCGGATCCAAAGATGTCGCAGAAAATATCATGATCGTTGATTTGATCCGAAATGATTTCGGACGAATTTGCGAGACCGGATCAATTTCGGTGCCGCACTTGTTGCAATCACAAAACCATCCAGGGCTATCGCACTTGGTTTCATTTGTCAGCGGCCGGTTACGTGAAAGTCTTACGTGGTCCGAAATATCTGCGGCGATTTTTCCTCCCGGTTCAGTAAGCGGCGCACCCAAGTTAAGTGCGGTTGCCACTATCAAAGAGCACGAAGCTCGCGATCGCGGTCCTTACTGCGGTGCGCTCGGTTGGGTAGAAGGGGCGAGTGCCTTGCTCTCCGTTGCCATCAGAATTTTCTGGACGAATCGTGATGGCATTATTCGCTTCGGCACGGGTGCTGGTATCACTTGGGGTAGTGATGCACAGCAAGAGTGGTATGAAACAGAGCTAAAGGCGGCGCGACTTCTTTCCATTGCACGTGGTGAGAGCCAGGTGAGTAACAGGTGACGATATTTCCTGACGGTCGCGGACTCTTTGAAACTTTAAAGACGATTAATGGCTGTCCGCAATTTTTAAATTTGCATTTCCAGCGAGTTTTCAACGGTGCGCGGGTACTTAATATTGGAATTCCCAACGTCGCTCAATTAAAAAAGTCCCTACTGGAATTTATTGAGATGAATCAAGTGCAGACATCAGCTGGCCGATTGCGCATTGAATTTTACGACGATGGGACGATCAACCTCTCGCACTCGCCATACGAACCTTGGACTTCACCCGCCGCGTTAACTACTACGGGATTGCGTGTGAATGAGAAGTCGACGATCTCGGGAGTCAAGTCGCTTCCGTACAGGGAAAATATGGAGTTGATCAAAAGGGCAAACGAATCGGGCTTCGATGAGGTCATACGTTTTAACACGCGCAATCACGTGTGCGAAGGAGCCACTTCCAATCTCTTACTTAAAATTCATGGCAAGTGGGTCACTCCCAATTTAGCGTCAGGATGCTTGCCAGGAATCACTCGCGCCCTATGCCTGCGATGGTTTGAGATTCAAGAACGAAGCATCCATCGGGACGAGTTAGCCGATGTGGAATCAGTCTTTATCCTTTCAAGTCTGCGTGGACTGCAACCAGCTATTTCCATTGGTCCGCATGAGTTGGTGATCGATTCGGTAATGACAACGCAGGGGCAAGCAAGAATGCAAGCACATTCGATAGACTAGCGACATGTCGAATATCGAAATTCGTGTAGACGGTCAATTGATGAACGTGCTGGCAGATCAGCGACCCACCCATCTCTTCCAAGAAAATAAGGATGTCGTGGTCTGCAAGGTCAATGGCGAACTGAAGGATCTTTGGACCGAACTGCACACTGGCGACACCGTGGAATCAATTTCGATTACCGAACCGGATGGACTTTTTGTTTTGCGTCATTCAACGGCGCATGTTCTGGCGCAAGCCGTGCAGCAGGTATTTCCAGGTACCAAACTTGGAATTGGCCCTCCGATCACGGACGGTTTCTATTACGATTTTGATCCAGCCTCTCCGTTCACCCCGGAGGACTTAGTAAAGCTGGAAAGTACGATGAAAAAGATCATCAAAGACGGTCAGCGATTTCGTCGGCGTGTCGTCACAGAATCTGAGGCGCGAATCGAGTTGGCACTCGAACCTTATAAATGCGAATTGATTGGGATAAAGGCTGGCGTTGATCCAGAGGCAAACGTCGAAGTCGGTGGTGTCGAACTCACGATTTATGACAACCTTGGTCGAGATGGTCAACAAGTTTGGGGAGATCTCTGCCGCGGACCGCACCTGCCTTCCACCAGACTCATTCCTGCTTTTAAGTTGATGCGCTCTGCGGGGGCTTATTGGCGTGGCTCAGAAAAGAATCCCATGTTGCAACGCATCTACGGCACCGCATGGGCTTCCCAAGATGCTCTCAATGCGCATCTGGAACTTCTGCTCGAGGCCGAAAAGCGTGACCATAGAAGGCTGGGCGCAGAACTCGACTTATTCTCTTTCCCCGAGGAAATCGGATCTGGGCTGGCTGTGTTTCATCCCAAAGGCGGAATTATTCGACGAGAGATGGAAGATTATTCGCGTAAACGGCACGAGGCCGAAGATTATGAATTCGTTTATTCGCCACACATCACCAAATCCACACTTTTTGAAAAGTCAGGCCACCTGCAATGGTTTGCCGACGGCATGTACCCACCTTTGATTATGGATGAGGAACTCCATCCAGACGGAACTGTTAAGCGTGCGGGTCAGCGTTACTACATGAAGCCAATGAATTGCCCGTTTCATAATTTGATCTTTGCTTCGCGTCAGCGTTCCTACCGAGAGCTTCCACTTCGACTTTTCGAATTCGGGACTGTTTATCGTTACGAGAAATCAGGCGTTTTACATGGCATTACGCGTGCGCGCGGATTTACACAAGACGATGCGCATATTTATTGCACTGCCGACCAAATGGCGGGCGAACTCGACAGTCTTCTAACTTTCGTTCTCAATTTGCTTCGTGATTATGGGCTGACAGATTTTTATCTTGAGCTTTCCACAAAGAACGAGACTAAGTTTGTGGGCGAGGATAAGGACTGGGAAATTGCCACTGAATCTTTGCGCGAAGCTGCCCAGAAGCAGAATCTTGAGTTAGTTCTCGATCCTGAAGGAGCGGCTTTTTACGGACCGAAAATCTCGGTACAAGTAAAGGATGCAATCGGACGAACCTGGCAAATGTCGACGATCCAAGTGGATTTTCAATTGCCGAACCGTTTTGATCTTGAGTACGTTGCGGCCGATGGTTCACGCCAGCGGCCCGTAATGATCCACCGTGCATTGTTCGGATCCATCGAGCGTTTTTTCGGTGTCTTGACGGAGCATTATGCCGGAGCGTTTCCACCATGGCTTGCCCCAGTGCAAGTCGTGGCCATTCCAGTTGCCGATGCATTCGTACCGTATTTGCGGGAGATTGTCGCAGAGTTGCGAAAGCGTGGAATCAGAGCCGAGGTTGACGCATCCGATGACCGCATGCAAAAGAAGGTTCGAAATGCGCAATTGCAGAAAGTGCCATACATGTTGATTGCTGGTGACGAAGATCAGAGCGCTGGTGCAGTCTCATTCAGATATCGAAGCGGGGAGCAGAAGAACGGCGTTTCGATAACGGATGCAATTTCCGAAATTGAATTAACGATTAGAGAGCGTCGCCAGGTCTGAAATGGACATTTCCACGGGTGGCGCAGGCATGCCGGATACATGGCAACGGCTGTGGGCTCCGCACCGCATGGACTATTTGCGCGGTGAGAATAGGCCGCTCGCGACGAATGATGTCGAGTGTCCTTTCTGCCGTATCCCTCGCCTCAGCGATGAGGAAGGTTTAATTGTTGCGCGTGGCAAGACTGCTTACGTCGTTATGAATCTGTACCCCTACAACGCGGGGCATCTTCTAGTTTGCACGAATCGCCATGTTGCAGATTTGACTGAATTGACAGCGGAGGAGAGGAATGAAATCTCTGCACTCACTTCGCAAGCAATGCAAACCTTACGAAAAGTTTCACACGCCGCTGGTTTCAATATCGGAATGAATCAAGGGGCTGTCTCTGGGGCTGGGGTCGCAGATCATATTCATCAGCATGTTGTTCCACGCTGGGCTGGTGATGCCAACTTCATGCCAATAATCGGGGAGACGAAAGTGTTGCCTCAACTTCTATTTCAGACTCGTCAGGATTTGGCCGCGAATTGGTGACTAAATTTTAGCGTCCACAACTTGCTTAATGTAGCCAGCGATAATGTCGGTACCGATTTTCTTCTCAATCCATAACGGTACGGCGGGAAAAACTAGTCCTGCAGAGAAGCCATCGGCGCCCATGACCTCTATCGTTTCCAGATACTCTGTTTTGAATTCTGCAACTAGGGTTTGATGCTCGCTCTCACTTTCCTCGATCGTAGGTGGGAAAGTTTTGTAATCTAAGATCTTCATATCTTCCAACCGAATAAGTGCGCATGCGACGCCTGCGTCATCATGGAGAACTAGGTAGGGAGTTACGGTCGGCGCGAATACGCGATTGGCGAGCAGAACGGCGTCATCGAAATCCGCCTGCGAATTTTCTAAGCCCACGACCGCGATGAGTCGCGGCACCATTGATTCGTCTAAACTCTCCCAAGTGGCGATGGTTGCCGGGTCGATTCCCTTGGATGGATCGATAACAAAAATCGCGAGATCACATTCGCTGGGATTATCCTTTGCGACGCTGGCACTATAAAGCCGCGAAACTGCTGCGGTTTGCGAAGGATCATGGCCGATAACTCGGATTTTGAGTTCAGGCGCGGAGGAATTAGTCGATATCTGGCTATGTGTATGCACGAGGTCAGCCTACGATGGTGCCGATGATTAGCGACATAGTGAAACCTGCGGTTACGCGCATCATTACGCCGATGGCCAAGGCGCTTCTCCGTGTGGGCCTTACCCCCAATTCGGTGACTGTCGTAGGAGCTATAGGCCTGATTGCTTCGGCATTTGTCTTTTATCCTGCGGGCGATTTTATTTGGGGCACTGTCGCCGTTTCTTTTTTTGCATTAAGCGATCTCTTTGACGGCACCATGGCGCGCATTTCGCAGAAGGGGTCGAGTCGTTGGGGCGGGTTCTTAGATTCCACAATCGATCGAATCACTGATTCTGCAGTCTTGATGGGGCTGATCTTTGCCTTGGATAACGAAAATGACAACTTGCTTCCTGTTGCACTTATCGCCCTACTGACCGGAATTCTTGTCCCGTATATCAGAGCTAAAGCTGAGTCCCTCGATGTGGAGTGCCACGGGGGCTTAGCTGAGCGCACGGAGAGATTGATTATTGTTCTTCTAGCAATTTTACTGCACGGCTTTGGTGTTCCCTTTGCGCTTGCCACAGGTATTTGGTTAGTTGCCGCACTTGGCGCTGTGACATCCATTCAGCGCATATTAATCGTGCGACGGGCACTTCGAATCTGATGAAAAAGACGTTCGAGAATGCGAGCGGTTATGCATTCCTCATCACTTGGAGGATAGTCAGATGGCTACCGGAAAATCTTGCCTATCGCTTCTTTTATTTGTTGGGTCGCAAACTCGTGAAGAGAAATGGAAAGAGCATCGTGCGCTTGCGTGCAAATCTTGCGCGGGTGAAGCCTGAATATTCGCAAGCGCAAATGCACCAACTACTCAGTCAAGCAATAGATTCGTATTTGCGTTACTGGTGCGACACTTTTCGGTTTCCGGATTGGTCACCTGAGCGAGTAATGAGCACCGTTCGGGTGAACAACGAAAGTCTTTTGACCGATGCAATTGCCGCTGGGAAAGGTGCCATCGTTACATTGCCCCATGCAGGAAATTGGGACCATGCGGGAGCGTATTTTTGCGCTAAAGGAATGCGACTTGTCACAGTGGCAGAGCGCCTCAAACCTGAAAAGTTGTTTCTAAAATTTCTCGCATACCGCGAAGCGATTGGCATGGAAGTTCTTCCCCTGGGTGGTCGAGTCATGGCTACTTTGGCACAACGATTGCGAAAGGGAGGATTGGTTGCACTTGTCGCGGATCGGGATCTATCGAACGCGGGAATCGAAGTCGAGTTCTTCGGCGCACCAGCCAAAATGCCAGCAGGTCCGGCCTTACTTGCGATTAGTACGGGTGCGCCTTTAATCACTGCTTATGTTTCTTACACCAGAGACGGATTGCTCATTGATTTTCAATTGGTAGAAATTCCCGTAATTGGATCGCAGGAAGAAAAAGTTGCCCGAATTGTTCAGCAATGCGCGAACAACTTCGCCACCGGAATATCTGCCTACCCGCAAGATTGGCACATGCTGCAAAGAATTTGGATTGATGGAGACTTCAAGGAGCGCGTCGATGTCTGACGGTCGAAAATTGAAAATTGGAATTGTCTGCCCTTACGGATGGGATGCGCCCGGGGGAGTGCAGGCGCATATACGCGATCTGGCTGAGTACTTAATTTCCGCGGGTCACAATGTTTCAGTCCTGGCGCCATCGCAAGATGAAGATGCATTACCCGCCTATGTCGTGAGCGCAGGCAAGCCTATTGCCATCCCTTACAACGGCGCGGTAGCCCGAATTCTTTTTGGTCCAATCGCGTTTACGCGAGTGAGGCACTGGATTTCGGAGGGTGATTTTGATTTGCTGCATCTACATGAGCCGGCGATTCCTTCTCTGTCATTGCTTGCCTGCTGGGCAGCAGAGGGGCCAATGGTCGGCACTTTTCATGCCGCTTCAAAACGGCAGAAGGCTATTTTTGCAATCGGTCCAATCTTGGAGCCGGTGATTGAAAAACTTTCGGCTCGCATTGCCGTAAGCGAGGCTGCGCGCATGACCTTGACGGATCATCTGGAGACAGATGCCGTCGTCATTCCAAATGGTGTTTACACGAAACATTTTTCTGACGGAAAATTTCGGCCCGAATGGGGTGGCAATACCCTGGGCTTCATTGGCCGTTTTGAGGAGCCTCGCAAAGGACTTTCAGTTCTTCTGGATGCATTGCCAATCGTGGCCCGGTTTGTTCCCGATGTGAAAGTTTTTGTGGCTGGTCCCGGCGAACGTGAGAATCTAATGAAGAGTGTCAATGTCCAATTGAAGGATCGGGTAACTTTCTTAGGGCGCCTATCTGAGGAGGAAAAGGCAGATTTCTTAAGTTCGGTCGGCGTCTACGTCGCCCCGAATACTGGGGGGGAATCCTTCGGCATAATTCTGGCTGAGGCTATGTCAGCCGGCACCTGCGTGGTGGCAAGCGATATTCCTGCCTTCACATGGATGCTCGGGAATGGGAAATACGGCACCAACTTCAATTCCGAGGATGCCGCTGATTTGGCCCGCGTTCTCATTGATGTCCTCCTCGACAACAAGAAAAGAACAAAACTAGCCACGGCGGGACAGATTCATTCAAAAATCTTTGATTGGGATAGCGTTGCGGAACAGATCTACTCCGTCTATGAAATGGCTATTGTAGGAAACGGAAAAGTTAGACTTTCTTCGGATACGCGAAGTTGGAACAGATTTTTAAGTAAAGGCGAATAGGAGTTCCAGCCGCGATGAAAAGCATTCTTCCCATAGCCGTCGTTATCTTGGCATTTCTTTGGTATTTATCTTTTTCTGCTACTCGTTTGGATCGATTGCACCATCGAGTGGAAACGAGTTGGGCTAACCTCGATGGGATTTTGCAAAGACGGGCGGCAGTTGCACTCGAATTGGCCCACAGCGAAATGGCCGATCCGGCATCGTCATTGCTCCTGACTTCGGCTGCTTACCAAGCTCGTGAGACGACAATTGGAGATCGTTCACAGGCCGAAAGTGGTCTTTCCGGAGCGTTGGGACTTTTGCAAAATGATCTTGATGTCCGATTGACCCAAGGCGAGCAGGCTCTACTTCGTGAACTTTCAGAATTGACTGAAAAGATTCGTATTGCGATTGCTTTGCATGTTGACGCCGTCCACCGCACTCAGAGCGTAAGGAAGAAATTGATATTCAACGTATTTCGTCTGGCGGGCACTGCACCGCTGCCCGTCACTTATGAGTTCGAAGATGATGTCCTTTAATCGAAAGTGGCGAGTTGCTGTAGCAACGGCTGCGGCAATGATTTTGCTAACGGCCTGCGGCAGTAGTTCCGTAATTGACCAAGGTGCCGATGAAAATACTGATGGCATCACCCCTACTCCCCAGTCGACGATTGTCTACAACTCGATAAGTGGTCGGGAAGGTGTTGATGGTCCAGTTATTGCCGTAAAAATCGACGATACGCGAAAAGCGCATCCCCAGATCGGTTTGGAAAAAGCTGACGTCGTGTATATCGAACAGGTCGAAGGCGGATTGACTCGGCTACTCAGTATCTTTTCCTCCGATATCCCCGAGAGTGTAGGTCCAGTTCGAAGTGCACGAATTAGCGATATGGAACTCCTTGCCCAGTATGGTCACGTTGCTTTTGCCTACAGCGGTGCACAATCAAAATTGCGGCCAGTAATTAGAGCCGCCAATCTAGAAGATTTGGGAGCGGAACACGAGTCGGCGCGAATTTACCCGCGAGATCCGAATCGGTATTCACCCGTCAATATGATTCTTAAAGCGCAGTTGCTGCTGGAAAAGATCACGAGCGAGAACCTTCCAGTTGCCACGTCCAAGAGCATGGGTTGGATATTTGGGGATGCGCAAGGAGATGGTCGGCCGATTTTATCTGCCCAAGTTTTCTGGCCCGCAAATTCTTATTCGATGCAATGGTCTCGCGGTGAAAATCGCTGGTTGCTCTTCCACGGTGATTCAGCAGACGTCGCCGCAGGTGGAACTCATCTTGGACCTACAACATTTCTCATTCAACAAGTGTCAATTACGCCTTCGATTTACGGTGACAAATTCGGCGGAAATACGCCTTTCTCCCAGAGCGTAGGAACCGGCACGGGTTTTGTCTTACGTGATGGACTTGCCTTTGCGGCAATCTGGAATCGACCAACGCAAGAGGGCGGCACCACGTGGACCAGGTCAGACGGAACGCCTATTACCTTTGCGCGCGGTCAGGTATGGGTTGCCCTTACAAGTACTGCTGCGATATTTACCATAGCTGAGATGGCTCCAGGAGATGAGCCGACAAAGTAGGATTGCGCCATATATCCCTCCAGTGGTGCGGGGATTGGAAAATCAAGGAGTGAACATGTCGGAAATAACGGGTACGGGACGAGTCAAGCGCGGTATGGCTGAGATGCTTAAAGGCGGCGTCATCATGGACGTAGTCAATGCCGAGCAAGCCAAGATTGCCGAAGACGCCGGAGCCGTTGCCGTGATGGCGTTGGAGCGAGTCCCAGCAGATATTCGTGCGCAAGGTGGCGTTGCACGCATGTCAGATCCAGACATGATCGAAAAGATCAAAGCGGTCGTGACGATTCCAGTTATGGCAAAGGCGCGCATCGGTCATTTCGTTGAAGCACAGGTACTGCAAAGTCTTGGTGTGGATTACATCGATGAGTCCGAAGTTCTCACCCCTGCTGACTACGAAAACCACATAGACAAGTGGAACTTCACCGTCCCATTCATTTGTGGTGCCACCAACTTAGGAGAGGCTCTTCGTCGCATTAATGAAGGTGCGGCGATGATTCGATCCAAAGGCGAAGCGGGTACCGGTGATGTATCTAACGCCGTCACTCATATGCGCAAAATCGGTGGAGAAATTCGCCGACTTACCTCGATGCGCGATGACGAACTTTACGTAGCGGCGAAGGAGATGCAGGCACCTTATGAGTTGGTTAAAGAAGTAGCTAAAGCAGGAAAACTTCCAGTCGTGCTTTTCACGGCAGGTGGAATCGCTACGCCAGCTGATGCGGCAATGATGATGCATCTTGGCGCTGATGGCGTATTCATCGGCTCGGGAATTTTTAAGTCTGGTGATCCCTCTCGTCGCGCATTAGCGTGCGTGAAGGCGACAACGTTCTTTGACGATCCCAAGGTTATTGCTGATGCATCACGTGGTCTGGGCGATGCGATGGTTGGCATAAACGTGGCAGATATTCCCGTGCCGCACCGCCTCGCAGAGCGCGGTTGGTAGCAATTTCGATTCGATGAACTCTTTATGATCGTTGGAGTGCTCGGACTGCAAGGTGATATTCGCGAACATTGCCTTGCCCTGGGGGAGTGCGGTGTGGATGTAGCGGTTGTTCGTCGAAAAGCAGAAATTGAAGCGGTTGATGCTTTAGTCATTCCTGGTGGAGAATCGACGACGATTGCTCATCTAGCCCAAGTTTTTGATCTCATTGATGTCATTAGAAGTCGCATTGGATCGGGTATGCCCGTCTATGGGTCTTGTGCAGGGATGATCTTGCTCGCCAATCGGGTTCTTGATGCTGCTCCCAATCAGATTACGTTTGGTGGACTCGATATCACAGTGCGCAGAAACGCGTTCGGTCGGCAAGTAGATTCTTTTGAGGCTGATCTCGATCTAGATGGAATGAACGAATCAATAAGGGCGGTCTTTATTCGCGCGCCGTGGGTCGAATCTACCGGTCCTGCAGTCTCTGTGCTTGCTTCCGTTGTATCTCCGGATGGCCAGCGTCGTGCGGTGGCTGTCCGCCAGGGACCGCTATTGGCCACGTCTTTTCACCCTGAACTCACATCCGACAACCGAATCCATCGATATTTTCTTGATGAAGTTTGCAGTAAGAGCAAATAAGAAGAGGCTGATCAGATAATCTTGGAATCTGCTCATCTAATGCCCGTGGATAGTTTCAGAGATGAAACCTGAGAATGTAAGAGGTGTATATGTCAGGCCATTCCAAATGGGCGACAACGAAGCACAAGAAGGCCATCATTGATTCGCGTCGTGCAAAGTCTTTTGCCAAGTACATCAAAGCCATTGAAGTAGCGTCACGTATGGGTGGCCCAGATGTTGTTGGAAATCCAACTTTGTTCGATGCCGTGGCGAAGGCTAAGAAAAATTCCATGCCAGCCGACAATATTGAACGAGCGATCAAGCGTGGAGCTGGCCTCGAATCGGGCGGCTCGGATTGGCAAACGATCGTGTACGAGGGCTATGGCCCTGGGGGTGTGGCAATTTTGATTGAGTGCCTTTCAGATAATCGAAATCGAGCTGCATCGGAAGTTCGGGTTGCGGTTACTCGTAATGGCGGAAGCATGGGTGATCCTGGCTCGGTGTCGTATCTTTTCAGTCGCAAAGGAGTGGTGATCGTCAACAAAATCCCGAGTATTACTGAGGACCGAATTCTCGAAGCAGTACTAGATGCCGGCGCACAAGAAGTTAACGATTTAGGCGAATCATTCGAAGTTGTAAGTGAGCCGGGTGATCTGGTGACCGTGCGCACCGCGTTGCAGTCTGCGAGTATCGAGTACGAGTCGGCTGAGACATCGATGTTGCCTTCTATGTTGATCCCCCTCGATGCCGAGCAGGCAGTAAAAATGTTTAATCTCATCGATGCGATTGAAGAACTAGACGATGTGCAAAATATTTATGGCAACTTCGACGTTTCGGATGAAGTTATGGCGAGTTTGGCTTAAATGCGCGTACTAGGTGTGGACCCAGGGCTCACCCGATGTGGAATCGGCGTGATTCAAGGCGTGCTGGGCGCACCTGTTTCGCTGGTCGAAGTCGGAACCATTCTGACGTCGGCAGATGCCCCGCTCGAAGAAAGATTGCTAAGGCTCGAAGAGCAATTTCTTTTATGGATTGCTCGGTGTGAGCCTGATGTCATGGCCATTGAACGCGTGTTTTCGCAACTCAATGTCAGAACAGTAATTGGAACCAGCCAAGCATCGGGCATTGCCCTCCTTGCCGCTGCGAAATCTGGCATACCCGTTTTCATGCACACTCCAACAGAAGTGAAGGCGGCGGTAACGGGGAGCGGACGTGCCAGCAAAGCTCAAGTTGCAGAAATGGTGCGACGACTGCTAAATCTTGAATCGATACCTAAACCGGTCGACAGCACAGACGCGCTAGCACTTGCCATCTGCCATCTGTGGCGCGGTCGCGGTAATGATCGCATTCAGACGGCTTTGGTTGCCGAAAAATTGCGTCTGAAGAAATTGCGTTCCTCGTGATTGCCTCGCTCTTTGGAAGAGTGCGAAATCTACAGACCGATAGAGCCATAATCGACGTGGGCGGGGTTGGCCTTTTGGTGGTAATAACTCCCGCCACGAGCGCGCGTCTTAGCGTGGGCAATGATGCGCAACTATTTACAGCGCTAGTTGTTCGAGAAGATTCTTTAACTCTATTTGGTTTTTTAGATGATGGATCTCGTTCTCTTTTTGATTTAGTTCAAACAGTTTCTGGAATTGGTCCAAAGGTTGCGATGTCAATACTCGCCGTAATGTCACCTGACGATCTTGCTTCTGCAGTAGCCCAAGAAAATGTCGCGGCGATAGAGCGTGTCCCGGGGATTGGAAAGAAAGGCGCTCAAAGATTGATTCTCGAACTTAAGGGGAAAATTCTTGCGACACCTGGCACACGGGTCACGCATATTGCGCCGTGGCGCGAACAACTTAGCAGCGCTTTGGTTTCGTTAGGTTTTACAGCGCGAGACTCGGATGTGGCGATTGGAAACCTTGTAGTTTCTTTGCAGGAAGGCGGGCAGGATCCTGCCAGTATGGATATCGGAGAATTGCTTAAGAGTGCGTTGCAATCAGGTTCGAGAGGTCGCACCTGATGGCAACCGATGACGCTCGTGAGGTTTCACCGGCACCGCGCATTGAAGATTCGGCCGCGGAGAATGCACTTCGGCCGCACTCCCTTAGTGAATTTATTGGGCAAGAACGAGTTCGGTCTCAGATCGATGTTTTATTAACTGCTGCCAGACATCGCAAATCGCCCGCTGATCACATTTTACTTTCTGGACCTCCCGGATTGGGCAAGACGACTCTGGCACTTATTTTAGCTAGTGAGATGGAGGCGCCAATCCGCATCACAAGTGGGCCGGCAATTACGCATGCGGGGGATTTGGCGGCCATTCTTTCCTCGCTCATGGAAGGTGAGATCCTCTTTCTCGATGAGATACACCGCTTACCGCGCCCTGCGGAGGAACTCCTCTATTTGGCGATGGAGGATTTCAGGGTCGATGTGGTTGTAGGGAAGGGGCCAGGTGCTACGGCAATTCCTCTGCAACTTCCGCATTTCACATTGGTTGGTGCCACGACTCGCGCTGGATTGCTACCGAGTCCGCTCCGCGATCGGTTCGGGTTCACCGCGCATTTAGATTTCTATGATGAGAACGAAATAGCTGAAGTAATAAGAAGAAGTGCGGCACTACTTGGTCTTGAAATCCAGATGCAGGCGATTTCAGAAATCGCTGGACGTTCTCGTGGCACCCCACGTATCGCCAACCGCCTCCTACGTCGGGTACGAGATTACGCGCAGGTGCACGGCTCTCAGATTCTGAAGCACTCAGATGCAACCGCGGCGCTGTCCATGTATGAAGTAGATGAACTAGGTCTTGATCGACTCGACCGCGCGGTACTGCTGGCTCTCGTTGAGCGTTTCAACGGCGGACCGGTCGGTCTTTCTACTCTTGCCATTGCGGTGGGCGAGGAAAGCGAGACGGTCGAGTCCGTTGCCGAGCCCTTCCTGGTGCGAAATGGCTTTATGGCCCGGACTCCGCGTGGCCGTGTGGCCACGGCGCAAGGGTGGCGCCATGTAGGACACGAGCCGCCGGCCGCGAATTCAACGGGACCGAACGCCATAAATGGTGTCCTTTTCGACATGCCCGCGTCTGATGCCTAGACTCTCTACCCATGTCCACCTCTGCGCAATCTAAAACGCCAAAGACTTCATCTCGCCCCGGTCGCTGTCTCGCGATCATTGCCTTTATCGTGGTGACCCTCTTTGCCCTCGCCCTGATTCAAGGCGCCACCTCCGTCAATCTTGGTTTGGACCTGCGGGGCGGAACCAGCGTCACGCTTCAGCCACGCTTGGCAGATGGCGAATCTGGCAAGGTGACAAACGCAGCGATCGACCAAGCCGTTTCAATTATTCGCCAACGTGTTAACTCACTTGGGGTTGCTGAGAGTGAAGTCGCGGCGGAGGGGAGCGGCGTCAACCGTCATATCGTAATTTCTGTTCCGGGAGACACTGGACGTCGAGTTGTGGAGTTGGTTGGTCAAACCGCCGAGCTTCGCTTCCGCCAAGTGTTGGTACAAGGATCTCCTGGACCAGCAACAACCGGTACAACCGGCGCTGCTAGTGCGACTCCGCCCGCTGGAGTGAGCGCAGCAACTAACCTTGAATATTCCAAGTTGGATTGCACCCTGCCGAAGAATCGGCAAGGAACCGGTGCGGACAGTCCAACCGGAATTATTGTTTCGTGCGATCGCAGTGGGGCCTCAAAATTTATCCTGGCACCGGCGGAAGTTCTAGGTCGGCAAGTGACTAAGGCGTCTGCTGCAATTAATCAAACCTCAGGTGCAGGTTGGTTCGTAACGCTGTCATTCAACAGCGAAGGCACCAAAGCATTTGGCGCTTTGACATCGCGAGTAACTTCACTCGCTCCACCGCTTAATCAGGTTGCTATCGTTCTAGACGGTCTGGTTGTCTCGGCACCAAGCATCAATGAGGCAATTAATTCTGGCAGCGCCGAAATTACTGGCAGTTTCACACAGGTGGAAGCCGAAGACTTAGCAAACGTTTTGAAATACGGTGCTTTGCCACTGGCTTTCGATCGCGGGGAAGTTCAGCAAGTTTCTGCAACGCTCGGTGCTGATCAATTGCAAGGCGGATTGCTAGCGGGGTTTATCGGGCTATTTCTTGTAATCCTGTATTCGATGTTGTACTACCGCGGTTTGGGAATTGTTTCGATCGGCTCGCTTCTAATTGCCGGCGCCCTTGCGTACCTGCTCTTTTTGCTTCTCGGAGAATGGATTGGCTTCACCTTGACGCTGGCGGGAATCGCAGGAGCAATCGTTGCGATCGGTATTACAGCGGACTCGTTTATCGTCTACTTCGAGCGAGTGCGAGATGACGTGCGCGATGGTCGAACATTGCGCTCGGCAGTGGAAACGGGCTGGATTAGAGCGCGCCGCACGATTCTCGTCGCTGACTTTGTTTCAATTATTGCGGCGGCAGTGCTTTACATCTTCGCCGTGGGTGGAGTTCGAGGTTTCGCATTCACTCTCGGGTTGACGACACTTATCGATCTTCTGGTCGTCTTCTTGTTCACGAAACCTCTTTTAACAGTCTTAGCGAGAGTGAAATTTTATAGTTCGGGTCATCCGCTCTCCGGTCTTTCCGCGAAGAGTCTGGGTGTACTTACGCCGACCGCAACCTCAACAGTAAAGGAAGCATAAGCATGTCAAAACTTTCTGGCTTGGGTGGACGTCTGCACCGCGGTGAAACTTCGATTGACTTCATCGGCAATCGCCGTCGTTGGTACGCATTTTCAGGACTTTTAATTCTTGCTTCAGCGATTGCGCTGACGACCCAAGGATTGCATCTTGGAATCGAATTCAAAGGTGGCTCTTCGTACACAGTTTCAAAATCTGGTGCAACGGTAGGGATGGCGCAAGAAGCCGTTGATGCTGCAAAAATTCCTGGTGAACCAATCATTCAGAAAATTGGCTCAAACAAAGTTCGCGTTCAAACAGGCGCTCTTTCAGCAGAGGAGTCCAACCGAGTTCAAGATGCTCTTGCAGCTAAATTCGGTGTCTCTATCAATGACATTGACTCACAAATTGTTGGACCATCCTGGGGCAAGGAAATTACTCGCAAAGCCCTCTATGGCTTAATCGGATTCCTTATCGTGGTGATGATTTACCTGGCGATGGCTTTTGAACCAAAGATGGCGATCTCAGCGATCGTGGCGGTACTTCATGACGTCTTCATTACCGTTGGAATTTATGCGCTGGTCGGTTTCGATGTAACACCCGCGACCGTGATCGGATTCCTGACGATCTTGGGTTATTCGCTCTACGACACCGTTGTTGTCTTCGACATGATTCGCCAAAATACCCGCACCATCACTAGCACTTCCAAGATGACTTTCTCGCAGGCGGCCAACCTGGGCGTCAATCAGACCTTGGTGCGTTCGATAAATACTTCGATTATCGCCTTGCTGCCAGTGGGTTCAATTCTCTTTGTAGGTGCAGGTCTGCTTGGGGCCGGTACCTTGAAGGATCTTTCACTCGCACTCTTTATTGGTCTTGCGACGGGTACATACTCTTCTGTGTTTATTGCGCCTCCGATTTTGGCGACATTGCGTGAACGTGAGCCAGCGATGCAAGCTCTAGCAAAACGAGTGGCCGCGCGAGGTGCAGCTCCGATTGCCGCGCCGATTTCTGCAACGGCATCCACTCGCGTGGTTGCAAATAACTCACCTGTTGCGGCGCCAAAAGCCAAAAGCGGCCCACGCAATCAACCGAAGCGAAAAGGAAAGCGCTGATCGCTTTAGAAGACACGCGCAATTTGATTCTCACTTTGCTGAAGTAGGCTTTGCGATATGAAGGACTTGATAGCCCCAGTTTTGACGGCCGTTCTGGAGCACCATCCAGGGACATCGGCTGTCGAAATGGAACGTGCCTTCGAAGTTGCTAAGAACGCTCATGAGGGTCAGTTTCGACGCTCTGGCGATAAGTACATAACTCATCCCGTTGCGGTGGCTATGATTTTGGCAGAACTTGGTCTCAATTCCGAAACGATCATTGCCGCTTTGCTACATGACACGATCGAAGACACGAGTTATTCGCTTAAGCAACTGAAGGTTGATTTTGGTGATGAAATCGCCTCCCTTGTTGACGGCGTCACCAAACTGGATAAGTTGATTTACGGACCTACGGCGGAGGCTGAAACAGTCCGCAAGATGGTGGTCGCGATGTCGCGCGATATTCGAGTTTTAGTTATCAAATTGGCAGACCGTTTGCACAACGCGCGGACCTGGCGATACGTATCTAAGGAGAGCGCCGAACGGAAGGCGCGCGAGACCCTCGATATTTACGCACCGCTTGCGCATCGCCTAGGAATGAATGCCATTAAGTGGGAATTGGAAGATCTTTCCTTTCAAGTTCTAGAACCTAAGAAGTTCGAAGAAATAGCCCGCCTTGTCGCCGAGCGTTCGCCGTCGCGCGAAGCACTGAGTGATGATGCGGTGGCGATGGTTGAGCAGGATCTCGCGCGCGACGGAATCCAAGCCACTGTGACCGGGCGACAGAAGCATTTCTACAGTGTGTACCAAAAGATGGTAGTTAGAGGACGCGACTTCAACGATATTTATGATCTGGTTGGAATTCGCGTTTTGGTGAACGATGTAAAGGATTGCTATGCAGTACTTGGTGCAATTCATGCACGTTGGAGTCCAGTACCTGGAAGATTCAAAGATTACATAGCGATGCCCAAGTTCAATCTTTATCAGTCATTGCATACGACGGTTATCGGTCCGACGGGTAAGGCGATCGAGATACAGATTCGAACTTTCGATATGCATGCGCGGGCTGAATTTGGAATCGCTGCGCATTGGAAATACAAACAGGTTGGAGAAAGCCAGAAATCTCCTGAGATGCTTTGGCTGCGACAACTTCATGATTGGCAGAAGGAGACGGAAGATCCGAGTGAATTCCTGGAGGCGCTGAGGTTCGATCTGGGAAGCCCAGAAGTTTTTGTATTCACTCCAAAGGGAAATGTGATTGCCCTTCCAGGGGGATCGACCCCAGTGGATTTTGCATACGCCGTTCATACCGAAGTCGGTAATCGCTGTGTAGGTGCAAAAGTAAATGGACGACTGGTCCCGCTTGAATCACATCTGGCAAATGGAGATGTTGTAGATGTGTTGACTAATAAGAGCGATAGCGCGAGCCCTAGCCGTGATTGGCTCAATTTCGTCAAGAGCCCGCGCGCGCGTTCCAAGATTAAAGCTTGGTTTAGCAAAGAGCGTCGCGAGGAAGCTATTGATGCCGGACGCGAATCAATCGCGCGTCAGATGCGCAAAGCCGGTCTGCCATTACAGAAAATTTTTGCTGAACATTCACTCCTAGAGCTAGCTCATGAAATGAAGTATCCAGACATTTCCGCTTTGTATGCAGCTGTCGGAGATGGTCACGTGTCGGCAGCTTCGATAGTTGAAAAATTGGTTGCCAATTTGGGCGCCGAGGATTCGCACCCAGAGGCTTCCGTGGATCCTTCTGCAATTGGGATTGGCATCAATGGTGCGCGTCGGTCTAGCAACGCAATTAAAGTTTCTGGAATTGATGATGTTCTTGTGAAACTGGCACGGTGTTGCACGCCTGTGCCAGGGGATACGATCACAGGTTTCATTACTCGCGGAAGCGGGGTTTCGGTGCATCGCGCGGACTGCGTCAACGCCCATGACTTATTGACCCACCAGGGAGATCGAATAGTTGAAGTGAGTTGGCTGGCGGGCGCCGCGAGCATATTTTTGGTCAATATTCAGGTTGAAGCGTTAGACCGATCCAGGCTACTTTCCGACGTCACTCGTACTCTTTCCGATCAGCATGTGAACATTTTGAGCGCTGCCGTTAGCACTAGCAAAGATCGCACCGCGATCTCACGGTTTACTTTTGAAATGGCAGACGCGACCCATCTTGATGCAGTGCTTTCGGCGGTACGACAGATCAAAGGCGTATATGACGTCTACCGAACGACGAATAACTAATTAGGAACAAATTGACTAGCAGAAGTTAATTAAATTCAGCCAAACTTTTCTCAGCTTCAGCCAGCCATGTTCGTCGAGCCGCGACGGCTTCGAGGGCTTCGGCAGCCTTCTTCTCATTACCGGCAGTCTTCGCCTTGGCGGCTTGCTTCTCGTAATTGGCCACGGCATCACTCAGTTGCTGCACAACTTCTTGCGCACGCGCCTTAGCGACGGGATCAACCTTGCGCCATTTAACTTCTTCCGCACTCTTGATCTGTGCTTCAACAGTTTCGAATCGGGCAGCGAATGCAGCTTTCTTGTCGCGTTGTGTCATACCGATGCGTTCCCATTGGCGTGCAAAATCTTTGAAGGATTTGCTTGCTTGTTCGACATTCTTGATGGGAAGAAGCGCTTCTATTTCCGCGATGAGGGCTTCGCGCTTGGTCAAGTTCGTCGTCATGAGCACATCGCGCTTCTCAAGATCAGCGCTCTTCGCCACGAAGAATCTATCTTGTGCGGCCTTGAAGCGTCCCCAAAGTTTCGCATCATCACCCTTCTTGCCGCGACCTGATGCTTTCCAAAGATCCATGAGTGTTTTGAATCGTCGCGCCGTCGCTACCCATTCGGTGGAGGTTGCCAATTTTTCTGCCTCTTCAACAAGTTCATTCTTGACGCTGGCAACTTTCATTTGTGCGGCGTCTAGGGCGGCAAAATGAGTGCGGCGTCGCTTGTCGAATTTGTTACGTGAAGCCGAGAAGCGCTTCCACAGTTCGGCATCCTGTTTTTTTTCTAGCCGAGGTGCTGCTTTCCATTCGTCCAACAGAACTTTGAGGCGATCGCCCGTGGCTTTCCAACTTTCGGAGAGTACAAGTGATTCAGCTTCAACCACGATCTTTTCTTTTGCTTCTACTATTTCTACTTGACGTGCCGCCTTCGCGGCAAGTTCTGCAGATTTCTTCGCTTCATAAGCGCCACGGTTGTCTTCGATAAGCGGTGGAATCTGTTCGAGTGAAAGAGCCAAAGCAGCGAGGTCACCAACGCCATTAAGTTCTTTGATTTGCTGACGTAATCTGCTGACAGCACTTTGCGCGTCAGAGGGAACCATTGCGCCACTTCGAACACGTGCTGCCAAAAGAGCAACTTCCGATGCGAGGGCTTCAAATTTGCGAACAAAGTAAGCAAGGGCTTCTTCTGCACTCTTGCCTGGATATGAACCAACTGCCTTATCGCCCTCGGGAGTGATCACATATACGGTGCCGTCCTCTGCGACGCGTCCGAATTTCGAAGGATCACCGATCAGGGCAGATGCCGTTGATGGCACTGAAGGAGTGGAAAGCGCCGTTTCCGTAGCGGTTGTTACATCCTCGGGCGTCTCGTTCATTTGGAACTCCTTTCAGCGCTGTAAGTCGAAATCACTCGACCGTCGCTATCGGCGTGCATTGGGCGAGCGGATTGCTCACCCGTGCGATTGTTAATGTGCACTTTGGGTACGGGGTAAAAGGTACCCTGTAACCCTGTACTGGCGGAAATGGGAGGCAATTCGTGCTTGTGACTTCCTTCGCCGCCCCCGCGTTCGCAACTAATTGCTGGTTTATCGCCCTCGGGCGGGGTCAGGAGTGCATTCTTGTAGATCCTGGCATGCCCGACGTTTCCGATTTAGTGGAAATGGCCCTCCAAGAATTCGATTTGAAGCCTGTTGCAACCTTGATCACGCATGGGCACCTTGACCATACATTTTCAATCATCCCGATATGTGATGGATACGGGATTCCTGCCTACATTCACAGCGAAGATCGCGAGTTGCTGATAAATCCAGCAAAGGCAATCAGTCCCGCGTTTGCAGAGAGTTTGGCCGGACTTACTTTTAGTGAACCGGCGGACCTGCGTGAATTACGCAACGGAGATGTCCTTGAGATTGTTGGACTAACTATTACGGCAATTCATGCGCCTGGACATACGCGTGGGTCCTTACTTTTTTCAGTCCACGAATCTGGAGCATCTTCACCCAAGGAGGAAGAGGTGTTGATAAGTGGCGATGTTCTTTTTGCAGGTTCCATCGGACGAACTGACTTGCCGTCCGGATCGGCCGCGGACATGGAGAACACACTTAAGAAAAAGATTTGGCCACTTCCTGATTCAATGCGGGTCTTACCGGGCCATGGACCTGAAACAACCATCGGGCGAGAGCGACTTAATAATCCATACTTAAAAAATATTGGGAGAAACTAATGAAGTATCAGGCGCCCAAAGGCGTGAGTGAATATTTTCCTCCGCGCTCTTACGCATTTGAAAAAGTGAAAGAGTCACTTCTTGCTCCTATCAGGCGAGCTGGATATAAGTTGGTGGAGTTACCAGTTTTCGAAGAGACTGAATTATTCACTCGCGGCGTAGGGGCTTCGACGGATGTGGTGACGAAAGAGATGTATACGTTTGAAGACCGCGGAGGACGCTCGATTACCTTACGCCCGGAAGGGACTGTCGGCGCCCTTCGTTGCATTATCGAACATGGGTTGGATCGTGGTGCTCTTCCCGTAAAAGTTTTTTATTCGGGGCAATATTTCCGAGCTGAGCGTCCGCAAGCCGGAAGATATCGGCAGTTCTATCAGGTTGGGCTGGAAGCGATTGGATCTGAAGACCCCGCTTTGGATGCTGAAGTAATCGCCATCGCAGATGCTGGCTACCGCGCGATTGGCCTGACGAAGTACAGACTTGAAATTACTTCTCTTGGAGATCGGCAATCACGAGCCGCCCACAAAGTAGATCTGATGAAATACATCGACGGCCTGACACTCGATGAATCAACCCGCGCCCGAGCCGACATCAATCCATTGCGTCTATTCGATGACAAACGAGAAGAGATTAGGGCGATGATGACCGATGCGCCCATTTTGCTAGATTATCTTTCTGAGGAGTCAGCTAGCCATTTCGCTTCGGTTCAGAAGTATCTGCAAGATATGAAAATCAACTTCTCAATCAACGAGCGCTTGGTGCGAGGTTTGGATTACTACACCGGCACGACCTTCGAATTCGTCCACGAAATGCTCGGTGCGCAATCTGCCATCGGCGGCGGTGGACGATATGACGGGCTCATGCAAGAAATTGGTGGGCAACCTCTCACGGGCATCGGTTTTGGTTTAGGAATTGATCGAGCCCTGCTCGCCGCCGAAGCCGAAGGAGTGGTTAATGCGGAGGATTTTGGAGTTGACCTCTTCATAATTCCATTGGGTGATGCGGCAAAAACTCAGACCATGATCCTTAGTCAGGAGTTGCGAAACTCGGGTCATCGAATCGAAATTGTGTTCGGAGATCGTCCATTGAAATCTGCTATGAAACTCGCAGATAAGAATGGGGCAAGATATGTACTAATTATTGGGGATTCTGAAATTGAGTCAGGGATGGTTGAAATTAAGGAAATGAGCACGGGTCGGGCTACCTCCATTAGTCTGACCTCCTTGGTAGCGACTCTTGCTCAAGAGTCTTGGACATTGTGATTTGGTGAGGATTTAGAACATGTTACGTACACACGGAGCGGGAACTCTGCGAAAAAGTGATGTAGGAAAAGTTGTAGAACTCGCAGGATGGGTTTCTCGCAGACGCGATCACGGGGGAGTTGCTTTTATCGACTTTCGCGATGCATCCGGATCTGTGCAGGTTGTAATTCGAGACGAGAAGATTGCCGGAGCACTTCGCGCCGAGTGGTGTCTTCGCATTATCGGTGAAGTTGTTGAGCGTCCCGCCGGAAACGAAAATCTGGCAATTACTACGGGCGAAATTGAAGTGATGGGCGACACTGTGATAGTTCTGAGTGAGTCTGCTCCGCTTCCTTTCCCTATCGACACCGGAGACGATTCAGAGATCAATGAAGAGGTTCGACTCAAGTATCGTTATCTAGATCTTCGTCGCGACAAGCCTTCCAAAAATCTTCGCGTTCGATCCAAGGTGACTTCAGTCATTCGACAAGTGATGGACTCTGAAGATTTTTTGGATATGGAGACCCCGTACCTCACACGTTCGACCCCCGAAGGCGCCCGCGACTTTTTGGTGCCAGTTCGATTGCAACCTGGAAGCTGGTATGCCCTTCCTCAGTCACCGCAACTTTTTAAGCAGTTGCTTATGGTCGCGGGCTTTGAGAAGTACTACCAAATCGCACGATGTTTTCGTGACGAAGACTTTCGTGCTGATCGTCAACCGGAATTCACACAACTGGATATCGAAATGTCCTTTATCGATCAAGAAGATATTTTGGCAATGGCCGAGAAGATCCTCGTCAAAGTTTGGAAAGAAGTTGCAGACTTCGATATCAAACTTCCGATAGAGAGAATGACTTATGCGGACGCAAGGGATCAATACGGTTCCGATAAACCGGATCGTCGCTTTGGGTACAAACTTACTGACATGACGAGTTTCTTCAGAGAAACACAGTTTCGTGTCTTTCAATCACCTTACGTCGGAGCCGTTGTCATGCCCGGTGGAGCATCCTCGCCGCGACGCGAACTCGATGCTTGGCAAGAATGGGCAAAGACCCGTGGTGCTAAAGGTTTGGCATACGTCTTGGTTGGTGCGGATGGAACTCTCGGCGGTCCCGTTGCGAAGAATTTATCTGAAATTGAAAGTGAGGGGCTGGCTCACGCAGCAGGTGCGAAATCCGGTGATGCAATCTTCTTTGCGGCGGGAGAAAAAGCTTCCTCTCAGAACTTGCTTGGTGCTGTGCGTCTTGAAATTGGTCACCGTTGTAATTTGATTTCACAAGGTACCTGGGAATTCTTATGGGTAGTTGATGCTCCGATGTTCGAGCCAACTGATGATGGTGGCTGGACTGCCGTACATCATCCCTTCACTGGACCTAAACCAGAGTTTGCGTCTACCTTCGCCGCAGATCCGGCGAAAGCACTTGCATACGCATACGACATAGTTCTCAATGGATCAGAACTTGGTGGGGGATCCATTCGTATTCATGATCGCGAAATTCAGAAACAAGTTTTTGAAGTTATTGGTTTAAGCGAAGAAGAGGCCGCTAGCAAATTTGGATTCTTGCTCGAAGCGTTCAATTATGGACCGCCTCCTCATGGTGGCATTGCACTCGGATTAGATCGCGTGTGCGCCTTGCTCACCGATTCAGATTCGATCCGTGAAGTGATTGCCTTTCCCAAGACAGCCAGCGGGGGAGATCCCCTCACTGGCGCACCCACCCCCATTACCCTGGCCCAGCGACGAGAGAGTGGCATTGATGCGAAGCAGGTTACTGCCTGATTTGGGCGTAATGTCTTTTGTTGTCAATGAATTAACCGAAACTGGCTGACAATGCGCCCACATTTGTCGGTAAAGTGAAATTTATCCCCTTATGCTTCTCTCTCCAGCAGTGAACAAGCAAGAGCAGTAAGGGTCAGGTCTTTTTAATTATGCGACTTTTTTGCCGCCTTTTTGTACCATGCCTGAAAAAAGGCACCAGTGTTTCTTTAGCATTTTCTCTAATAGCAGCGATGCTCTCTTCACAAGTTGCACTTTCAACTACTGCGAATGCCGCAAACGTGGCATGTGCGTCGACCATGACGGCCCAAAATAGTTTGAAGGCCACTCCGTCGCAGGCATCCACTTTCTATGTTGACTCTGGCGTTACCCCCAAGGTCGATGCAGCTTATGTGGGCTACAGCATCGCCAACTCCTCGGGTTCGACAATGTCTAGCCTCTGGGTCTCGATCGGAACCTTTACTGGTGGAAAAGTTGGTCTAGCAAATCCTGCCGATCAGTATCAACAACTTCCGAGTATTGCTGCGGCCAGTTCAAAGACGGCATTCTTCTTGTTGAAAGCAATTTCGGCGACGACAACATCTCAAAGTCACACCATCAAAATTTACGATCGACGTCCCGATCTTTCTGGAGCTACGGCGTTGCTTACTTGCGACTATACGTTTTTGAAAGTTAAGGAAACAATTAAGGCCGCAGCAAACAAAGTAGATAGCGTGTCGACCGTAAGTTCACCCTCAGCCCCAACTCTGGGTGGAGCAGTAACGGTGACGGTAATAGGTTCGACGGGAAAAATTGGTGCCGGATCAACTCCGGACTTTGACATTCTTTGGGTATCGCCAGCGGCTAAATCTGATTTTCCCACGAGAGCTCTGCGACTTGAATCAACAACTTTAACTCTTACGTGTACTGGTAGTCCGTCAAGCATAACGCTCACGAATCTTTTATATTTTAAGACTCCCACTGCAACTGACTGCGCTGGAAATGCCAGTCAAACTTGGACTGGTGTTTACACATTCCGAATCATTGGACCTAGCAGCGCCGCGACAGCGATCGTTCCCGTCGCACAGATTTCATCTGGCACCCAGGTCAAGCATTCAGATATCAATGGTCTTTCTGGCAACACGGTAAACCTTTCTGGGATCGCAACTTCGGCGTTCACCACAGATAAGACGGCAAGTTCGACACCAGCATCTTCTTCGGCTTCCTCCGCGGTAATCAACTACACAATCACTGTTACGACAAGTTCAGCCACGACGGTTTCGATTGATGAAATTGTTGATACCCCAGCCAGCGGAGTAACTTTCGTTGGGGGAAGTGTTCGCGTCACTGACGCGACGCGCACTAGTGCGACTATCTCTGATCCAACATATATCGCGAGCGAGGCGAGCCTTGTGCCACGACCTCTTCATTATGTCGGACCATTTACTCTCAACAGTACGACACCTGTCACATTGAACTATCAAATGAATGTGCCTTGCTCTTCCGTCCCGACCGGCTATCCCAATAGCGCATTCAGCAAGGTTGGCGATCAGAAGGTTGGTAAGACGTCCACCGCTATTCCAGTAACGACTGTCACTACGACAACAAGTGGAGCAAGTTGTACTGCTACGGTTTTGAACTCAAATTCGCAGATAGAGCCAGCTACGCAAACCGTGGCAGCGACTTCAGTGACCACTGCGACGGCCACAGTAAATGGTTTCGCCAGCGCTTATGGAGCAAGTGGCGTTACGGCCCTCTTCAGATGGGGCACAAGCCCATCTTTGACGAGCGGAACTGCGACTACACCAATTTCAGTCACAGGTTCAGCAATAAATACGATGAGTAGTTCGCTAACGGGGCTTTCACCGGGGACTACCTATTATTTCCGCACTGAAATTGGTTCGACTTATGGCGATATTTTGTCCTTTTCGACGTTAACAAACCAGGCCGTACCAACTGCGGTGACTAATGCGGTGTCGGGGCTCACTGCTTCGGCTGCGACTTTGAATGGAACAATAAGCCCTAATTTGACCGACGTAACTTCGGTTAATTTCATTTACAGTTCGAGTAGCAGCACTCTTGCTTCGGGTACGACAACCGTCACCGTTAACGACGGAGCAACGCCAACTCCCGCAAACATCACAATATCGGGCAGCGGTGAAACTGGTGTGCCATATTCCTTAACTGGTTTATCCACGACAACCACGTATTACTACAAAGTGCGGGCGAATTGCACGGTTAACGTTACATTTTGTCCTGCAGGTTTTGTCGATGGAGCCATTTTAAGCTTCACAACCGGTGCACCTTCTGTTTCAACTTCTGCGGCAACAGTCGTCGGGGCGAGCACGGTCACTCTTAATGGTTCGGTAAATATGAATGGTACGGCTGGTAACAGCTATTTTACTTATTGCGCCGCCGGTCCGTCTTGTTCTTCAAGTTCGATGACAGGCACAGATACATCATCGGTTGTACGTGCATCCGGCTTTAACAGCACAACTTCTGCATCTGTCACTGGACTAACATCAAGAACGGTTTATTATTTTAAGGCTGTTGCCGTAACGTCGGTGACAAGTAGTGGAGAAATTCTTTCCTTTACAACTTTGGGCATCTCGACTTCGTCACTAGCTAGTGGTGCTGTTTCGACAGCATATTCTGCGGAGGTTATCGGTGTGGGTGGATCGTCCTCCTATATATGGAGCATCACAGCCGGTTCCTTGCCCGCGGGTCTAACGTTAAATGCCTCTACAGGTGTAATTTCTGGCACTCCAACGACGGCGGGTACTTCCAACTTCACCGTCACGATCACGGACAATGGATTTAGCACATCGACTTTGAAAGACCTCTCAATTGTCATCACCCCCATCACCTACACCGTGACCTATGACAGTCAGGGTGGATCAGCTGCTAGCGCCGGCTCCTACTCAGCAGGTGGCTCTATTACTTTGCCCACCAATCCCACTCGCAGCGGCTACACCTTTAACGGTTGGTTTGTTGCCGCAAGTAATGGATCTGCATTGACCTCTCCTTATTCACCTGCTGGCACCGGGGCTATAACTTTGTATGCACAG
>JACMQL010000046.1 GCA_014377015.1 Actinomycetota bacterium
AGTGACAGCTGAAGTTCTGGACGAAGTTAAGGGTCCCAAGATCCACATTCTTCGTTACAAGAACAAGACTGGCTATCGCCGTCGGCAAGGTTTCCGCTCACAGAACACCCGCGTCAAAATCACCGCCATTAACGGCGCTAACTAAGGAGTTGAGAGATGGCAAGTAAAAAAGGTGTCTCGTCAACGCGCAATGGTCGCGATTCGAATGCGCAATACCTCGGAATTAAGCGCTTCGGCGGTCAGGTTGTAAAGAACGGCGAGATCTTGGTTCGTCAACGCGGGACCCATTTCCACCCAGGTGCGAATGTAGGTCGTGGCAAGGATGACACTCTCTTTGCTCTTGCAGCAGGAGCTGTCGAATTCGGTCGCGCGCGCGGTCGTCGTGTGGTGAATGTGGTTCCCGTCGCCTAGTTTTCGGTTCTCATAAATGAGCGGGCCGTGAATGCGGACCCGCTTTTTTATTTTTATAAATGAGTAATGAAATTTCGGAAAGGAGCGAAAATGACAACATTCGTTGATCGCATAACATTGTTCGCTTCTGCAGGAAATGGTGGCGATGGTTGCGTTTCAGTTAAGCGTGAAAAATTTAAGCCACTTGGCGGACCAGATGGTGGCAATGGCGGACGCGGCGGAGACATCACCCTTGTAGTCGACCCAAATATCACCACCCTTCTTGATTACCACCACTCACCGCATCGCAAAGCAACATCAGGTCGCGCGGGATATGGCGATCGTAAAGATGGACCATCTGGTGATGATCTGATTCTCAAAGTTCCTAACGGAACCGTTGTTCTCGATAAAGATGGAAATCAAATTGCCGACCTAGTTGGTAATGGAACCGTCTTTATCGCCGCGCAGGGCGGTCGTGGCGGTCTAGGCAATTTAGCTCTTGCCTCGTCAAAGCGTCGTGCACCTGGGTTCGCACTTCTTGGCGAACCCGGTGAAGAGCGCGCACTTATTCTCGAACTCAAAAGCGTTGCCGATATTGCCCTTGTTGGTTATCCCAGCGCTGGAAAATCTTCACTGATTGCGGCTATTTCTGCGGCGCGACCAAAGATTGCTGATTATCCATTTACAACTCTCGTTCCAAATCTTGGTGTAGTTCAAGCAGGAGAGACCCGCTTTACTGTGGCGGATGTTCCAGGACTAATTCCTGGTGCTAGCCAAGGTAAGGGACTTGGTCTGGAATTTCTTCGCCATGTGGAACGGTGCGTGGCGCTCGTACATGTCCTCGATTGCGGCACTTTAGAAACTGACCGCAACCCGATTCAAGATCTTGAAATCATTGAATCAGAATTGGCGCAGTACGGCGGTCTAGAGGATCGACCGCGCATCATTGCGCTTAACAAGATTGACCTTCCTGATGGCGCGGCTATGGCTGACATGGTCTCCCAAGAACTTCGCGATCGCGGCTATGAGGTATATCCAGTCTCGGCTGCATCGCGACAGGGACTCACCGAACTTACCTATGCAATGGCACGATTGATCCAAAAATCGCGTGCTGAAGCTGCAGTAGAAGAACGCACTCGAATTGTTCTTCGTCCTGTCGCGGTCGATGACTCTGGATTTACGGTCACTCCAAATGCAGACGGTTCATTTACTGTGGCTGGCGCAAAGATCGAGCGCTGGGTGCGTCAAACCAACTTTAAGAATGCCGAAGCAATTGGTTACCTGGCAGATCGCATGGCCCAACTTGGTGTTGAAAAAGAATTATTTAAAAAGGGTGCGGTTGCCGGAAGTGAAGTTCGCGTGGGCAAGGGCGATGACGCAGTCGTCTTTGATTGGGAGCCAACTATTGAAGCCGGCGCGGAGTTACTCGGGGCGCGTGGAGATGACACGCGATTTGATTCGCTATGGCGAGGCCGAGAAATTCATCACGATCAACTCAGTGAGGAAGAGCTCGCACGCCAGTGGGAGTTCTCAGTTCCTGACCCCCACACACCGGCGATCGTTGCAGAAGTAATTAATGATGTGGAAGATGTGGCAGAGGATGCCGCTGAAGCGGTTGAGGAGCTAACGGAAGAGTTAACTAAGTGAGTCGCGCGCAATTAGTTAATGCGAAGCAGATCGTTTTTAAGATTGGATCTTCATCCCTCACCGGAAAAGCCGGCTCCACAT
This sequence comes from Actinomycetota bacterium, assembly GCA_014377015.1. GTDB lineage: Bacteria > Actinomycetota > Actinomycetes > Nanopelagicales > Nanopelagicaceae > QYPT01. Next base: position 2,119 of record JACMQL010000046.1, read on the forward strand.
TGGATCCCGATGCAGTAGACCGACTCGTTGATCTCGTGGCGCAGGCACGAAAGCGCGGTGCAGAAGTTGCGGTTGTATCTTCTGGAGCAATTGCCGCTGGACTCGCGCCACTCGGACTCAAAGCTCGACCAAGAGATTTGGCAACTCAACAGGCGGCTGCGTCCGTGGGTCAAGGATTGCTGATCTATCGGTATACCGAAAGTTTTGCCAGGTACGGCATTACCGCCTCGCAGATTTTGCTGACTACTCAAGACATTGTTCGCCGATCGCACTATCAAAACGCGCAACGTACTCTCTATCGTTTGCTCGCTTTAGGCGTAGTCCCTGTAATTAATGAGAACGACACAGTCGGCACTCAAGAGATTCGGTTTGGCGACAATGATCGCCTCGCAGCGCTTATCTCACTACTTATCGGAGCTGATCTATTAGTTCTCGTCTCTGATATTGATGCCCTTTACGACGCTCCGCCTTCTCATTCAGGAGCAGAGCGAGTTAGTAATGTTTCTGATGTCGCAGATATTGATGACTCAACTTTGGGTGGTGCTGGTAGCGCGGGAGTTGGTAGTGGGGGAATGGTCACAAAGATTGAAGCGGCACGTATTGCTACAAGCGCTGGTATCCCAATGCTCCTAACTTCACTTGCTGGTGCAGAAAAAGCTCTGTCTGGAGAAGATTTCGGAACTTATTTCGCGGCGCAACCTTCTAAAGCAAATTCGCGGATGCTCTGGCTGGCACACGCGTCCACTCCGGCGGGCCGATTGATAATTGATGCAGGTGCTGTCACGGCTCTCACAGAGAGAGGCGTTTCACTTTTGCCGGCGGGCGTTACGGCAGTAGAAGGCGAATTCTTTGCTGGGGATGCCGTCGAAATCGCATCTCCTGAAGGTGTTGTTATCGCTCGTGGATTAGTTGGCTTTGATTCGAGCGAGATTCCAAAAATGTTAGGACGTTCAACTAAAGAACTCGCCAAGGAATTAGGACCAGAGTATGAGCGCGAGTTAATTAATAGAGACGATCTTGTACTTCTCTAAACTGGAACAGTTATTGGTTCTGGCGGAAGGCCGTTAGCCAAGAGATCTCTGAGAAGAGGCGCCAAACTTCGAGGAGTTAAAAAATCATCGGTTTTGTCGAGTTCTTCTTGGGTCCACCATTTATGTTCTTGCATCACTTCAAGTTCGACATCAGTAAAACCTGAAGTGTCAATTTCAAAGTTTGCCACGCGGGCGAAGTACCACTTTTCTCTCACGTCTTGGTGGCTTCCGTAAAAAGTGAAGATGTGACGGCGGTTCCAGATATGCGGACCGAGTTCGAAATCCACCAGTCCTGTTTCCTCTGCTACTTCGCGCTTTGCGGCTGCTTCGGCGGATTCACCGTCTTCAATCCCACCGCCGGGTGGAAACCAGAACCGGACCTCAGGTTTCGCGGGATCTTGTCCACGAAAAAGCAAAACGCGATCTTTTTCATCGATGAGCAATACTCGAGAAGTGGGCCGAATCTTTGGTTGAACATTCATAAGGTTTAGAGTCTAGAAGAAACGAGATCGTGCAAAACGCCGACGGTCAACTCTTCGTTATTGCCATCGTCAGTGGGCTCATCACTTAATTTCACGATAACGGTGTGAGTTGATGGGTGCACGAAGATGAATTGCCCATGCAACCCAAGAAGCATGGTGGTGCCCTCGAAAGGGTGCCAAACTTGTGCTCCATAGCCCCATCCATGATCGAGCGTCGTTACTGGAGAAGTTAGGCGATCCATCCATTTCGCGCCGATTACATCTCCAGTGTTGTTTTTGCTCGCTCCGTTATCAAGAATGAGCTTGCCGATCTTCGCGAAGTCGCGAGCAGTTGCGTTGAAGCAGCAGAATGTTTTTTCAAGTCCGCCTACTCGATCTACATTCCAAAATGCGCTGTCTTCTGCTCCGATTGCTTGCCAAACATTCTTGCTGAAGTAATCCGACACCCTGGTTCCGGTAACTTTCTGGATGATGAAGCCAAGCATCTGGGTATCCACGCTTCGATACACTGATTGACTGCCAGGTTCCTTGGCCATTTTGCGATTGTGCTTGAGAAAGAAATTCAAATCAGTTGTTGCATACATCTGGGCGATTGCGACGCCCCACCCGGATGGCCCAGAAGGATAATTGTCGGAGACCCCAACACCAGATTGCATATCAAGCAAGTTCTGGATCGTTATCCGATCGAAACTTCCACCCGTCTTAAATTCCGGGAAGTACTTAATAAAGGCGTCGCTTTCTTTCACCTTGTCCTGTGCAATTAGTTGGCCGATCATGATTGAAGTGAGTGTTTTTGCCACGGAGTACGATGGAAGTTTTGTCTTCGCTGTTGTGGATTTGTTATACCACTCGTAAGTAATCACGCCATTTCGAATTACAAGAAATGCGTTGGTATGGGTGTAGCGTAAAAATTCATCAAAGGGGATGCTCGATTCATCCCAACTCACCGAAGCGGGCATAACTTCGGGTTTACTGCTCCATGGCACAGGTGTGGGAGCTGGGGCGACAACATGAAAGGGCATCAAGGTCGGTGTTTTCGAAGCCGGAGCCAGTCCTAGTCGAATTGCCGCGAGAGGTTCTGGATAGTGGATCACCCGCGTAGTCGCAAATAGAAGTAGGTAAACAGTCGCAAGCGCGATTACTACATTTCTGGTGTAGCGCAATAAACGGGGCATGAGTGAATGATAAGCCCCGCTAGGCTTGCAGACATGGATGCCGATACCTTAATCTCCGATTTGGCTCGGATTGCACGTCAAGGCGCGCGCACCCTGGCAATTACAAGTGGTTTACAACGGCAAGCCGCGCTACTGGCTATTGCAGATGAGATTGATAAGCACGCTTCAGATATCTTGTTTGCAAATCAGAAAGACATGGCGCGCGCTGACGCAGATGAGATGCATCCGCAAATGCAGGATCGACTTCTTCTGACTGCCTCAAGAATCGAAGGAATGGCAAGTGGCCTAAGGCAAGTAGCCAATCTTCCCGATCCCCTCGGTGTGACTCTTCGCGAATCGACTTTGCCAAACGGCTTGCATCTGCGACAGATTTCGGTGCCTTTTGGCGTTATTGGCATGGTGTACGAAGCCCGACCCAATGTCACAGTTGATGCTGCCGCAATCTTGCTCATGTCAGGCAATGCCGCTCTTTTGCGCGGTTCATCAAATGCGGCAAATAGCAATGCAATGTTGGTCGACATCATGCGCCAGGCACTGAAGCGAACAGCCATCTCGCCAGATGTAATTCAATTAGTACCTTCAGAAAGTCGCGAAACTGTCCGAGCTCTGTTACGCGCACGAGGCAAAGTTGATTTAGTTATTCCACGTGGCAGCGCCTCTCTAATTCGCATGGTTGTCGACGAATCCACCGTACCGACCATCGAGACTGGAGCAGGTGTGTGCCATGTCTACGTTGACGAGTCTGCAGATTTCGGTAAAGCACTGCCAATCCTTCTAAATTCGAAAACTCATCGGCCCAGTGTCTGCAATGCTGCTGAAACTCTGCTTGTCCATGAGGGGATTGCAGATCGATTCCTACCTGTCGCCCTACAACAGTTGTCGCAAGCCGGTGTGACCTTGCACTGTGATGCAAAGGCGTTGACTTTTGCGGAAGAGTTGGGAGTTCCTGCAACTCTCGCCACTGATGAGAATTGGCGAACGGAATATGGAATCCTAGAGATGAATGTCGGAGTGGTCTCCTCAGTGGATGGCGCCATAGACCACATCACCGAGTACGGCACCAACCACACTGAAGCCATAGTCACAGAAGACAAATCTGCAGCAGATCGATTCATTGCGCTCTCCGACAGCGCCGCCATCATGGTAAATGCATCAACTCGTTTTACCGACGGCGAGCAAATGGGATTTGGTGCTGAAATTGGAATTTCAAATCAAAAGCTCCACGCCCGTGGTCCAATGGGTCTCGACGCAATGACTACAACCAAGTGGGTAGTGACTGGATCGGGCCAGATTCGTTCATAGGAGCTAGAGCGAAAGTGCAGCTTTCAAGCCATTTGCAATTTCAGCCATCGCCTTTGAACTGAGCGCGCCAAGATCTCGTGTAATTTCATCTTCATATAACTCGACGATGTCATCACATATTGCTCGGCCGAGAAATACTTCTCCTTTCCCAAGCTCCACAATGCTGGGAATACTCGGTTTCGGTGAGGTCGTTAGCCGAACGGCAAGTACTTGAGGTAGATGCACATTTCTCCGGTTATTTGAAACAACTAGAAAGTATTTTTCATTTTTAATCGTGGAAAGTTTTGCACCGTAAACGCGGCCATGAAGTAAGGGCCATGGAGATTTCATTCTTCATCTGCCCACGTTGGACGTCGCCTTCGCGCATCTCTGCGCTCCTTTTGCGAATCACCCTTGGGCTGCGACGCGGCGATTTGAGCATAACCTTCTAGTTCGGCCTTCTCCTTGACCGCCGACATCCCTATCTCAAAGATCGCATGCAACAGCGCTGAAGTACTGACCTCTTTAACGACAATTTTCGTCTCACTAAGTTTTTCAAGAGCTTCTTGATAGGCAGAAGAACTAAGCAATGTGGATAGGTCACTTTCATTGATTTCGGTTAGCGGAAGTGAAGTTCGACGGTGAACCGGGGATTTAATTCTAGTTGTCATGCCTCAGATAGTGCCACACTAAGATAGGCACTTCAAGTTCTTCGAAGACAGCAGAATTCGCCGTTGCAGGTCCCGTGTAAATAGACTTTCCTCCATGAGCACACTTTCACGCGAAGATGTGGCAAACCTGGCCAGGCTTGCCCGAATCGAGATGACGCCAGATGAATTGGACCACTTGGCAACCGAGATGGACGTAATCCTGACCGCGGTTGCCCGTGTGCAGGAAGTCGCAACTGCTGATGTTAAGCCGACATCTCACCCGCTCCCACTTCGCAATGTGACTCGTCCAGACCTAGTAATTCCAAGTCTTTCCTCTGAAGCCGCGCTCTCTGGCGCCCCCGCAAAGGAAGATGGACGTTTCCGCGTTCCGCAGATTTTAGGGGAGGAATCATGATCACTCGCTCTGCACATGAGATGGCGAATGCGCTGGAATCTGGCGAAATAACTTCTGAAAAACTCACGCAAGATCATCTCGATCGCATTGCGGCCGTTGATGGTGAGGTTCATGCATTTTTGTATGTAGATACTGAGGGTGCGCTTTCGCAGGCACGCGCTGTTGATGCTGCGCGGGCGAAGGGTGAGAAAGTCGGACCCCTTGCAGGCGTTCCACTTGCTCTTAAAGATGTCATGGTTCAAAAAGGAGTTCCCACCACTGCAGGATCGAAAATTCTGGAAGGCTGGCGTCCGCCGTACGACGCGACTGTTGTTACAAAATTGAAGTCAGCCGGAATTGTGATTCTTGGTAAGACCAACATGGATGAATTCGCGATGGGTTCATCGACGGAGAACTCTGCATACGGGCCGACACACAATCCTTGGGATCTCACTCGCATCCCTGGTGGATCTGGTGGCGGATCCTCCGCTGCATTGGCAGCTTTTGAAGCACCGTTAGCTATCGGCACTGATACTGGCGGGTCGATTCGTCAGCCTGCGGCAGTCACTGGCACAGTCGGCGTGAAGCCGACTTATGGCGGAGTTTCTCGTTACGGATTGATTGCATTTTCCTCGAGTTTGGATCAAGCCGGTCCGTGTGCTCGTACGGTTTTGGATACTGCGTTATTGCATGAGGCTATTGCAGGACATGATCCAAAGGATGCGACAAGTATTGATGCGCCGGTTCCGCAGGTCGTGAAAGCAGCTCGCGAAGGCGATGTAAAAGGAATGAAAATCGGCGTTGTTAAAGAACTCAATGGTGATGGTTATCAGACTGGTGTGCGTTCGCGCTTTGAAGAATCCTTGGAACTTCTAGCGAAAGCCGGCGCGGAAATTGTTGAGGTCTCTTGTCCAAACTTTGAATACGCCCTTGCTGCCTATTACTTGATCGCACCGAGTGAGTGTTCTTCCAACTTAGCTCGCTTTGATGCCATGCGATATGGCATGCGCGTAGGAGATGATAACGGCGCTTCCGCAGAAATCGTTATGAATTTAACTCGCGAAGTTGGATTCGGTCGCGAAGTAAAGCGTCGAATAATCCTTGGTACTTATGCACTTTCCTCTGGCTACTACGATGCCTATTACGGAAGTGCACAGAAGGTACGTACGTTGATCATGCAGGATTTCACCAATGCGTTCTCAAGTGCGGATGTTTTGGTATCCCCGACTTGCCCGACCACTGCTTTCAAGATTGGCGAGAAAGCCGATGATCCACTCGCGATGTACCTCAACGACATTGCGACGATTCCGGTAAACATGGCCGGTATCGGTGGAATGAGTCTTCCTTGTGGTCTGGCTCCAGAAGACGGCTTACCTGTCGGCTTCCAGGTCATGTCTCCTGCGATGCAAGATCAAAGAATGTACTCAGTAGGAGCGGCACTTGAAGCCGCGTTGCTTTCGCAATGGGGAGCGCCTTTGCTCTCACAAATTCCCGCATTGGCAGGTGCAAAGTGAGCCTTTCCTACGAAGATGTAATCGCAAAATACGAACCCGTTCTCGGACTTGAGGTGCACGTTGAACTCAATACGAACTCAAAGATGTTCTGCGGTTGCGCGACGGCTTTCGGAGCAGAGCCCAACACCCAGACCTGTCCAGTGTGCTTGGGTATGCCCGGTGCTCTTCCGGTTGTAAACGAAAAGGCGATCGAGTCTTCAATCTTGATTGGTTTGGCTTTGCATTGCTCGGTGACACCGTTTAGTCGATTCTCCCGCAAGAATTATTTTTATCCTGACATGCCGAAGAATTTTCAGATTTCGCAATATGACGAACCTATCTGCGTAAACGGATATGTAGACGTTGAAATTGAAACTGAAGAGGGTCCCAAGAAATTCCGCATTGAAATCGAGCGGGTGCATATGGAAGAAGACACGGGCAAGTCGTTGCATATGGGCGGTGCCACCGGTCGAATTCATGGCGCCGATTACTCACTTCTCGACTTCAACCGCGCTGGAATTCCTTTGGTTGAGATTGTCACCAAAATTGTTCCAGGCACTGGAAAATATGCACCTGAAGTTGCGAAGGCATACGTTGCAGAACTACGCGATATTTTGCGCTCACTTGGAGTAAGTGATGTGCGCATGGAGCAGGGGTCTCTGCGCTGTGATGCCAATGTGTCTCTTCGTTTGATCGGTGCCGAGACTTTGGGCACAAGAAGTGAAACAAAGAACGTCAACTCACTACGGTCGGTTGAGCGCGCAGTACGCGGCGAGATGATTCGCCATGCCGAGCTTCTAGAAAAGGGTCAGCGAGTAGTGCAAGAAACTCGCCATTTTCAGGAAGATTCCGGATTGACTCGCTCTGGTCGCTCGAAAGAACAAGCTGAGGATTACCGTTATTTCCCCGAGCCAGACTTGGTTCCAGTAGAACCCGATGCAGCATGGATTGAAAAATTGCGAGCCTCATTGCCAGAGCAGCCGACTCTTCGTCGCAAGAGACTGCAAGCAGAGTGGTCGGTACCTGAAAAAGAGATGGCCGCGATGATAAACGCCGATGCGCTCGACATTGTTGAAACAACGGTCAAACTTGGCGCCGATCCCGCGAAGGCGCGCAGTTGGTGGCTAGGTGAAATTTCTCGAATCGCAAATGAGCGAGATATAGCTTTGCCGGAGTTGCCAATCACAGCCAAGGATGTTGCCGCGATTGTTGCGCTAGTTTCGCAGGGCCAACTCACCGACAAGTTGGCTCGCCAAGTTGTTGAGGGAGTCATTAACGGAGAGGGAACGCCGGAACACGTTATTCAAGCGCGCGGACTCAAAGTTGTATCTGACGAATCCGCTTTGATGGTGGCGATTGAAAAAGCAATTGAGGCCCAGCCAGAAACTGCAGAGAAAGTTCGCAATGGACATATTCCGGCTGCAGGTGCGTTGATTGGCGCGGTCATGAAAGAGACGAAGGGCCAAGCAGATGCCGCTCGCGTAAGAGAGCTCTTACTTTCCCACCTAGGTCAATAGTTGCTCGACTCATATGCATCAGCCCTTGACCAGATTGCTTCGGTGAGATCTGGAAAGATTTCCGCGCAAGCAATAGTCGAGCAATCTCTGGATCGAATCGCGAAGATTGATTCCTCTGGTTATACATTGAATTCGGTCATTGCCCTCTCACCGGATTCCGAACCAAAAAATATTATTAATCCTAAATTACCCCTTGCTGGCTTGCCTATTTTAATAAAGGACAATGTTGAATGCATCGGATTACCCGGTTCTGCTGGATCACTGGCGCTGGCAAAATATCCCGTGAAAACGGATTCCACAATTGTGGCGCGACTTCGAAATGCGGGCGCTGAAATTGTTGCCGCAACAAATCTTTCGGAGTGGGCGAATATTAGGTCAACAAAGTCGACAAGCGGTTGGTCGGGCTTTGGCGGCTTAACAGCAAACCCATGGATCCACGAGCGCAGTGCAGGAGGGTCATCCTCAGGATCCGGCGCAGCAATTGCGGCAGGGCTGGTTTCACTGGCGGTTGGGACTGAAACCGATGGTTCGATAATTTGTCCCGCGTCACTAAATGGTTGCGTTGGCATAAAGCCAACAGTCAATTCGGTTCCACGTGACGGGGTTATTCCCATAAGTGCGAGTCAAGATTCTCCTGGATCGATGGCACGAACGGTGGAAGACGCTGCACTTTTATTAGAGGTCATGATGGGAAGGACGGATCTAATTGGGGCCGCCTCTGCAAATCGGGCATTGAAAATAGGTGTAGTGAAATCGTGGATTACTGGCCACGCTGGAACGGATGCTCTTCTCGAGGGCGCCATCGATTTGCTAGCAAAATCCGGCATTTCGATTCTCGAAGTTGATCTTTCGCCTCCTGACGAAGAAACGGGAAATGACGAGTACGCCGTATTGTTACACGAGCTCTTTGATGACCTCGGGTCACATCTGATGAAGCGGTGCAATGGAGAACTTGCGACGTTGGCTGATGTGATTCGCTTTAATCAAGAACATTCTGCAACAGAACTGAAGTTTTTCGGCCAGGAACTTTTTGAACAGGCGATTCTACTTGGCGGACGCACCGGCGAATATGCGGCAAAGCGCGAGCGTAACCTGACATGGGCGACGACTACCTTGGATGAAGGATTAGAAAAATTCGATGTTCTTATTGGTGCGACCTATTCACCTGCCTGGCTAAGCACTCTTGGCAAGGGTGATGAATATTCGAATTCAAGTTGGATCACTACGGCGCCGGCGATTGTGGGATCTCCGATTGGATGCGTGCCGATGGGAATCACGGAAGGGTTGCCCGTGGGATTGGGTGTGGTCTCAAGAAAGTATGACGAGATTACTTTAATTACAGCAATGAAAGAGATCGAAACTATTTTGTCCTTGGGCATAATGCAGCCAACATTTCTAAAATAAAGAAAAACCCGCCCAAGTAAAGGAGCGGGTTTTTCTTTTATGGGAGGAATTGCTAGTGAGCGGCGACGGCACCTTCGGTCTCAACAAGTGATTCCTTGCCGATATTGATAGTCACCGCAACAACGATCGCACCGATGAGGAGGAAGATCGCTCCAACTCTGAATGACGCCGTATAGCCGTGAGTCAGTGCGGCAAATTGCGCAGCCTGAGTTTTTCCACCATTAGCGACGATGTAGCCAGCTGTTGCCGTTGCAGCAATTGTGTTGAGAAGAGCGGTTCCGAGTGAGCCGCCAATCTGCTGCGAAGTATTGAGCATCGCGCTGCCGACACCCGAATCATGATTACCAATTCCATGAAGCGCGGTGGAGGCCATCGGAATAAATACCAGCGCCATGCCCGTACTCATAATCACCAATGATGGAAGCACGTGCATCAAATATGAGCTATCTGACTTGATGAATGAGAGTAGGACGAGTCCGATTGTGGCTTGTACAAGTCCCCAAATCATCAACGGTCGTGGACCGGTTACCGGGAGCAACTTTGCAGCAACGCCAGCAAACAAAATCACGCCGATTGAGAATGGCAAGAAAGCGAAGCCAGTCTTAAGCGGTGAATATCCGAGAATCACTTGGAGGTAGAGCCCTAGGAACAGGAACATTGAGAACAGGCCTGAGCCAACAAATAACGAACTCAGGTAGGAACCGGCTCGGTTTCGTTCCGCCAAAATTCTCCAAGGGAGAAGTGGATTCTTAACCTTTTGTTCGATTATCATGAACGCGCTGAGGAAGATTGCGGCTGAAGCGAAGAACAAAATTGTGCGACCATCTGTCCAGCCATCTTTTGCGGCAAGCGTAAACGCGTAGACAAGTGAGAAGAGTCCGGCTGTTGCTGTTAGCACTCCTGGAATGTCGTAGCTTCGATCTCCGACGGCTTTGGATTCGTGAACAAATGGCACGGCAAGTAGCGCGGCGATGATTGCGATGGGCACATTTACGCCAAGGCACCAACGCCAGTTTGCATACTGCGTGAGAACTCCACCGAGGATGAGGCCAATTGCTGCACCACCACCAGAAATAGCACCGTAAACACCAAATGCCTTAGCACGCTCTTTCGGAACGGTGAAGGTCACGTTGATGAGAGAAAGGGCTGCAGGTGTTAGCAGCGCACCAAACACGCCTTGCAATCCACGTGCGGCGAATAGCAGCCCTTGTGTGGATGCGATTCCGCCGAGTGCTGAAGCACCAGCAAATCCCAGGAGTCCAATAATGAAAATCTTCTTGCGTCCAACGAAGTCAGCAATCCGACCACCGAGGAGAAGAAGGGAGCCGAAAGCTAACGTGTAGGCGGTGACGATCCATTGTTGATTCTGATCGCTAATGTTTAAATCTATTTTTGCACTTGGAATTGCAATATTAACGATCGATGAATCAAGAATGACCATCAATTGTGCGATCGCGATAACGAACAGGGCGCGCCAACGAGTTGGATCTAGCCCGTCTTCAATTTTTGCTTTGGACATGAATCTCTCCTTGTATTTATTATTTGCTTTGAATGAGGGGTGAGGTGGTTGAGTGGCTAAGTACTGGAAGTAAAACGTCATCAACTAAATGCTCAATGAACTTCCGATTAACGTTTTGGTGTGACATGAAAAGCCTGTAGGTAATGACCGCAGGTGCAATTTCAAGGACGGTTTCGAGGGACGCGTTGGCCGAAATTTCGCCACGCTCGATAGCGCGCTCAAAAACGGCTGAGTGAACAGAACCAGCGCCGTCTGCCATTGATTTGGTCAATAGGTCGGATAGATCGTTATCTGTACGGGAAGCAGCCATGAGCCCAGCGAAGAGTTGCCCGTCCGCGCTTTTCATTGTTTTCACTTTCTCGGTAATGATCTCGATGAGATCTCCGCGGAGAGTGCCAGAGTCGATGGATGGCATTTTGCAGAACGCATAGTGATGAACCGCATCGGCAATGAGTTCTGCCTTATTTTTCCAGCGACGGTAGATGGTGCTCTTGCTAACCTGGGCTCGAAGAGCCACAGCTTCGATTGATAGTCGTTCGTATCCGACTTCACGAAGAAGTTCTATGGCCGCTTTTTCAATGACCACATCGCGAGACGCGTCACGCGGACGACCAAGAAGCGTTGAAATGCTCATAAATCCTCCTCGGTTGACTTGCGAAACGATACCGTATCGTATCGTAAATGCTCGCGCAAATCGAAAGTATGAATACGATTGCGCCATGAGCACAATGAAACCCAGGTCTGGACTCGTCACTGATGGAATGGAACGCGCACCCGCCCGCGGAATGTTGCGCGCAGTTGGCATGGGCGATGACGACTGGGTTAAACCTCAAATCGGAATTGTTTCCTCATGGAATGAAATCACGCCATGCAATCTCTCTCTCGATCGTTTAGCGAAAGCTTCACGTCAGGGTGTGTTCGATGCAGGCGGGTTCCCAATGCAATTTGGAACAATCTCAGTTTCTGACGGAATCTCGATGGGGCATGAGGGAATGCACTTTTCACTAGTCTCGCGCGAGGTCATTGCAGATTCCGTTGAGACGGTAATGCAGGCAGAACGTCTAGACGGCATGGTGACATTCGCTGGTTGCGATAAATCACTACCAGGAATGATGATGGCCGCCGCGCGCATCGATGTTGCGAGCGTATTTGTTTATGCGGGATCAACTTTGCCCGGCCAAGTAGATGGAAAAGATGTAACGATCATTGACGCTTTCGAAGCGGTCGGTGCATGTGCGCGCGGTCTTATTTCACAAGAGCAACTAGACAAAATTGAACGCGCGATTTGCCCTGGTGAGGGTGCCTGTGGCGGAATGTATACCGCCAACACGATGGCAGCTGTGGGCGAAGCAATAGGACTTTCACTGCCAGGTTCTGCGGCCCCACCTGCCGTTGATCGTAGGCGTGATGCTTATTCGGTAAAATCAGGGGCTGCTGTTGTCGAATTAATTCGTCAAGGAATTACTAGTCGGCAAATTTTGACTAAGCGCGCATTTGAGAACGCGATAACCGTAGTAATGGCACTTGGCGGATCAACGAATGCAGTTCTACATTTGCTGGCTATTGCTCACGATGCCGAAGTTGATCTCACACTCGATGACTTCCACCGCATTGGTTCAAAAGTTCCACTACTCGGCGACTTGAAACCGTTCGGTCGCTTCGTCATGAGCGATATGGACAAAGTCGGCGGCGTGCCGGTTGTACTGAAAGCCTTGCTGGACGCGGGTTTGTTGCACGGAGATTGCTTAACTGTGACGGGCAAGACAATGGCAGAAAACTTGGTTGACATTGCACCACCGGATCCAGATGGAGAGATCCTTCGTGCAACTTCAACCCCCCTCGCACTCGGCGGAGGGATAACTATTTTGCGTGGATCGCTGGCACCAGATGGAGCAGTGACGAAAACTGCTGGAGTGGGTGTAGATATTTTCGAAGGTCCGGCTCGAGTGTTCGAGAGAGAACAGCATGCGATGGACGCTTTAGAGGATGGCACCATTCAAGCCGGCGACGTTGTAGTAATTCGCTATGAGGGACCTGCGGGCGGTCCCGGCATGCGCGAGATGCTGATGATCACGGGTGCCATTAAGGGCGCCGGATTAGGAAAGTCAGTCTTACTTCTCACCGACGGACGATTTTCGGGTGGAACCACTGGATTGTGTGTCGGGCACGTTGCACCGGAAGCATCACTTGGCGGACCAATTGCATTCGTGCGAGAGGGAGACCGCATCCGCATCAACACAAACGAGCGAACTCTCGACCTCTTGGTTGATGAGAGCGAATTAGAAAAGCGCCGCGTTGGGTTTACTCCGCTACCGCATAAGTACACGCGTGGGGTGCTTTCCAAATACGCGAAGCTGGTCGGATCGGCCAGCCAAGGTGCCGTCTGCGACTAAAAGTTGCACATCTCACAACTAAATGAATGCTCATATAGTGAGATGCTCATCTCAAGGGTTGACGCTCGCCCAAATGCACTGGAGAATATCGCCATGATTTCATCTGTGGTGATTGAAAAGCGCGCGATCTAGCACCATCTGATCACGCGCTACCCTCAGTTAACCACTGGGGGTTTTTGCATTATTGGACGAATATCAGGCACTAAATATCAACAATTCACACCGAGGTAGGGAAAGGAGTAGGAAATGAGTGCACACGGCCAGGAAATGACAGGGGCAAGTAGTTTGGTGAAATCTCTCGAAGCTGCCGGCGTCGATGTGATGTTCGGAATTCCGGGCGGCGCAATTCTTCCTGCATACGACCCCATTTTCGACTCTTCAATTCGCCATATTTTGGTTCGTCACGAGCAAGGCGCTGGCCATGCTGCGACGGGTTATGCGCAAGTAACGGGTCGAACTGGCGTTTGCATCGCGACTTCGGGTCCTGGCGCCACTAACTTAGTAACTGCGCTCGCGGATGCGCAGATGGACTCAGTACCAATTGTGGCAATCACAGGGCAAGTCCCATCGAATGCAATCGGCACAGATGCTTTTCAGGAAGCTGACATTCGCGGTGTGACCATGCCGATCACAAAGCACAATTATTTGATTACCGATCCTGCCGATATCCCACGTGCGATTGCGGAAGCATTTCACATTGCAGGTACGGGACGTCCAGGTCCGGTTCTGGTGGATATTGCAAAAGACGCGTTGCAAAAGATGACGACATTTAAGTATCCAACCAATATTCAATTAGCTGGTTACAAGCCACAAGTTGAACCAGATGCTCAGGCAATTCGTGATGCGGCCGCGCTCATTAGTCAATCAAAAAAACCCGTCTTTTACGTAGGTGGCGGAATCATCAAATCGAATGCCCACCGCGAGTTAATGCAACTTGCGGAGATCGTCGGTGCGCCTGTTGTTACCACGTTAATGGCACGCGGCGCATTTCCGGATAGCCATCAATTGCATCTTGGCATGCCCGGAATGCACGGTTCGGTCGCTGCGGTGACCGCTCTACAGAAAAGTGATCTGCTCATCACACTTGGAGCGCGCTTCGATGATCGAGTCACTGGCAAACTTTCAACCTTTGCAGTTAACGCAAAAATCATCCACGCAGATATTGATCCGGCCGAGATCGGAAAAAATCGCTTTGCAGATGTTGCGGTGATTGGCGATCTGAAGCACATCATTAAGGCACTTATTCCGGCGGTGCAAACTGAGTTTAAGAAATCAAAGCCTGATCTGACGGAATGGTGGCGCCAGATGGGTTCGCTCCGCGAAACATATCCAGTCGGATATACCCATCCAGAAGACGGCTCGGTTTCACCTCAGTATGTAATTCAGCGTATTAGTGATATTTCGGGACCTGACTCGATTTACGTGGCTGGCGTGGGTCAACATCAAATGTGGGCTTCGCAATTCGTCAAATTTGAAAAACCGCGCACTTGGCTCAACTCGGGCGGTCTGGGCACGATGGGTTATGCAGTGCCAGCGGCGATGGGCGCAAAGGTCGGTGCGCCAGATACGACAGTATGGGCAATCGACGGCGACGGATGTTTCCAAATGACAAACCAAGAGTTGGTGACGTGTGCACTAAATAACATTCCAATCAAGGTCGCAATAATAAACAATGAAAGTTTAGGAATGGTTCGGCAGTGGCAGACCATGTTCTATGAGGGTCGTTATTCGAACACTTCTTTGGAATCAAAACGGATTCCGGATTTTGTAAAGCTCGCTGACGCGATGGGTTGCGCGGGATTGCGTTGTGATAAGACTGAAGATGTAGATGCAGTAATCAAGGAAGCGATGTCAATCAATGATCAACCCGTAGTGGTCGACTTCAGTGTATTTCGCGATGCGATGGTTTGGCCGATGGTCGCGGCAGGAACTAGCAATGACGACATCATGATCGCGCGGGACTTAGCCCCCGACTGGGATTCAGAGGAGTTGTGATGAGTAAACATACGCTGGCAGTTCTCGTTGAAAACAGCCCGGGAGTCTTGGCGCGCGTAGCTTCCCTTTTCTCGCGTCGGGCCTACAACATTGACTCACTTGCAGTTGGCCCAACTGAGAATTCAGATATCTCGCGCATGACGATTGTTCTCAATCTTGAGGGTCACGTGCTGGAGCAGGTCATGGCTCAGCTGTATAAGTTGGTAAACGTCATTGCAATCTCTGAGATGCCGACTGAGACCACGATTCAGCGTGAAGTGCTATTGGTAAAGGTGGAGCCAGGCGCAGCACGAGATGAAGTCTTATCAATGGTCAAGCGCTTTGAATCCAAGGTAGTAGATGAAGAAGATGGTGTCCTAACTATTGAGGCGACTGGTGAGAGTGAGATTATCGCCGCGTTACTGGAAGCCCTTCGACCATACGGACTCAAGGAACTCGTTCAATCCGGCTTAGTTGCTCTCGAAAGAGGACGCGCTGCACTTTCAGACCGCACCCTGAGCGCACAAGGAATTTCGACCCTGCACGAAATTGGAAATACTCAAACCGACTACCAGAACTAAAACAAGAAACCAACAAGGGAGATCACCGTGGCAACGATGTATCACGACGAAGACGCAGACCTATCAATTATTCAAGGTCGAAAGGTTGCAGTAATTGGCTATGGCTCGCAGGGCCACGCGCACGCTTTGAGTTTGCGTGACAGCGGTGTAGATGTTCGAGTTGGTTTAGCCGATGGTTCGAAGTCGCGCGAGAAAGCCGAAGCAGAAGGTCTGCGAGTTCTCTCTGTCGCTGATGCAGTCAAAGAGGCGACCGTAATCATGTTGCTCACACCAGATCCCGTTCAGCGCCACGTGTATGCAGAATCAATTCTGCCGAACCTCAAAGAAGGCGATGCACTTTTCTTTGGTCACGGCTTTAACATTCGTTACGGTTTCATCAAACCTCCTGCCAACATCGATGTATGCATGGTTGCCCCTAAAGGTCCAGGACACTTGGTTCGTCGCGAGTACGCAGCAGGGCGCGGAGTTCCCGTCATCGTGGCAGTCGAGCAGGATGCAACTGGTAAGGCTTGGCCGTTGACTCTGTCTTATGCAAAGGCAATTGGCGGCTTGCGTGCTGGCGGAATTCTTACCACTTTCACCGAAGAGACAGAAACTGATTTGTTCGGCGAGCAATCCGTACTTTGTGGCGGTGCTTCGCAATTGGTGATGTACGGATTTGAAGTACTCACCGAGGCGGGCTACCAGCCAGAAGTTGCCTATTTCGAGTGCTTGCACGAACTCAAGTTGATCGTTGATTTGATGTATGAAGGCGGTATCGCCAAACAACGTTGGTCGGTTTCAGATACCGCTGAATACGGCGATTATGTTTCGGGTCCGCGTGTTATCGATCCACGCGTCAAGGATAATATGAAGGCGGTTCTGGCTGATATACAAAACGGTGCATTTGCCAAACGCTTTATCGACGATCAAGATGCTGGTGCTCCAGAGTTCAAAGCCTTCCGTGCAACCGGTGAAGTCCATCCAATCGAAAAAGTTGGTCGAGATCTTCGCGCCATGATGTCCTGGGTCAAGGATTCAAAGGATGATTACCAAGAAGGCAGTGCAGCGCGTGCCTAAACCGGTGGTTCTTATCGCGGAAGAATTGAGCCCGGCAACGCTGGATGCACTTGGTCCCGATTTTGAAGTACGACATTGTGACGGCGCAAATCGTGCCGAACTTCTTGCCGCACTTGGCGCAGGAGTGGATGCAATACTCATTCGCTCTGCAACCAAGATGGATGCCGAAGCAATTGGTGAAGCAAAGGGACTCAAGGTCATTGCGCGTGCTGGGGTGGGTCTAGATAATGTTGACATTCCAGCAGCTACTGCCGCGGGCGTCATGGTGGTAAATGCACCGACCTCTAATATCGTCAGCGCTGCCGAATTGGCGATTGGACTACTTCTAGCAACGGCACGCCACATCTCACCGGCACATGCCGCGCTTCGAAATGGCAAGTGGGCGCGCGCAAAGTTCACTGGAGCCGAACTTTTCGAGAAAACTTTGGGGATCGTCGGATTCGGCCGAATCGGACAACTGGTTGCATCGCGCATGCAAGCTTTTGGCATGAATGTCATTGCATACGATCCATATATGCAGCCAGCTCGAGCGGCCCAACTTGGTGTGCATCTTGTAGACCTCGACGAACTTCTCGCGAAAAGTGATTTCATTACTATTCACTTGCCGAAGACCAAAGAGACAGCAAACCTCATCGGCGTCGAAGCCTTGAAGAAGGTCAAGCCATCAGTGCGAATTATCAACGCGGCCCGAGGTGGAGTTTTGGATGAAGCAGCTCTCTTCGATGCCATCACGGAAGGACGTGTGGCAGGTGCTGGACTGGATGTTTTTGCAACGGAACCTTGCACTGATTCTCCTTTGTTCGCACTTGATCACGTTGTTGCAACCCCTCACCTCGGCGCATCTACGGATGAAGCTCAGGAGCGGGCCGGCATTGCGGTAGCAGTTTCAGTTCGTAAGGCACTGGCTGGAGAACTCGTTCCAGATGCAGTCAACGTTAAGGGCGGACTTATCCACGAGGATGTTCGACCTGCACTTTCGTTGGTCGAAAAACTTGCCGGCGTACTTGTCGGATTGGCTGGTGGAATTCCAGTTTCTATCGGAGTGGAAGTGCACGGCGAAATTGCCGCGCATGATTGCTCAGTCCTTGCGACTAGCGCGCTCAAGGGTGCGCTTGGAAGTTTAGGTGCCGAAGACGTCACTTATGTGAATGCACCAAACATCGCCCAAGAACGCGGACTTAGTTCAACAGTAAGCGCAGATGAAATATCACCCGATCATCGTAATCTGGTGCGGGTTGTCGGCGCTTTTGCAGATGGAGTCAACATCACAATTAGCGGAACGTTGATGGGAATTAGGCAAGTTCAGAAGATTGTGGAAATCGACGAGTACGACCTTGATCTCGTTCCTAGCGAGAACATGATCTTCTTGAGATACCTCGACATTCCTGGTGTGGTCGGCATTGTCGGAAACACGCTTGGAAAGTCCTCGATCAACATCGCTGGAATGCAAGTTGCTAGAAACCATCTTGGTGGAGAAGCGCTCATGGTTCTGACGGTTGATTCATCCGTCGAGTCAGACGTGCTGGAAGAACTTACTCGCGAGACCGGTGCAAAATTGGTGCGGTCAGTAACATTAGGAGGCTAGTCAAGATGTCACAAAAGGAATTCAATCTCGCCGTTATCGGGGGAGACGGAATTGGACCTGAGGTAGTCGCTGAAGGTCTCAAAGTTTTGGATGCGGTTAGCGCCAAATACGGCTACACCTTCCACAAAACTTACTACGACCTCGGGGCTGCTTACTGGCACAAAACCGGCGAAGCGCTACCGCAGAGTGTGCTGGACGAACTAGCTACTAAGGATGTAATTCTCCTTGGAGCAGTAGGAGATCCAAGCGTTCCCAGTGGAGTTCTTGAGCGAGGACTTTTGCTCAAGTTGCGTTTCGCTTTTGATCACTATGTGAATCTACGTCCTGGTCGACTTTTTCCTGGAGTGAAATCAACCCTTGCTACCAAGCAGCCGATTGATTTCATTGTTGTTCGAGAAGGTACTGAAGGTCCTTACGCGGGTGCAGGTGGAATCCTGGCGAAAGGAACTCCGTTCGAGATTGCCAGTCAGGACAGCATGAATACTCGTCGTGGCGCCGAGCGCGTTATTCGTGACGCTTTTGCACGCGCGATGCAACGCCCTCGGAAGAAATTGACGATGGTGCATAAGAACAACGTCCTCACACATTCAGGCGATCTCTGGACACGCACTTTCGCCGAGGTCGGAATTGAGTTCCCAGAGGTCGCGACTGAGTACCTGCATGTAGATGCTGCGGCGATGTTCTTTGTAACCAACCCCGAGCGTTTTGATGTTGTAGTTACGGATAATCTTTTCGGCGACATTCTCACCGATATCGCCGCTGCAATTTGCGGTGGCATCGGTTTGGCGGCTTCAGGAAATATAAATCCAAGTCGTGAATTTCCTTCTATGTTCGAGCCCGTTCATGGATCTGCTCCCGATATCTCGGGTAAAGGAATAGCTGATCCAACTGCAACAATTCTTTCTGTGGCGATGATGTTGCATCATCTCGGCTTGAGTGAGGCTGCCGCAGAAGTGGAGAATGCGGTCGCAGCAGATTTAGTTTCACGCGGAGACTCAAAGCGAGGAACCGTTGAAATTGGAAGTGCACTCGTCGCTTCTTTGGGGGCTTAAAAATGAGCGTAAAAATTACGAAATCCAATAAGGCAACTTCGTCCGAAGAGCGCACAAAAATGGTGGCGAATCCCGGGTTTGGCAAGTACTACACCGATCACATGGTCGCCGTCGAGTGGTCAGAGACGGAGGGTTGGGGAGTTCCCGAGCTCAAGCCTTATGCGCCCATCTCGTTGGATCCAGCCACCATGGTCTTCCATTACGGTCAGGAAGTTTTCGAGGGCTTGAAGGCGTACCGTCAGCCCGATGGTGGTGTCGCACTTTTTCGGCCAGAAGCAAATGCGCGGCGCTTTGCAAGAAGTGCTGCTCGACTTGCACTTCCGGAGATGCCAGAGGAAATGTTCCTCGAAACTGTTGAGGCATTGGTGAAGCAAGATTTCGAGTGGGTCCCGGGAAAAATTGGCGAGTCGCTTTACCTTCGACCTTTCATGTTTGCAACGGAAGTGGGCTTAGGCGTGCGGCCGACGGATAAGGCCCTGTACTTGCTTATTGCCACACCCGCGGCTTCTTATTTCAATCCTGAGAATGCCGTCACGGTTTGGATTTCAACCGAATACGTTCGTGCGGCGATAGGTGGAACTGGCGAAGCTAAATGTGGTGGTAATTATGCAGCATCTTTGGTCGCACAAAAAGCAGCAGCGGCGCAAGGGTGCGATCAAGTCGTGTGGATCGATGCCAAAGAGCGTAGGTGGGTTGAGGAAATGGGAGGCATGAACCTTTACTTTGTAAAGGGAGAAGGTGCCGAAGCCACGGTCTTCACACCAAAACTCACCGGAACCCTACTTGCGGGCATTACGCGTGATTCGATTCTCAGCGTTGCCTCCGACCTGGGTTACAAAGTGGAAGAAACCATGGTCAGTATTGATGATTGGCGGGACGGTGTCGCGAGCGGACTCATCACGGAAATTTTTGCGTGTGGTACCGCAGCGGTTGTCACTCCAGTCGGTTCTGCTAAAAGCGCGATGGGGACGTGGATGACCGGTGACGGCAACCCTGGGCCGATCACGATGCAGATTCGAAACACCTTGCTTGGAATCCAACACGGAACTATTCCCGATACACACAATTGGCTTAGAAAAGTTCTTTAATGACCATTTCCGATGCCTTCCATATTTACGACACCACGTTGCGCGATGGCGCGCAGCAAGAGGGACTAAATCTCTCCGTTCATGACAAATTGGCAATCGCGCGCCATTTGGATGACCTTGGTGTGGGATTCATCGAGGGTGGTTGGCCGGGTGCAAATCCGAAAGACACGGAGTTCTTTGCGCGAGCGAAAAAGGAATTAAATCTAAAAAATGCTGCGTTTGTCGCCTTCGGCACAACGCGCCGACCAAATGTTGTGGCCGCTGATGATGTCTTGTTAGGTGCGCTTCGAGATTCTGGCGCTCCAGTCGTGACTCTAGTGGCGAAGGCGCATGATCGTCACGTTGAACTTGCGTTGCGCACGACGTTGGACGAAAACCTGAAGATGATTGCGGATTCGATTAAACATTTGCGCGCCGAAGGTCAGCGGGTATTTCTCGATGCCGAACATTTCTTCGATGGTTACCGTTCTAATCAGGCATACGCGTTGGAAGTTGTGCGCGTCGCAGCGGAATCCGGCGCGGATGTTATCGCTCTGTGCGATACCAACGGTGGAATGCTTCCCGATGAACTTTCGCAAGTAGTTCACGAAGTGCTTTCAAAAAGTTCGGCTCGACTCGGTATCCACTGCCACAACGACACGGGCTGCGCGGTTGCTAACTCCATGGCTGCGGTTGCCGCGGGAGCAACGCACGTGCAGGGAACTCTCAACGGATACGGAGAGCGAACGGGTAACGCCGATCTTGTGACGATCATCGCCAATTTGCAGTTGAAGAAGAGCCAGCAAGTGCTTCCGAAAGGCTTACTTCATGAAGCATTTCGCATTTCACATGCGATTGCGGAAGTCACCAATGTATCTCCAAGTGCGCGCCAACCTTATGTTGGTGTTTCTGCATTCGCTCACAAAGCAGGTCTACATGCCAGCGCAATTAAAGTTGATCCTGCACTTTATCAGCATGAAGATCCTGCAGCTGTTGGAAATGACATGCGAATGCTGGTCTCGGAACTGGCTGGCCGCGCTTCCATCGAATTAAAATCGCAAGAACTCGGAATTGATCTCGGGGGAGATCGCGAACTCATTGGACGAGTTGTTGAGAAAGTGAAGGAGATGGAATCACGTGGCTTCACTTTCGAAGCGGCGGATGCGTCGTTCGAACTTTTACTTCGCGAAGAGGCCACTGGAAAGCGTCCCGCATTTTTCACGATCGAACATTGGATTACGACGGTGGAACGTTCGGAAGAAGGTGTGATTGTGACCACCGCGGAAGTCACGATCATGGCACGCGGCGAACTCATTTCGTGTACGGGGCAAGGCAATGGTCCTGTAAATGCGCTTGATAACGCCCTACGCACCGGATTGAATTCGCTCTATCCTGAAATTGCCAACCTCGAACTCACGGACTACAAGGTGCGAATCCTGGAAGGTCGATTGGGAACCGGAGCGATTACTCGAGTCCTCGTCGAGACCACCGATGGTCAAGCCGAATGGAGCACTGTTGGCGTGCACGAGAACGTGATCGCTGCTTCGGCGATGGCACTTGAAGATGCTTTGACCTTCGGCTTGCTGCTCCAAGGGAGATCACCCGAGTAGCCTTAAGTCATGTCTGAATCAGATTTTTCGAAAGCGACAAACGCTTTTGAAAAGTACTTACGTGATGAACGAAATCTGGCTCGCCATACACTTCGTGCCTACTTGGGGGACCTGCAAAGTTTGTTCGACCAGATGCAGACGCTGGGAAAATCGAGTCTCGAAGAATTGGATCTTTCAGTTATTAGATCTTGGCTGGCAACGATGCAAGTAAAAGGTGCGGCTCGTACTACGCTCTCGCGCCGAGCAGTCTCCATTCGGATTTTTTCACACTGGGCTTTCAAAAACGGATTTGTCGCAAGTGATGTCGCGGCGACTCTAGCCACACCAAAAACTCATCGTGTACTCCCAGAAGTGCTGGATATTCCTAATGCGAAACTGGCCATGGACGCTTTGTTGACGCGGGTGGGCGAAGAAGCAGATGCGATTTCGAAACGAGACAGTGCTTTGGTTGAAATTCTGTACGCCAGCGGTGCCCGAGTTGCGGAAGTGTGCGGACTTGATCTGCGCGATGTCGACTATGAACGACAGACAATTCGTGTCCTCGGCAAAGGAAATAAGGAGCGCACTGTTCCGCTTGGAAATCCCGCAACCCGCGCCCTTAAACTCTGGATAGCAGAGGGTCGGTTAGAACTTGTCCGCGCGGATTCGGGGGAGGCGATTTTCTTAGGGGTGCGCGGCAAACGCATCGACCAACGCACTGTTCGCACCATCGTTTACAACGCTTTGGCTGCCCTGGAAGGAGTCGAGCGGCTGGGTCCGCACGCGTTGCGTCATTCAGCTGCTACCCACCTACTTGAAGGCGGGGCGGATTTGCGAACAGTGCAGGAAATATTGGGCCATGCATCCCTTGCGACGACCCAGATTTACACTCATGTTTCCACTGAACGTCTGCAAAGAGCCTTCAAACAGGCCCATCCGCGCGCTTAATCGGCTAAAAAACGGTTCGAGGCAACTGCGTCGGTCGGGTAGGATTCCACCAGCGTCAGAAAAATATGTCTATTTTTCAGGCGACTTCACGCGCCCAGTAAGTACCACCTCGGTCCGGGGAAATATCCCTGGTCGGTGTCTGAGCGCTAGCGGGTCGACACAGTGTCGATCCAATAACCGAGAGCGAACTTCACCATCACGTTGTTGATTGGGAAGTTAGCAAGAAGGAGTGTGCCGCGATGGCGGTTGTAACAATGCGAGAACTTCTCGACAGCGGAGTCCACTTCGGACACCAAACTCGTCGATGGAATCCCAAGATGAAGCGTTTTATTTTTGCCGAGCGCAATGGCATCTACATAATCGATATTCAGCAATCACTTGGTCTTATTGATAGCGCCTACGAATTTGTTAAGGGTATTGTCGCTAACGGCGGACATGTTCTTTTCGTCGGCACCAAGAAACAAGCGCAAGAGCCGATCATTCAGCAGTCAGCGCGAGTCGGAATGCCTTACGTCACAGAGCGTTGGCTCGGCGGCATGCTTACCAACTTCCCAACCGTTTACAAGCGTATTCAGCGCCTCAAAGAGCTCGAGGCTCTTGAATCTGCGAACGATCAACTTCTGACCAAGAAGGAATTGCTTGTTCTGCGCCGTGAGCGCGAGAAGCTTAACAAGAACCTCAACGGAATTAGAAACATGACCAAGTTGCCGAGTGCAATCTGGGTTGTCGATACCAAGAAGGAACACCTCGCAGTCGCTGAGGCTAAGAAGCTCGGAATTCCTGTCATCGCAATTTTGGATACAAATTGCGATCCAGACGAAGTTGATTTCAAGATTCCTGGTAACGACGATGCAATCCGCTCGATCGGACTTCTAACTCGAGTTATAACCGATGCAATTGCCGCCGGTCTTCAGGCCCGTGCCGCAAATGCAATCAAGGAAGAAGCAAAGCCCGATGTTGAGACAGTTGCGGCAGGAGAGCCACTGGCAGATTGGGAAAAAGAGATACTTACAGGAACACCTGCAACAGATGCAGTTGAAGCTCCTGTAGTAGTTGAAGCTCCTGTAGTAGTTGAAACGCCTGTGGTAGTTGAAACTCCTGTAACAGTTGAAACTCCGGAGGCATAAATTGAATTACTCAGCAGCAGACGTCAAGCGACTTCGCGAAACAACCGCAGCAGGAATGCTCGATTGCAAGAAAGCCTTAGACGAGGCAGAAGGTGATTTCGACAAGGCCGTTGACATTATTCGCGTCAAAGGTCTCAAAGGAATCACCAAGCGAGAAGGCCGTACAACTTCAAATGGGCTCGTCGTTGCGAAGGTGCAGGGAAATCTTGGAGTCATGCTCGAGCTCAATTGCGAGACAGATTTCGTAGCCAAAGGTGATCGCTTTCAGGCGCTTGCCGAGGAACTTTTGTCTCACTTGGCAGAGTCGAAGAATTCTGACCTGGATGCATTCCTGGCTTCAGAAATTACTCCTGGTCAGACTGTGCAACTTGCCGTTGAGACCGCCAACGCGGCTCTTGGCGAGAAGATTGAAATTCGCCGTATCGCAGTTTTGGACGGATCTCCTTTGGGCATCTACCTGCACCGCACCAGCCCAGATCTGCCTCCGCAGGTTGGCGTGCTGGTTCAGCTTACGAAGGATGCAATTGACGTCGGAAAGGACATTGCGCAGCACATCGCCGCCTTTGCTCCTTCCTACGTAAATCGTGAAGATGTTCCTGCTGACCTCATTGAAAATGAGCGACGCGTTGCGGAAGAGACTGCCCGTAACGAAGGCAAGCCAGAGGCATCACTTTCTAAGATCGTCGAAGGACGCATCACCGGATTTGTGAAGGAAGTCAGCCTTATTGAGCAGGCATTTGCGAAGGACGCCAAGAAGACCGTCAAGCAGATTCTGGCTGAGGCGGATACCGCCGTAAAGGCATTCCATCGCTTCCGCGTGGGTCAATAACTAAATAGGCAAGACCTTTAGACTCTAGTAGTTCAAAGAATCTTGAAAGTAGAGGAGCACTCATGCCCGGCAGTAGAGGTACTTACGGGCGAGTGCTCCTTAAACTTTCTGGCGAAGTTTTTGGCGGAGAAAAAGGAATTGGCGTAGATCCAGACGTCGTACAGGATGTTGCAAAACAAATAGCAGATGTAGTGCGTTCGGGCGTTCAGGTTGCCATTGTGGTAGGTGGAGGAAATTACTTCCGCGGAGCAGAGTTACAGCAGCGCGGAATGGATCGCGCTCGCGCCGACTACATGGGCATGCTTGGAACGGTAATGAACTGTTTGGCGTTGCAGGATTTTCTGGAAAAGCAAGGAATTGATACCCGAGTGCAGACTGCTATCACGATGGGTCAAGTTGCCGAACCGTACATTCCCCGCCGGGCAATTCGACACCTTGAAAAGGGCCGCGTAGTAATTTTTGGAGCCGGTGCTGGAATGCCGTTCTTCACAACCGACACTGTCGCTGCCCAACGTGCTCTGGAAATTGGGTCAGAAGCGCTATTGCTTGCCAAAAGTGGCGTGGACGGTGTCTACTCCGCAGATCCCCGGAAGGATCCAACCGCGGTCAAGTACGACACCATTTCTTACGACGAGGTGCTGACCAAGTCCCTTGCGGTAGCCGATGCAGCAGCATTTAGTTTGTGTCGGGAGAATAATTTGCCCATTGTAGTTTTTGACTTGATGAGAAATGGAAACATAGGACGCGCGGTGCGTGGAGAAGTAATTGGAACTTTGGTTGCGTGAAGAACTTCATGTCACCGATAATAATGAAGATGAATTATGAGGAGTTGTCATGAGTGATGTCGCCGGAACGCTAAAAGACGCCGAGACAAAAATGGATAAAGCGCTCGAAGTCGCCAAGGAAGATTTTTCTTCTATCCGCACAGGTCGCGCGCACCCATCCCTGTTCAACAAGATCATGGTGGATTACTACGGGACTTTCACCCCCCTTTCACAACTTGCCTCATTTCAAGTTCCAGAAGCACGAATGGCGATTATTTCCCCATTCGATAAAGGCGCTATGGCCTCAATCGAGAAAGCGATTCGTGAGTCCGACCTCGGCGTGAATCCAGGAAATGATGGAGTGGTTATTCGAGTTGCGTTCCCACAACTTACCGAAGAGCGTCGTAGGGAATACATCAAAGTTGTCCGCACCAAGGCCGAAGATGCCAAGATCTCACTGCGCAACATTCGCCGCAGCGCCAAAGAGGCCATGGAGAAACTCGAGAAAGATAGCCACATCGGCAAAGACGACTTGACCAGAGGCGAGAAAGAACTTGAGAAACTCACTGGAGATCATGTTT
This sequence comes from Actinomycetota bacterium, assembly GCA_014377015.1. Taxonomy (GTDB): domain Bacteria; phylum Actinomycetota; class Actinomycetes; order Nanopelagicales; family Nanopelagicaceae; genus QYPT01. The sequence continues at coordinate 28,614 of JACMQL010000046.1, forward strand.
CTAAGATTGACGACCTACTTAAGCATAAGGAGATTGAACTTCTCGAAGTCTGAGGGTTCTTCACAGAAATGGACGATTTGCACTCGATCAACGAAGCGATAAATAAGAGAGCGGGCCGCAAACTTCTACCCTCGATCGCGGTCAGTGCGAGCATCGTTGCAATTGTCTGGTTTACCCTCGCATTTCAAAGAGAATTATTTGCGGGCCTTATCGGTCTTGCGACTATCTTGGGAATCCGCGAGATTACCCGCGCATTTAGCTCAACCCAGACTTATATTTCCGCACCGGCGCTCATAATTGCCACAATGGTTTTGACCGTGGCGACGTGGCGCGGTGGCGTCGAGGGATTGGCAATCGCCACAGCTTTCTGCCTCCCGATCTTGCTGGTGCACCTACTACGTCGTGGCCCGGACGGGTTCATCCGCAGCGCAACTGCTACAACTTTGGTCTTAATTTATCTGCCATTTCTTGCCGGATTCTTAATTTTGCTAGCACGACCAGAAGACGGCCTGAGTCGCGTTATGACATTCGTGATCCTTATCAGCTGCAATGACACCTTCGGATATTTGGTGGGAGTGCTGATCGGTAAGCATCCACTCGTGCCGAAGATCAGTCCCAAGAAGACCTGGGAAGGACTAGCCGGTTCGCTCGTCTTCACGATTGCTGGAGGCTCAATCAGTTTCCATTATTTGTTGAACGAACACTGGTGGGTCGGGTCTATCGTCGGTTTGATGGTTGTCTTCACTGCTACCAGCGGAGATCTCATCGAAAGCGCGATGAAGCGAGACTTGTCACTAAAAGATATGGGCTCGTTGCTACCGGGCCACGGTGGAATGCTTGACCGACTCGATTCTGCGCTACTTTCAGGTCCCGCAGTTTGGCTGGCACTAGAGATTGTGAAGCGCTACTTATGACAAGGTCATCAGAACCCGCAGAGATCAAGTTGGTATTTGACGAACCTGTTTTGCGCAAAAAATCACCGCGTCATATCGCGGATTTTTCGCCAGAGGATCGACGCGCTTTTGCAACTGAGTTAGGGCTACCAGCCTTTCGCGCCAATCAAGTTGAGAATCACTACTTCACTCATTTTGCCTCAGAGCCTCAAACATGGACTGATATTCCACTGGAAATGCGCGACAAGTTTGCAGAATTGTTGACCCCGACCTTAATTGAATTAGTCAGATCAGTAACGTGCGACAATGGCATGACGCGCAAAGACTTATGGCGTTTGCACGATGGCGTCTTGGTTGAAAGCGTAATCATGCGCTACACGGACCGGACTACTGTTTGTATTTCCTCGCAAGCCGGTTGTGGAATGAACTGCCCGTTCTGCGCGACTGGTCAAGCCGGATTAACACGCAATCTCACGGCAGGTGAAATTACCGCCCAGATTGTTGCTGCTGCCCGTGCTTGCGCACTCGGTGAATTACCAGGCGGATCGACGCGACTCTCAAACATAGTGTTCATGGGTATGGGCGAACCCATGGCCAATTATGTGGCGGTCATGCGCGCGGTACGAAACATTACCGATGCCAATCCGCACGGGCTGGGAATAAGTGCCCGCTCGATAACGATGTCCACCGTCGGTCTTGTAAATGGAATAGAGAAGTTGACTGAAGAAGGTTTGCCGTTGACTCTTGCAGTTTCATTACACACACCAGATGATGAACTGCGAAACACATTGGTACCGATTAACTCCAGGTGGAATGTAAAGGAAGTATTGACTGCGGCCGATGCTTACGCAGCAAAGACGGGACGTAGATATTCCATCGAGTACGCACTTATTCGGGATATTAACGATCAAACATGGCGCGCTGATCTGCTTGGTCGACTTCTAAAGAATCGCAATGCGCATGTCAACTTGATTCCCTTGAACCCAACTCCGGGATCTAAGTGGACAGCTTCACGCCCAGAGGCGCAAACAGAGTTTGTAAGAATTTTGGAAAGTTATGCAGTTCCGACAACGGTCAGAGATACTCGTGGACGGGAAATCGATGGTGCTTGCGGACAGCTAGCCGGGGCAGAAAAGCAAAAAACGACCCCTGCTATGCAAATTCCTAAGTGAATTAGGGCAGGAATCTGTGCGGTATTTCCGACACTTTTAATGGCCCTCAGCAATAGACTCGTTGTAGTAACCGCTCGAAATAACTTGCGGGATTGTGATGTGGGGGTCACAGAAGTGTCTGACATCGAGATTGCGCAAGCAGCAGTGATGAAGCCAATTATTGAAGTTGGTGCAGATTTGGGAATTGATGCGAAATATCTTGAACCTTATGGTTATTACAAAGCCAAAGTGTCTCTTCCATATCTTGATTCTCTCCCACAGCGCGATGGCAGCAAATTAATCCTTGTTACCGCCATTAGTCCGACCCCGGCAGGGGAGGGAAAGACCACCACCACGGTTGGATTAGGTGATGCTTTGCGTCGCATCGGTAAGAGTTCGATGATCTGTTTGCGTGAACCTTCCCTCGGTCCGGTCTTTGGAATGAAGGGCGGTGCGGCGGGTGGCGGTTATGCCCAAGTTGTACCTATGGAGGATATAAACCTGCATTTTACGGGAGATTTTGCGGCGATCGCATTGGCAAACAATTTACTTGCAGCACTGGTTGACAATCACATCCATCACGGAAACTTACTCGATATTGATGTACGACGAGTAACGTGGAAACGAGTAGTAGACATGAACGATCGCGCCTTGCGCGACATTGTCATCTCCCTAGGCGGAGTTGCTAACGGCAATCCACGACAAGACGGCTTCGATATTGTGGTGGCCTCCGAAATTATGGCGATTTTTTGCCTCGCCATTTCAATTGAAGATTTGAAACAGCGAGTGTCAAAGATTGTTGTCGGCTACACGCGAGGCAAGAAACCAGTCTTAGCATCTGATCTCAATGCGCAAGGTGCAATGACGGTGATTTTGAAAGATGCCTTTCAACCTAACCTAGTGCAGACTCTTGAAAATACTCCCGCATTTATCCATGGTGGACCTTTCGCAAATATCGCGCACGGCTGCAATTCAGTTGTGTCAACAACCGCAGCTTTAAAATTGGCTGATTATGTAGTGACGGAAGCAGGATTTGGAGCCGACCTTGGGGCTGAGAAGTTCGTGGATATTAAGTGCAGGAAATCGGGGCTGCGACCTTCCGCATGTGTCCTGGTCGCTACAATTCGGGCTCTGAAATTCCACGGTGGAGCGGATCCCAAAAATCTCACGCTCGAGAATCTTGAGGCCCTGCGAGCAGGAATTGTGAATCTTGAAAAGCATGTTTCGAATATTCTCGATGTATATAGCATTCCGATTGTGGTGGCGATCAACCATTTCGTGACTGATACTCCCGCCGAAGTTGCCTTGCTTCGCGATGTCGTCGAAGGCTTAGGCGTGCGGATAGTGCTTTCCACTCATTGGAGTGATGGGGGCGCGGGGGCAGAGGACTTAGCCCATGCCGTAGTCGAGTTGTGCCAACAACCCAGCAAAATGACTTTTGTTTATCCAGATGAAGCAACTCTTTGGGAAAAACTCAATCTGGTTGCGTCAAAGGTATACGGCGCAAGTGAAGTTACGGCTGACACTAAAGTTCGGAATCGAATTAAGGAGATGGAAGAAGGAGGTTATGGTCGGTTTCCAATTTGCATTGCGAAGACCCAGTACTCCTTCTCGACTGACCCTGCTCTCAAAGGCGCACCAACTGGTCACTCCATAAACGTGCGAGAAGTTCGTCTTTCGGCTGGCGCAGAATTTGTGGTCATGGTGTGTGGCGAAATAATGACAATGCCGGGCTTACCGAAAGTGCCCTCAAGCGAACGCATCGATTACATTGACGGAAAAGTTGTGGGATTGTTCTGATTATGGCGGGGACCCGGGGCAAGCGAACTAAGTGGAGTAAGGAATCGGCAACGGCCGTTCTTGATACCACTCGCGATGAGCCGGGGCCATTACTTATTTCGTTACAAGCCTTGCAGTCAAGATTTGGATATGTGTGCGATAAAGATATTGAATTAGTTGCGGCTGCCTGCAACGTTTCTCGGGCTGAGGTACATGGTGTCCTGACTTTTTATCGCGATTTGCGTCGTACCCCACCACCAAACCATTTAGTGCAGATATGCGTTGCAGAGGCTTGTCAATCACTCGGTTCGCGTTCTCTTGTGGAAGCGATCGAGAGGTCTTGCGGTACACGCATAGGTGAGACTAATGCTGATGTAGAAATTCAGGCGGCCTATTGCCTGGGAAATTGTGCGCTCGGCCCAGCAGCTTTTGTAGACGAAGTGCTAATCGGGCGAAGCACAGTAGAGAAAATAAGATCTGAACTCAGCAAAAGTGAATTGCGACGATGAAACCCGTGCGCGTTTTCGTTCCCAAAGATTCTGCGGCTAAGTCCGTCGGAGCCGATGACGTTGCACGGGCCATTTCGCAAGAGGCACGGGCACGAAAAGTCGAACTCGAGATAGTCCGCACTGGGTCGCGCGGTGCGATGTGGCTCGAGCCACTAGTCGAAGTCGAAGTGGACGGCATACGTGTTGCATATGGTCCGATGAGCGCGGAGGTAGTGCCTTCACTTTTTGATTCTCAGTTCTACTTTGGCGCAAACCATCCGTTGTTTTTGGGCCTAAGTGACGAAATTGATTGGATCAAACGACAAGATCGTTTTACTTTCGCGCGAGTCGGCATAGTCGATCCGCTTTCTACTGATGATTACGAAGTTCATGGAGGCATGATCGGATTGCGGCGTGCTTTAGGTCTCAATTCCCTTGAGATTGTTGAAGAAATTGTTGCATCGGGATTGCGAGGTCGAGGAGGGGCAGGGTTTCCAGCTGGAATCAAATGGAGGACTGTTGCCCAAGCCGCGAGTTCAAAGAAATATATTTGTTGCAATGCAGACGAAGGAGATAGCGGTACGTTCGCTGACCGAATGCTGATGGAAGGTGATCCATTCACTCTCATCGAAGGTATGACGATCGCCGCCGTTGCGGTGGGGGCAGATGAAGGAATTATCTTTATTCGATCTGAATACCGCGCCGCGATTGCGGCAATGCAGGACGCAATCGATCTCGCCCGAAAAAAGAAATGGTTAGGCGCTTCGATTCTCGGCTCAGACTTTTCATTTGATATTCGTATCCGCGTTGGCGCTGGATCGTATATTTGTGGCGAAGAAACTGCGATGTTGGAGAGTATCGAGGGAAAACGTGGCGTGGTGAGATCCAAGCCGCCACTACCAGCGAATGAAGGGCTGTTCGGAAAGCCGACGTTGATTAACAATGTACTTACTCTTGCGACGGTCCCACGAATTCTTGAACTGGGAGCTGATTCCTATGCCAGTCGTGGAGTGGGTCGCTCATTGGGCACGCAAGTTTTTCAACTTTCCGGAAATGTGGCACGCGGTGGAATTGTCGAAACGTCGTTCGGCATTTTGCTTGGTGACTTAGTAAATGATTACGGAGCCGGAACGCTCAGCGCGCGGCCGGTGAAGGCTGTGCAGGTAGGCGGTCCATTAGGTGCCTATTTCCCTAAGTCCCTCTTTAACGTGTCCATGGATTACGAGTCCCTCTTGGCCGCAGGCGGAATGTTGGGACATGGTGGCGTAGTTATCTTTGACGAAACGGTAAATATGACAGGGCAAGCAAAGTTCGCCATGGAATTCTGTGCGGAGGAATCCTGTGGCAAATGCACGCCCTGCAGGGTGGGAGCTGTACGCGGTGCTGAAACACTCCACAAAATTTCGCAGGGTATCGAAGTCTCCATGAATCGCGGGCTTCTTTTGGATCTCCTGGATGTGATGGCAGATGGGTCGCTATGTGCGATGGGTGGTCTTACCCCACTTGCTGTCCGAAGTGCGATGCTACATTTTGCGGAAGATTTTGAATCAGAAGGGGGAGATTAGAGTGCCGCTTCTGATCGAGCCCGACTTCGGTACCCCCGCTAGTGACCGGACCGATTCTGTTACATGTGAAATCGACGGAATTTCCCTTGTTGTTCCGGCCCAAACATCTATTTTGCGTGCGGCCTCCATGGCAGGAATCAAAATCCCCAAACTTTGTGCAACTGACACCTTGAAGGCGTTTGGTTCGTGCCGGCTCTGCATAGTGGAAATAGTGGACCGAAACGGAACTCCATCTTCATGCACCACACCCGTGTTAGAGGGGATGAGAGTCTCGACCGACAGCGAGCGTCTGAGTCGAATTCGACGGGGTGTCATGGAGTTGTACATGTCAGATCATCCTGAGGTGTGTGCCACAGGCGATGAATGTGAGATGCAATCGATGGCCAAGCAAGTGGGACTGCAGGAGGTGCGGTATTCAGGGCGCACTCACAAAGATTTGCCAAAGGATGAGTCAAATCCATATTTCACTTTTGATTCCACTGAGTGCATTGTCTGTAATCGTTGCGTCCGAGCGTGTGACGAAATACAAGGAACTTTTGCCCTAACGATTGAGGGTCGTGGATTCGAGTCGAGGGTTTCTGCATCAGGCACTTCATTTATCGATAGCGAATGTGTTTCCTGTGGAGCCTGCGTTCAAGCGTGTCCCACTGGTGCACTTACGGAGAAGACTCTTCTAACAATTGGTGCTCCAACTCGTTCGATCGTCACAACGTGCGCATATTGCGGCGTTGGATGTTCGTTCAAGGCGGAGGTGCGCGGTGATGAATTAGTTCGGATGGTGCCTCTCAAAGAAGGCGGAGCAAACGCGGGTCACTCGTGTGTGAAGGGCCGATTTGCGTGGGGGTATGCCACGCATTCTGATCGCATCACGGATCCGATGATTAGGGATTCGATGGAGGATGACTGGCAAAAGGTTTCCTGGGAAGAGGCAATCAGTTTCGCTGCCAGCAAGTTGCTCGATATTCAAAGTAGGTTCGGGGTTGACAGTATTGGCGGGATCACCTCATCCCGTTGCACAAATGAGGAGGTTTACGTTGTGCAAAAAATGATCCGCGCAGCTTTTGGAAATAACAATGTGGACACCTGTGCGCGCGTTTGTCATTCGCCGACCGGGTACGGGCTGAGCAAGACATTTGGCACATCAGCTGGAACTCAGGATTTTGAATCGGTTGAACACTCAGATGTTATTCTGCTCATCGGTGCAAACCCCACGTCGGCGCATCCGGTATTTGCTTCACGGATGAAGAAAGCCATCCGCCGAGGTGCAAAGTTAATAGTCGTCGATCCGCGAATGATCGAACTTGTCAAAACTCCCCACATTCGGGCCGCCGCCCATTTGCAGTTAATGCCTGGTACCAACGTGGCAATAATTAATGCGATGGCTCATGTCATTGTTGAAGAACGATTGGTTGATAGGGCTTTTGTGGAGGAGCGTTGTGAGCAGAACGCTTTCGATCGGTGGGAAACATTTATTGCCCTTCCCGCCAACAGCCCGGAAGCTTTGGAGGCTTTCACGCGCGTTCCGGCAGATCAAGTGCGCCAAGCAGCCCGACTTTACGCAACCGCGAAAAACGCTTCGATTTATTACGGATTGGGGGTCACCGAACACAGCCAGGGCTCGACCATGGTGATGGGAATTGCAAATTTGGCAATGGCAACAGGAAATATCGGACGCCCAGGAGTTGGCGTAAATCCTTTGCGAGGTCAGAACAATGTCCAAGGATCATGCGACATGGGTTCTTTTCCTCATGAATTGCCCGGCTATCGTCATATTTCCAACCCAGCAACCCGCGCAGTTTTCGAGAAGGTTTGGAAAAAGACGCTAAGGCCCGAACCTGGATTGCGAATTCCAAATATGTTCGATGCGGCTATTTCTGACGAATTTAAGGGACTTTATGTGCAGGGGGAAGACATCGCCCAATCTGATCCCAATACGGCTCATGTACAAAATGCACTCAAGGCGATGGAGTTGGTAATTGTTCAAGATTTATTCCTCAATGAAACTTCAAAGTTTGCGCATGTATTTCTTCCTGGCACATCTTTTCTGGAAAAGGATGGAACATTTACCAACGCTGAAAGAAGAATCAATCGAGTGCGACCGGTGATGAAAACTAGGACAGGTAAATCGGAGTATGAAGTCACATGTGATCTCTCCCAAGCAATGGGTTTTGCAATGCGTTACGAAAGTGCCGCGGAGATCATGGATGAAATTGCGGCCACAACACCAACTTTTGCGGGTGTTTCATTTAAAAAATTGGACGAAGTTGGAAGTCTCCAGTGGCCGTGCAACGAGAACAGCCCCAATGGCACTCCCGTGATGCATATAGATCACTTTGTGAGGGGAGAAGGTTGTTTCATGGAGACTCCTTTTGTTCCCACCGATGAACACGCCTCTCGCAAATTTCCACTCTTGCTGACAACTGGACGAGTTTTGAGTCAATACAACGTCGGAGCTCAAACTCGTCGCACTGCCAATGTCATCTGGCACTCGGAAGATGTACTGGAAATTCATGAATCAGATGCGCAATTGCGCGGCATAGCCGAGGGAACATGGGTGAGATTATCTAGTCGAATCGGAGAGACTGTGCTTAGAGCGCACATCACCGCTGAGGTTCCAGCCGGAGTTGTCTACACAACATTCCATTTCCCGGAAAGCGGAGCTAACGTCATCACAACTGAATTCTCCGATTGGGCGACCAACTGCCCCGAATATAAAGTCACTGCAGTACAGGTAGAACCGACCACGAAGGTTGCCCAGATGGCCGCCCCTCACCGAATGAGCGGCGACATCCAAAGGGATTCTTTGATTCGAATGGCGAATCAAATCGCGCAAAACACTTCTACTTCGGCGGCTCCCGAGTATGCGGTAACTCAACATATAGAGCAATTTTGGACTCCCGCTATGCGGAAACGCCTCGCTGAAGAAATTGACTCGGGGCATCTTGCGCCGATCGTGGTGCGGGCGCTGGCTTTGCAGTCAGAGCAAATTCAGTCCTGACATGACAGAACGTCATTTAGCGCCCTCCTCGATTGCAAGGGTAAGTGCCGAGCGAACAGAGACTTCCGAGAAGTTCATAGATTCAGTCGTCGTTGAGGAACCGCTGGAGATTCGGATTAGGAAGGATCAAGTAGAAGATCAACTTGGAATAACGATGCGAACACCCGGTGCGGATATTGAATTAGCAACAGGTTTCTTGTGGGGAGAGGGCTTCCTTACCTCTCCCACAGAATTACTTAACGTGAAAACGTGTGGGGATCGCGCACTCACTCCAAGGCAGCGCGCAAATATTGTGATTGCAGAGATTTCCTCTGCTGCCCCCTCGTATCCGCGCGAACTCAATCGTAGATTTACCATGTCCTCGGCATGCGGAGTTTGCGGATCAACAAATATCGCTGATCTTCATCATCGTGGAGTATTGCCTGTCGCTACTTCAAAAAAGACAAGTGGATACTTGGCCAGCGTGACGGAGCTGTTACGTGGTCGTCAAAGTATTTTCGAGCGCACTGGAGGATTGCACGCTGCATTATTGGTGGATCAGTTTGGTGAGGTGAGTTGGGTTCGAGAAGACGTGGGCAGGCACAATGCAGTTGACAAGGTGGTCGGTGCCGCTTTGATCGCAGGTGAATTACCACTGGATGACTGGACGTTGGTCGTCTCAGGAAGAATCAGCTATGAAATCGTGCAAAAAGCCATTGTGTCCGGGGTTTCCGCTTTAGTCGGTGTTTCAGCGCCTACTTCCTTGGCAATCAATCTGGCTAACGAGTTCAACCTTACTTTGATGGCTTTTGCACGCGAAGGCAGTGCTAAGAAATATTCACCGCTGTTAGGATGACTTAGTGATTGCTCGCCGCAAATCCGCATTAATCTGCTCACTAACTCTAATAGTGACGCTCTTTCCGACGAGTCCGGCGGTAAGCGCTACTACGAAGCAGAAAGTTTCCTTGACGATCTTCGCCGCTTCAAGTTTGAGCGGGACTTTTACGAAGATAGGCGCCCTATTTGAACGCGATAATCCCGGCATTTCGCTGAAATTCTCGTTTTTGGCATCTTCCGTCCTCGCCTCGCAAATTGCTGATGGAGCTCCCGCTGATGTTTTCGCAGCAGCGTCAAGTCCAGACATGATGCGTGCGAAGAAACTAGTACTCGCGCCAAAGATTTTTGCGACGAATACCATCGTGCTGGCCCACCCACGATCAAATAGGGATTTGGTAGCAACCTTTTCGGACTTAAATAAGAAATCAGTGAAGTGGGTGCAGTGCGCATCAACAGTTGCATGCGGTGTTGCGACGGATTCCGCCCTAAAGTCCCTGCGGATAGTGATTACGAGACCAGTCTCGTACGAACCCAATGTTGCGAGCGTTGTAAGTAAATTGCTCGCCGGTGAAGTTGATGCTGCGTTCATTTATCACTCTGACTACTTGGCAAATAGGAATAAATTGCGGGAAGTCGCGTTTCCGAATCCCCTTGCTGCCACGACGAATTATCCGATAGCACTTGTACGTCAAAGCAAGCATCGCGTTGCAAGTCAAAAGTTCCTAATTGAAATATTCTCGCCCAGAAGTCGCAAAATTCTCTCCACGGCAGGATTTGGAGTGGCCAGGTGAGGAAGAAGTTGGACTCGACGAATCTCATCTTGGCTTCCTTAGCGAGCTTGCTCTTGATTCTTCCTTTGATCGCCTTACTCGTGAAAGTTCCTTGGAGTACGGCGCTGACTCGGTTGTCAGAGCCAGAATCTCTTCAGGCAATTGGACTCTCACTTTGGACCTCCGTTCTTGCAGCTGCCGTATGCGGACTCCTAGGTGTGCCGCTTGCATGGATATTGGCACGCGGAAACCATCGCGTCACCAATATTCTTCGACCATTGGTTCTTGCGCCGATCGTGTTGCCGCCCACAGTGGCAGGCATGGCACTACTGGCATTGCTTGGCAGAAACGGGTTGCTGGGAAAGTACGTGTACGACCTCACTGGATGGTCTTTGCCATTCACATCTTGGGCTGTGGTGCTTACCGGAATATTTGTCGGGATGCCCTTTCTTGCATTAGTAGTGGAGTCAACATTTCGTCATTTACCCGTTGATTTAGAAGATGCGGCAGAAATTGATAGAGCAAGCGCGCGTGGGATATTTTCTTGGATTGCTCTTCCGCAATCGCGAAATGGAATCGTCACAGGTTTGATTCTCGCGTGGGCTCGCGCTCTGGGGGAGTTCGGAGCTACGATGATGTTTGCTGGGTCATTGCCAGGAGTAACTCAAACATGGCCCATGCAAGTCTACTTTTCTGCCGATTTAGATCGTGGTACTGCTTACACACTCAGCGCCATGATGGCACTTGTTGCAGTTACTGTAGTTTTTGTGTTGCGAAATCAACTACGTCAGGCGTTCACGAGTTGAGCATTTATCAAGGCAAGTTGGTGCGTGTTCGCTTATTCGCTGCGGCCCGCGCGGCCGTTGGTCGTTCAGAGATTGAAACTGAACCAGCCAGCGTGCAAGAAATATTGGATCGAATATCAACCGCGAATTTGCAGGCAGCACAAGTATTTTCGCGCTGCAGCATTCTCATTGACGGGCAGATATGTCATGACTTGGCGTTGCACGTTAACGTTGGACAGGAAATGGATGTTCTTCCTCCATTTGCAGGAGGGGCTCTTTAACCGCCAATTGCAGACATGGGACGCGGTGGTTGGATAAAGGCCGGATCATTTATGCCATGTCCGGCTAATTTGGCGGCGACCGTATGTGAAAAACGTTTGGCAATCTCTACGCGAAGAGAAGCGGTGGAGTGCGAGGGATCCCTCAGAATCTTTCGTAGATCGGTCTCATCTTTGGAAAATAAGCAGGATCTAATTTGGCCATCCGATGTTAAGCGGAGCCGATCGCATGCGCCACAGAAGGGTTGGCTCACGCTGGCGATGATTCCGACCTTATGAGGTCCTCCGTTTATCAGGAACTCTTCGGCGGGAGCAGATCCTCGTGCACCGATGGCGGTGAGTGAATAAAAGGGCTGAAGCGAAGCTTGAATCTCATCAGAGGTGACCATAGTTGATCGATTCCAGATCCCGCCGGCATCGAGTGGCATCTGCTCGATGAAGCGCAAGTAGAAACCTTCGCGTAGTGCCCACTCAAGAAGTGCAGGAGCTTCCTTATCGTTCAAGCCCCGCATCAACACCGTGTTGATTTTGATCGGAGCAAGACCGGCCGCCTTGGCTGCATCAAGCCCATTGAACACATCAGCAATGCGATCTCTGTAAGTCATTTTGACGAATGTTTCGGCCCTGAGAGTATCTAGGCTGACGTTAACGCGGGTGAGGCCAGCGTCGAACATAGCCTTGGCATATCGAGTTAACTGCAAACCGTTGGTAGTGAGTGAGAGTTCGGGAGCATTGGGCAGAGTTTTGATACGCCCAATTATCTCCACAATGTCAGGCCGTAGGAGCGGTTCACCACCAGTCAACCGAACTTCGGTGATTCCATTTTCCGTGGCCACATCAATGACCATGATGAGCTCGTCGGACGTAAGTAGATCTTGCGATGGCAACCAAGTATTGAAGTCGTGGGGCATGCAGTAGGTGCACCTAAGGGAACAGCGGTCGGTCAGAGAAACTCGGAGATCTCTGTGAACGCGGCCGAAAGAGTCAATCAACTGAGTCATGCGCAGTTGACCCATTCATCAGTTCCATCAGCAAATACTTGATGTTTCCAGATGGGAATCTGTAATTTTATTTCATCTACAAGTTCAGAGCAGGCGTTAAACGCCGCTTGACGATGGGCTGAGGATACGGCAACAACCAAGGCCGCTTCGCCGATCGGAATGTCTCCGTAACGATGTGCGACTCGAGCATGAGCAATTTCGTTTCGCGCACATACTTCCTGCACGACTCGGTTGAGCACCTCCGCCGTACTTGGATGTATTTCATAGGAAAGTGAAAGCACATCACGACCCTTGTCATGCAAACGAACATTACCTGAGAACGTTGCAACTGCACCGCACTCATTGGATTCCACGGCATTGATTAATTTTGCGAAATCAATTCGAGAATCAACAATTTCAGTTTGAATATCTATGATCATATCGTGGGCCCCGAATGATCTTCGCCATCGAGTTGGCTAAGAATGTGCAGGGCAAGGTTTGCGATTACAACTAATCCATCCCGCACTCCGCCGGGCGAACCAGGAAGATTTAGTATGAGGGATCTTCCAGATGTGCCTGCCAGTCCTCGCGTTAAATCCGAAAGTGGCGTCTTTGCTCGAGAATTGGCGCGTATCGCTTCGCTCATTCCAGGGAGAAGTTTCTCAATCCACGGGGCAGTTGCCTCGGGGGTGACATCGGTGGGGGAGACTCCCGTGCCACCTGTGGTCACGATAAGCCGAATCCCTTGCGCCAATGATTTCTCAATCTCACCAGAAATTTTGGCGCGATCATCTGGGACTAGGACGCGCGCCTGAACTTGGAATCCAAGATCGACTAAGCCAGTCGCAAGAATTGCGCCACTTACATCTTCATAAATTCCGTTGGAGGCGCGCGTACTTGCAGTGATGATGCTTGCGGTCGGGGCCGACATCATCGCTTCCAGGCGCCGTTACGACCGCCATCCTTACTCTCCATTTGCACATGAGAAATCACCGCGTGGGGGTCGGAAGATTTCACCATATCAATGACGGTGAGTGCGGCAACACTCGCGGCTGTCAGGGCCTCCATCTCAACGCCGGTTCGATCGGCAGTAGTTACGCAAGTATGTATTGCAACGCCATCATCTTCGATCTCAAGAGCAACTTGAACAGAATGAATTGCAATCGGATGACACAGCGGAATGAGTTCTGAGGTTTTTTTTGCACCCATAATCGCGGCGATTCGTGCGGTTGCAAGCACGTCCCCTTTGGGAATGGATCTATCCCGCATGGCCGCAATTACTTGCGATGAAAGCAAAACTTTCGCAGATGCTGTGGCCACGCGCACTGATATGTCTCGCTCGCTCACATCCACCATGCGGGCTTGACCCGATTCATCTATATGGGTGAGGGAAACTTCTGGAATTGCATCCGATGTACTCATAATTCGCAATCGTATACGTGAATATCAGGGCAATGGGAGCCATCGAACGAGGGAACCAGCCGGAGTTATCCCGCTTGGTGCGACCGCGAAGCCCTGCGAGTTTGCTAATCCTCGCAACATGGCTGAGCCCAAATATTCTCCTGACACGAATTCTCCATCATGGAGGTTGCCGAGCACGAGGCGGTTGAAGTTTTCCGGAGCGCTCAATTCAGACTTTGTTTTGACGGCAGATAATTCGTGAAATTCCTTACCGAGCATAATTTCGATAAGTGGCAAGCCGAGAGTGAGGAGCCCGACGATCGCTGACTGAGGATTGCCAGGAAGCCCTAAGAGCGGCAGTGGTCGCTCGGGATTGAAAGGTAGTTGTGCCAGAAGCATCGGATGTCCTGGTCTCGAACGAACTCGATCGACGACAAATGTGGCGGAAAGATCGGAGAGCGCCGCATGAATATGATCGCGTGGTCCATCAGCGGTTCCGCCGGTCGTAATGATGAGATCACATTTAGTTGCGACTTCGCCTATCGCCGCAATCACTTCTGACAATTCATCGGCAACATAATCTTGGCAAACGACTTCAGCTCCCATACGAGTTAACCACGCTGGTAGTTGCGGACCAAGCGCATCGCGGACTCGTCCGCTGTGTGGCAGACCCGAGAGAAGGAGTTCATCACCAAGCAGTAGCAGGGCAATTCTCGGTTTCGTTCGTACAACTACATCATCGTGACCTGCTGCAGATAGGAAGCCGATGATTCCGGGAGTGATGCTCGTTCCATCGGCTACGAGAAGATCTCCCAACGTGCATTCCGCTCCTGCCGGGCGGATATGCGCACCGGGTTTTGGGGAAGCATGGACGAAATCATTGACGACGGTCGCACTCTCCCATTCGATGACGGTGTCTACGCCATTGGGGATCACTGCTCCGGTGGCAATTCGCATTGCCTCTCCAGGCAAAACGATTGTCGAGGATGGCTCACCTGCTTTGATCTCGCCAACAATTTTCCACGGACCAGCATCGCAAAGCGCAAATCCGTCCATTGCGGAGGTGGTGTACGTAGGTAAATCACAGAGCGCGAACAGGTCTTCTGCGGTAGTTCTGCCGACGCTCTCATCGAGGGCAACTTTCTCAGTGCTAAGTGCCGAACTTATAGTTGCGGCATTTTCGCGCGCTTGGTCCCAAGTTAGTTCGCGCGCTTGGTTCATTCGCTCTTTGGCCAGGCTTTTGCCAGGGCTGCGATCTTGTCACAAGCTTCGTGGAGATCGTGGCCATTCGCGACTGCAATACCAAGTAAATATGTTGTAACAGGGGCGGCTGGCCTTTCAACTGCATGTGCCGCATCTCTAGCCACATCAAGAATTGAATCTACATCGATGGTGACGTTAAGTCCCAATTCTTTTTGTATCGAATCTACCCAAGATTTCATTCTTCCTCAGTCTCTTCCCTCTTTAGGTTGTAAGTTTCTAAAACTTTCTCAAGATCTGCTTGAGTGTCGATGTCCACGAGTTTACTCGTCACAGTTGGATCAACAATCAATGTCTCGGAATCTAACTCACCCAGAAGAAGGTTCATGGATTTGTTGGAGACATCTCCGATTTCGATAATCGCGCGCCGAAGGGCGGAGGTTTGGTAGATAGCGCATAATGGCTGGACTCGACCAGCCGAATCCGCTGGTATTAACGCATCTCTATCGACGGAACGAGATAGCAGGAGGGGCACAATTTCTCCCGCGTATGGCATGTCAATTGCAAGAATTACGACCAAGTCAGATGTGATCTTCTCTAATCCGGCTGCGATAGCCGCGACTGGGCCACCACCTTTGGGATCTTCCTGCGTAAAAGCGATAGATCGGGTGCCATGTTTAAAAGAGGGGCCGACTATAACCACTTCCCCTGCCGGCAGAGATTCCAAGGTGCGATCCATCAGCGTATGACCTGCAAAAACTATTTGTGATTTGTCAGAACCAAATCGTGAACTTCGTCCGCCAGTCAAGATCATGAATGAGGTTGTCATTGCGGGTTGATTCTGGGCGGCATCAAATTCGATTGATGGGCCAGCGGGATATGTATGCAGGTACTTCGGCATTCGAGGCGAGTCCACTAACTGGGTTGGCCTTGCCATACTGACTCGAGATGGGAAGCACGCCAACCCATAAACTCGACGCCGCCAGGTCCGATGATAGATCTGGGATCCCAGCTGAAACTTTGACGCTGATTTCATCAAGCGGGAAGGCTAAAACGCTCGTGGCCAGCAACTCTTTTGGCGACGATTCGCGAAGTTCTTGGCGTCGCTCGGGGAATAAGTGGTCCGTTAGCGCATTCAACGCGAGAGCCTTTTTGTCACCTTCAATGACACGCGCCGAACCAAATGCCATGAGGGATTGATAGTGCATAGACGAGTCGAAAGCGGACGCGGCGAGTACCAGAGCCTGAATGTTGGTGATGCTCACGCAAGCGGGTGCTCCGCTCGCGAGAACTTTGAATAGTCGCGAGGCGGTTGATCCGTGTAACAGGAGTTCATTCTCGTAAGGTGCGCATGCTACGGGGATGCAGAAAGGTTGATCCTGAACGACGATGGCGACGTGAGCCAAGATCGCTCGGCTGATAATTTCCTTGACAATAAGTGGATCGCTCGTCTGTTTGTGCGGCGACCGATGCAAGTGAGTGAGATTTTTTTCGGTCATTACAAGATGATAGACGCGGCTTCGGTGAGGACCTTGCGCAATATGGATTCAATCTCATCAAATTCTTTTTGACCACAAAAAAGTGGCGGCGCCAGTTGAATAACTGGGTCTCCTCGATCGTCAGCGCGGCAGTACAGGCCGTTATCAAATAACGCCTTGGATAGAAATCCGCGCAACAGCTTTTCGCTCTCCTCGCTAGAGAAAGTTTCGCGTGTTGCTTTGTCCTTCACCATCTCGATGCCATAAAAGTACCCGGCTCCGCGAATGTCTCCGACGATGGGCAGGTCGTATAACTTTTCAAGGGTTGCCAGGAATGCGCCCTCGCTTGCGCGGACGTTCTCGTTGATCTTTTCCTTTTCGAAAAGATCTAAATTGGCTAACGCCACCGCAGCTCCGGCGGGATGTCCGCCAAAGGTGAATCCGTGCAAGAAAGTGTTTGTTCCTTTACGGAAAGGCTCATAGAGCCTTTCATTAGCGATCATGGCTCCCATAGGGAAGTAGCCCGATGTCATTCCTTTTCCGCAGGTGATGATGTCTGGTACTACGCCGTAACGTGATGATGCAAAGTAATCGCCGATGCGTCCAAAAGCATTTATGGTTTCATCGCAGACCATGATGACGTCATATTGATCGCAGATTTCGCGTACTCGTTGTAAATAGCCGGGAGGAGGCGGGAAGCAGCCGCCGGAGTTTTGGACTGGTTCGAGAAATACTGCGGCGACCGAATCAGGTCCTTCGAAAATAATGGCTTCTTCAATTCTGTTGGCAGCCCATTGCCCAAATTCTTCGAATGAGTCTCTGTGATTGAGCGGTGCTCGATAGAAGTTAGTGTTAGGAACTTTATGATGTCCTGCAATGAGGGGTTCGAAGAATTGCTTAGCAGCAGGAATTCCAGTGATTGATAAAGCACCTTGAGTAGTGCCGTGGTAGGCAACATGGCGACTGATGATTTTGTGCTTCATCGGCTTGCCAGTGAGTTTGAAATATTGCTTGATCAATTTCGCAGCAGTCTCGATTGCCTCTCCACCGGACGCGCTAAAAAATACATGGTTGAGGTCTCCAGGAGTGAGATCGGTCAACCTTTCAGCAAGTTCGATCGCTCGCGGATGGGCATACGACCAAATTGGGAAGTAGGCGATTTCCTTGATTTGGTTCGCGTATGCATCAGCTAATTCTTGGCGACCATGCCCCAGTTGCACGGTGAAGAGTGAAGAAATGCCGTCGAAATATCGCTTCCCGCGATCGTCGTAAATGTACGCTCCCTCACCTTTCACAATGATTGGGATCGATCCGCCATCTTCATAAGCGCCCATGCGTGAGAAGTGCATCCAAAGATGCTCCTTGGCGCGATTAGACCAATTAGATTCAAGGTCTGAATCGAAGAATTGAACATTGTCGAATGTGCTAGTCGTTGCCATTTTTTAAGTTCCCCAGTTGTAAAGCTGCTTGCGCAACTTCAGATAGATGAAGCTCTCCGTACTGCGTACCTGCGGTATTGCCCTAATGCGTTGTAAAAGTTCGAGTAAGTGCTCATCGTCATTGCAGATGACTTCCGCCATTACGTCAAAGCCGCCCGAAGTCACGAGGACATAATCAACTTCCTTGTAGTGCGAAAGTTGATCCGCAACGGCTGTCAGGTCGCCTTCAACTTTGATGCCAACCATTGCCATCCGGTATGAACCCACAGTGAGGGGGTCGGTCACGGCCACGACTTGCATGACTCCAGATTCAATGAGTTTGGCAATACGCTGCCGCACGGCCGCCTCAGAGAGCCCGATCGCAGCGCCGATGGCGGCATAGGGCTTACGCCCGTCGATTTGGAGCTGTTCGATAATCGCTCTCGAGGTGTCGTCGAGAACTGGTCGAGCCTTGGTAGTCATGCCATACCCTCTCGCACTTTCAAGGCAAAAGCAAAGGAATCCGCACATTTTGAGGCATTTTACGACGATATCCGCACATTTCTTGGCAAAAAACGTCCAAATCCGTAGTCGACTCTATGAAAGGGTGCCTACTGAGCGTAACCTCGGGCGGGGCAAAAGTAGTTGCGCCAACATATAAGAATTATTAGGAACAATTAGTAACAGAGGGAGTGGTAAAAATGCAGATGTTCTCCAATCTCATCAACGGTAAAGAAGTGGCGTCCACCTCAGGAGAGATCTCAGAAATCGTTGATCCATCCACAGGTGAGGTCTACGCACATGCTCCAAAATCTGATGCCGCTGATGTCGATAGGGCCGTTACCGCCGCCAGTCGGGCATTCGCAGGTTGGCGGGATTCCACTCCAAGTGAGCGCCAACGTGCACTTTTGAAAATTGCTGATGCACTGGAGACCCGCGCAGAGGAAATTATCGCAATCGAAAGTCGCAACACAGGTAAGCCGATAGCAGTGACGCGATCTGAGGAAGTTCCGCCCATGATTGATCAAATCAGATTCTTTGCGGGGGCGGCGCGCAATCTCGAAGGCAAATCAGCCGGTGAATACATGCGAGGTATGACCTCATTTATTCGTCGCGAGCCCATCGGGGTCTGCGCACAAGTTACGCCGTGGAATTACCCAATGATGATGGCAGTGTGGAAGTGGGCACCTGCAATTGCTGCTGGTAACACAGTTGTTCTGAAGCCAAGTGACACCACTCCGGCAAGCACAGTGTTCATGGCAAAAGTAATGTCAGAGTTTCTCCCTGAAGGTGTCATCAATGTTGTGTGTGGTGAACGCGAAACGGGTCGCGCCTTAGTCGATCACCCCACACCAGCAATGGTCTCCATTACTGGTTCGGTGCGCGCCGGAATGGAAGTTGCCGCTTCAGCCGCCAAACAACTCAAGCGAGTTCACCTCGAGCTCGGTGGTAAGGCGCCAGTCGTTGTCTTCAACGACGCGGATCTCGAGGCAACCGCGGAGGGCATTGCGATCGCCGGCTTTTTCAATGCAGGACAAGATTGCACGGCAGCCACGCGAGTCTTGGTTCAATCGGGTGTCTACGATCAGATGGTCGCGCTGCTGGCGGATCAAGCACTCAACAAGATTGCAATTGGAATGCCTGACGAAGATGTCCTGCTGGGTCCAGTTAACAATGCCAACCAACTCGCGCGCGTCGCTGGTTTCTTCGACCGCACTCCGTCGCATGCGCGCGTCGTCGCTGGCGGAAGCGCTCTTAAGCAAGCTGGATTCTTCTTTCCTCCGACTGTGGTCGCTGACCTCAAACAAGACGATGAAATGATTCAAAGCGAAATATTTGGGCCTGTCATCACCATCCAGAAATTTGAGACGGAGGAAGATGCGATTGCGCTCGCAAACGGCGTCGAATATGGCCTGGCCTCAAGCGTGTGGACCAAGGATCACGGTCGTGCGATGCGGATGGCAAAAGCCTTCGACTTTGGATGCGTCTGGATAAATACGCATATTCCTATCGTTGCCGAAATGCCTCACGGAGGCTTCAAACGTTCGGGGTACGGCAAAGATCTTTCGGCTTACGGATTTGAGGATTACACGCGCATAAAGCACGTAATGACTAATCTAGGGGCATAGTATTTGCGCCAGAACTTCCGACCTCCGAAGGAGCACATAAGTATGGGTACAGAGCGACCACTGTCACCAGAAGCGCGTTCAATTCTTAACGCTGGCATATCTCGTCGCGGCATTCTCATTGGCGCAGGCGGTCTGGGTGCGGCGGGCTTGCTTGCGTCTTGCAGCAGCGGGGGCGGCGACACAGCGGGGGCAGAAAATATTGTGCGATGGGGCAACTGGCCGCTCTATCTAGATTTCGATGAAGCGACCAAGACCTATCCGACCCTCGAGAAGTTTTCGAAACAGACAGGCATCAAGGCTAAGTATTTTGAGGATTACAACGACAACGACGAGTTCTTCGGAAAAGTTCAGGCGCAGTTGAAATTGGGCAAGGACATTGGATACGACGTTGTCACACCAACCGACTGGATGGCAGCGCGCTGGCTTCGATTGGGATACACCCAAAAGTTTGATCTAGCGAACATCCCAAACGCAGGAAATATTCTTGATTCACTTAAATCTCCTTCCTATGACCCAAATCGTGAGTCGACATTGACTTGGCAAGGAATCATGTCTGGCTTTGGTTGGAACACGGAAAAGAACCCCAAGGGAATCCATACTCTCGATGAACTTTTTGCACCACAGAACAAGGGCAAGATTGTTGTGCTCACCGAAATGCGCGACACCATCGGCGTCATTTTGTTGGCGCAAGGAGTGGACATTACAAAAGTGACGGAAGATCAATTCATGAATGCAGTTGATTTCATGGCAGGAAAAATTGCGGATGGATGGATTCGCGGAGTAAAAGGCAATGAGTATGCCGAAGACTTAACCTCAGGTGATGCCACGGCAGTTATCGGTTGGTCCGGAGATATGTTCATTCTTTCCAGTGAGAACGAAGGAAAATTTGACTTCGCAATTCCGGATTCAGGCGGAACTATTTCAGGCGATAATTTATTGATTCCATCAACTGCTTCAGCCATCGGCAAAGCTAATGGCGAGAAACTCATTAATTATTATTACGATCCAGCGGTGGCTGCTGAAGTTGCTGCTTATGTCAACTACGTATGCCCGGTAAAGGGCGCGCAAGCCGAGATGGAGAAGATCGCTCCTGAACTTGCCTCAAGTGAGTACATCTTCCCAACTGAAAAGACTGCCAGCCGACTACACGTATTCCGCTCGCTGACTCCAGCTGAGGAAACTACATGGGCAAAGGCGTTTCAGCAGGCACAAGGCAACTAGTGTCTATTGAACCAATCGAGGCACGTGGAGATTTACGGCTAACTCGAATCACGAAATCGTACGGAGATTTCAAAGCCGTTGATGACTTGACCTTGACGATTCCGAAAGGCTCATTTTTTGCGCTCCTTGGTCCGTCTGGTTGCGGAAAAACTACAACGTTGCGCATGGTGGCCGGTCTGGAAGAGCCGACCGTCGGAAGTATTCACTTAGGTGAAACTGACATCACCACGACTCGTGCTTATCAGCGTCCGATCAATACCGTTTTCCAAAACTACGCGCTTTTCCCGCACCTAACTATCTTTGAAAATATCGCGTTCGGGCTGCGCCGTCGCGGTATCAAGGATGTCAATGAGCAAGTAGCCAAAGTGCTTAGCTTGGTTGAATTGCCTCATCTGGCAGATCGCAAGCCGACTCAACTCTCTGGCGGTCAACAGCAACGCATTGCCCTTGCTCGTGCCATCGTTAATCGGCCAGCACTCCTTTTGCTTGACGAACCGCTCGGTGCCCTTGATTTAAAACTTCGTCGACAGATGCAGATTGAATTAAAGTGGATTCAGCGCGAAGTCGGACTTACTTTTGTTCACGTCACACATGATCAAGAAGAAGCCATGACAATGGCGGACACAATTGCCGTGATGAGTGAAGGCAAAATTGAGCAGATGGGCTCACCTGCTGATTTGTATGACAATCCGCAAACTACCTTCGTGGCTAACTTCCTAGGACAATCAAATTTGATTAAGGGCAGAATCGACGGCGGGGATGGAGATAACTTAGTCGTCGATCTGTTTGGCCAGAAGATTGCAATGCCAAAGTCTCGCAGTCATGCGATCGACAACTCCCTGTACGCCGGAATTCGCCCGGAGAAATTCCGTATTTCACGCGTAGGTTCGCCGGTTCGTGGAAACACCTTGACTGGTGGACGCGTCGAAGATGTTTCTTATATAGGAGTTAGCACGCAATATGTCGTTGCTATGCCGTGGGGACAAGAGTTAATGATCTTTGAGCAAAATGACGACGGCGTGCCGCCGTTTGATAAAGATGAAGAAGTCGTGATTTCGTGGGAACCCGGTTTCACATTCGGGCTTCGTGGTGATGAGGATATCGAGGCAGGTACCGAAGTTGAGCCAGAGGAACAAGCAGAATAATGAAGGTAAGTTTACCTAAGTCGCGGGTTCCATATCTTTTACTGTTTCCAGGTTTTGCATTTCTCTTCACTTTTTTTATTTTGCCAATTATCAACCTAGCTCAGACATCAACTCAAACTCCTGTTTCTGGTGGCGACACTGGTGAGTACGAACAGACTTTCGCCTTCAGCAATTATGTACATGCTTTTTTGGATAACCGTGAACAATTTGCTCGCTCCTTCATTTTTGCGGCTCTTGCCACAATTTTTGCGCTGACGATTGCCTATCCGCTGGCATACGCCATTGCCTTCAAGTCCGGCAAGTACAAGAACGTTCTTCTGGTGCTAGTAGTTGCTCCTTTCTTTACTTCCTTTTTACTGCGTACCGTTGCATGGAAACAAATCTTGGGCGAAGAAGGCTTTCTTGTTCCTACGCTTCGAAATTTGCACTTATTGGGGCAACAGACGACGGTGACCTCCACTGCATTCGCGGTAGTTGCAGGAATGACTTACAACTTCTTACCATTCATGACTTTGCCTCTTTACGCCTCTTTGGAGCGAATAGATCCGCGCACCATTGAAGCCGCGGGCGATTTGTATGCGAATGGCATAACTACGTTCCGCAAAGTCACAGTGCCACTTTCCCTTCCAGGGGTAGTAGCTGGCACTCTCCTTACATTTATTCCAGCCGCAGGTGACTATGTAAACGCTGCGATTTTAGGAAGCCCTAACACCAAAATGATCGGTAACGTAATTGAATCTCGGTATTTTAAGATCGTAGATTATCCGACCGCCGCAGCGCTTTCCTTCACTTTAATGGCGGCAATTTTGATTCTCGTCACCCTTTATATTCGCAAAGCGGGAACGGAGGAATTAGTGTGAGCGTGAAAATCAAGGATGCTTCGGTCCCCGTGATTCCATTCAAGGCTCGGCTTTCGCGTTGGTTTGGCCGAAATCTTCTGCGCATCTATATGGTCTTCGGATTCACGTATCTTTTCATCCCTGTTGCCTACACTTTTGCGTTTTCCTTTAATGACTCCGGTAAGAGCAATCTGGTTTGGAAAGGTTTCACTTTTCGAAACTGGCAAAATCCTTGCGGAGCTCCGGAAGTCTGCACTGCTCTTGGCAACTCAATTAAAATCGGATTTTTGGCCACACTTTTTTCAACGATACTGGGAACACTTATTGCATTCGCAATAGGGCGATACAAATTCAAAGGTCGATCTACTTCCAACTTGCTTATTTTCTTGCCTATGGCGACACCTGAGATTGTCCTGGGTGCTTCGTTGCTCTCGCTCTTTCTAGTTTTCAAGATTAATCCTGGTTTTTGGCCTACTGTGATTGCACATGTCATGTTTTGCATCTCCTTTGTCGTTGTCACAGTTAAAGCTCGTATCGCAAGTCTTGACCCCAGACTGGAACAGGCTGCGATGGATCTCTATGCCAATGAAATTGAGACATTTCGGCGAGTAACTTTGCCTTTGGTTGCACCTGGCATTGCTGGCGCGGCATTACTGGCATTTTCGCTTTCCTTTGATGATTTCATAATTACAAATTTCAATTCTGGAACTTTGATTACATTTCCGAAATTTGTCTATGTATCCGCAGCGCGAGGAATTCCTGCGCAGGCTAATGTCATTGGTTCAGCGATGTTTTTCTTGGCGTTGGCAATCGTTGTAGCGGGACAACTGGTCAATCGCAAAAAGTCACGCTAAAGTTTAGGCTAGCCACGACGGAACACAGGTCGTATCAAAATCTGCGCTGTGGGGTAGGACTCCGGAGGACCCGGGCCAACTAGATATTTAGGTTAAGGGGTGATTCCGGCGCTAAGCCGGATGACGCGATGGCTGTCATCGACCCCATTGTTTTACAACATTTAGCCGATCTTCAGCCAATGCTCTATTGGCTTGACGCTGACCCTCTTGAGCCTGATTCGCATTCTGCTCTGATAGGTGAAGTTGAAGCCGACTTGTGCATTGTTGGCGCCGGGTACACCGGACTCTGGACGGCATTGCTTGCAAAGGAGCGCAGTCCCGAACGAAATGTTGTGATTATCGAGCAACGAGAGACGGGCGCTGGCGCATCGGGACGCAACGGTGGTTTTTGTAATTCTTCTTTGACGCACGGGTTTATTAACGGTTACAGCCGTTTTCGTAGCGAGATGAAGACAATTGAACGTTTGGGTCGAGAGAATCTTGATGCGATAGAAGAGACTATCGCCCGCTACAAGATTGAGTGCGATTGGGAACGTACGGGAGAACTACGGGTTGCGGTCGAACCCTGGCAACTCAAAGGAATGAAGGAGGAAGCCGCACTGCGCAATGAGTACGGTGACAATGTGGAGTATCTCGACGAATCTGAAATTCAGGCGCGCGTGAATTCTCCACGCTATGTTGGCGCACTTTTTGATCATGACGGAACTGCACTTGTGAACCCGGCACGTTTAGTTTGGGGCTTGGAACGGGCATGCATTTCACTCGGCGTTAAGATTTTCGAAAATTCAAAAGTGGAGTGGCTCGAATCTGAGAAAGACGGCGTCATCGTCCATAGTTCTTATGGCCTAGTGCGGGCTAAGAAAGTCGCACTCGCGACAAATGTTTTCAAGTCTCTGGTTCGTAGCGCGCAAAAATACATCATCCCTGTATACGACTATCAACTCGTAACCGAACCGTTGAACAAGGAGCAGCGCGAAAGCATCGGATGGAAAAATCGAGAAGGAATATCGGATGCAGGAAACCAATTTCACTACTATCGATTGACTAATGACGGAGAGATTTTGTGGGGTGGTTTTGAAGCTATCTACAATTTTCGCGGAAAGGTTCGCCAAGAGTACGAGTTCAGCCCCGAAACTTATGCCACCTTGGCCGACAATTTTCTCAAAACCTTCCCACAGCTTAAGGGAATCTCTTTCACTCATGGATGGGGCGGTGCGATTGATACCTGTACCCGGTTCTCGCCATTCTGGGGACTCGCGCACAAGGGTCGGGTTGGATACGTCCTCGGTTACACCGGTCTCGGCGTGGCTGCAACGCGATTTGGCGCGGCCACTTTGTTGGATCTGCTAGACGGCGAAGATACCGAGCGGACCCGACTCAAGATGGTTCGCAAGAAGCCGCTGCCGTTTCCCCCAGAACCATTTCGCTTCATATTTATCCGTTTCACCCAGTGGTCGATCAACCGTGCAGATGAGCACGAGGGTCGACGAAATTTTTGGTTAAGAATTCTTGACCGACTCGGATTGGGCTTCGATTCCTAATCGCGGATGCGTTACCCTCTTGGAGTGACCAACATCGGCAACATGTACGGACCTAATTTCACTTTTCTCGGTGTCCCCTCTTGCGATATTGATGATCCAACTAGTTACGCCGATGCCCATGTTGTTATTCTGGGTGCGCCTATTGATAGTGGCACTTCGCATCGTTCCGGCGCCAAACTTGGACCACAGGCAATTCGCGGAGCGGACTATCTACCGCATGATGGTGAACGTCCACACTTAGCCCTTCGCGTTGATGGATTAAAGGAACTGCGCGTAAAGGATGCGGGCGATCTGCTGATGCCTGGCGGTGATTTAGTTTCATCTTTGGCAGTTTTGGCTGCTGCTACTGAAAAACTTTCGCGCGCGGGTGTTATTCCTGTTGTACTTGGTGGCGATCACTCAATTGCCTCAGCCGATGTTGCCGGTATTGCGGCCCACCGCGGTCTTGGGAAAATTTCGATGGTGCATTTTGATGCGCATGCCGATACTGGTGATACTCAGTTTGGCGCCCTAATCGGGCATGGAACTCCCATGCGACGACTCATTGAATCTGGCGCAGTAAGGGGAGATCGATTCCTGCAATTGGGTTTGCGTGGTTATTGGCCCGAACCCGCGACGCTGGATTGGATGCGCGATCAAGGCATGCGCTCCTATGAAATGACAGAGATACACCATCGTGGAATGAGCGCAGTATTAGATGAATCTTTTGCGCGCCTGACGGATCAATGCGACGGAGTATTTCTTTCGGTAGATATTGATGTCGTGGATCCTGGCATGGCTCCTGGCACTGGCACTCCCGAGCCCGGTGGGATGACGAGCCGCGAACTTCTTGAAGCGGTGCGCCGGATTTGTCTCGAACTTCCGATTGTTGGAATAGATATTGTTGAAGTATGTCCGCCGTATGACAGCGCGGACATTACGGCCCTGCTTGCGAACCGAGTGGTGTTAGAGGCTTTGAGTGCAATAGCGAAGCGCAGAAAAGGCGAACCATATTCGGCACTTACCAACCTTTTAGATCGATAATAAAGTGTCGCAACTTTTGGTTCGAAAAATGACGTCAGATGAGTTCGCCGCTTTTCGAAAGCACACCATTGTTGAATATGCCCGCGCACACTCCAGCGTTGGAAATTGGAGCGAAGAAGAGGCCATTGAGAAATCTACTCAAGCAATAAATGAGTTATTGCCCGATGGCCAAGATACCGCTGAGACTCTTGTGCTTACTGCGCTTGGGCAATCCGGAGAAAGCATTGGTTACCTTTGGATTGGATTACAACGCCGCGGCGGTAGTCCTGGAGAAGCTTGGATCTACGACATCGAGATCTATGAGCGATTTCGCGGCAAAGGTTATGGCCGAGATCTTCTTCTACTGGCCGAATCAGAAGCTCGGCGTCATGGAGTTATAAAAATGGGGTTAAATGTTTTTGGCAATAATCTGATCGCTCGAAATCTTTACGATTCCGCGGGCTATGAAATCACTGCAATGCAAATGAGCAAGGACCTCTAGATGAAATCATCACGTTCACCAATTTTTGCACTTGCTGATACATATATTTCTGAGTCAGCGGCTCTGAGTCCTATTGGGGCGAGTTTCCTCGGTATAACTGAATATGACGACAAACTTGATGATTTTTCTTTGGCCGGATGGCATAAAAAGGCCGAGCATGTTCGGGGCACGTTAGAAAAACTTGCTGCACTGAATCCAATTGATGATGTTGATCGCATTGCCAAAGCCGTGATGCTGGAAAGACTCGAATCCGAAATGGCGCTCCTGGATTCAGGTGAGCGCCAATTGAGTGCCGCTGTAATCAGTTCGCCAGTTGTCAGCATCCGCCAGGTTTTCGAAGTGATGCCTGCGCAAACTCCAAGAGAAATCAAGGTAATTACCGCGCGCTTGAATAAAGTGGGTGAAGCTCATAAGTCCTGGCTCTCTGCCTTGGATGCACTTTCCCAAGAAGGAAAGACTCCAGCGCGCCGCCAGATAGAGGGAATTGCCAATCAACTCGATTCATTTTCGAAAGGTTCATATTCTGGTCTAGCAACCAGGTTCGATCCTGAAAAACAAAACCCGCAGTTACATGAAGCCGCACGCGCAGCGGATGCATCTGCCGGTGAAACTGCCGATTGGTTGCGCAATACTTTTCTGGCGCGGACTCAAGATTTGGATGCAGTTGGCGTTGCGAGATTTGCTTTGTGGGCCAGTCATTACACAGGTGCCAAGTTGGATCTGCGTGCAACTTACGAGTGGGGCATGGCAGACCTCGCACAGATCAATGAGCGAATGTGGCGAGTAGCGCGAACTTTGCTTCCTGAAGCAAAGACACTTAGAGAGGTAGCGGATGCACTGGAAATTGATCCCAAGTATCAGATAAAGGGCACCGAGGCTCTCCTGAATAAACTAAAGGAATTTACGGCCAAAACAACTGAGGAGATGGATGGAATCCATTTCGACATCGACGAGCGCATTAAATTCTGCGATGTAAAAATTGCACCAGAAGGAAGTGCCGCGGCTCCGTATTACATATCTCCCAGCGAGGATCTAACTCGTCCCGGAACCACGTGGTTTTCAACGCAAGGCAAGAACACTTTCAGCTGGTGGAGATTGCCATCGATGTGGTTTCACGAAGCGGTTCCAGGTCATCACTTGCAATCGGCAATCGCGATCATTCAACAAGAAAGTTTGAGTCGTTTTCAGCGCACTGAAGCATGGACGAGTGGATATGGCGAAGGTTGGGCTCTTTATGCAGAACGGCTGATGGACGAACTCGGGGGATACGACGACCCTGCCACGGAGTTGGGATTTCTTGCCGCGCAGGCGTGGCGAGCTGCTCGTGTTGTGCTGGATATCGGTTTGCATCTTGGATATGAAAACTACGAAGGACAGGTATGGGATGCGC
Source organism: Actinomycetota bacterium (assembly GCA_014377015.1). GTDB lineage: Bacteria > Actinomycetota > Actinomycetes > Nanopelagicales > Nanopelagicaceae > QYPT01. The sequence continues at coordinate 57,237 of JACMQL010000046.1, forward strand.
AGTCAGCAGTGGATCTCATGATGAGCCACGTTTTACTAGACGAAGGCTTTGCAAAAAGTGAAGTGGAGAGGTATCTCGGTATTCCAGGACAAGCGATTTCCTACAAAGTGGGTGAGCGGGTCTGGATGCGCGCCCGAGAAGATGCAAAAGCACGCCTAGATGCAGAATTTTCGTTGAAGAAGTTCCATTCCTTTGCACTCAAATTAGGACCTATGGGGCTAGATCCATTCGAGGCTGAGTTGTCGCAATGGAGCGGCAACTGACGAATGATCTTGCAACTAGTTAGAGAGTAGCTACTGCCTGATCGAGAATATCCAAGGCTTCGCGTAACAAGTCGAATGGCATAACCAGTGGTGGTAGCAATCGCACGACGTTGTTATAGGTGCCAGCAGAGAGCAGCAGAACCCCGTTTACTTGGCAGAACTTGATCACTTCAGCCATCGCGGACGCATTTGGCTCGATGCCGCCAGGAATCACAAATTCGATCGCCTGCATTGCACCGCGTCCACGAACTTCACCTACAACTTGGTACTTAGCCTTCATTGCGTTGAGAGCATCCGAGATGATGACACCCATTTCTTGAGCGCGCTTGCAAAGATCATCTTCTGCGATTGTCGCGAAAGTCCCGAGAGCAGCAGCACATGAAATTGGGTTCCCGCCGTAGGTGCCGCCGAGTCCGCTGCCATGAACTGCATCCATGATTTCTGCCCGCCCAGTTACAGCAGCCAGGGGAAGACCACCAGCGATTCCCTTTGCCATTGCAATGAGATCTGGAACTACGCCCTCTTCTTCGACGGCAAACATTTGTCCAGTGCGCGCAAAACCAGTTTGTACTTCGTCAGCAATAAAGACGATCCCGTGCTCGGCAGCAAATTTAGAAAGTCCAGGGAGGAATCCCTTTGGTGGGACGATAAACCCGCCTTCACCCAGAATAGGTTCGATCACAATTGCGGCGATGTTCTTAAGATCGATTTCCTTTTCAATTTTATGCAGGACAAATTCGAGGGCTTCTTCTTCGCAGACTTTCGTTCCACCGGGCCAGCGGTATGGATAAGCCATCGGCATGCGATAAATCTCCGGAGCAAAAGGACCGAAGCCCTCCTTGTACGGCATGTTCTTGGCAGTCATGCCCATAGTGAGATTGGTGCGTCCATGAAAACTGTGTTCAAAAACGACAACAGCTTGGCGCCCGGTGTAATTTCTGGCGATTTTCACGGCATTTTCTATAGCCTCGGCGCCCGAGTTAACCAGTAAGGACTTCTTCTTGTGGGTACCAGGGGTGAGGCGATTGAGTTCTTCGCATACTTCGATGTAGCCCATATACGGAGCGACGGTGAAGCAACTGTGTGTGAAAGATTCGACTTGCGCCTTGATGTTTGCAACCACGCGTTCCGCGCTGTTGCCGACGTTGACAACGGCGATTCCAGCGCCCATGTCGATAATAGAATTTCCATCGACATCCACTATCACTCCGCCGCCAGCACGTTCAACAATCACAGGTATGGCCATTCCGAGGGAAAGAGAGACGGCGTCGTTGCGGCGCTTGAGAAGCTCAAGCGAACGCGGTCCTGGGATGGCAGTTACGAGAGATCGAATCTGCGGAATTGATGTCATGGGCAGAATTCTAACGCAGGACCACTCCAGATCACATCCGAGTTTCCAGATGTCACCTAGACCTGAGAAGATACCTCAATGCAACTAATCGGCATTCTGGCCTTCGTCGTTGCCCTCCTCTTCTCCGTTATGGTGCACGAGTTTGGGCACTACATCACTGCTCGCAGATTTGGGATGCGCGTCACAGAATTTTTCTTAGGCTTCGGACCCAAGATCTGGTCCACGGTTCGTGGTGAGACCGAATTCGGAGTGAAGGCCATACCAGCGGGTGGTTACTGTCGCATCGATGGAATGTCACCCGGAGATCCACATGCGAGCGATCCACGCGCTTTCTATCGGGCTACCAGCGGACGCAAACTCATCGTCTTAGGAGCTGGCTCTTTTCTCCACTTCGTTTTGGGCTTCGTGCTGCTCTTCTCTCTCTTCGTCGGAATCGGCACAACCCAGGTCACTTCAACCATTGCTGAGGTCAGTCCGTGCGTTCCGATTATCGGGAGCACACAGGGTTGCAAGGGCAACAACACTGTCTCGCCTGCCGCGGCGGCTGGGCTAAAGGCTGGCGATCGGATAGTTTCGATTGATGGAACTCAGATCACGGATTGGGCTAAAGATGTTTTGCGAATTCGCCAATCAGCTGGCAAGGAGTTAATTTTCGGGATTGTTCGTGGCGAACCGAGTCTCTCGTCTTCAGATATCACCCCAAATCTGGTCCTACCTATTACTCCTATTGCGCGTGTTTTTGAAGGAAAGTCGTACGGCTTCATCGGCATCGGCAATGAAGTAGCAACAGTTCGAAGTGCCCCTCTGGCGGCACTTGGGAAATCGGCATCCACTACTGGTCAGTTTCTTAAGGCTTCCGTGAAGTCTTTGATATCCCTACCAGGCAAGATTCCCGCCCTGTGGTCGCAGACCGTCGCAGGAAAAGAACGTGATCCCGAGGGTTTAGTGGGAGTAGTCGGAGTTGCCCGCGTTTCTGGGCAAGCCGTTGGTAGCAACACGCTCACTCCACTCGAGCGCCTGGGAACGTTTGTGATGATTATCGCGAGTCTTAATATATTCGTAGGTGTATTTAATCTCTTGCCCATCCTGCCGTTGGACGGAGGGCATATGGCGGTTGCCATCGCGGATGAGGTTCGTGCCTTCATCGCGCGATTGCGCGGACGTGCGCGCCCTAAGGCCATTGATGTGGCCGTTCTCACTCCAGTCACCATGGTGATCTTCGTATTGCTTGCTGGTCTCACCCTTCTTTTGCTCATCGCCGACATAGTCAATCCGATTAATCTGAATCTTTAGCTCGGGTAGGGCAAGATAGACCTATGACTGATCTAGGAATGCCCGCCGCCCCTCCACCGACTTTGGCGCGACGTCGCAAAACGCGCCAACTCAAAGTCGGATCGGTTGGAGTGGGCAGTGATTCGCCCGTGAGTGTTCAATCTATGTGCACGACAGTTACTTCTGACGTCAATTCGACTCTTCAACAAATCGCCGAACTAACTGCCTCGGGCTGTCAAATCGTTCGTGTTGCAGTGCCAAGCCAAGATGATGCGGATGCGCTCGCCCAGATTGCCAAAAAATCACAGATCCCAGTAATTGCTGATATTCACTTTCAACCTAAATATATTTTTGCAGCGATCGACGCAGGCTGTGCGGCAGTCCGTGTAAACCCGGGAAACATCAAGCAATTTGATGACAAGGTAAAGGAAGTGGCAAAGGCCGCAGGAGATGCCGGCATCCCAATTCGCATCGGCGTGAATGCGGGATCGTTGGATCCGCGGTTGCTCGCAAAATATGGCAAAGCCACACCTGAGGCTTTGGTCGAATCCGCACTTTGGGAATGCTCGTTATTCGAAGAGTACGGTTTTACCGACATCAAGATCTCGGTAAAGCATCACGATCCCGTGACTATGGTGAGTGCCTATCGACTGCTCGCCGAAAAATGTGACTACCCGTTGCATCTAGGTGTTACTGAAGCTGGACCACTATTTCAGGGAACGATAAAATCTGCGACGGCATTTGGAATTCTTCTTGCGGAAGGAATCGGCGACACAATTCGCGTCTCACTCTCGGCTCCTCCCGTCGAAGAGGTGAAAGTCGGTATCTCGATTCTTGAGTCCCTTAATCTTCGGCAACGCAAATTGGAAATTGTTTCATGTCCTTCATGCGGCCGTGCGCAAGTTGATGTCTACAGCTTGGCCGAAAAAGTACAGGCGGGGCTTGAAGGAATGACAGTTCCACTTCGAGTCGCAGTAATGGGTTGCATTGTTAACGGACCGGGCGAAGCGCGCGAAGCGGATTTAGGAGTCGCATCTGGCAATGGAAAAGGTCAGATTTTCGTGAAAGGCCAAGTGATAAAAACTGTACCGGAGTCGCAGATTGTTGAGACACTAATTGAAGAAGCGATGCGCCTGGCAGATGAAATGGAAGCTGCAGGAGTCGCCTCCGGCGAACCAACAGTATCCGTTAGCTAATCTTCGCTTTCCCCTTCCTGCGCCGATTGAGGCTGATTAGGTAGGCTCTGTCCATGTTGAAAATGTCCACGCTTTTTTTGCGTACCTTGCGTGATGATCCTGCCGATGCTGAAGTTGCTAGCCATCGCCTGCTTGTGCGTGCTGGTTACGTCCGCCGAATTGCCGCTGGTATCTACTCTTGGTTGCCCCTGGGCTACATAACTCTTCGCAATATCGAGCGTGTGATTCGTGAAGAAATGGATGCCGCCGGTTTTCAGGAAGTCCATTTTCCAGCACTCTTGCCACGTGAAGCTTACGAAACCACTAATCGGTGGACGGAATATGGACCTGATCTTTTTCGCTTGCAGGATAGGCGCGGCGCCGACTATCTCTTGGGGCCGACTCATGAGGAAATGTTCACTTTAATGGTCAAAGGAGAGTATTCCTCTTACAAAGATCTTCCGCTCTCGTTGTATCAAATCCAAACTAAATATCGCGATGAAACAAGGCCACGCAGCGGCATTATTCGTGGGCGTGAATTTGTCATGAAGGATTCGTATTCATTCGATCTCACAGATGAAGGCTTGGCGATTTCATATAAAAAGCATCGAGATGCATACATTAAGACTTTCGATCGTTTGGGTATGAAGTACAACATCGTTAGCGCAATGTCAGGTGCGATGGGTGGATCGCAGTCTGAGGAATTTCTTGCACCATGCCCGACTGGCGAGGACACATATGTTTTATGCGAAAGTTGCGGTTTTGCCGCTAATGTTGAAGCGATGCGCACGGGCGCGTCGGCGGTGGATGCGAACAACACTCCAGCAATGCAGGTTGTAGAGACTCCCAACACCCCAACTATTGAAACTCTAGTTGCAGTTTTGAATGAACGATACGGGAGCGGCTTCACTGGCTCTGACACACTCAAAAATGTTTTGCTCGTGGCTGATGGAAAAAATATCTCTGTGTTGGTTCCTGGAGATCGCGAAGTCGATCTCAAGCGACTACAGGCGAACCTGCCAGGTGTGCAAGATGTGCGACTTTTTGACGACAGTGATTTCACAAAGAATCCGCAACTCGTTAAAGGTTACGTAGGACCTCAAGCTGCGCAAGAGTTTGGACTGGTTTTGTATGCAGACCCTACTGTGGCAACAGGAAGTGCATGGGTCACTGGTGCAAACAAAGTCGGGCAGCACGCTCTCAATGTTGTTAGCGGTCGTGATTTTCACGTCGACGGTTACGTTGAAGCTGCGGAAATTCGGCAAGGTGATGCCTGCCCTGAGTGTGCATCGCCAGTAGTAATAGATCGCGCAATCGAAATCGGCCATATCTTCCAACTGGGCAGAAAGTACGCGCAAGCGCTAGATCTCACAGTGCTTGATAGCGATGGAAAACCACGCGTTGTCACGATGGGTTCGTACGGTATCGGCGTCTCGCGCGCCGTTGCGGCAATTGCGGAACAAAATCACGATGAGTTGGGCCTGTCCTGGCCGATGGAAATTGCACCGGCCAAGGTGCATATTGTGGCGACGGGCAAGGAAGACAAGCCATTTGATGTGGCTCTTGATCTCGGACTCGCCCTTGAGAAAGCGGGAGTTAGTGTCATGCTCGATGATCGACGAGATGCCAGCCCGGGAGTGAAATTCAAGGACGCCGAACTTATCGGAGTTCCTATCATCGTTGTTGTAGGCAAAGGTCTGATCGAGGGCAAAGTAGAGATTCGCATCCGACGCACAGGCGAGCGGAGTGAAGTTTTATTTGAAAATGCACTCGGCACAATTTTGAACCATATGTAATGCAATTCTTGGGGGAAGTTTCTTTACTTACCTTCTCCGTGTTGCTGCTGGCAGCTTTTTGTGCAGGTCTCATCGACGCCATAGCAGGCGGAGGTGGGTTGATTCAGTTGCCGGCGCTATTGATTGGCTTGCCGAATTCAGAGACTGCGCAGGTTTTGGGTACCAATAAACTCGCGGCAGTATTCGGAACTTCTTCGGCCGCCATCATGTATCGGCGGCGCACGAAACCTGATCTTCGTTTTACATTGGCGATGGCCGTGCCTGCGTTTATAGGTTCAGTTTGCGGAGCGTTGCTCGCGGCATACATACCGACCGATGCACTTCGCCCGCTAGTTTTTGTTTTGCTTGTCGCAGTTGGAATCTTTACTTGGCGCAGACCGACTTTGGGTCATGTCGAACTACTACGTCACTCACCGCGTCGTCGCCAAAAAATTGCTGTGTTTGCCGGTGGCGGAATTGGATTCTATGACGGAGTGTTCGGGCCAGGAACTGGTACTTTTTTAATGCTGGTGCTGGTTGCGGCGCTTGGCTTCGCGTTTCTTAACGCATCGGCAATTGCAAAGATTGTTAACGTCTCGACCAACATCGGTGCAATTTGCGTATTCGGAATTCATGGCGTAATTCTTTGGAAACTTGGACTCGCACTTGGGGTAGCCAACATTGTCGGTGGTCTCATTGGAGCGCGGGTAGCCATTCGCGGGGGATCTGCTTTTGTGCGCCGAGTATTTCTCATAGTCACAGCGATTCTGATTTGCAAAGTGGGACTGGATACGCTGACGCATTTTCTTGAGCAATGAGTTAGTGGAGACTGCCCCGCTTCTGGGTTATGATCTGGCTTACAACTTCATAGAAAGAGATGTGATGGATATTAAAGAAGCAATTATTGTTGGCTTGACTCCAATAGTGTCCCAGGCGGGTTTTTTTCTCGAGGACGTGCAAGTTTCTGCGGCAGGGAAGAGACGAGTAATTACCTGCATAGTTGATGGCACAACGGATCTCACAATGGACGAGGTCACTTCAATTTCAAAGGAAATTTCGGCCTTTCTTGATACGGCTTCTTTTCTAGGTGACTCGCCGTTTAACTTAGAGGTAACTTCCCCCGGCGTAGATCGACCACTTTCGGGACCTCGTCACTGGGAAAAAAATCTTAATCGCCTAGCACGTGCCGTAATGGTGAATGGTGAAGTAATCACCGGGAGAATTGAGGCAGTCCATGATGAATCGGTTTGCTTGCTGGTAGGAACTAAGGATCCAATGAAAATAGAACTGCCCTACGTCGAGATCAAACGCGCAACCGTCGAGATTGAGTTTAATCGCAAGGACGACCTAGCATGAACGTTGACATGAAGGCACTTTCATCCCTCACTATTGAAAAAGAGATTCCACTTGAACGGCTGATTTCTGCCATCGAAGCTGCAGTGCTTACCGCATATGCGCACATGCCAGAAGCTCGTCCGCATGCCTATGCCCATCTTGATCGAGAGACTGGTGAGATTCGCATTAATGTCCCGATTTTCGGGGAGGATGGCGAAAAGATCAACGAGGAAGTTGATAGCCCTGCAGGTTTTAGTCGCATTGCGACGAGTACTGCGCGTCAGTTGATCAAACAGAAGATGCGCGAGGCCAATGACGCTGACATAGTCGGTGAATTCACTGCCTCAGTTGGAGACGTTGTTTCTGGTGTAGTGCAACAGGGTCGCGATCCCCGTACGGTTTACGTAAATCTGGGCCGCGTCGAAGGCAAGGTTCCGTCACAGGAGCAGGTGCCAGGCGAGGTGTACACGCACGGTGAACGAATCAAATGTTTTGTCGTTGATGTGAAGCAAGGGCTCAAAGGTCCGGAAGTAACACTTTCGCGCAGCCACCCTGCATTGGTGAAGCAACTTTTCGCCCTTGAAGTTCCAGAGATCACCGACCGCATTGTTGAAATTATGGCCATTGCCCGCGAGGCAGGACATCGCACCAAGATTGCAGTGCGTACCCATCGTGCTGGCGTCAGTCCAAAGGGTTCATTAATTGGCCCGATGGGCTCTCGAGCGCGTGCGGTGATGGACGAATTGCACGGAGAGAAGATCGACATAGTCGACTGGTCTGAGGATCCCGCAGTTTTCGTGGGTCATGCCCTAGCCCCGGCAAAAGTCGAGAAGGTGGAGATCGTCGACCTTTTGACCCGCTCAGCAAAAGTCACAGTTCCTGATTATCAACTCTCACTTGCCATCGGCAAGGACGGCCAGAACGCCCGCTTGGCCGCCCGACTCACAGGTTGGCGCATTGACATCCATTCTGACGCACCCGTTGGGTCTAGCTCCGCGAAACCGAGATAGTTCCGAAAATTCAAAAACCGTTGCCATGGGCTCTCGATTTAGGGTATTGCCGCAATGGCAGGTAGGGTTGGGGACGTTGAATTTGAGTGAACGGTCGGTCATGATTTCTCGGCAAAGCACCAGAGTGCGGAGTTGTGTTGATTGTCGAAAACGAGAAAATCCAACAGCGTTAATCAGAACTGTGTGCAGGGACGGGAAGTTAATTCCTGATCCGCTGGGCATCTCTCCAGGGAGAGGTGCGTGGGTACACAGTAAATGTGCGGCGCGAGCGGTTGAGCGCGGAGTTTTTGGCCGAGCGCTTCGACTTAAAGATGCGCCAGATGGCAGCGATCTGATCGCCTACATCGAAGTAACGTTTACAGAGCAGTTCAGAAGTTAAGACTTATCAAAACTAAGTTTGATGAATTGGATGCGAAAGATATGAAACTCACATGAGTTCGACACGATCATGAGGTCAAGCAACTAAGGCTCGCATCTAGAAAATTGCGGGCCAAGACAGGAGAACTGTGGCAAAGGTCCGCGTACATGAGTTAGCAAAACAACTCGGTATGGAGAGCAAGGAAGTCCTTGTAAAACTCCAAGAAATGGGCGAATTCGTTCGATCTGCCTCTTCGACGGTGGAAGCACCCGTCGTACGCAAGATGCAAGAAATGTTTCCCAATGCAAAACCCGCCGAAGATGTAAAGCCGGTCAAGAAGGCTGCCGCAAAGAAAGCCGTTGCAAAGTCTCCGGAAGCGGAGTTATCTCCGCAAGCTGCCACTGAACTTCTGGCAGAAATTGCGCCGGGATTAGTGGAGCAAGCTGTTGCGCAGCAAGCTAGCGCTGAAAAGGCCGCGGCAGAAATTAAGCCGACACCTCCAGTCATATCCGCGGCACCAACTGAGGGCGCAGCGGCACCGCTTCCGTCTTCAATCCCGCGGCCGCCAGTTCCGCGTCCAGGTAACAATCCATTTGGAACTCCGCGTCCACCGGCTGCGCGTCCACCGGCTGCGCGTCCAGGTAACAATCCATTTTCCGCGGGCGGACCTCGCCCAGGACCGCGGCCCGGTGGTCCAACCGGCACAGGCGGACCACGCCCACCCATGTCCGGTCCCCGCCCAGGTTCAGTTCGACCAGGTTTTGCCGCGCGACCATCTTCACCTCGGCCACCGCAGTCAGGAACGGGCAATTATCCGCCACGTCCTGGTGCAGGTGGAGCACCGGGCAGTCCCTACCGTTCGCCAGGTGCGGGCGGAGCTCCAGCTGCAGGTGCGGCAGGAGCAGCGCGTCCAGGTGCGGGTCGTCCGCAACGCGGAAGCACTGGGGGAGCGTTTGGAAAGAATGCGAGCAAGCGGAGCAAGAGCAAGCCAAAGAGCAGAAAGGCGCTGCGTGACGAGTTCGACAATATGCAGGCGCCTCAACTCGGTGGTGCCGTTGTTCCGCACGGAGATGGCAAAACCACAATTCGAATGCGCCGCGGTGCATCACTTGCAGACTTTGCCGAAAAAATTAGCGCTGATCCAGCTGCGCTGGTTGCGGCGCTCTTTCACTTAGGTGAAATGGTCACTGCTACTCAATCTGTGAATGAGGATACTTTCGCGTTACTCGGCAGCGAGTTGGGATACATCATCCAAATTGTCAGTCCCGAGGACGAAGACCGCGAGCTGCTCGAGACTTTCGACATCAACTTGGAGAAAGAGTTGGCCAGCCTGGATCCTGCAATGCTTGTGCTGCGACCACCAGTTGTCACTGTTATGGGTCACGTTGATCACGGTAAGACTCGATTGCTTGATGCAATTCGCCAAACTGAAGTTATCAAAACTGAAGCGGGTGGAATTACGCAGCACATAGGTGCGTATCAGATTCATCATCAACATGACGGCACCGATCGAGCCATCACATTTATCGACACCCCTGGTCACGAAGCATTCACCGCTATGCGTGCTCGTGGCGCAAAGGTCACTGATATCGCAGTGCTAGTTGTTGCCGCTGATGACGGCGTGATGCCCCAAACTATTGAGGCGCTCAACCACGCGCAGGCAGCCGATGTGCCTATCGTTGTTGCCGTTAACAAGATTGATAAGGAAGGCGCAAATCCTGACAAGGTTCGTCAGCAACTCACGGAGTACAACTTGATCGCTGAGGAATACGGCGGAAGTACGATCTTTGTAAACGTTTCCGCAAAAACTGGAACTGGAATCGATGAGTTGATTGATTCCATTCTTCTGACGGCAGATGCTGCGATTGATTTGCAAGCAGTAGCAGATGATGCGGCACGTGGTGTTGCAATTGAAGCACACCTCGATCGCGGTCGTGGCCCGGTTGCAACAGTGCTTGTTCAGCGCGGAACTTTGCGAGTTGGCGATGCGATTGTGGCGGGCGGATCATTCGGACGCGTTCGTGCGATGCTCGACGAGCATGGTGAAAACGTTGAATTTGCTGGCCCATCTCGTCCGGTGCAAGTACTTGGATTCACATCCGTACCTAGCGCAGGTGACACCTTCCTCGTTGCTGATGAAGATAGAACTGCGCGCCAGATCGCTGAAAAGCGTCAGGCTGCGGAACGAAATGCTCAGCTTGCTAAGGCGCGCAAGAAAGTCTCGTTGGAAGACTTCATGGAACAGTCGAAGATTTCAACCCTTAACCTCATTCTTAAGGGCGACGTAAGTGGTTCGGTTGAAGCGCTCGAAGATGCATTGATGCAACTCGATGTCGGAGCAGAAGTTGACCTTCGAGTGATTCACCGTGGTGTGGGTGCTATTACTAAGAGCGATATCACTCTGGCATCAGCGTCAACGGCGATAGTCATTGGTTTCAATGTGAAGCCAGAACCTCAGACTGCGATATTCGCTGATCAAGAAGGGGTAGAAGTCCGCTTCTACTCTGTCATTTATCAAGCAATTGATGAGATTGAACTTGCGCTCAAGGGCTTACTCAAGCCTGAATTTGAAGAAGTTGTTCTCGGCAATGCTGAGATCCGCGAGATCTTTAAATCCAGCAAGTTCGGAAATATCGCAGGCTCGATCGTTCTCGATGGAATCATCCGTCGCAACGCAAAGGCTCGCTTGATGCGTGCTGGCGAACTCGTTGTCGATGGCTTGACGATTGAATCTCTCAAGAGATTCAAGGATGACGCAACCGAAGTCCGCGAAGGTTTTGAGTGCGGTATCGGAGTCGGGTCGTATAAGGATGTGCAAATCGGAGACGTAGTTCAGGTCTACGAGATGCGCGAGAAGAAGCGGGTATAACTGTGGGTCAATCGCATCGAACTCAGAAGGTTGCAGATCGAATTAAGGTTGTAGTGGCGGGAGTCCTTGAAGGAAAAATCAAGGACCCGCGACTCGGCTTTGTCACAATTACTGATTGTCGTGTGACTGGCGATCTGCAGCAAGCATCAGTTTTCTATTCGGTGTTGGGGGACGAGCTACAACGCGAGGCAACTGCGGCAGCGCTGCAAAGTGCCAAGGGCGTGATTCGAGCGGCCGTCGGTAAAGATCTGGGCCTTCGAATCACTCCGTCACTCGAATTCTTCGAAGACGCCCTTCCCGAGAGTGCGAAAGCTCTCGAGTCCTTACTTGATACTGTGCACCAGAGAGATGCAGAAGTGATCGCGCTGCGCGCGAATGCAAAGTATGCAGGTGAATCTGATCCTTACAAGGCGCCTCGTACTCAGGGCCTGCAAGGAGATCACGGGGACGAGCCCGTTGAGCATTGATGGATTTCTTGTAGTCGATAAGGCTGGTGGAATTACGAGCCATGATGTCGTTGCAATTGCGCGGCGGGCGTTAGGTACGCGAAAAGTTGGACACGCAGGAACTCTCGATCCGATGGCAACAGGTGTGCTCGTCCTTGGCTTCGGGAATGGCACTCGGTTGCTGCAATACATCACCGATGGTGAAAAGAGCTATGAAGCTACCGTTGTATTGGGGGCAAGCACCGTCACCGATGATGCCGAGGGTGAGATTCTTGAAACTGCAACATTGACTGAATTAGCAGGGATCTCCGATGAGATGATCATCGATTCATTCAAACCAATGAAAGGCGTGATATTTCAACGCCCGAGTTCGGTTTCAGCGGTGAAAGTTGCTGGTGAGCGTGCCTACGCCCGAGTTCGTGCGGGAGAAAAAGTGGATTTACCGGCCCGCGAAGTCACGATTTCAATTCTTGATGTGAAGCAGATTCGTAGAGTCGAAGGAAGAATAGAGATTGACATCTGCGTCACGTGCGGTGCCGGAACTTTCATTCGCGCTATCGCGCGCGATTGCGGAGAAACACTTAAAGTAGGCGGACACTTGAGCAAACTTCGTCGAACATGGGTCGCTCCATTTGATTTGTCTTCGGCAGTCAGTGTTACCGATCTCAAGTCTGGTGAATTCAACTCTTTGAGTGTCGAAAGCGTGGCACGCTTGCGTTTTCCGGTGCGTGAAATATCAGAAACCGAACGCGACGAATTGCGTTTCGGACGCGCGCTTTCGCCAGCGGGAACTACCGTAGTAACGGCGGCGATCTTCAAGGAAAAACTGGTAGCGCTACTCCAAGATCGCGACTTGAAATCTTGCCCCATCGCGGTATTTTCAGTTGAGTCCTGAGGGTGGAAAGATTGATCTATGAATAGATTGCAATGGCGGGGAGAACAAATCGCTGGCGCAGTGGTGGCGATCGGAATCTTCGACGGCGTCCATATCGGCCATCAGGCGATTTTGGCGAGAGCCGAACAAGTGAGTAACGGCCGTGGTGTCATAGCGCTCACCTTCGACCCCCACCCAATGCAGATTTTCGCTCCCGCCAAGGCGCCAACCATGCTCGTTTCTCTGGAGCGGCGGATTGAGTTATTGAAGCAGTATGGGGCAGATGCAGTCGTGGTCTGTGATTTTGATAAAGATTTCGCCGCGATGTCTCCCGATGATTTTGTCTCGCAAGTTCTGGTCAAGCACCTGCAGATATCTGGCGCCGTTGTAGGAGAGAACTTCACCTACGGACATAAAGCAGCTGGAGGCGTCAGCGACCTGATCGCCGCCGGAAAAGTACAAGACTTTCACGCAGAAGAGGTTGCGTTGCAATCAAGTCAGGGAGGCGTGGTCTCATCGACACGTATTCGCGAGGCAATTTCGCAAGGGAATGTGGAATTAGCACGCACCCTTTTGACTCGCCCGCATCGACTTGAAGGAGTGGTTGTTCATGGCGAAAAGCGCGGTCGCGAGATCGGGTACCCAACTGCGAATCTCGGATACTCAACGGCATTCAATTCCGTTCCGGCTGACGGGATATATGCGGGGTGGCTGGAAGTCGAAGGCGTGCGGTGGCCAGCGGCCATCTCAATCGGCACGAATCCGACCTTTGCCGGCGAGAGGTCGCGCCAGGTTGAGGCGTATGCCCTTGATCAAACTGGCCTCGATCTTTATGACAAGCCGGCGACTATTGATTTTGGATGGCGCCTCCGGGAAACAGTTAAGTTCGACGGCCTGGCAGCCCTGCTCGAACAGATGAAAAAAGACTGCGATCAGGCGCGAATTTTGACGCAAAGTGTTCGGTAATCGCCATGCGGGCTCCTTTTAGATTTGATCTGACTCACCCGATTTCTCTTGAGCGCGCGAGCGCTGGTATCCTTTGCCGTCCAACGAGAAAGCGAGTTTCCGTGAGGCAAACCGGAAGCCATCCCAAGTAGTAGCGAACAGCAAAAGGAGCACCACAATGGCACTATCGCCAGAAGTAAAGAAAGAAATTATCGCAAAGTACGGAAGTTCGCCTACTGACACGGGAAGTCCTGAAGCACAGGTCGCTTTGCTCTCCAAGCGCATTGAAGAAATCACAGAACATTTGAAGACTAATAAGCATGATCACCACAATCGTCGTGGCTTGCTTCTATTAGTTGGGCAACGTCGCCGAATTCTTCAGTACCTCGCAAAGACAAACATCGAACGCTACAGAGCGATTATCGAAAAGCTCGGTATTCGCCGCTAATACAACGATCAACCGGGAGAGATGGTCCTCGGTAGTGGTTTACGGGTGCCGATTTCAAAAGTAGCCGTGAACTTCGATCGAAGATCCATTTACTCCCTCGGTTTTGATCGAGAACAGGAGTGACCCATGGAGGGTCAAGAAATTTCGTCTGCCGTTGCAGTAATCGATAATGGCAAATTTGGTAAAAGAGAAATCCGTTTTGAAACTGGACGCCTTGCGCGCCAGGCAGGCGGAAGCACCACGGTTTATCTTGATGATGAAACCATGTTGCTTTCAGCCACCACAGTCTCCAAGCAGGCTAAAGATCAATTCGACTTCTTTCCACTCACCGTGGATGTTGAAGAACGTATGTACGCACTTGGTCGTATCCCGGGCTCATTCTTCCGTCGTGAAGGTCGGCCATCTGAGGATGCGATCCTTACCTGCCGTTTGATAGATCGCCCATTGCGTCCGTCTTTTGTTAAGGGTCTTCGCAATGAAGTTCAAGTTGTTGTGACAGTTATGGCACTCAACCCAGATCATATGTATGACGTCGTTGCCATCAACGCCGCTTCCATGTCAACCCAATTGGCAGGATTGCCATTCTCCGGTCCGATCGGCGGCGTTCGCGTCGCTTTGATTCAGGGCCAGTGGGTTGCTTTTCCAAATCATTCACAACTTGAAGATGCAGTCTTCGATATGGTTGTTGCCGGAACGATCTCTGGCGATGACGTCGCAATCATGATGGTTGAAGCAGAAGCAACTTCGCGCACGATTGATCTCATTAAGGGTGGCGCAGTTGCCCCAACTGAGGAAGTTGTGGCGCAAGGACTTGACGCTGCTAAGCCATTCATTCGAATTCTTTGCGAAGCACAAATGGCTGTTGCTAAGCAGGCTGCCAAACCAACTGGTCAATTCCCTATCTTCTTGGATTATCAGAGCGATGCTTTCGAAGCAGTTACTGCTGAAGTAAGTGATGAATTAGCAAAGGCCCTTACCATCTTTGGTAAGCAAGAACGTGAGACGGAAATCGAGGCTTTGAGTGCACTCGTAAAGCAGAAGCTTGCTTCTGCTTTTGAAGGACGCGAGAAAGAAATTCCTGCGGCGTTCCGATCACTCACAAAGAAGCTTGTTCGCCAACGCGTATTGCGCGACAAGATTCGTATTGATGGACGAGGATTGCGCGACATTCGACCACTTTCAGCCGAGGTGGAAGTTGTTCCGCGAGTTCACGGTTCGGCAATCTTCGAACGCGGGGAAACACAGATTCTTGGAATCACAACTCTGAACATGCTTAAGATGGAGCAGCAACTTGACACGCTGAATCCAGAAAATCATAAGCGCTACATGCACAATTATAACTTCCCACCATACTCAACCGGTGAGACGGGTCGCGTTGGAACTCCAAAGCGCCGTGAAATCGGCCATGGTGCACTTGCAGAGCGTGCTCTCATTCCAGTTCTTCCAACACGCGAAGAATTCCCTTACGCAATTCGTCAAGTGTCTGAGGCACTTGGTTCTAATGGTTCGACATCCATGGGATCTGTTTGCGCTTCAACCCTTGCACTTCTCAATGCTGGTGTGCCACTTAAGGCCGCGGTCGCAGGAATTGCCATGGGTCTTATTTCCGATGATGTAGACGGAAAGATTGAGTACGTAGCGTTGACAGATATTCTCGGTGCAGAAGATGCATTCGGCGATATGGACTTCAAGGTTGCCGGAACTCGTGAATTCGTTACCGCACTCCAACTCGACACAAAGCTCGATGGAATTCCCGCCTCTGTTCTCGCGGCAGCACTTCATCAGGCGAAGGAAGCGCGCATTGCGATTCTTGATGTGATGGCAGAGGCAATCGACACACCAGATGAGATGAGCCCATTTGCTCCACGGATCATCTCGATCAAGATTCCTGTCGACCAAATCGGTGCAGTTATCGGGCCTAAGGGCAAGATCATCAATCAGATTCAAGATGAGACCGGCGCTGAGATTTCGATCGAAGACGACGGCACTATCTATATCGGTGCAACTGATGGGCCAAAAGCTGAGGCGGCCCGCGCACAGATCAATGCAATTGCGAACCCGCAAATGCCTGAGGTCGGCGAGCGTTACCTTGGAACCGTTGTGAAGTTGGCTGCTTTTGGTGCCTTTATCTCACTTCTTCCAGGAAAAGACGGACTGTTGCACGTATCTCAGATTCGCAAAATGCATGGCGGAAAGCGCATTGAGAATCTTGAGGAAGTCATGAAGGTTGGCGACAAGATTCAAGTTGAAATCGGTGAGATCGACCCTAAGGGCAAACTTTCACTCGTTCCTGTACTTGATGATTCAGTTCCGGCTGAATAGATTGGCGAATTAACACTTGAGCGTTCGCCGTACCGTTCTTCCTAGCGGTCTGCGTATTGTCACTGAAGAAGTTTCGTCAGTACGCAGTGCCGCGATAGGAATTTGGGTAAATGTAGGTTCGCGTGATGAAACCCCGGCAGTAGCTGGGGCTTCTCATTTTCTCGAGCATCTCCTCTTCAAAGGCACAAAGACTCGGACTGCTCTCGAGATCTCTTCTTCGATTGAGTCAGTCGGTGGTGAAATGAACGCCTTCACGGGCAAGGAGTACACCTGTTTTTATGCTCGAGTGATTGACACCGATCTGCCAATGGCAGTGGAAGTAATCGCAGACTTGATTACTTCATCAGTTGTGTCTGCATCAGATGTTGATGCAGAGAGGAAAGTAGTTCTAGAAGAGATCGCCATGCGCGATGATGACCCCAGCGATTTAGTGCATGACCTTTTTTCAGATACCTTTTACGGCGACACTAAGTTGGGCCGAGCGATTCTAGGATCAGTGGAATCTATTAACTCAATGAGCCGGACGGCCGTCTTCAATTATTACAAACGAAAGTATCTGCCACAAGATTTAGTAGTTGCGGTTGCTGGCAATATCAAGCACAGGACAGTAGTCGCGCTAGTTGAAAAGGCACTCTCTCGCGATGGATTTTTGGATGTCGTGGGTGAGCCCCAAGTGCGACCGAACACTTTGGTAAAGATGGCCGCCCAGCAATCCGTGGGAATTATTGCTCGCAAGACCGAGCAAGCGCATATGTTCTATGGAGTCCCTGGGGTAGCGCGCGGCGATGACCGACGTTTCACAATGGGAATTCTGTCAGCTGCATTGGGCGGGGGAATGTCTTCGCGACTTTTTCAAGAGATTCGGGAAAAGCGCGGCTTGGCTTATTCGGTGTACGCATACGCTCAGCAATTCGCTGGTTCGGGAACGCTGGGTTTCTATGCAGGGTGTCATCCATCCAAAGCTGGTGAAGTAGTCGAGATCATAAGAGACGTCCTCAATGATGTGGCGGAGAAAGGCATGACGCACGAAGAGATTGCGCGTGCGAAAGGCGCTGTTAGAGGATCCCTCGTTTTGAGCCAAGAAGATTCAGGCTCGCGAATGAGCCACATCGGAAAGAGTGAGATTGTGTATGGCGAAGTCATGAGTTTTGACGAAATATTAAAGAGAATAGACGGCGTGACCCCTGACGCGGTCCGTAAATTGGCTAGCGAGATTCTTATCAAGAGACCTACTCTTGCTTTGGTTGGACCTTACAAAGACTCGAAGAAGTTTGAGAAGATTTTAGGAGTGTAAATGACGATCAATGTGGCAGTCCTAGGTGCTAAAGGTCGAATGGGAACGGAAGTTATACGTGCCATTGAATCTGCACCTGATCTCACTCTCGTTGCTGCCTTAGATATTGATGACTCACTCGATGTGCTGGTTGAGAAGGAAGCAAGCGTCGTTGTGGATTTCACAACTCCTGAATCTGTCATGAATAATCTTGAATTCTTGATCGCCCACGGCATCCATGCAGTGGTTGGCACTACAGGCTTTGACGAATCGCGATACGAGAGTTTGCGAACGTTGCAAAAGGAGAATCCTGAAGTCGGAGTCTTGATCGCACCGAATTTCGCTCTAGGTGCGGTGCTCATGATGGAGTTCGCTAAGAAAGCGGCTCGTTACTTCGAATCTGCCGAAATCATTGAACTACATCACCCAAACAAGGTGGATGCTCCATCAGGAACTTCTGCGCGTACGGCCGAACTTATTGGGGATGCCCGCCAGGTTGCAGGATTGCCCCCTATGCCAGATGCAACCGAGAGTTCGCTAGATGGCGCGCGAGGTGCAAGAGTCAATGGCGTTCCGATCCATTCGATTCGGGCGCGCGGACTCGTCGCACATCAAGAAGTTATTTTCGGCGGCCCAGGAGAGACCCTGACAATTCGCCATGACTCTCTGGATCGAGTCGGATTTATGCCCGGAATCTTGCTTGCTATTCGTTCTGTGGCGACGGCGCCGGGAATAAATGTGGGCTTGGAGCGGTTTCTAGCTTTATGACAACTTTCTCCAATGCTGTATTGACCGTATATTCCACCGAATTCTGCGGAGACTGCATTCGATCTAAACGTTTCTTAGATGCAAATGGAGTGCAGTATCAAGAGATTGACATCGCGCATGATGATGCCGCTGCCGCACTAGTAATGAAAATCAACAACGGGATGCAGTCGGTGCCCGTGATCACTTTCCCTGATGGAACACATCTAACAGAGCCATCTGATTTGGTCCTCAAAGAAAAACTGAAAGAACTCTCGATTATTTGATCTCTGAGACCCTTTGCGAAATTCGATATTTGGCAATGTAGTCTCGATCTAACTCCCACCCAAGTCCAGGGCGATCGGTGAGTTGGATGTGACCGTCATTGAGTTTTGGGCGATTGGCAATCATGTTGTGCCAGATCGGATCTCGCTTGGGATGGAAATACTCCAAATAAGTACCATGCGGAATCGACGCGAGCAGGTGTGCAGCGACTTGTGGCTCTTCATGGTGTGCCATATTCACGTCATAGACGGTGGCCATGCCGGCCACTTTTCTCCACTCCGTCGGGCCACCGGACCACGAGGAGTCAAAATTACAGAAATCAATTGATCCTGTTTCCATCAGGTCGCGACAGCCGGCTGCCGAAAATTCACTTTGACCCGCGCAGACTGACACTCCTCCGGCAAAGCGAACATCACGCATTCCTCGTCGATCGTTTTGCCATTGGCACGGCTCTTCAAACCACAGCAGATTGTCGTCTTGGACCAATTGCGAAAACTTGATTGCCTGAGCAGGGGTGTATCCTTGATTTGCATCTACCGCGATTCGGAATTTTTCGCCGCCGACTTTACGCGCTTCCTTAAATCTTTTTGCATCCTCCTCAGGAGACATTCCGCCGATCTTGAATTTCATTCCCGCAAACTCTTCCTGAAGCAGATATTCAACTTCCTCTTTGATGGTGAGGTCGCTGCCGTAGTATCCGCCGATTGTTATTACTGGGACTTTGGAGCGATAGCCTCCCCATAACTTCCACAGCGGCACATTTAGCGCACGTCCAAAGAGGTCCCACAAAGTGACATCTAAAGAGGCACACGCAACTAATCCAAGTCGGCGGTCGCGCAAAATATTCCACGTTGCTGGACGAGCTAACTCCCAGCACAACTCGATTGCAGATCCGTCTTGTCCTAGTAGCACCGGAGCAATCTCGTCATGAATGATGCCGTCAATCTCGGCCAAACCCGCGTCTTCGTCTCCTGCATAGGCTTCACCGACCAATCCGCTCGCGGTGTGTACCCTGGTAACGATTGTTGAGCGGTGGGTCATCTGGTAGTGACTGCCTCGATATGTTCGTTCGAGAGGTACTCGCACCTGCTCAGTTTCGATTCGGGTGATGGTTAGGTCCACGGAGTTCTCCTATGCGCGTCTCGTCTTTTTCCTGGAAATGTGTGACAATTCTGGAATCGGTTCCATTTTACGAGATCCCAGGAGGGTGTCAAGGAAAATGGTGATTTTTCTCGTTAATCAGGTTAGAAAAAGGGGTCGGACGAAGTGAGCAGTGAAAATGAAAACGGCGGTCAAGTCACTATTCGCCACGTGGCGGCGCGGGCGGGAGTGGCTCTTTCCAGCGTTTCGCGCACGTTGTCCGGCCACCCGGATGTGTCTCCTGCGATGCGGGCAAAAGTAGAAGAGGCGGTTAAAGCCCTAGGTTACGAACCTGACTTTCTTGCTCAGTCACTGCGAAGTGGGACTACTCGCAACATCGGCTTCATCATCCGCGATATAGCTAATCCACTATTCGCCCTAGTCGCGCGAGCCTGCGAGCAGGAACTGCGACGAAATGGTTACTCAATGATTCTCATGAATTCCGATGGAAGCGTCGAAACTGAATCTAAAAATCTAATGCTTCTTCGTCGTCGTCGCGTGGATGGCGTTATTGCCTCACTCGTCGCGGAAGATTCTCCTTACATTAAGAAAACAATTCTTTCATTGCGGCGTCCGTTGGTTTTATTGGATCGCGATATGAAGGATTTAAATGCGAGCGCTGTCATCACTGACCATTACACCGGCGTTTTCGAGGCAACTAAACATTTGTTGGACAAGGGTCACCGCCGAATCGCGTTTGTAACGGGATCTGAAAATGTTTATACGACACGAGATCGGCTGCGCGGGTATCGTGCTGCGTTTACTGCTGCCGGTGAGGAAGTCTCCGAGAAGTGGATGGCACTTGGTGGATTCGACCCTGAATACGCACTGGTACACACTAGGAATTTTCTGTCGAAGAATCCTCGACCCACTGCGATCATCGCGGGTGGTATTGGATCGACAGCCGGTTCTTTACGGGCTCTGAATGAACTTGAAATTGAAATCGGCAAAGATATTGCCTTTGTAGCGCTAGATGAGTGGCCGCTATTTGATATTTTCCGTCCCAAGATTTCTTCCGTTTATCGCGATGCCCAAGCAATGGGTGTAGAAGCTGCGCATCTTTTACTTGAAATGCTTAATGGAAAGAATCCGAGCGAGTCAGTGATCGAGACGAAATTCACTGCGCGAACAAGTTCTGAAGGTGGCTTGTGAAATGTCTCTGGTGGCAGATTCGCAAGGTTCATCACACATTCTTGAGGAGTTAACGGATCTATCGACTCTCGTTAGTACGCCAGAATCCTTGATTCGTTTAAATGTTCTATTAACTGACTACCTGGCGTGTCTAGTTGGATCAGTTAATTCAGGTCACGAAATGAAGAATGTTCTCGTTGATGAGGGACTCATTGGGAAATGTTCGTGGCTGGCGTTAGCGGTGAATGGCAATGACCAAGACGATATCGATTGGACCGTTGGAGCACACCCTGGTTCGATAGTTTGGTCGATCGCCGTGGGGCTAAGTATGAAAGACGAAATAAAGAGAGAGAATTTTATTTTAGCCGCGTTAGCTGGCTACCGAACTTTCGCAACTGTTGCTGGCGTACTTGGTGCTTCGCATAGATCAAAGTGGCACATCACGGCTACCGCGGGTGCCTTCGCATCGGCTACCACTTCTGCCGTTCTACTTGGATATTCACCTGACGAGCACCTTCGCGCCCTACATCTGGCGGGTGCAAATATCGGTGGCACTGTTTTGGCTCCGCGCGATCGAAGCGGGGCTGGTGGTTTCAACCGAGCCGCGGCAGCGGGTCTTGGTTTGACGGCAACCTTGGCAGTGAGGTCCGGCGCACAACACGTCATCGAACTATGGGATGGACCCTTGGGCGTGCTGGAGTTATTTGACAGTGCAGGTGACTTTTCAAAACGAGATTCTCTTTCGGACGGAGTTTCGACAACCTCCTTGCGTCTCTTTCCCGTAACGGGCTTTGCGCAAGCGGCGGTTTTGGCCGCTGCGAATCTTTCGCTACGAAGTATCGGAGAGTTGCGTCGGTTAGATCTAGGAGTTTCGGGAGGTGCCATCTCCTTTCTCGACGGCACCCGTGGAGGTGACTGGTGGGATGCACGTTCAGCTGTCGCAAGTGCGTGGGTTTCCAAAGATCCTACGGAACTTCTTCGAACTAAAGATTTTGAGGCACTGCGCCGTTTGGTGCATCTGAGTTCTATCGAAATTCCGATCGGCGGCGCATCCTTGATAGCCACAACAGATGCAGGCGAAGATCGGGAAGTTATTTCTGCGGCGCCGGGGCGAAATTTCAAGGATCCAGTTGAAGGTCACTGGCGAAATGCAAAGTGGCGCCGGCTCGCAGGCAAGAAAGCGGAAGCAGTTAAAGAAATATCGACCAATCTTGTAATGGATAAAAGCGCTGAGCCAATGTGGCGAAGTCTGCAAGAGATTCTTCACCACTAGAGCGAAGGGAATCAATCACAATGTCGCCAGAAAAACTAGGAGTGCCAGGAGTGCCAGGAGTGCCAGCAATGAATATGTGGCGAAATGATGCCGGGCTGCAAGGTAAGAGCGTTGTCGTAACTGGAGCCGCAGGTGGAATCGGCAGGGAGGTCGTGAAAGGTTTCGCAGAGGCGGGTGCGAAAGTCCTACTTGTGGATGTCGCCGGATCACCACTCGAAGAAGTGCTACGCAGTCTGGCCGGGGAGGGGCATGAGATTCATCAGGCAGATCTTTCCGACCTCTCGACGCATGCTGGAATTTTCGCCAAAGCCCAGGGCATGGCACCCCTCGCGGCGTTCACACATTGCGCTGCCGTTTTACGGCGCCGAAATACAGTTGATGACGTCACCGAGGAGGATTGGGATCTGCAGATTGATGTCAATCTCAAAGCTACATTTTTTCTCAACCGAAGCGCGCGAGACTCATTCCGCACAGCTGGCACAAAAGGTTCAATTATAAATTTCTCATCTCAAGGCTGGTGGTCAGGCGGCTACGGCGGCTCAGTGGTGTACGCCGCGAGCAAAGGTGGAGTGGTATCGATGACTAAAGGTCTTGCCCGATCTTTCGCACCCGATGGAGTTCGCGTTAATTCCGTATCGCCAGGCGGAGTCGAAACTTCAATGATGCTCGGCGGAATGACCGAGGAAGGTTTGAAGTCATTCGTGTCGATGATTCCAATGGGTCGACTTGCTGAACCGCAAGAAATGGTTGGAGCAGTCCTCTTCTTAGCTTCAGATGCCGCAAGTTTCGTGACCGGAACGGTGGTTAACGTTTCGGGCGGACAGTTGATGTATTAAGTAGGTTCTTTAGAGAAACTACCGTGATTCGAGTTTGCCAGATGCGGCGCTTCGATAGGCAACGTCAAGGGCTTCGACTGTGCGGGCGCCCAGTTCTCCCGGAGATTCATTAGTGAATTCCTCGCCGCGACCTGCACTTACAATCGCATCGATGGGCCCGATGCAGTCGTAGAGTCCCGCATCATCAAGCAAGTCCAAGCGCGTCTCTTTGCCATCAATGTGGTGCCAGACGGCAGCTCTTTCTAGATCTACAAGAATCTGCCCACGATCACCAATTGCGCGCATTTCAACTGCATGCATTTTTTTATGCGCACTTAGGTGCGCGGAGCCACCAGAAAGTGTTCCGATCGCTCCACCTTCGAAACGATAAGCGATTGCATCATGCATTTCTACCGGAGCATTCATGGGTGCTGACATCAGCGCGAAACCTGATTCAACTCGAGCTCCGGTAAGCCAGAGCGAAAGACCCAATGCGTGCGTCAATTGTGCTTGTCCGTACCCGCCTCCGGAGAGTGTCGGATCCGTCCACGTCCGTGATTCAGGAAGTGCATCTGGGGATGCATCGGGGTAGGAGCCCGTGTTGGAAAGCAGCTCACGAGTTTGTGAGGACATGTGAATACTTATATGTTCCAGCGTGCCAATTCCGTATTCATTCATAAGGCGCTTTGCACCAGTAACCATGTCGAAATAGTTCCAGCCAAAGGAAATCACTAAGTGCTTCTTGAGTTGATTGGCGGTCTCGACCAAATCCCATGCATCTTGCGGCAACACGGTCATCGGCTTCTCGCACATTACATGAGCACCAGCCTCGAGCGCGGCTTTGGAATGTTCGTAATGAAATCCACTTGGACTACCAACTATGCAGACGTCGAGACCTTCGTTGAGGATGTCACGAAAGTCCTCAGAGGCAACCTTAAATCCGTACTGGTCTTTGATTTTCTGCAAGATCTCGGGACCCTTACGGGAAACTCCAACAAACTCCACATCACTGTGTCTTGCCAAATTAGGAAGATGTGAGGCTAGCGCCCAACTTCCCGCTCCGATCACACCTACACGTATCTTTGCCATTTTCCGAAACTAGGCAAGCGCGGAAGCTTTGTCAAGGAAGTGAGACCAAAAATGAAATTTGAGGCGATAAAAAGATGACGATCTAATATTGTTCTCTTATAGATGTCATATTGAACATTTCAATTTAGAGAAATGAGGATTGTTATGGAGAGAGTTTGCTTTACTTTTGAGATTTATGAAGGAATGGAAGCCGAATATCAGAAACGCCATGACGAGATTTGGCCAGAGATGGTTCGAGATATAGAAGCGGCCGGCTTTACGAACTACAGCCTTTTCAGGAGAGGCACTCAAGTGGTCGGATATTTCGAAGCTGTACCAGACGCAAAAACTGCAAATGCAAAAGTCGCGAACAGCGAAGTAAATACAAAATGGGCGGAGTGGTTCAAAGAAGTCATAGTGAACCTCACGGATAACCAAGGGGACTTGATGGTGATGAAAGAAGTCTGGCACCTTGATTAGAAGTTATAAAGCCGCGCTGCGTTGAGGTTACAGATCTTTTGTTGTTCCGCTTGCGAGAGTGATGAGATAAATTCGCGGTAGATGTCCATGATTACATCGTAAGAACTGTAGAGCCTGTCCACTGGCCAATTCGAACCCAGAACGCAACGGTCAGCGCCAAAGGCATCAAGACACACTTCAATCCACTTGCGCAATGACTCTCTTGTAAATCGCTGATCTGTCATCGCTACACCCGATATTTTCATAGTCACGTTGGGGGCTTGCGCAAGGACTCGTACGGCCCGTTCCCAATTTGCAAAGTATTCGTCATCGCGCCGGCGCGGAAAGCCAATATGTTCGAGGACTATTTTTAAATTCGGTTGTCTACGTGCAAGTTCGAGGGCGGCGGGCATATTCATCCACTCACAATCAAGATCAAACACCAAGGAGTTTTTTGTCAGAAATTGCAGCGATTCTTCATAGGTACTATCAACGTTTCCCGATGCCAGCATAGGTTCAGCACCAAAGTCACGGATGCCCACGAAATTTGGAGATTCGCAATGTTGCTGTAATTCTTCTAGCGCCTGATTCGATCCAAGGGATGCATTAGCGATTATCTTCATTGGCACCGGTCCACTCAGGGACATTTCCTGCAGCCATCTGGTTTCCGTGACGTGATTTGGTGAGCCGATTGCAGCTTGAATATGGACGAAGCCAGAAATATCGGCAAAGCGCGCCTCGGACCACAGATCATCAAGGATGTAGCGTTGCGATTTCATTGCATCAATGTTGCCAAGAATTGGGTGGGTCACTTCCGGAAGAAGCCAGTCCCATTTCAGTTCCAGGTGTTTAAAATCCCATAGATGAATGTGCGTATCAATGATTTGTATACGGGAAGTCATTTCTCAATTCTATTCTTGAGGTGTGGTTCGAGGTGTGGCGCAGGCTTGCGAATCGGCGGGCGCACTCCGTCAAATCGAAGCGGCAGTCCTGGTAAACGAACGACGGGTGTCGTTGAGTCGGGATAAGGAAGTAACGCCTGAATTGCACTAGCTTGCACATCAGAATGAAGGTCCTCTGGCAGGGCGAGTCGGTCAGCGGGTACGCCACCGGTGCCGAGAATGCGAGCCCAATTAACTGCGGTGTCTACTGCGAGAGCTTCTTCAATTTCTCCGACTAGAACATGATTATTAGCCACTCGATCAGAATTTGTGAGGAAACGCGGATCCGCAATCAGATCCTCTCTACCAAGTAGTCTGCATAATTTCGCATAGATGTTGTCATTTCCGACGCCAATACAAAGCGTTCCTTCTTGAGTGGGAAAGAGGCCGTACGGAGCAAAAGTCGGATGTCCACTGCCGGATCGGACCGAAGATTTCCCATGAATCTGCTGGGCCGAAACGTGGTAACTCACGAAGAGCGCACCGGTTTCAAAAAGCGACGTTTCAACGACCGAGCCCAGACCGGTTGCATTGCGTTTCACGAGCGCTGCCAGGACTCCGATCGCGAGCCACATTCCACTTCCGATATCCAAGACTGAAACGCCAGTGCGTACAGGAGGTCCGTCGGATTCTCCTGTTATATGCATAATTCCTGTGCGAGCTTGGATCGTCGCGTCGTACCCTGGGGTGTCAGCATTAGGACCGACGCCGCCATAGGATGAAAGATTTCCAAAAATTAATGTGGGACGCGTTTTCATGAGCGCCTCCGCCGTGAGATTAAGCGCCTCCAGTCGGGCTTGTAAAAAATTAGTTAAGAAGATGTCGCATTCGTCTAACATCTTTTCCAAGGTAGCTCGATCGATAGGAGACTTTAAATCGATTGACTGCGATGTCTTATTGCGGTTAACCACGTGAAAATATGCCGAGCGGTCTCCGTCAATTGGTGCCATGGCGCGCGTCGGATCACCTTCGGGAGTTTCAATTTTGATTACTTCGGCACCTAGATCAGCAAGAATTGCACCACTGAAAGGTCCCGCGATATTCGATGTTGCATCCAGTACGCGAATGCCAGCGAGAGGAAGTCCCAACGCAATGGCGTCTTCGTATGTGGACGTCATAAATAAATCCTTGACTTACATGCGATCACCCGCATATCCTAGCAAACGTTTCCAGCCCGGGATTTCTGCGCGATATCCTCTGCGGCAGTTGATTCGAGAGAAGGAATAGAAGATGTCAACCAGCTCGGTAATGAGATTTCGGCAGGCGATTGTTGCGGCTTTAGCAGATGAAATGCGAGCCGATTCGTCAGTCATGCTCTTTGGTGAAGATGTGGCGGAAGCTGAAGGTCCCTTCAAAACTTCCGAAGGACTGCTCAAAGAATTCGGTCCGCTGCGGGTTCGCGATACTCCAATTTCAGAGATGGCTTTTACCGGCGCGGCAGTTGGCGCCGCAATCATGGGAATGAAGCCTGTAGTTGAGATTATGTTCATGGAGTTTCTCGGCGTAGCCCTCGATCAACTAGTCACCGAAGCTGCCAAGATGCGCTACCTCAGCAATGGGGTAATTTCGGTCCCAATGGTTGTTCGCGCTTCATGTGGCTCGGGACTTGGCTTCGGAAGCCAACATTCTCAAACGCTCGAAAATTGGGTGGCTGCAACTCCGGGTCTCAAGGTGGTCTGCCCCAGCGATGCGCAAGCCGCATATTCATTAATGCGGGCGGCGATCCAAGATTCTGATCCCGTTATGGTACTTGAGCCGCGAATTCTTTACGCAGAGCGTGGCACTGTTGATACCTCGCACAGAATTGAGATTGGTAAAGCGCGCGTCTTACGAGTGGGAAGTGAAGTGACAGTGGTTTCCCTTGGACAGATGGTAAATGTCTCGCGCGCGGCAATTGAACTTGCAGGCGTGGATGCGGAATTAATCGATCTTGCAACGGTGGTTCCCTGGGATCGGGAAACCGTTCTTGAATCAGTGAAGAAGACAGGCAGATTAATTGTTGTAGAGGAGGCCCCTCAGAGTGGCGGATGGGGATCTGAGATTGTTGCTTCAGTTACTTCTAATCTTTTTGGCACGCTCAAGGGTGCGCCATTTCGTATAACTACTCCAGATGTTCCCGTTCCTTATAGCGGGGTGCTGGAAGCAAAATTTGTCCCGACTGTTGAAGATGTGGCGCGTCAATTGAAGGAGTCGATCGCCTCGGGTACGACTCCAAAATCTTGGTGGGAATTAGAGGGGTTGAAGTAATGAGCATTCAATTGAAGCGACGTGAAGCAGTACAAAACGATGAGGTTGCGCGATACGAGCGCATGATTGAGATTCGCGAATTCGAAGAACAAATCAATGGTCTATTTGCAACCGGCGCGATTCGTGGAACGACCCACCTGTGTTTAGGGCAAGAGGCGCTCGCAGTTGGACTCGCGGCAGAGCTGCGACCTTCAGATATTGTGATGGCAACCTACCGCGGGCATGGAATCGCTTTGGCTCTCGGTCTCTCACCAGAATCAGTTCTGGGGGAGATCATGGGTAAAACGATCGGATGTTGCGGTGGCGTTGGAGGTTCAATGCATTTGTGCGATATGGATCTTGGATTGCTTCCGACTTCAGCGATTGTGGGCGGTGGCATTCCTATTGCAGCAGGAGCGGCGTTGGCCTTTCAAACGCAAGGCAAAGATGGGGTAGCGGTATCAGTTTTCGGTGATGGGGCATCCAATATCGGCGCCTTTCACGAAGGCTTGAATCTGGCGGCCATTTGGAATCTTCCGGTAATTTTTATCTGCGACAACAATATCTATGGCGAATACAGCCGCATCAATACCACTACTCCTTTGCTTGATTTGCACGAGAGAGCAGAGAGTTACAAAATGCCGCATTTTGCGATCGATGGCATGGATGTTAAGGCAGTTCAAAAAGGAGTTGCCGAAGCAGTCAATCGCGCACGCTCCGGAGGCGGGCCGACCTTAATTGAGGCCAAGACGTATAGGTTCGCCGGTCATTCACGTGCCGACCAAGCGCTTTATCGCCCAGAAGGCGAATTAGAAATGTGGCAGAAGCGCGATCCAATTAAGGTTACGGAAGAAGATCTATTATCACGAGGGCTACTTACCGCCGACAGGATCGCGCAAATAAAGTCTGATATGTCCACCACCATCGAAGGAGTTGTGGCGACTTGTCAGGCATCAGGAGAACCAACTCTTGCGTCGATGTTCCAGAATATTTGGACTCCGAAAGGAGCAATTAACAAATGAGGACCACCATCAATATGCCTCGCGTCGGCGACACAGTCGACGAAGTTTATTTGGTGACCTGGAAGAAGAGCGTCGGTGAGAAGATCGCGAAAGGTGAATCCCTGATGGAAGTTGAGACGGATAAGGCCACCGTGGAGGTACCTTCGCCCATCGACGGAACAATTGTGGAACTTCTATTCGCCGAGGGAGATGAAATCAAGACCGGTGAACCAATAGTTATTTGCGAAAACCTCTAAAAGACTGGAGATGGTGATTCTATGGGCGTAATTGAAAAAATCGAAACGATTCCGCTTAAGGTTCCCCTGAAGCACCTCTACAAGGGTTCCTATTACAAGATGCGCAATCGATGCACCATCATCACCCGTATTACTACTTCCGACGGAGTGGTTGGTCAAAGTTACAACGCGGATACCGATGAAGAGCAGAATGAAGTATTGGCAATAATCCATAACGAGATAGTTCCACTTGTCACGGGAATGGATGCTCGTCAAGTTGAGAAGATTTGGCACGCGATGATCCCAGTCACCCTTGATCAACTTCGTGATAGAGCAATTCCAATGCAAGCAATCGCGTGCATTGATAGCGCGATCTGGGATGCAGTTGGAAAATATGCCAATCAGCCTTTGTGGAGACTATGGGGTGGGTTCCGCGATCGAATTCCAATGATCGGCATTGGCGGATATTACGGCTCAAGCGAGGCAGATCTTGAGCGCGAACTTGGATTCTTCAAGGATGAAATCGGCATGGTCGGAATGAAATTTAAAATCGGCGCGAAACCTCCGGAGGAGGATGCCGCTCGATTGAGGTTGGCTCGCTCAATAGTGGGTGAAGACTTCGTTTTCGTCGTGGACGCAAATCAAGGTTATACAGTTAATGAAGCACTCAACTTTCTCTCGCACATTGAAGGCGAAATCCCTTTGCGATGGTTTGAAGAACCGACTAGATGGCACGCTGATTGGCGTGGGCTGCGTGACGTACGTCTGCGCGGTAACGTCAACGTCGCTGCTGGCCAGAGTGAGATTTCACGTGTGGGTATGCGGGAAATGATGGTGAACGGTGCTATCGACGTCTGCAACTTCGACGCTTCGTGGGGCGGGGGTCCAACGGAGTGGCGAAGGGTGGCGGCGCTTGCATCTGCATTTGAAATTCAACTCGGACATCATGAGGAAGCTCAAGTTGCCTCACATCTTTTGGCTTCCGTACCGCATGGAACATATGTTGAATCCTTCTCTCCGACCCGCGACCCAATTTTCTGGGAGATGCTTGATAATCGAGCTCCACTAGTAAATGGAGAATTTGTCTTGCCAGATGCTCCTGGATTTGGATGGCAACTTAACGAAGACTTCATAGATAAATATCGCGTGGACAAATAGAAACGGGTAGTTGAAAGTGGCCACAATTTCCATTTACGGCGCGGGGCAGTTAGGCAACTCGACCGCGGAACTTCTGCGAAAAGTTCCTGATCACGTCGTCTACGGTCCTTTTCGTCGTGACGAGCGCAATAAAGCTCTTAATTCCGGCGCGGACCTTGTGATAATTGCGACAACAACGAAGTTTCGTGATGTTGTAAACGATATTCGACAAGCGGTCGAGCATGGATCGCATGTGTTGGTGTCGTCGGAAGAGTGCGCCTTCCCATGGGCAGTGGATTCTGTTCTGGCCGATGAGCTCGACCGATTGGCACTTGCGAATAAAGTCAGCATCGCGGGATGTGGAGTCAATCCTGGTCTGATCTTTGATTCTCTTGTGTTAACTCTTCTAGGGGCGGCTCCACGTGGGTGCACGATTGCGGTGCGACGCACTGTCAATATTTCTGGATTCGGTGCCACCGTATTACGCAGAATAGGAGTTGGTAAAACTCTGCAGGCCTTTCAAGATGCCGTGGCACGCGAGGAAATTCTTGGGCACGCGGGATTTCCGCAATCCATGGCAGTTGTCGCCTCTGCCATGGGTCTAAAAATCGAGAGAATTGAAAAGGAGTTGCTACCAATCCTCACGGAGGACAAGATTGATCTGCCCGGACGTTTCCCTGTCGCAAAGAGTGAAAGTGCTGGAGTGAATCAGACCTATACGGCTTTTGTTGACGGTAAACCATGGTTCACCTCGCATTTCTACGGTCACGTTGATCTGCCTGGCATCGACAAGAGTGCAATGGATGAAATTGAACTCTCCCTTAATGGAAAAACTTTCCAAACGATCCAACTCAAACCTGGCATCGGATCTCAAGTTGGTTCACAAAACATGGTCGCTAATTCAGTTGTCAGAATTTTGAAGGCACGTGATGGATGGGTTACTACCGCAGACTTACAGCCCGCTTACCCTGAGAACTTTCGAAACTAAATCCGAGAGAGTGGAGTTGACATGACAAATGTTCCAACCATCGCACGCGTAACTGTTCATCCAGTTACCTATCCAGAGCCAAACGATAGTAATGCGATGCGATATCTGACTTTTGTGCGAATTGAATCCACTGATGGACATGTCGGATGGGGTGAGGCGATTACACAATTCCCCGGAAGCACTCGAGGCACGGTCGAAGTCATCAAGGGTCTGATAGATGACTTAATCGGAAAGGACCCGACTCAAAACATTGGAATCTGGCGTGATTTACGCAAGCAAACCTGGTGGTACTCCTACAGGGGTGGATTAGCCCACTTCGCCTTATCTGCCATCGATATTGCTTTGTGGGACCTTAAAGGAAAGATCATCGGTCAGTCGCTTTCCCAGATGATTGGCAAGCGTGACAGTTCGGCAGAAACAAGATTGCCGGTGCTGGCCTCAACTCATGTCTTTAATTCTGACCTGGATGTTGAGGTTGCACGACATGCAAAATTCGTCGCCGACGGTTACATCGGCTTCAAAATTGGTATGGGAAAACGTGGTGATGCGCGAATTGGCTACGACATTGATCGGGATGTAAATTTCGTAAAGGATTTGCGTGCGGCAGCGGGTCCAAAGGCTTGGATCATGATGGATCGCGGACAATCTCTTAATTGGACTCTCGATGAGGCAATCAAGCGAGTTGTGCGTTGGGAAGAATTTGATTTGAAGTGGGTCGAAGAGCCTTTTGAGCCGTGGGAGTTTGAGCATTTTCGTAAGCTCCGCCAGCACGTCACAACCATGATTGCTGGGAGCGAACGAGAATGGGATTACCGAGGCTATTCCGAGACGATTAATTCAGGCACTTTAGATGTGATCGGATGCGATGTCGGCCGAGCTGAAGGAATCACTGGCGCTCTAGCAATTATCAAGTTAGTTGAGGCCGCTGGTCTCTGGTTCAACAGCCACGCTTGGTCGAGCGCCGTGAACACCGCGGCATCGCTTGCATTATCCGCCTCCACTCCTCGCTGTCTTTTACAAGAATTGAAACCGGATGAGAATCCGATGCAACATGAGTTGATTGATGAACCTTTCGTTCCTGAAAATGGGAGCATCGGCATTCCGACAAAACCCGGTCTTGGAATAAATGTGAATGAGAAAGTATTGGAGAAGTATGCCTTCTGACAGATTGCTTGATGACGACCTATCACTCGGCAAGGGACTTCGAGACAGAGTTGTAGTTGTCACGGGGGCTTCAAGTGGAATCGGACGTGAGACAGCCCTGTTGTTTGAGAGAGTGGGTGCACGAGTATTTGCTACATCTGGTGATCGAACCGGGCTTGATGCCCTTGCCCAGCAAATGAATGATCCTTCTCGCCACTATTTCCATAGTGCAGATTTGGCTAGTACCCAAGCATGCGAGGGGATAATCGCTAGGGCCATAGATCACTTTGGCGAAATCTTCGTTTTAGCTCACGTTGCTGGTGCTCTTATTCGCAAACCTTTGTTCGAAGTGACTGAATCAGACTGGGACTACCAACAAGATGTAAATCTGCGTTCAGGTTTTTTTCTTAATCGCGCGGCTTGTAGGGCAATGGTGGATGCCAAGATTCCTGGTCGCATTATTAATTTCACTTCGACCTCGTGGATGATGGGCCCGCTCAACGGTAGCGATGCCTATGTTGCCGCAAAGGGTGGCGTGGTTTCAATGAATCGCGGCTTCGCACGGCAATTTGGCCAATACGGCATAAGAGTAAATGTCATCGCGCCTGGGCAGGTAAATACGCCCATGCAGCACGTAGACAACGACCCAGCGTTAGTTGCAGCTGCGGCGGCATCCTGCCCACTTGGGAGAATGGGGGAGCCAGATGAGCTCGCGCGCGTGGTGGTGTTTATCGCATCAGATCAAGCGTCTTTCGTGCACGGCGCAACCATCAATGTGAGCGGCGGAATTCTTCTCTATTAAAGTGATTAAAGTGATTAAAGTGATTGAGGTTTATTTACCAGCTAGAAATCTTTGCGGATTGGTGCGAGTAAGGTTTGTGATTTCATTTTCGGTCAACCCCGCATCGCGCAACATTGGAAGAAAATGAGTGATCAGGTAGCCGTACCCTTTTCCTCCGTGAGCAACCATGCGGGACCTGCCCGCGATATCGGTGCTGATTAATATTTTGTCTGCGTAGCCTTCTCTGACTAACGTAGTTATTGATTCTGCTCTTCGTTCATCT
This sequence comes from Actinomycetota bacterium, assembly GCA_014377015.1. GTDB lineage: Bacteria > Actinomycetota > Actinomycetes > Nanopelagicales > Nanopelagicaceae > QYPT01. The sequence continues at coordinate 90,604 of JACMQL010000046.1, forward strand.
GTCTGCTTATCGAACTGGCCGACTGCGTCATAAGCAATCCATACTCCGCGTTTGAGCAATTTTCGAGAATAATTCACATCGCGGTTTGTATCGCAGTGACCGATGACGGTGATCTCAAGATCTGCACCAGCCTCTTCTAGGACATTTAGTTGGTCAAGCCCAATTTCGGTAAAAAGTGCGTGCGTGCCGATCGGTATTCCTGTCTCAATCTGTGCCTTGGCTGCGGCTTGTAAAACTTTCGTTTCGGTTTCGGTTATGCCTCGATGAGATGTGCCGAGCTCTCCCATAAAACCCGCTTTTATTTCCGTTCCAGGAAAACCAACGGTGATGTGCTCTACAAATCTCTTCGTGATATCAGAAGTAGACATCTGCGCGAGCCAGGATGGGTAGTACATCTCCCAATAAAAACCTGTGCCAGCAACTATGTGTACTCCAGTCTTTTCCGAAATGTCCTTGAGGCCAATAGGGTCAGGATGGAGTCCGTAGATAGTCTGTTCAACCATAGTGTCCCCACCGGCGGCCCTGAATAATTCAACTTCGTCAATTGCCATTTGGTGATCGAGGAGTACACCATCAGAATTTCGACGGACATCGTAGGTGTCTACGATAATATGCTCATGGGGAAGAACCAATCCCAACTCCGAGGCGGGAACTGGACCGAGAACAGTTTGCACGGATTTCATGAAAGCCCTTTCGCCCTATTTGGTAGATGCATGTAATCGTTCAAGAAGAGCTACGGACTCTTCAACCAGCATCCGACTTGCCGCTGGTGAGAATGGAGCAGGATGTCCGTAACCGCGTTGCGCGACCGTTGGCTCATAGCCGCCAAATTGATATTCCTCGGGAGTAGAGACGTAGCCTAAGACGCCCTGACAGTAACCCGCGAAGATCGTTGTAGCAAAAGGGGAACGGCGGCGAACTTCTGCTCCGAGTTCGCTGAATAGTTCGCCGGGAGTGCCAACAATTGCGGCGTCGCCCAAGCGTGCGGCCCAGATTTCACCCACTAGAAATTCAGGAAGAGGCGCAGTGCGTGCCATTTTTAAGATGTCTTTGAGCCATTCGATGTGGTAGCCAATCGGATTCAAAAGATCACGACCGGCACCTGCTGCAACTTTTGCATCGAAGTCCATTTGGCGAGATGCGAGTTCCGTCTCCATCTCGGGCACTGTGAGTGAAGGATTCAAAGGAAGCTCGAGAACTTTGCGTAGGGAACTGACAGGTTGCGGTGGCTGAGGAGAAACCGCTCGGCGACGATAGAGAGAAATAGGAGTCACTGATCCATAAGAAACCTTTTCTATTTTGATCACACGTGGATCCTTGTCAACTATCGCATGTACGGCTTCAAGGCCGAGGCGGGATCCCATCTGGCGTTCTGGTCCAGGCTGATCTATAAAAGCTTCGAGCGGCAGGACATTACCAGCGGCGCCTTGGAAGAAAATACAGATGCCTCCGCGAAGAAGTTCCACCTTCCGACGTAATTCGCCGATGAAGTCGGGACCGCTATAAGGCACCTCGCCCCCCAACACAACTGGGTGACAACCGAACCCGACTAACGTCGCGATAGGTAGACCATCGTGGTCGTCAATGCGAATCGTGGGAACTTCTTCATCGATGAAGTTCTCTTTGTTCCAGCCCAAAATCGTTCCGCCGTTGCCATCTCGCTCTCTACGATTTACCGCTAATCCAGGTACCAGTCCGGTGCCCCCAGATATGCGTGCGGGTTTCAACCGAGAGAGTGCCTTAACTACTGCGCTGGCATAGTCATAGGGGATCTTTTCAAAATAAGCTTGCTCTGCTTCTGTCACGTCTGGAAACTCTCCATGGAGTTTCTTGTTTCCCGCACGTGGCCACAATCCAGCGTGCGTGTGGCTCGAATTTAGCAAAATATTGTCATACGGAATTCCAGTTGTGGTCTCAATTACGCGTCTAATCCGATCTGCGAAGTACGTGTCAAGATTCGTGACATCGGCAGCGAGAAGAGCAATAGTGTGAGTTCCATTTTGAATTACACAAGCGCTCACTAAGGCTGAATCCAAGTCGTCTCGAACTGCGACAGCGCGACGAACGAAACCCTGCGGATCCGAAGGAAGTGGTGGATCAATGAAAAAGGATCCTGCACCGACAAGCAATTCTGACACTTTAGCCTCCAGAGATACGCTAGTTACAAGCTAAGAAGTGTTGGTAAGTCTATTCCTTGGCTGACAGGCTAGCCATCATTTTTATTTTGTATTTCAATCTCCATAACGGTGAAAATTCCGGAAAATTTCCTGCAAATAATTGGAAAGTGAAAGATTTTCCAGAAGAGGATTGTCTACTCAATTTTTGCGAAGTTGAGATTTCTCAAGCAGAAATAGTTCAGAAATCAAAGCTGAAATGTTTTCGCAAGCGTCCGTGAAAATTCGTTCGCCCTTTTGTGCCGTTGCGAGAGTGGGATCACCCATGACACCATGCTTACTGTCACGCAAGAAATCCAAGGGAATACCGACGGGGCCTCCAGCGCGGAAGTCGATAGAGGAACGTGAGGTGAGCTCACGAGGCATCTCACGCACGGCAAGAGACATATCTACCAGATCTGCACGCATATGAAGGGCAAGTGAAGTTTCCATCTCACATGCGTGGCCCATACCTCCAATCGGAGATTCTCCAACCGCTATTAGGGTTTCCTTGATCATGGTCCAGTAGGAAAGAGTCGGAACCGAGATGCCGAGATCATCGCTTAGTTGCGAAACCGTTGCGGTCAGAATGCCAGCATTACCCCCATGCCCATTCATGAGGAGAAATCTGTAGAATCCATGCGGGAGCAGCGAAGAAATCACGTCGAAAATAATGCTGGAAAATGTTTCTGGACGAAGCGAGAGAGTTCCGGGAAAACCTAAGTGGTGCGGTGATGTTCCCCAAGGAATTGGAGGAGCAACTAACACGCGTTGATTTCCACCGACAAACTTGCGGGCCACTTCTTCGGAGATTGTCGTAGAGTTGTAAATATCGGTATCAATAGGAAGTTGCGGACCATGTTGTTCGATAGCGCCAGTTGGAAAAATAATAAACGTGTTATCTCGATCGAGGATCTCGATTTCTTTCCAAGTCATTTTCGAGAATTGAATTTCTGAAGCATGTGACATAATTTTTTTCCAATCTATTGACCCTCAGCGTGCAAAATGTTAGCGTAAAACCTAGGTTTTTTGACTGTTGTCATAAATATAAAGGAGATTTCGCCCTTGACCATTATCCTAAAGACAGACGGAAATCGACCGTGGGCACCGATTGTTGGATATTCCCGTGCTGTTCGAATGGGAAATTTGGTGGAAGTGAGTGGAACAAGTTCCACCACGCGTGAGGGCACCGTCATGCATCCGCATGATGCTTTTGGTCAGATGATCTACATCCTTGATGAAATTAGAAAGTCAATTGAACAAGTTGGTGCGACTATGGAAAATACGATTCGTACCCGAGTTTTTATGACAAATATCGAAGACTGGCCCGCCGCGGCTAAGGCACACGGGGAGGTTTTCTCGAAAATTATGCCTGCCTGCTCTTTCGTTGAAGTAAGCCGTTTGATGCTTCCGGAGTTGTGCGTTGAAGTGGAAGCAACTCTCTGGATTCCAGAATGAGCCACATAAACGGCGGGCACTCCACCATAATCATCACGGGAGGCGGTAGCGGTTTAGGACTAGCCTCAGGTCGTCGGTTATTGACGGACTGGCCGAACGTACAAATTGTGTCAGCAGATATCCGTCCCGGTGAAATTGAATCATTACAGTCAGATTTTGGAAAAGATCGAGTCTTGTATGTAGAGGCCAACGTTGCGCATGTTGGTGCCGCCGCTAAGGTAGTCGGGCAGACCATAGCTTGGGCGGGCAGTCTTTCTGGATTGGTCAATTGCGCGGGTAACAGCACAAACCACGCGAGCATTGATCTCACCCCTGAACAGTGGCGGGAAGTTCTCGATTGTCATCTCGATGGTCATTTCTATATGTGCCAAGCATTTGCGCGTTACGTTATCGATGCGAATGCAAGTGGAGCGATCGTAAATTTCTCGTCGCTGGCGCATGCATTTGGTTGGCCGCGTCGACTTCCGTATTCCGTAGCGAAGGCCGGAATTGATGCGTTAACTCGCACTCTGGCCGTCGAATGGGCTGAATTCGGATTACGGGTCAATGCAATCGCCCCGGGGTACATCAACACGCCACTGGTCGTTAAAGCAACCGAGAATGGGTACTTGGATCCAACGATTGTGGATATGCATGCGATGGGACGTTTCGGCGACCCTAACGAGATCGCAACTGGCGTGAAGTTCCTTCTCTCCGATGATGCGAGCTTCATAACTGGCGAGATACTGACAATAGATGGCGGCTTCTCTGCCAAGAGAATTCCTTGGAAATGATATCTAGGGTGGATTCAATCAAGATCACCGCGATAGTCGGTCGACGTGTAACGCTCACTCTGCCCCAGCCCGTCGAACTCGGCAGTTACGTCATCCGCGCCCGCAGTTTTTGTATCGCAACCGTCACGCTCGAAGACGGAACTGTTGGCTCGGCATTCGCACTTGATCGTGGTGCCCCAGTTGCTGAAGCGATCAATACTTTGATTGCTAAGCCTTACCAGGAGTTATTCAAAGGTGATCCATTGGCAACTTGGGATGTGTTATTGCGACAAGCGAGTGCAGCGTTGAGTTCTGGAGCAGCCCTGCGAGGCTTTTCTTTAGTTGACCTGGCTACACATGATGCAATCGCACGGCGTGAAAAACGTACCGTGGCGGAGCGTTTCAATCGTCCGATGAAGAAGTTGGCGAAGTGGGCAGTTATCGGGTATCCGCCCTCGCGCGGACCCGAAGAGATTGCCTGGGAAGTAAAAGCCGCGGTGGAGGCAGGAGCCGTCGGCGTGAAACTTCCTGTTGGAAAATCTCCTGAATTGACGCGCGAGAGAATCATCGCGGCACTTGACACGAGACTTTGTCCTGTGGCAACTGATTTAGCATGGTCATGTCGGACACCGTCGGATGCAATCAAGATTGTCGGCGGGCTGGATCTTGCTTGGGTAGAAGACCCCTTTATCCCCGGAAGTTTGCGCGAACTTCGCAATTTACGGTCTCTTCTTAATGTGCCACTTGCCAGCGGTGATGATGAGGCTCATCTCTATCATCCGCAAGTTTTTATTGAGACAGAGGCCGTGGACATATTGCGTATGGATGCGACATGTCAAGGTGGACTTTCGCGAATGCTCCAGTTGGATGACTACTTAGTCGACTCGGGCCTTTCACTTTCGTGGCACGTTTATGATGCGTGGCATTCGCAAATCGCGTCAATAATGCAAACGCCTACCTTTTCGATCGAATATTCAGCCCCCGGAGCAAGCGTGGACCCATTGGCAGAGTTGATTTTCAGTCGCAAGAAGGACCTTGAGGCAACTGATAATCACGGCTGGCAGTTCATTCTCCCTGAACTTGCGGATGTTTCGATGGCCCTGGATGGTGGAACTCGATGGATTCCATTACCAAATTAGTTTCATTTACACTCATTGACGTAACGATTGGAGAACTATGACGAGCTCACATCCAGTTGTACTTGTAACAGGTGGCGCGCGGGGGATTGGATTTGCGTGTTGTCAGGTTTTCTTTGAAGCTGGGTTCAATGTCGTTGTGACAGACATGGATGTCGAACTCGCCCAAAGTTCTGCCACCGACATAGATCCAATCGGGGAGCGCACCTTTGCACTTAAGATGGATGTTTCCGCAACCGAATCGGTGGACTCGGGAATGCGTGCGGCTGCCAAACATTTCGGGCGACTGGATGTTCTTGTGAATAATGCTGGCAATTTCTTGCAAGCCCCAACGGCCACCTACACCGATGCGGACTGGGATCTTGTTACGGGAGTTCATCTGGACGGTGCGTTTCGCTGCTCACGTGCGGCGTATCCATTTTTGAAAGAGTCAGCACAAAGTGCCATTGTTTCAATCTCCTCCATCGCCGCACGAATTGGGCTTCCCGGAAGACTTTCGTATTCTGTTTCAAAGTCGGGAATTGAGGCATTATCCCGAGTATTGGCTGTTGAGTGGGCGATGGACGGAATCAGAGTAAATTCGGTCGCACCGGGTTTTACGCACACTCGAAGTTACGACGACATGGTGCGAAAGGGTATTTCCACCGGCGAAAAATTGATCGCCGCCGTTCCGATGAAACGTCTGGCAGATCCGAGGGAGATAGCTTCTGTCGTGCATTTTCTAGCATCACCTGCTGCTTCGTACGTAACTGGCCAAACCGTTGTAGTCGACGGCGGAGCGACAGTAGATATCAGGATCTAGCGGCGAGAGTCGCTTTACGATGCGTGTTTCTGATTTCTAACTGCCGCACCAAGGGCGCCAGGAATTGAAGCAAGAAGTTCTTGAGTGTAAGCCTGTTGCGGATGATTGAAGATCTCCTCAGTGTCGCCTGATTCTACGAAGACACCATCTTTCATCACGTAAACGCGCTTAGTGAGGTAGCGGATTACGCCGAGGTCATGAGATACCAGAACAATGGCTAGCCCCTGATGAAGTAACCCTCTGAATAAATTTAGCAATTGCGCTTGTGCACTTTGATCGATGGCAGAAGTGGGCTCATCCGCCAAGAGGATCGAGGGGTTAGCCGATAGCGCACGCGCGACACTCACTCTTTGGCGCTGCCCTCCCGAAAGTTGGCGGGGCTTTTTGACGGCATCGAGTTGGGCGATGCCCATCTGTCTCAGTAATTCAAGAGCTTTCACGTCAGCTTCCGACTTGCTGCATTTGTTGTGGATTCGCACCGCTTCAGAAACCGCGCTGAGTGCAGTTAGTTGCGGATTCAAACTTGCGTACGGATCTTGAAACACCATCTGCACTTGGCGGCGAGCCTCGCCTGTATACGACCTATGGCCCTTGTAGAGCGGCTCGCCGTTGAAATACACCTGACCCGAGGTAGGTGTCTGAAGTCCGGCGAGCACGCGAGCGAGAGTTGATTTTCCGCTTCCGGACTCGCCGACGATTCCGAGCGGTTCTCCAGCGGCCAAGGTAAGGGAAACATTCTTAACTGCCTCAACTTTGTGAGAACCAGTGCCAAACGTTACGCATATATCTCTTGCCTCAATAATATTTGTGCTCACTTTTAACCTTTCAACTTATCGCGATGAAGGCAAGCACTTTGATGCGAACCTCTCTCACCAAAGAGCGGTGGATGACTGCCGACCTTGCAATCTTCTTCCTTGAAGGTGCACCGTTCGACAAAGCGGCAGCCAGGATTCCACTCACCAACTGAGGGAGCGTTTCCCAAAATAGTTACTAGTTCACTTCCCGGAACCGCAATATCTATACGAGACTGGTTGAGCGCCAAGGTGTAGGGATGCTTTGGATTAACCATCTCAGTCACCGAACCAACTTCTACTGTCGCACCCGCATGCATAACAACAACGCGATCGCATACGTCGTCGATAAGTGCAAGATCATGCGAAATAAGGATGATAGAAGTGCCGAAATCCGCGCGAATCTCTTGTAAAAGTTGCATGATCTGCGATTGGACGGTTACATCTAATCCCGTCGTGGGCTCGTCCGCGATTAACAACTTAGGGTTGCTGGCAAGAGCGCAGGCAATCATCACTCGTTGGCGCATTCCGCCAGAGAGTTGATTTGGATACTGCTTCATGACGGTATCAACGCGACGAATCTTTACTAGATCGAGCAGTCTCCTGGATTGCTCCGCGATAGTTCCTGGAGCCTCGCTTCGGCGTAGGGCTTCCGCTAGTTGCTGTTGGGTCGTTAAAACTGGATTAGGACCAGCAAGGGCACTTTGCGGAACGTAACCAATTGATTTGCCGCGCAGTTTCTTCCAATTCGTTTCGGATATTTGGGCGAGATCTTGGCCACCGAAGAGCACTTGTCCTCCGAGCACCTTGGCTCCTCTACGTTCAAGAGTTCCGATGATGCTGCGGCACACCATGGTTTTGCCCGAGCCAGACTCGCCGACGATTCCTACCATTTCGCCTGATCTGACATCGAAATTGGCGTTGTCGACGATGATCAACGTTTCGCGCCGCGGGTGCGGGATTCCGATTTTGAGGTCGATTACCTGTAAAAGCGTCTCGTTTTGCTCACTCATTTTGAATTAGTCTCCCGAAGCCGGCGTTGAAGTCCCTCAGCAATAAATGCCACCGTGATACCTGCCCAGCACAATGCTAGGCCAGGAAAAATCGTCGGCCACCAAGCAATCTGGAAAATTTGATTTCCATCACGAATCATTGCCCCCCACTCCGCTTGCGGTGGCGGAGCACCTAAACCGAGAAAGGAAAGTGCGGCGACAGCGATGATGACGATGATGAAGTCGCTCAAAGCATATGCACGAGTTTCCGAAGACACGTTGGGAATAATGTGCTTAAAAAGAATGCGCGCTTTTGAATAACCGAGAGTACGAGCAGCTTCGACGTAGCCTTGGTGGTTCACGACAACAGCACGAGTTCGTGCAATACGTGCGTAACGAGCCCAGTTTACTAATGAGAGGGCAAAGATGATGCTCGTGATTCCTGGACCTATGAAAGCGATTAGCGCGATCACGAAAATAAGAAATGGAAATGCATTGATGCCATCGATAAGGGAGCCAACCACCGCGTTGATTTTCTTATTTCGTGAAATTCCCAAAAGGGTTCCGATAATGGTTCCGACTATTAACGGAATAGAGACCCCAATTAAGGCTGTGCCGAGGTCAATGAAGACTGCATCAAAAACGCGAGTAAAGACGTCCCGACCCAAGACATCAGTACCAAAGAGATAGTCTCTGCTTGGCGGAGCCATTGGCGGCAACCCTGGTTGATTTGGATCGTATTTGCTGATGACGGGGACAATGAGACCTGCAAGTACAAGTGCACCGAACATTGCGAAACCGGTATACAGACCGAATGTGCCTTCCCGAACTTGTCTGCGGGGCTCACCGTTCTTCTTTAGTTTCGTCATGAGAGAGTCACCCGGCGATCTAGTAAATATCCGAGCAGATCGCCGATGAAACTGAAGAATACGACGATTATTCCGAATATAAGCACCACGCCTTGTACGACGGGGTAGTCCTTGGTGTTAACGGCAGTGATAAGTTCGCGTCCAATGCCGGGCAGCGAGAAGATCGTTTCCATGATCACCGTGCCGCCAATCAGTACTCCGACCATATAACTTAATAAAACAACGGTAGGCGCCAGTGATGGTCGCAGTAAGTAAGACCAGTAGAAGCGAATCTTGCTGACTCCTCTAATCACGCCGGTCTCCACGAATTCCTCGTCTAATGTGTCCATCAAGGAACTGTGCAGAACGCGAGAAAGTACCGGGACAAGTGAACCGCAGTTGACCAAGGCGGGTAGCCAGAGATATCTCAAATTGCCGGGGAAAGCGCCTTCATATCCTGCCGATGGTGCCCAATTAAGTTTGATACCGAAATACAGCAAGCCAACCAGTGCAAGAAAAAATCCCGGTAAGGCGAGCGAAATTGAAGTTGAAGCTCTAAAAAAATATGTGACTAATTGGTTCTTGCTCAGTGCTACGGCAAGGGCGATTGGGATGGCCATAATGACGCCGAGTAAAATTGAAAGGGCGATCACCATAAGCGTGACAGGCAGGTGAGTTCCGACGATGTCGGTAACAGTGCGACCCGAGTAAAAAGATTTTCCGAGATCTCCTTGAAAAATCCCCGTGATGAAGTTATAGAACTGTTGAAAGATACTTGTATCGAGTCCAAGCTCGTGACGCATCTGCTTAACCGAAGCCTCCGTTGCCTCGGCCCCAAGTGCGATTTGAACAGGGTCGCCAGGGCTCAGTCTTATCATCAAAAAGGCAATGACACTGACCCAAAAGCCGACGCTAAGTGAACGCAGGATGCGACCATAGAGCAGTCTGCGTAATGCGAGTCTATTTTTATCACGCGGCTCTTCGACAGCGACATCCGCCAGCGGGAAACTTTCGTTGATATTCGACATTACTTCCTTCTCTTGCTGAACTAAATATTCATAAGTAAGCGAATTTTGAAAAACGTAATGATTGGCGCGGGGTCACTTTCGCAACCCCACGCCAATCATTCTCATTACATTTCTACTTTTACTTCAGCGCAGGAGTCTGCTGAACGTAGTAGGTGTCATTACCCTTAACGTTTTGGAAAACATTCTGAGGAAGACGAGTTGCTCCATAAACAGAGCGTTGTCCAAGCGGGATATGTGCTGATTCATCCCAGATTGCCTTTTCAACTTGTGCAATCAAAAGACGCTTGCCAGAAGTTGGTGTTGCGTCGATCTGGTTGAGCAACGCGTCATTGGACTTCGATCCAGCCCAAACAGTCCACGCACCAGTTCCACCGTAATATGTGCGAAGAATCAGGGTTGGGATCTGACCGGTTGCACCCGAGAACTGAACTTGGAAGTCACCGGAAGATTGAGCTGCTGATCCAACTGCATCAGCTTGTGGAATCACAGTTGCACTGATTCCGATCTTCTTCCAGTCAGATGCGATCATTGATGCTGCATCTCCCCATCCTGGGCGGTTGAATACCGTCAGGTTTATTGGGAAGCCCGCTGCATAGCCTGCATCTGCCAACAGCGCCTTAGCCTTAGCAATATCCTGCTTGTTTCCGCCAGGTCTAGCGCAGGATCCAAGCGGACTTGATGCCCAAGTGATTGAACAAGAGGGCTTCACATCGCCAAAGAAAGCAACTTTGCCCATTGCCGCACGGTCAATTGCAAACGACATTGCTTGTCGAACGCGAACATCGCGCCAAGGCTTGCCTTCTGTCATTGAGCGCAAATTGAAGTCGAGCGTGAACGTTCCCTGGAGCTGTACTGGAATTCCACGGAACAGAGCCTTGCTCTTGAGTTGACCACGTGCGATAGCGGCAGGCATGTCGAATGCATAATCGATTATGCCTTGGCTTAGTGCGATGACACGGGTAACAGGATCTGGTACTGCGAGGAACTTAATTTCTTTGACAACTGGCTTAGCCCAATAATTTGGGTTAACGATGACATTGAAATCATCATCTCCAGGAGTCCAAGACTTAATTTCATAAGGTCCTGCGCTTAGTGGCTTGATCCAGTACTTGTCATTTCCAACGACCTTGCTTCTTGGATTTATGAAGAAGTAAATGCTGGAAAGTGCGTACGGCAATTCATCGAAGCGGGTCTTCAAAGTGATAACAACTGTTGAGTTGTCAGGAGCCGTCATGTCCTTGACCGCTGAGAACACGGGTGGTGGAGCATTTTTGAGAAGTTCCCACATAAAGACCGCGTCGTCTGCTGTAACCGGAGTTACACCGTCTGAATACTTCAGGCCTGTCTTCAATTTGAGAGTCCAAGTGAGGCCGTCTGCGGACATTGAGTCTGACGCGACCAAATCGGGCTTAGGCGTTCCGTCAGCAGCAACTCGATATAAAGCTCCCTGAACGAGGAATTTAGTAATGTAATTCTGGTTTGTTGTGCGAACCGAAGACGTTGGGTCCAAGGTAACCACTTTGTTGACGAGCGCAACCGTGATGAGATCACATGAAGCAGACGTCGTTGGCGTGCGGAGAGTACAAGCCGATCCCGTTGCACCGTTAGCTATAGGAGCTCCAATGAAGAGAGTTCCAGCTAGGGACGCAACTGTGATCGGGGCAATCCACGATCGCAATTTGCGAAGATTCATTTGTTACTTCCTTTGCTAGTTAGGGCATTCCATGCTTGGGGCGGAAATGCTTCGAGGCGGGACCTCGGCAAGCAATGTGATACTAACCACGTTTTTTCGGGCTGGCAACGTTTTTTTGTGTAACAATCAGGTATCAATTTACTGGAATCCAGAAATCGCAAGGTCGCTGAATGGATTGACAGATTTGTTTGGGAACGCCGAACACCTGCGCCACGATTGAGCGTGTTTGGGGAAAGTTAAGTGAATTGAGCAGAACGAGTCCAGCGGTAGCGCGGGCGCATGGTGACGAGAAGGTGGGTTCGAAGTTGACGCGTTTCTCATTTACGGCACTCCGCAATCGTAATTATCGAAACTTCTTTGTCGGTACGGCAATTTCGAATATCGGCACGTGGGTTCACCGCATTGGACAAGACTGGTTAGTACTTGAGTTGACCAACAGCGGTAAAGCACTGGGCATCGTCGTGAGTGCCCAATTTCTACCTGGGTTCTTCTTTAGTCTTTTTGGTGGAACTCTCGCCGACAAACTCGATCGACGAAGAGCACTTGTCGCAATAAATTTATTTGGGTGCGCAATCGCACTCACGCTCGGAATTCTAGTGATAAATGATATGGCTAACGTGATAACGGTGACCGTCGCGGCTTTCTTGCTCGGCACTTGCACCGCAATTGATGGACCGATTCGGCAGAGCTACTACGTAATACTTGTCGGCGAGAATATTTTGCCGAATGCGTTGGCGCTCAATTCGCTGAATATCAATATCGGGCGGCTCATCGGTCCCGTACTTTCTGGAATGTTAATCGAACGATTTGATACAGGTCCTTCATTCATCATTAACTCATTTAGCTATTTAGTCGTAGCTGCCACAGTATTCATGATTCGCCCTTCGGAGTATCAACTCCCACCTACCGTGAATAATCTGGAGAAAACTCCGAAAATTCGCGATGGAATTGTTCACGTATATTCATCAAAAGAACTTTTTCTTTCAATTATTTGCGTGTCATTTCTTGCGATGTGGGGACAAGACATGCAAATCACATCCGCCATGATGGCTAAAGAGACTTTCGAGCGCGGTGCAGCATCTTTCGGGTTACTCGGAACTGCTGTGGCACTTGGCGCAATTGCGGGTGCCTTAGTCATTTCTCGAAAGACGTCCCTACCTACAGTTCGCGATGTTGGAATCAAATCTCTTCTCATGGCCGGCGCTTGGTTTCTTGCCTCGCTTGCGCCGAACTTCACCTTATTCGCCGGTGCTCTCTTTATTTGCGGCTACTGCGCTATGGGAGTGAATATTTCGGGAAACGGAACTCTTCGGACTTATACCTCGCCACAATTCTATGGACGTGCTTGGGGTATCTACATATTTATGTGGCAGTCTCTAATCGCACTTGGCGCTCCGGTGCTCGGATGGATTAACGAAACATACTCGCCACGAATTGCGGTTGCCTTCGGTGCAACGATGGCGCTCCTAATGTCTTTATTTATTTTGCGAAAGTATTCGGCTCTGCATAACGATTTAGTACTGAAGGACTCGCATTGACAACAGTGAGTCGCAGTGCTTGGGTAAGAAAAGTATTTTGGCGCATGAAGGGTTACCTTAAGATGGCATCTATCGATACACCGAATGCTCAAATAGCACCCAACAAAAAAATCTGGCGCGAAAATTTGAGTTCTCTTCGACTTGGCATCGCGCAAGTTGACGTGACTCCGCCGGTTGGAATTGAGTCAGGAGTGTGGGGTGCCAGCAAGCATTCAAGGTCAGAGTCGGTACACCATGGATTGTTCGTCACTGCCCTTGCACAACAAGATATCCACGGAAAGATCAGCTACATCACGGGAGCGGATTTGTGCGTCCTCGGATGTGTTGAATGCGCAGAAAATCTACTCGTCAATATTTCTACCAAGTTAAACATCAATAAAGATGATCTATTATTTAGTTCAAGCCATTCTCACTCAACGCCGCTTCCGTGCATTCACCGAGCGCACAAGGACGGTCACGAACTGGTTCCAGGTTTTATCGAGCAGTTGGTTGACGGGACCGTGAAAGCGTGCGAGGAAGCCTCGTTCAATATTCAGGATGTCAATGTCACCTGGGCGTACGGAAAATGCGATCTTGCGGTGAATCGAGACCTACCGTGCGGCGAGCATGGCGGGACACATGAAGTTGTGGCTTTCAATCCTGCGATCCTCGCCGATGACACGCTCACAGTCGGACGAATTGCCGACAAAAATGGCGAGGTAGTCGGGACGATAGCCAATTACGCATGTCATCCCACGACGCTCGCTTGGGACAATCGCGCAATATCACCAGATTACATAGGGCAGGCCCGTGAGTTGGTTCAGAAGGAGACGGGCGCTCCCATGCTTTTCTTACAAGGCGCTTCCGGCGAGCTATCACCTCGCGATCAATACAGCGGAGAGACTTCATTGGCTGACAAAAATGGTCGTAATCTCGGTCACTCGATTCTGGCCACTCTTGCATCGATGCAATCTCCAGGTCATGAACTCAGGTGGGTAGGAATTGTTGAATCGGGAGCCCTCCTGGGGGAATGGCGTGAGTTTCCAACTGAGGGATCGAGTGCGGTCATAAAGACTCGTCTTGATGTGAAGGTGCGTGTCAAGGAACTGAAAAGTATTGATCAGCTCCGTCAAGAATGGGCGGGCATCGACTCGGATGCACTTGAGGAGAGAATTTCTCGTGCCAAACGTTTGCGCATCGGATATGAGTCAAAGCAGATTACGTCGCATCCAGTTTGGATATGGCAACTGGGTGATGCGATTTTTGTTGCGCAGCCAGGTGAGGCTTACTCCTATCTACAGACTGAATTGCGCCGACGTAATCCAGATCGCGTTATCTTCGTGATGAATCTGACGAATTATCCAGGGCTTTTTTACTTACCAATACGTAGCGCATATGTAGCTCCTGCTTATCAGGCCTGGCAAACACTGCTTGCACCAGGCGCAATCGAAGAAGTTGTTGACGTGACAGATAAATTCATAAAGGAATCAATTGGAAAGAGAGATAACTAAAAGTGGCATCCCCAAAGTCTGATCTTCGACCTGACAAAACGATCTGGGCACCACAAAGTGCCCGCCTTACGGCTGGTGTTGCGCAAAGGGTCATTGATCCGCCGATCGGAATTCGCTCAGCGAGTTGGGGCGCGGCAAAACTTCATGTTGTAACTGGAATTCATAATCACATCACCACTACCGCGATGGTGGTTCGCGGCGAGGATGGTCTGGACAATTATCTGGTTACCGTCGACTGGGGTTGGTGGCAAGGAAAGTCCGATGACCTGGCGGTTCGTGGCGAAATTATTAGGTTGTTAGGAATTGAAGAAAATCAACTCTTGCTGCACCTGACGCATACCCATGCGGGTCCTACAACTGCTTCCGACGCCGCGCACCTAGATGGCGGAGATTTAGTCGCTGGATACCACGCCACGGCCATTGAAAAAATCGTTGAAGCTTGCCGCGAAGCTACAAGTACCGCGACTGTGGTTGATATTACGTGGTCATATGGAAAATGCGACCTTGCGGTAAATCGCGATCTGCCGTGCGGGGTTGAGGATGTTCTTGCGTATAACCCCGATGTGATTGCAGATGACACGCTTACGGTGGGTCGAATCTGCGATTCGAACGGGAAAATTATCGGAACTGTAGTTAATTATGCCTGCCACCCGACTACCTTGGCGTGGCTCAACAGCAAAGCCTCTCCTGACTTTGTCGGCGAGGCACGCGTAATGGTAGAAGCAAAAACTGGCGCTCCCATGCTCTTTCTGCAAGGGGCATCAGGTGACCTTGCGCCTCGAGATGGATTCTCTGGTGACACGAAAGTGGCCGACAAGAATGGTCGTATTCTCGGATTCGCAACTTTGGCAGTGTTAGAAAATATGCTCCCGCCTGCCACGCGAATTCGATTTACGAACACCGTTGAATCCGGAGCCTTGCTTGGAGAATGGACTCAAGAAGCGTTTATTGCCGCAGGTAAAACGGATCGCGTGCGTTTGGATATTGGCGTTCCATTACAAGTTCTACCCAGCATCGATGAACTTAAAGAGAGATGGAAAGATATCGACGCCGGCGCACGTGATACGCGCATAAATAGAGCCATGAAGTTACGTGCTGGCTATGTAATTGACGGAGCGGCCACACATCCAGTGTGGATTTGGATGTGGGGTGACGCAGTAATTGTCGCCCAGCCTGGGGAGGCATATTCGCAATTTCAAACTGAATTACGCCATCTGCACCCTGAGCGCGTGATCTTTGTGTTGAACTGCACTAATGGTCCTGGTTACATGTACATACCAACGCCAGAGTCGTACGAGCGGTTGAGGTATCAGGCCTGGCAGACGCTCCTGGCTCCTGGCGCACTTGCGAAGATTATTGCGGAGACATCGGCTGCTATATCGAAACTTCCAAATCCATCACCGTAATGACAAGTGCGCGACCGAAAGTAGATCGAATCAAATCTTCACTTTCGCGCGTGCAGATGGGAATTGCGCAAGCCGATATAACGCCGCCCGTAGGAATATCGGCAAACCCCTGGGGTAAAAGCACAACCGCCCTTTCAACAGGCATTCATCGGCCTTTGGTTGCAGTTGCGGCGTGCATCCGCGCAACTCGGGATCTCTTTATCGTCACTCTCGATTTGGGCTGGATTGGTTGCTACGAGTGCGATGTTGTTAATTTTCGGGGCCGAGTCGCACGTGAACTTGAGATTAGCATTGACGATCTACTTGTGAATTTGAGCCAAACACATAAGGGACCACCATTTTGCATTCATGAGGCGCTTCGTGAAGGCAGAGAACTTGTGCCCGATTGGATCGAGATTGTGATTACTTCTGTAATTAATATTTGCAGATTAGCGCGCGAATCAGTGGAATTGACTGATATAACTTGGCAATATGGAAAATGTGACCTAGGAACAGTGCGCGAACTTTCGATTGATGGCATTGAGTATGTTGGTTATAACCCCGGACTGAGTCCAGATGATGTGCTTGTTGTGGGGAGAGCGACAATAGAGTCCGGTCGAACGGTTGCAACTTTCGTAAACTATGGTTGTCATCCAACGAGCGTTGGCTGGGAAAGTTCCTTAGTGAGTCCGGATTACGTTGGCAGGGCGCGCGAAATAATCGAAAACGAAACTGGCGCGCCAATGATTTTTCTTCTAGGAGCCTGCGGAAATGTTGCACCGCGCCTTCAATACTCTGGAGATGTCACCATTGCAGATAGAAACGGCGAGATGCTGGGGTATGCCGTTATGGCAACAATTGCAAACATGATGCCCCCGGCATCGGATCTAGCCTTTGAGCAAACGATAATTTCTGGAGCTTTGTTAGCACGTTGGATACCTCAGGCAATTGTGCCGAATTCTTGCGTTAATACGACCAAAATTTTTGCAGTACTTAAGCACAAGAAATTGCATACAAGAGAAGAGATGGAGAGTGCTTGGGCTCCTGTGACTGCATCCGCAGAATTTCTTGACTTTCGAATTTTTAAGCAATTTGAAATGCGCAAGGATTATGTTCGGGAAGGGGGAGTGGTCCACCATCCGATTTGGATCTGGCAACTTGGGGATGCCATTTTTATTGCACATTGTGGCGAAGCTTATTTGGAGATGGCGAGAGAGTTGAGATTCAGAAATCCCGAACGCATGATCCTTTGGTTGGACATGACCAATGGTCCGGGCTACATGTATGTACCAACCGCTGCTGCCTACGATAGGGACTCCTATCAATCCCAGCAGTCTCTACTGGCCAGGGGATCCTTTGAAGAAATGCTAGAAATTTTAGATCAAAGCATCAAGAATCGGCGAGTCTGATTTTAAGCTGGAAAGTCATCCGGAGATGCGTAATCGGGTCCGAGTACCGCGACGACATCTCCGATATTGACTCTTGGAAATCCCCGCATGACACCGATCATTCCAAATTGTTGGGCCAATATTTGCACGGCAGGAGTGTCAGGGTGATCCATATCGTGGATTCTGCCGATTAAATCGCCTTTCTCAACCCGATCCCCGCACCCTTTGACATTCTCATAGAGCCCGCCATGAGTCGCGTGATGATACGAATGTGATCCACGCATGTCGATGAAGATTGGAGGAGTTAATCCTTGCTCAACACGAGAGAGCGCCTGCCCCTTAATGACTTTGAAATGTAGAAGGGCGTTTCGGAGTCCATCCGTAGCAATTTGCACTGTTTCAAAAGTAGATACACCTGCGCCGCCGAGTTCGGTTGTAACGAGACCCTTTCCCATTCTTTCGACGAGTCCGGGAAGAAGAGTTGTGGGATCAGTTCCTGGTTGCTCGGGAAATATAAGGTGATGGGAGGTGTTAAAACTTGTCATATCCTCGATCATCCGTTGGCGTTGTTTTAGATCGGATGACCAGACCATATGCGAACAAGGAACAAAGTAATGACCGCGTCCTCCGCTATGGAGTTCTACGACTGCGTCTGCAATTGGAAATAAGTCATAGCTGAGGTAGTAAGCCAACTTTTTGTGAACGCCACCATTCTCATCTCCAGGAAAAATGCGATTGAAATTTGTACCATCGGGCCATAACCGCATTCCAAATTTTGATGCTGTTTGCGAAAGGCAGGGAATGATGATTACTCGGCCTTGCACCATGTCAGGAGAGAGCGAATTCGCAAGATTTGCAGCAGCGAACTGACCTTCGTATTCATCGCCGTGATTGCCACCCAATACCAGGACCGTGGGCCCATTTCCATTACTTATGCTGATGATGGGTACATGGAAGGTTGCCCATCCGCTGTTATTGGTGGAGTCGCCGATTTTTAGATAACCAGAATTCTTCCCGGACAGGTTAAGGTCAAATGAACACGAGACCGTATTGCTCATCGTTAACCCGCCACTTCTTCCATTTGTTTCAATGAAGTGAAACTCTTGCCCACGACACAAACTACGTCGCCCGTTGTAACAGGAGGGAATCCTCGAATTACGCTGATGACCCCCGAGATCGCTGCCGTGACGTTCGTCGGCGCGACATCAGGATGGTCAAAATCATGAATCTTCCCGACAACATCGCCCGCATTAACGTGACCTCCCAAGGGGACGCAATTTTCATAAATTCCGGCTTTAGTTGCTGAAACGAAGCCCGCGGGATCCCTAAAATCAATGATTTTTGCGGATTTTAGTCCTTCCTTGACTCGAGAATTCGACTCTGTCTTGAGTACGCCGAAATCTTGCAAAAAATTTCGCAGCCCATCACCAATGATTTTTATAGTTTCTGGAGTCGAGTATCCGCTTCCTCCGAATTCACCAGTTGAAACTGACTTTCCCTGGCGCTCTGCCTCTCGATTAAGCAAGGCATAAGGATTCGTGCTGGGTTGCTCACCGCCGATCATGTGGACGCTCGTATTCCATGCCAACATATTTTTTATCATCTTTACTCGTCGTGCTGGATCGGCAACCCAAACCATATTTGAGCTTGGGATGAAGTACATGCTGCGACCCCCGCTGTGCATATCAAGTACCCCGTCACAAATAGGGAAGAGGTCGTTGCTCATGAAGAAAGCAAGCTTTTGGTCTAACGAACCATTTTCAACTCCAGGGAAGACACGATTAAAATTTGCGCCATTGGGCCATAGCCGAGTCCCTGCGCGGGAGGCTTCTTGCGAAAGACAGGGAATGATGATGACTCGTCCTGTGACTTCTTCTGGTTGAAGTTCACGAGAGAGGGAAGATGCCGCGATTTGGCCCTCGTATTCATCGCCGTGATTTCCGGCTAGTACCAAGACGGTCGGGCCACTTCCATTCGTGATCATCACGATGGGAACCTGAAAGGTCGTCCATCCGCTGTTGTTGGTTGAATCACCTATTCGCAGATATCCAGTTTGTTTTCCCGTAGCGTTGAAGTCGAAAGAACAAGTAACAGTTCCGCTCATTTTCACACTTTAGTCGTGCAAGATAATAAATGGAAGTATCGGAAATCATCAGACGTTCCAGTCTGCTTTCCAGAATATGAACAGAGTCTGGCTCTTGATGATTTCACTTTGTATAATCTGTTTATGTCATCACTCGAAGTAACGCCATTCGAAGGTCAAGCACTCATCGGAATCATGAAGCGAGAGATCACTCCACCTTTTGGAATTTATGGTCGAGTGTGGGGAGCATCAAATCATGACAAATCTGAAGGTTCACATAAACCGCTTTTCGTAACCGCGATGTCTATGCAAACCGAATCTGATGACATGCCTGCTTTGCTGGTTGCCATCGACGCCGGCTCCCTCGGAGATTTAGATGGCCGAGAGGGTGAACAACTGCGTGAATCGGTTAGGACGGCCTTGCAAATAGATGACGCTCATTTGATGATCGCCTGTTCTCACACGCACGCATCTCCGTGGTTTGCTCGAAGTCGATCCGCATTGCCAGGTGGTGACCTAATAGAAAGATATTTAGAGGAAATTGCGACGGCAATTATCGACGCTTGTAAAGAAGCACTGGCCCATCGTGTGACTTCAATTGTCACTTTCTCAGCGGGCAAATGCGCACTCGCCTCCAATAGAGACTTGATCGATCCCCACAATCCAGATCGTTTTTTGACTGGATTTAATCCAGCAGTCGAAGCAGATGACACCCTAATGGTGGGACGAATTGTGCGAATTTCAGATGGCGAAACCATTGGAACGTTGGTGAACTATGCCTGCCATCCGACATCTCTCGGGTGGGGCAACAAGTTGATCTCTCCAGATTATGTGGGAGCCATGCGCGAGAAGATTGAAAGCGAAACTGGCGGGGTGCCTTGTCTTTTTCTGCAAGGGGCGTCTGGAGATTTAGGACCTGCTTATCAATACGTGGCAGAAACAGACATTGCTGATGCACATGGAAAGCAACTGGCCTATTCGAGTTTAAGTGCGTTAACTGCCATGTATCCGGCCGGCAATAAATTTGCATTTATCAGATCCGTTGAATCTGGAGCACCGCTTGGATATTGGGAGCCCGTTCCTTACGAAGTGCCTAAAGAACTTTTAGTAAGTGCTGATCGAGTATCACTTCCCGCCAAAGTCTGGCCATCCGTAGCGGAGCTTGATTCTCAGATAGCGGTTACCGCAGACTCATTCGCAAAGGAGAGACTTTTCCGTAAGCGTTCTATTGCGAAGTTGATGTTAACGGGTGGCGAGTTGGGTCTGACCATTTATGGATGGCGACTGGGAAAGATTCTTTTTGTCGGCGTCCAATGTGAGGTTTATTCCATTTGGCAGCAAGATTTACGGGAGATGTTCCCGGATTATGCGATTGTTGCCATTACTTGCGTCGATTATGAGGCCATCGGTTATGTAGTTCCCGACGAATTACATGACTTGAATCTCTATCAAGCATGGCAACCTCCATTTGATAAAGGTGTGATGGGCGCTCTCTTTGCAGGAAGTTGCCAGCAAATTAGGAAGATACTTTCTTAATATCTATGAACACCATTCGCATCATTGACAACGATCGGGGTCTATCTGTTCACCTCCTTTAAGTTCTTTAATTTCCGATTGGTGTTCACTTACAGCACTTTGATGAGCATGGCTGGGTGGGCACATCAGGTGACGATGGATTGGCTGGTTCTTAGCCTGACTGGCAGCGCGGCCGCGTTGGGAGGAATGGTCGGAGTTCAACTCGCTCCCTACATCATTCTTTCCCTTGTTGGTGGAGCAGTTGCAGATCGATTCAATAAACGAAATTTTCTCATGCTTGTCTGTGCCGTAAATTCAGGCTTTGCATTCATGCTCTTCACTTTATTTCACCAAGGTGCGCTGACATACTCTTTTCTATTACTTGTATCCGTGGTCGTGAGCACGCTAAACGCAATGGAAAGTCCCGTCCGAACTGCCCTCTCTGTCGAGGTGGTCCGGAAGGAGAACCTGGCGAACGCGATTGGTCTCAATTCTGTTACGTACAACGTGGGTCGGCTACTCGGGACTTTGTCTGCCGGATTTCTGATTGCGCGCATTGACAATGGCGCGCCTTGGATGATGCTGGGCTTCCTTTACGCTGGCCTTGGTCTGTGCCTCCTATCCCTGCGCATACATGAAATTGAAATTTCCGGTTTTGGATCCTCTAAGCCAGGCAGATTGATTGATGCAGTTAAGTACCTTCAACAAAAACCCGCCTTAATGCTCTCCATGATTTTGACTTCAACTATCTGGGGATCGGGCATGCACTTCGGTCTCACATCTTCTCTGATGGTGAGGAAAGTTTTCATGCTCGACGCAGAGTATCTCGGATATATTGGCATGACTGTTTCATTGGGATGTGTAGTGGGTGCCGCGATCGCCGCGCGTTGGGCCGTTCCTGGACACATCCCGCAATTCTCAACTATGTTGAAGAGTGGCATCGTGGTGGCCATCTTTTGGATAATTTCCGGAACCGTGACTTCGTTTTGGCTATATGCACTCTTTGCCGGCATAGCGAGCGTGTTTCATCTGACATTCATGGTGACTTCAAATTCCTTAGTGGTTTCGGGTGCACCCGAAGATTTTCGTGGGCGTATTTACGGAATTTACTTATTTATTTTTTATCTCGGCGCCACTATTGGAAATCCGTTGATTGGTAAAATCGCACAGTTATTTAACGTGAGAACCGCGATCGTCACTGGCGGTTGTTCCACTTTAGTTATTTGTACATTTCTTTATCTGAGAGAGCGGCGAAAACCTAAAATATCCTGATTAAGTAAAATGATATGTGCCTGCCGATACGAGTGCTGCCGCAATCACGACGACCGGAAAGGGCGCCTTCAATGCAAGTGCAAGAATCGCCACTGCAAGGCCAGCAGATCGATGATCAATCATGACTTTAGTTTTTTCCGTGAATGTTTGCACAGCCACCAGCGCACTAAGTAGCGCAACTGGAATCAGCGCGTTTACGCGTAGTACACGCGGGTGCTCTAGATACTTGCGTGGAACTGAGTGACCTAAGTACTTGAATGTGAACGCCACAACGCTGGTACCTATCACGCCCCACCAGGTTGGGCTCACCTGCGTTTCTCACGTGATGCAAAAAGTAGGGCAAGGAACGCGGTAGAAATAATTGGCACGCCAGCTGCAGCGAATGGCGTTAGTCCTAAGGCAAGTGCCATAGCGGTCACGGCTAGGACTCGTTCCTTCGTTGAAGCCAGGCGTGGCCAGACAAGTCCGAGGAATGCAGCGGGCACTGCTGCATCCAGCCCCCAAGCCGCTGGATCACCCATTGCTTGTGCGCCAAGGGCGCCTGCCAAAGTAAAAATGTTCCAAAAAAGGAAGACGCCGAATCCCGTCAACCAAAATCCCCGCCGCATTGCATCTACACCCAGTGGTTCTTGCGAGAGTGCCACTCCAGTGGATTCATCGATTGTCACGTGAGCGGCCAAGATTCGTTTAACCCCGCTGACTTTAAGAAGCGGAGCGACCCGCATTCCGTAAAGCCCATTTCGGATACCCAGCAGTCCGGCCGTGATCACCCCACTTATTGCGGTCCCACCTGCACCGATGACACCAACAACGGCGAATTGAGACGCGCCGGAGAAAGTCAGAAGCGAGAGCAGGCAACTTTGCACGACGCTAAACCCGGCCGCCACGCTGGCTGCGCCGAAGGCAATTCCGTAAGCGCCAACGGTCAGGGAAATGCTGAGTGAATCTCGCACCGTTGATCGTGGAGTGGCAGACACGACCACCATTCTGCCGTATCAATCCAAAGTTGTACGCGCAGGTCTGGATAGGGTCTTAGCATGTCAGAATCAGGAATGTCAGAATCGATTACGCCGATTTTCCGTGGCGATATGACGGTGGAATTGGTCAAAGCAAGCGCAAGTGATGCAGATGTCATCTGGGCGGCACGTGTTTCCACGGCAGGAGAGCAATCCTTGGAGGAAGTTGGCGAAGATCCCACCCGGTCTGCGGGTCTGATCAACTATCTGGCCCGTGAAAGACATGGTTCGCCTTTTGAACATACTTCTATGACTTTTTTTGTATCGGCGCCAATTTTTGTTTTCCGTGAATTTATGCGCCACCGAATTGCCTCGTACAACGAGGAGAGTGGACGTTATCGAGAATTGCAACCGGTTTTTTATGTTCCGAATCCCGATCGACGGTTGATACAGGTTGGCAAAACTGGTGCATACACTTTTGTCGAAGGGACGCTAGAGCAATATGAAGTCACTGTAAAAGCCATGAAGGAAAGTTATATATACGTCTATGAGCGATATCAGCGCATGCTCGGGGCCGGCATAGCTCGCGAAGTGGCGCGTGCCGTTTTGCCGGTTGCCCTCTATTCTTCGATGTACGTGACAATGAACGCTCGTGCACTCATGAATTTCTTGTCGCTTCGCACAGCGCGAGAAGGCTCACACTTTCCCAGTTATCCGCAGCGAGAAATTGAGATGGTTGCAGAGAAAATGGAAGAGCATTTTGCGACATTGATGCCGCTTACTTATGCAGCTTTTGAAAAATCTGGACGGATTGCTCCATAGTTTTCCCCTTTTTATCCGTTCGCTAGTTGGCCGATCGCGCTAATCCAGCGCGTAAAGCAGGCTCTCGTAGTAACCTAGCGCCATGAGTATCCACGCTCCCTTTGGCCGTATGGCCACCGCAATGGTCACCCCTTTTAATAAGGATTTGAGCATTGACTGGGGGGGCTTGAGTACTCTTGCGCAACATTTAGTTTCTACTGGGCATACCGCGATAGTCGTGAACGGAACAACCGGTGAGGCACCCACAACAAGTGATGAGGAGAAGGGTCGCATTATCCGAACTGTAAAAGAGGCTGTTGGCCCGCAGATTACGGTGGTTGCGGGTGCTGGAAATAATGAAACTAGCCATTCCATTGAGCAAGCACAGATGGCCGCAAAAGCGGGGGCAGATGCATTGCTCGTCGTTACGCCCTATTACAACAAGCCACCACAAGCCGGCATTGAAGCACATTTTCGTGCGATGGCAGATGCCACTGATCTTTCAATCATGATGTACGACATTCCAGGCAGAACGGGTGTCCCCATCGAACAAGACACCATCGTTCGATTAGCTGAACATCCGAAAATCATCGCCCTCAAAGATGCAAAGGGAGATGTTGCTTCAACATCGTGGGTTATCAAACGTTGCGGTATTCCTGTTTATTCGGGAGATGATATTTTGAATTTACCGCTTTTGTCTGTCGGAGCTGTCGGTTTCGTTTCCGTGTGCGGACATACCGTAGGGGCTCGTTTACGCGAGATGCTCGATGTGTGGTTTGCAGGAGATGCGGTGGGTGCGTTGCAGATTCATCAAGAACTCCTACCCGTCTTTACGGGAACTTTCCGCACTCAAGGTGCAATTATGACGAAGGCCGCTCTCACACTCATGGGACTTCCAGGAGGATTTACGCGGCTTCCTCTCGTGGATGCTACTTCAGTTCAGATTGCGCAGTTGCGCGAGGATCTGATCGCTGGTGGAGTTGCGTTAGCTACATGACGCATCCGCACCCAGGTCTGGGTACTCCTTCGAAATTAGTTTCAGGTGGGCTGCGTATTGTGGCTCTGGGCGGTCTCGGCGAAATTGGCCGCAACATGACCGTCTTTGAAACCGCTGGCAAGTTATTAATTGTGGATGTGGGAGTGCTTTTTCCAGAAGAGACCCAACCAGGGATTGATTTAATTCTTCCTGACTTCTCTTACATCCGAGATCGTTTAGATGACGTTATCGGCATCGTATTGACTCACGGACATGAAGATCACATCGGGGCGGTTCCATACTTATTGCGCGAACGTGCGGATATTGCGATTTATGGGTCGGCGCTCACCTTGGCACTAGTAGGAGCCAAACTCAAAGAGCATCGCATCACGCCGCTCATGCGCCAAGTTGCCGCTGGGATGACTGAAGACATCGGTCCTTTCACGGTGGAATTCGTCGCCGTCAATCATTCGATCCCTGATGCGCTCGCGGTCGCGATTCATACCACGGCCGGCATTGTGCTGCATACTGGCGATTTCAAGATGGATCAACTTCCCCTTGATGGCCGAATCACGGATTTGCGTGCATTCGCGGCGCTAGGAGAGAAGGGTGTGGACTTGTTCCTTGTCGATTCGACGAACGCGGATGTACCTGGTTTTACTCCCGCGGAGCGCGACATTATTCCTGCCCTTGATCGCGTATTCAGGGCAACGAAAAGACGAGTGATTGTTGCCTCCTTTGCTTCGCACGTGCATCGCGTACAGCAAATTATCGATACCGCCGTCGCACACAAAAGAAATGTAGCTTTCGTCGGGCGCTCGATGGTTCGCAATATGAAAATCGCGCAAGACATGGGCTACCTCACCGTTCCAGAAAATGTCGTAATAGAGGCGCGCGAGATTGAAAATTACGGCGATAACGTCGTTCTTATTTGTACCGGTTCACAGGGCGAACCACTGGCTGCGCTTTCGCGCATGGCAAATGGCGAGCACTCTATCCGGGTCGGCGAAGGTGACACTGTCGTCCTCGCATCATCATTGATTCCTGGTAATGAGAATCCGGTCTATCGCGTCATCAATGAATTAACACGTTTTGGAGCGAAAGTAGTTCATAAAGGAAACGCTCTGGTGCATGTTTCTGGACACGCAGCTGCAGGAGAACTTCTGTATTGCTATAACATCGTGAAACCAAAGTATGTATTGCCAGTTCACGGAGAATGGCGACACCTTCGCGCAAACGCCGAACTGGCTATTCAAACAGGGGTGCCGCGCAGCAACGCAATCATTATCGAAAATGGAATTGTTGTTGATTTGGTAGATCACGAAGCATCGGTTGTGGGAAGCGTCCCAGTTGGATTTGTTTATGTAGATGGACAGAGCATTGGTGATATCACTGAGTCTTCGTTGAAGGACCGCAGGATTTTGGGTGAAGAGGGCTTTATATCTGTCGTCGTGGTCATCGATGCCCAAAGTGGCAAAGTTGTGGCAGGACCTGATATTCATGCGCGCGGCTTTGCGGAAGACCAAGCGCTATTCGATGAAGTCAAATTGAGAATTGAAAAAGCTCTTGCAGTGGCAGTGGAAGATGGAATAAACGGAACGCACCAGTTATCTCAGGTTGTTCGAAAGACTGTTGGAGGTTGGGTGGGAGGAGAGCATCGCAGAAGGCCGATGATTATCCCACTCGTCATCGAGGTATAGCCCTTCGCAGCGGCGCGCCTATCTATTTGGATTTTGTATGGCAATTACCCTCACCTTATGGCCCAAAAGAGAAAATCTACGAAGAAGAAATCATCAGCAGGAGCTTCGTTAGGTCGTGGGCTACGCGGACTTTGGCGCTTAGTTGCGCACAGTATTGGAACCAGCGTCCGGTTCCTCGTCCGAGGGGCGCGCGATCTTGATCCGGCGCATCAAAGAGATGGACTTGGCTTTCTCTTCCTCTTACTTGGATTAATTGCGGCAACTGGAACCTGGTTTCACTCAGATAATTTCGTGGGACGTAACCTTTACGCAGCGGTGTATGGGGTTATGGGTCGTATCGGCTTCTTTGCTCCAATATTGTTTTTCTATTTTGCACTTCGATTTTTTCGAGTGCCAGATGAGAAAGCAGCAACCGGTCGTATCACTATCGGAACCCTTACCCTCCTTTTAAGTTCGACTGGGATTTCCCATTTATTAAGCGGGTCGCAAGGCACGAGTGCAGATGCCCTTCGCCAAGGAGGGGGATGGATTGGTTATGCAATTTCACATCCGCTCGTTCTCCTTTTGACCTCGTTGCTGGCCTACCCAGTTCTCATTTGTCTTTTTATCTTTGGAATTTTGGTGATTACTGCCACTCCTGTATCTCAACTTCTTTTACGAATTAAGAATCTCGTCATGTGGATCGCCGATAAAATTTCGGGAGGTAAAAAAACTGCCGCAGATTCATTCGAAATATCCGAGTCTCCTCCGTTTGAAACACCGTTAGTCGCTGACTGGAATCATCCGCCCGAAGAAGAAGAGACCCTCGATGAAGAGAGTTTTGACGAGGAATTCACTGTGCCAATTCCCACAATGATGGACAGGGTCGGGTCAGAGGAAACGGCGCCAGCTAAGCGTCCAGTGCAACTCCTCCTCACAAATGACGCTCATTATGAACTTCCTTCTCCCGATGCGCTCAGGGCTGGACCGCCTGCAAAAGCGAAAAGCAAGGCAAATGACGCAGTGGTTGCATCTCTCACCGAAGTCTTCGCCCAATTTGAAATTGATGCCGCAGTCACTGGTTTCATGCGCGGACCAACGGTCACTCGTTACGAAGTCGAGCTCGGAAATGCGGTAAAAGTCGAGCGAATCACCGCCCTGGCCAAGAATATTTCGTACGCGGTAGCAAGTAGTGAGGTGCGGATTCTTTCGCCCATTCCTGGAAAATCCGCTGTCGGTATCGAGATTCCAAACGCCGATCGCGAAATTGTCGCTCTTGGTGATGTACTTCGTTCCTCGGTCGCGGGACAAGACCACCACCCAATGTTGGTAGCCCTTGGTAAAGACGTTGAAGGAAATTTTGTTTGCGCAAACTTAGCCAAGATGCCACATCTACTCGTGGCGGGCGCAACGGGATCAGGCAAGTCGTCCATGATTAACGTGATGATCGTTTCAATCTTAATGAGATCGACACCTGATGATGTTCGTCTCATTCTGATTGATCCAAAACGCGTGGAACTCACGGCATACGAAGGAATTCCCCACCTGATCACACCCATCATCACGAGCCCCAAAAAGGCAGCTGACGCATTGCAATGGGTAGTTCGAGAGATGGATCTTCGCTACGAAGATCTTTCAACTTTTGGTTACCGTCACATCGATGATTTCAACAAAGCGGTGCGAGCCGGAAAAGTTGTGGCGCCTCCAGGTAGTGACCGAGTGCTTGAACCATACCCATATTTATTAATTGTCATCGATGAGCTTGCGGATCTTATGATGATCGCGGCGAAAGAAGTTGAAGAGTGCGTAGTTCGTATAACTCAACTTGCACGTTCTGCGGGTATCCATTTAGTTCTTGCGACTCAACGACCAAGTGTTGATGTGGTCACTGGGCTGATCAAGGCGAATGTGCCATCCCGATTATCTTTCGCAACGAGTAGTTTGGCAGATAGCCGCGTTATCTTAGACAGCGCTGGCGCAGAAAAACTTGTGGGACAAGGTGATGCGTTGTTTATTCCGATGGGAACGAGCCGCGCGGTCCGAATTCAAGGGGCTTACGTTTCGGAGAGAGAAATCGAAATTGTTGTGAATCATGTTAAAGGTCAATTAACGCCGCGGTATCGAAGTGATGTCACGGCGACGCAAACACGAGGTGTTATCAATGAAACGGAAATCGGAGATGACCTAGAACTTCTGTTGCAGGCTGTCCACCTTGTCGTGACAACGCAATTCGGTTCGACGTCGATGCTTCAACGCAAACTTCGCATCGGCTTTGCCAAAGCTGGACGCCTGATGGACCTCATGGAATCCCGTGGAATTGTTGGACCTTCGGAGGGCTCGAAAGCACGCGTGGTGCTCGTCAAGGCTGATGACCTCGAAGCAGTCCTCGACACTTTGCAGGATTAGAGCGCGGGTTCACAGCTTTCACGCGAAGTGGAGAGTTCACCCGACGTTCTGCGACCCGCTATTTTCTCCTGAGACGATTAGGCGTTACCCTTAGGACCTGTAACTTCCCAACGAATTCAGGTTGATATGTCTTTAGGAATGATTGTCAAGCAGGCGCGCACAACTGCAGGAGTATCTATTGAAGCGTTGGCGGACCAAACGAAGATTCGACCCGCTCTGTTACGTGCGATCGAGCTTGATGATTTTTCGCAGTGCGGGGGAGCGGCATATGCTCGCGGTCATCTGCGTAACATCGCGCGCGCTATTGGCGTAGAACCGACCGTATTCATCGAACATTTCAATATTGCTAATCCTATTATTGAACGACCCATGCATGAATTGCTTCGAGAGAATAGCGTCACGGCACCGACACACGAAAGATCAAAATTATCGCTCAAGGCGCTCTCACTTATTTCTGCAAGCGCTGTCTTCATGGTTGCCGGCGGCCAAGTTTTCTACACAAGCATGCAACCTGAAAAGGGGAGTTCGGCGAAATCGATAATTGCTGCCTCGTCTCCTTCGGCGAAAAGTACGCCTAACAAAGGAAGTGCTGAATCTGGACAAACAGGCACGGATTCTTCCGGTGTCGTCGCGGCCAAATCCGTCAATGTTCAAATTTCGGCAACTCGTGGAGATTCTTGGCTCTCCGTCAATTCAGCCGATGGAACCAAAGTATTTACTGGAAAAATAAGCCGTGGCCAGAGCGTGACTTATGCTGATGATTCTCCCCTAACAATTCGATTTGGAAATGCGGGCGCCGTTGATGTGCTTGTCAATGGCAAAGAAACACCATCCCTCGGGGGAATGGGCCAGGTTGTAAACGTGATTTATGGTTCGAGCACCCCGCGATAACAGATAATTCCGCATAAAACTTCTGTAGTATCAGGCAAATGAATCGCACTGTAGCCGTAGTGACTTTGGGTTGCGCGCGAAATGAAGTCGACTCTGAAGAGTTGGCCGGACGTCTAGCTGCTGATGGTTGGACATTGGTCGATGATGTCGAATCCGCCGAGGTTGCGCTTGTTAACACGTGTGGTTTCATCGAATCCGCCAAGAAGGATTCAATCGATGCATTGCTCGAAGCTAATTCCCTGAAAGGTCATGGCCTCACTCGAACGGTGGTTGCAGTCGGGTGCATGGCAGAACGTTACGGCGAGGAATTAGCCCAAGCTTTGCCTGAAGCAGATGCGATTCTCGGATTCGACGATTATCGCGATATAAGTGCGCGCCTCCAGTCAATAATGGCAGGAAATAAGCATATTTCGCACACCCCCAAGGACCGAAGAGCGCTTTTGCCAATTTCTCCAGTTGAAAGACCGGCGGCCCGGAAAGCCGATTTTGCGTCGCGCGTGGGAGCCGGTGGTTCGCTCTTCCGGAAAAGACTGGGAAGCGCACCATGGGCACCATTGAAGATCGCCTCCGGATGCGATCGCCGCTGTTCATTTTGCGCAATTCCATATTTTCGCGGATCATTTATTTCACGACAACCTGATGAGATTATTGCAGAGGCTCGCTGGCTTGCCGATGAAGGCGTGAGTGAAATATTCCTCGTGAGCGAGAATACAACTTCCTACGGTAAGGATCTTGGAGATCTTCGATTGATGGAGAAACTTCTCCCTCAATTATCGGTAATCGATGGCATTTCAAGAATTCGACTTTCTTATTTGCAGCCGGCCGAGATTCGACCAACGTTGTTGCAGGCAATAGTTGAGACTGAAAAAGTCGTTCCTTATTTCGACATCTCTTTTCAGCATTCCAGCGGATCGGTTCTGCGACGTATGCGTAGATTCGGTGACAGTGAGAAATTTATCCATCTTATAAATCAAATTCGAGCACTCTCACCAGAGGCCGGAATTCGTTCTAACGTAATTGTTGGATTCCCGGGCGAGACAGAATCTGAATATCAAGAGCTCGTCGATTTCGTAAGCGTTGCAAATCTAGATGCGGTTGGAGTCTTCGGCTATTCCGACGAAGACAATACTGAGGCACTCTCTCTCGAAGGAAAGATTGATCATGAAGTTATCAAGGAGCGACTAGAAGGTCTTTCATCCCTTGTCGATGAACTTGTAACTGAACGAGCGAGTGCGCGAATCGGCGAAAATGTCGTCGTCCTTATCGAGGATTCTGAATTGCAGGAAGGTCGCGGGGAGCACCAGGGGCCAGAAGTTGACGGAACAATTACCTTTATCGACACGCAGTTTTCCGTCGGCGAGTATGTGTCTGCCAAGATCGTTGATTCGATGGGCGCAGATCTAGTGGCGGCCCCACGGTGATGAGCCGTTCGGAAATTAATCTTCCCAATTCCATAACAATATCTCGCATACTCGCGTTGCCAATTTGTATTTACGTTCTATTTAAGAACGGAGGAGACGATTCAACATGGCGGATTATCGCTTGGTGGCTATTTTTCTTCGTCGGGATGACGGATCTGCTTGACGGCAAACTCGCCCGAAGTCGCAACACAGTTACCGAATTCGGCAAATTGATTGACCCCATCGCAGACAAGGCGCTCATTGGATCGGCCCTCATCAGCCTTTCAGTTTTGGGAGATCTGCCATGGTGGGTGACCATCGTGATTCTGAGCCGTGAGATCGGCATCACGATTTTCCGATTTGCCGTCATTAAGGGCGGAGTAATCCCAGCCAACCGCGGCGGTAAGATTAAAACCACCGTTCAGAATTTTGCCGTTGGTTTCTACATCCTTCCACTGGACGACTCGCTCCACATATTTCGCGATGCATTCATGGGGCTTGCTCTGATCCTTACAGTCGCCACCGGACTTTGGTACGTAAAAGATGCGTTTAAGAACTCGACATCGCGCTAACTCTGTCTAGGCTTGAGCAATGGCGACAACTACGACCGAGGTCCAGCTAATCCTGGAACACCTAGCGGCGCGCCACGAATCCTTAGCAGTTGCCGAATCTCTCACCGGAGGAGCGTTGGGTGCAGCGATCACTTCCGTTGCCGGTGCTTCCCGCGTATTTCTTGGCGGCACGATTTCCTACCATGCTGATATCAAAGTGAACCAGCTCGGGGTTCCGCGCGAAATCATCGATTCGTGCGGCGTAGTAAGCGAAGAAGTAGCCGCGGCCATGGCGCTCGGGGCTCGAAAATTGTTCGGTTCCACGTGGGCAATTTCAACGACCGGGGTGGCTGGTCCTGCCGATGCAGATGGGATTGCCGCAGGTACCGTCTGGATCTCGATTAGCGGGCCGATCAATCACAGCGCGCTGCTAGACATACAAGGCGGACGAGAAGTCGTGCGAAACGCGACCGTTTCCAGCGCCATCGCGGCATTTGAGCGTATTCTAAGCACTCGGCGATAGCTAGGAAGGAAGGTTGACTGTGTTACTGCGTACGCACATCGGTGCTTCCTTGCGAAGTGCTCGCACCGCGCAAAATCGCACTCTTCGCGACGTTGCACGTGAAGCTCGCGTTTCTCTTGGGTACCTCTCAGAGGTCGAGCGGGGCCAGAAGGAAGCATCTTCAGAATTACTCAATGCTATTTGCAGTGCGCTTGGCCTGAGCCTGTCCAAGATCATTTCCGATGTTGCCAGAGAAATTTCTGTTCGCGATACCGTCACGTTCGTTGTCGTTGACGCTGCTTAATCAGAATTCAAGAATTAAAAATACGTGTCCTTCGCTGATAATTTACCTGTAGCTCCAGTAGAGATTTATCAAAGGCAAACGAGTTCATATCGTCGCACGCGTTCTGCGATCTTGGAGTCTGCGCGAATCTGTTTACAAATTAAGGGCTTTGCGGCAACGAGCATGATTGATATCGCTGACACGGCAGAGGTTTCTCGCGCAACTCTTTACAATCATTTTCGCGATAAGGGGAGTGTGTTTCGAGAATGGGCTCGGGCTGACCTCGAACGAATATTTAATGGCGCGAAAAAAGCCGAATCGAACGAGAAGGCACTCTCGATTATTGCCGCGATAGTGTCCGAAGACCTCGCCCTAGCCAAACTCAGAAGTGCGGACCCGGCCTTTCTTACCCAGATTGTGTCCGACCAGACAAATCCCGCGTGGGACCAGGTTCGAGCCGAGATGACTCAATTATTCGAAGATCGGGACGGGCTCGCTCTGACTTGGTTGATAGGGCAGGTGTTTCAACCACTAAGTTCTGAGCAGATCAAGAAAGATGTTGAAATCATCGTAGGACGTTAATTAGATCTATCGAATCAGAATTTATGAAGACAGGAATTCTCTCCAACGGAGTCAATAAATCTATCCACTTACCACCTTGATGCTCGTCGCCGTCCCAAAGTTCAATCCAACTGCCTTGCGGAAGATAGATTTTCATAGTCGTGCAGTTAGGGTCGGTAACTGGTGCAACCAACAAGTCTCTGCCGAGCATGTATTGATACGTCGCTTTCCAAATCTCTGGATCTTCCGGATAGTCGAAGAAAAGCCCGGCCATAAGGGGGCGCCCACTTTCGATAGCAGCTTTACCTTCTCTCGCTAGATAGGGAATGAGCTTCTTTCGAATATCTAAGTATGTGCGAAAGAGCGCCAGCACCGCGCTGTCACCTGATTGTTTTGCGATGTTCCAAGGACTTCGGTCATTGGAAGGTGTGCGATGATGGTTGTATTCTGAGTGAAATTGCATGATCGGACAGAATGTCGCCATTTGTGTTCCGCGGATATACAACTCGGTCGTCGGCAACTGACCGCTAAATCCTCCGATGTCCCAACCCCAGAAAAAGAGACCGCTGGCAGATGCACTTATGCCGGCTCGAATTGATGCTCGAAAAGCTTCCCATGTCGAATCTTCGTCACCGGCCCAAAAGGTTGGGAAAGAACTGCTTCCAGCAAATCCAGCTCGCGAAAATGTCGCTCCCTTCTTGCCTATATCTGCAAAAAGTTCATGAAAGGTTTGTGCGTAAGCAACCGGCAATCTATTATTCATTTCCAACCCAGATAAACCATTGAGGTACTTCAAATCCGCGCCCCAGGCGTGCTCACCTCCGTCCGTTTTGAAGCCGTCGACTTCCAGTTCTTCTACTAGATAACGTCGCTGATCAGCCCACCACTTTCTTACATGATTTTGGGTCAAGTCGGGTAGAAGGCCATCGTGGAACCAGAAACCACGTACTTTGTAAGGTTCGTCATGCGCATCCCTAACAACGAAGTCATTTTCAATGGCAAAATTCCAATTTGCTTCTGCTTGTGATTTTGGTTCACCCGCATCTTTTAAGATAGGAATTTGCCAAAGTAATAGTTTCGTGTCATTTGCGTGAAGATCGTGAATCATCATTTTCGGATTTGGCCAAGCCCCGTTTTCAGGATACGTAATCTCCGCGGCCCTGTGACCGCGCGCACCGTCATTTGGTTCATATTGCGCGTCTCGAAAGACTGTAAATGTAGATTCGTCCGACCATGCTTCGATTACAACAACACCAATGTCAATTCCAAGTTCTTGACTTGTGCGAATTTCTCGTTGTACGCGTTCCTGCGTGTTCCATTCATTACTGCTCGCCCAAAGTGAGTAGATCCATTCTGGAGGTGTGTCGGGTAGCGCGAATTCGCGCATATACTTTTTGAGGATTTGCGCGGGCTTTCCGCAGTAGCCTTTGAGTCCAAGATGATTTTGATGTGGAGTTACATCTATTTCAACTTGCAGTTTATTGAGTGAGGAAACACCAACGTCGAAGCGACTTGGATTAGCAGATTGCAGGTAGAAGCCGTAATTGCTTCCGATGATGATCCCAAATGGCGCGGGTAGGTAGGTACGATGTCCTTGTCCTTTGTACTCCTCGTACACGCATGCATCTACAAATTCTCCGCGTTGATCCACAGAGTGAAATCTTTCTCCGAATCCGACCACATGGTCTTCTTCTTGCATCGGAAGTGAGAATTTAAGGCGATGAACTCCACCATCTGAATCCTTGAGCAGTTCCACATCACTGGCCGTAATTCCATCAGGAAAGTCTCCGAGTTGCTGTAAAAATCCGTTTTCATCGGCACTCCAGACAAGTGCTTGGCATGCGAATTTCTCTGAGGTCTCGTCAGCATTGGTTCGCAGTTGATAACTAACCTTTTCATACGCGCTTAAGGGAGGAAGGGATACCTCCCACTCAATTTGCTCTGGATATTCCCCGGATCGAGCGGCGGCATCGGCCAGGTGAGTTTCGGTGCCTGTGAATTTCGCGGTCGCTCCGTAAGGTCCATGATCCTCAGATCGTGCTTGCCGATGCGTCACAAGCGGCCAAATGGAAGTTTCGTTATCGCGAGTGAGTAGAAGTTCTACGCTCATTGTAAGTTCATCAGTACGCGCACGCACTTGCCAGTCATGTCCAGCGATAACCTCGACTGGAATTCTTTGATCCGGTTCGTATCTGTAGGGATGACCGAGACCGGAGGGGTTGTGTTTGAGCACTTGTTACCTTTTCGTATTCAACGCGGCCAGAAGACTGAGATACATGGCATGACTCCAAAGTAGAGGAATTGCCGGCTCTCCCCAACGCTTAATCCATTCATCGCGAAACTCTGGGTGAAGTAAGGGGACGGTAAGTTGTTCAGGCAATTGAAGAGCTTCATCAGCGACACTTGCTACCCAATCCAGGATTTCTTCTGCTTGATCTGTCCTTCCTATCTCGATCAAACTCAGTCCCAGAAAGCAAGAAAGCAACGGCCATTTTCCGCCCCCAAAATATTGATCGTCAACATGACGGAAGGTCCCGAGAATACCTAATTGATCTCCAACTTCTTGAATAGTTGGCGTCGTCACCGAATCCTCCTTCGTAAACACGCGGAATGGTTCGATGAGCGAGATAGTGCTTGAATCTAGGCCAACGCCATCGATCCATTTTGCCAGTCTTTCGCCGACGAGACCGTGAGTCAGAATAAAAGACCGAATTATCACGTACGTTTCAGCGGCGACTTTCCGTGTTTCTTCTGACAATTCTGGCCACGCCGTGACAGCGTGAAGTCCTGCGGCGATACTTCCCAATGATGCGACGTGTAGATGCCCGAAACTTTCTTCCCACCAGTCGTAAGATACGGATTTCCAAAATTCGACCATGTAGGCGACAAGGCTATCGACCGCTCGATACGTCGAAGTTGGAAGTGTCCCATTACGCAATATAAATTGGTTAAGCGACCAAACCCACGTACCAAAGCCATCTAACTGGAAGTTCGTCCATTCCTCAGGCGCTTCTTTCCCATCCATTGAGTAGCGGCAATGCAAGTGGTCATCGATGGGTATCTCCTCGCCTTGTCTCGATTTCTTGATCAGGGAAGCAATCTTTTCTTCTCGACCCAAAATGACTCGGGTCGCCCATAAGTGGAACTTCAACGCACTCTGGTTTTCACCACTTGCACTCATGGCGTCCGCAATAAACGCCCCGTCGCGAAACCAACTGTATTTGTAAACTCCGAAATTAGGCGAGGCAACATAAGCTCCAGATGGCGCTTGATTCTGAGCGATTATGGCGATGCTTGCCTTGCGCAACGCCAAGTGGATGTCTTTCATCGTTAAGTTACCGTCATTTCATTTAGTGGTTAGCAAGTTCGTGGTCCCGAATCAGCAAAGCGGAAGTGGAAATACGCGGAGGTGTTCTGTTAGGCAGTCGCGAAGTGAGAACGTTGCGTTATACGAGCACTCAACGCAACGTTCTCACTCACTTCGAACTACTCTTTGGCGAGGATTGCGTTTACATCCTTTGCGGCGGAGTTCAAAGCCTCCGTCACGGACACGGAACCACTCAGCGCTTTCTCAAGCCAAGAATTTACGGAATCTTGCATCTCATTCTGCTGACGAATTACCGGCGGCACAATTGGATTCTTGAGTGCTTCAAAGACAGCTGCGCGATTTGCAGGAGGAGTCTTCGACAGGTATCCGGAAAGAGCCTTCTTGTCAGAGACGGCCGGTATTTCCCAAGCCGCAGCGAGACGAATTTTCACGGCAGCAGGATCGCTCGTCATGAATTGAGCCCACTTCCAGGCCGCATACGGATACTTTGTTTTTGCGGATGCCACGACTGCGTTTGCAAAGAAGTGGTTACCAGGTGTTACTCCACCGGGTTCCACCGCGATATCCCAACCGAATGGAACAGCCTTGAAAGAATCAAAGAGCCAGATTCCAGAGTGATACATCGCGAGCTTTCCAGCTTTGAACATAGCGTCATCACCGAGTGTGCCCATTTGTGCTTTGGTTGGCGTGTACCCCGCGGTAGTTTTGCCGATCAACCAGTTAAGCGCGTTGATTCCTGGTTGCTTGTTGAATGTGGCCGACTTTTTATCTGCGGAAAGGAACTGTCCACCGGCTTGACCCAAAACTTTGTAGAACTCCCAGAATTGAGTTGGTTGAAAGTCTGCATAGGTACCTTCTGGGAGTTTGGCCTTGAGTTGAGCGGCTGCGGCAGCCTCATCGCTCCAATCCCAGCTGGAGTTTGGGGTAGCTACTCCCGCAGCTTTAAAGAGATCTTTGTTATAGAAGAGCACCACAGTTGAAAAGGATGACGGAACTCCGTACTGCTTACCACCTTGAGCGAAAACGTCGTACGCCTTCCCGTAGTACGCGGTCTTCTTGAATGAGTGGTCCCTTGCAGATGCGGTGTTCAGATTGAGCAAAGTTCCAGCCGATGCGTAAGTTACGAAGTTCTCGTAATTTAGTTCGAAAGTATCTGGAGTTTGATTTCCGGCGACCCGAGTCTTTAATTTCGTGAAGTACTCGGCGTATGACGCCGATTGAATATTTACGTGAATCGTTGGATTCTTCTTCTCAAACGCTGCAACCATTGCTTGCAGATCTTTCATGTGATCTGGCACCGCCGTGAAAGTGAAGAAGTTGATCGTCGTCTTCCTGGCGGCAGCTACTGCTGGATTACTGGCTATTCCGATCCCAGCTACTAAAATGCCAGCGACCGTCGCTGCCCAGATCTTCCTTGTCGAACTTTTCATTATTCCCCCTAGTGTGTGTTGTAAGGCGCGCCCGTGAAGGCTTCTCTTGCGTTCGGAAATCGTTCAAAGAATGTGTTTCATCCTTTGAGTCCGGCCGTAAGAAAACTTTGCGTGATTTGTCTTTGAAGTACGAGATAAACAATTGCAATTGGGATTACTGCCAATGTTGTCGCGGCCATTACCATCGGCCAATCTGTGAGATTTTCACCGTGCAGATTCGATAGCGCTAAGGGGAGTGTCATCTTCTCTGGGCTAAAAATGATGACTAGCGGCCAGAGGTACGCATTCCATACGGACATGAAGGACAGAATGGCGAGCGCGGCCAGACTAGGAATGCAGAGAGGAAGTGCGATAGCAATGAAGATCCTGAAAGAACCAGCGCCGTCTATGATTGCCGCCTCTTCGAGTTCCCTAGGAATCGCGAGCATGGCTTGGCGCATCAGAAATACGCCAAAAGCAGAAACCATCATCGGCAAACCTAATCCGAGATAGCTGTCGATGAGGCCCAATTGTCGCATCTCGATGAAGAGAGGAACTATGATCACTTGGAAGGGAATCATCATGGTTGCCAAATACACCATAAAAATAGCGTTTTTTCCGCGAAAATTCAGCCGCGCAAAAGCAAACCCAGCAAAAGCGGAAGTCGAAAGTTGAAGGAAAACGACAGTTGCGGACACTGCAATGCTGTTCAGAAATAGCCGGGGCATGTCAAGAATTTGAAAGACGTTGCGGTAGTTCTCTAAAGTTGGATGTTTAGGAAGAAGAGTCGGGGGAGTCGCAAATGCTTCCACTCCATTTTTTAGGGACGAACTCACCATCCAGAAAAAGGGAAAGAGGAGCAGTATTCCAAAGATTGTAGGAAAAAGTTTGAAACCATTCGTTTTCCTATTCATAGTTCACCCAACGCTTCTGTAGGCGCAATTGGATGCCTGTGATAAGCATGATGATTACAAAGAGAACCATGCTCATCGCGGATGCGTATCCCATGTGGCCGTAGTCAAAGGAATTCTTGACGATTTGTTGCACGACTACGGAAGTAGAACCTTCCGGTCCGCCCTGCGTCATGACCCAGATTTGATCGAAGACTTGAAAATTATTGATCAGGCTGATTACAAGGACAAAGAAGAGCGCTGGGGTTAACAACGGAAGAGTAATTTTCAACAGAATTTGTCGCTTGCTCGCGCCATCGATCGCCGCAGCCTCTTTATATTCTGGCGGAATGGACTGCAATCCCGCCAGAAGGAGAAGCATGACGTAACCCATGTCTTTCCAGGCGGAAGGAATTATCACTGAAGCCATTGACCAGGACTTGCTTGTCCACCACCCAGGGCCTTGAATACCTATTTGCGCAAGTAGAGAGTTGACCAATCCACCATTTGGATTGAGAATCCACTTCCATAAGAGCGCAACGATTACCCAACTTGTGATAACTGGCAAAAAATATGCGGCACGAAGTGCGTTTGATCCTCTAAATTTTCGATCGAGAGCTAGGGCTGCAGATAATCCAAGAATAAGAACTAAAGGTAGGTAACCTAAGATAAACAAAAGAGTGTTGCGAAGTGAAAGAAGAAAATCTTGATCGTGAATAAGTTCTTGAAAGTTTGCCAATCCCACCCAGCGCGGAGGAGTTAGCAGATCCCATTCTGTGAAACTGATAACACCAGCTGAAATCATGGGAATCACGAAAAACATTAAAAGAGGGATAAAACTCGGTGCGATAAAAAGCAGCGCCGTACGCCCTTGTTTTGGTCTAATCACGAAATTCGTTTTCCCGAATCAGATGCAATCCTGAGGCGATTCTTGACTTCGTTGGAAACTGAATTAGTGTGTGGACTTCGGCTCAATGATGCTTGCAGCACAATCGCGGATGCACCTAACGCCCACTTCATGTCATCCCATGGATCCACTTCTACGTCATATTTTCTCAGCGCTGCTACAACATTTGCCTCTAGGGACTTTTCAAACGCACTCTTCCACAAATCCCAACCTTCAACTCCTTCGCCGCTAATCAGAATTAACTCGGGACCGAAAACATTCACCACATTTGCAAGGGCAAGTCCGAGGAGTTCGGCTGGCACTCTAAAAAGGTCCAAAGCTATTTTCTTGTCTCTTCGCGCGATATTTAGGAGGTCAGTCATTGTTGCGTTGGCGCTGACGTACCCAGCTCGTACTGCTTTCGCTTGAATTGCTGGAGAAGATGCAACGGTTTCTAAACATCCAAATTTTCCACACTCACATTCGAGTCCGTCCGTTACGGCACTTACGTGACCAAATTCGCCCGCACCATAAGCGCCTGCATAAAGTTCACCATTGATTACGAGCCCCATACCAATTCCCCGGCCCAACGTGACGGTGAGGAAATTACTTACATCGCGACCGTGTCCATAGAGACTCTCCGTAACGGCAAGCGTGTTGACGTCGTTTTCGAGAAGGACGGGGGTATTCAATGAATTCGATATTGTCAGTCCGACCTTGAGGTTGTCCCACCCCAACATTGACGAATGAGCAGTACCGGCGTCAACGGAGGAGACCACACCAGGAAAACCGATCCCGATTCCCAGCAGTTGACCTCTAACTTTCTTGACATGCTTGCGCAAAATGCGCGTGAGTTCTGCTACCGCTTTCTCACCACGTGAGCTAAATGGTTCTTCGAAGCTCCACAAAATTTCGGAATTCAAATTGACGCACACTCCAACGGCGTGGTCTTCTGCCAACTTCACGCCCAGTACTTGACCTGCATTGGCGACCAGCCCCAATAAGGTGGCCGGCCGACCACCAGTTGAAGGGGATTGTTCAAGTTCGGTGATCAATCCCCGCTCAAACAAATACCTAGTTGATTGAGTCAAAGTCGGTCCGCTGAGCCCAAGGTCGCGCGCCAATTGTGCCCGCGATATCGGTCCGTACGTTGCGATTGCCCGTAGTACTTCGTTCGTGCTATCGCGCATGTCGCCCCTCTCGAGTAATTCCAGACTTACTTAATTAACTATAGTAAGTAAGTAAGGGGAGACTACGTCCGATGCCCATTGAGCGCAAGAGGTTTTCTTGATTTTCTATAATGTTTTACGGACGACTTTCTTTTGGAGTGATTTTGGGCGTGTCTTCGCGTTCGAACAGATGTTCGGATATTCTTCGTGTACCCAACCAGAGCGGTTTCCACGACCCAGGACATGATCCTGTTCCCCGTCAGTGGCCTTCCGTACCTTCTGGATCGCACCCAAGTCGAAAGACGTTTAAGAGAAAAGGAAAGCCATGGCTACAGAAAAAGCTAGTAACGATCGCGCAAAAGCCTTAGATACAGCCCTTGCCCAGATTGAGCGTCAATTCGGAAAAGGCGCGGTGATGAGGATGGGTGAACGCGGAACCCAAGTAGTAGAAGTTATTCCTACGGGTTCAATCAGCCTTGATATCGCACTTGGTATCGGTGGATTACCACGCGGTCGAATCATTGAAATTTATGGACCTGAATCTTCCGGAAAGACAACTCTTGCGTTGCACGCGATTGCGAATGCGCAGCGCGCTGGCGGTATCGCAGCCTTTATCGACGCCGAACATGCATTCGATGCGGAATACGCCAAAAAACTTGGCGTCGATATCGACGCGCTTCTCGTATCGCAACCAGATACCGGGGAGCAGGCGTTAGAAATTATGGACATGCTGATTCGATCCGGCGCTCTAGATATCGTCGTCGTGGACTCAGTTGCAGCACTTGTTCCACGCGCTGAAATTGAAGGCGAGATGGGTGATTCCCATATGGGATTGCAGGCTCGTTTAATGTCGCAGGCGCTTCGCAAAATTACTGGCGCACTGCATCAATCTAAAACAACCGCAATCTTTATTAACCAATTGCGTGAAAAGATCGGAGTCTTCTTCGGCTCTCCTGAAACTACCACCGGTGGTAAGGCGCTTAAGTTCTACGCTTCTATTCGCCTTGATATCCGTCGCATTGAAACACTCAAGGATGGCCAAGAGGCTGTCGGTAACCGCACAAGGGTCAAGGTTGTTAAGAACAAGATGGCGCCTCCTTTTAAGCAAGCAGAGTTCGACATTCTTTACGGCGTCGGAATCTCGCGCGAAGGTTCGCTCTTGGATCTCGGTGTTGATATTGGAATCGTGAAGAAGTCAGGATCGTGGTACACCTACGACGGCGACCAACTAGGTCAGGGCAAGGAGAATTCACGTAACTTCCTCTTGGATAACCCTGATCTCGCCAACGATATTGAATCCAAAATCCGCGCCCACTTTGCTCCGACCCCGGTAGATCCTGATTTGGTAGCTGCAGTTAACGAAGCTACTGCCGAGGTTGATTTCTAGTATCTCGTGTCTATTACAAGGAGCCACGTACCAAAAGAGTTCGGCGGAGTCGACCTCTACGAAGATGCGCAGTCAATTGCACTTATTGCTCTTGGTCCGCGTGCGAAAAGTAGAGGCGAACTCTTCACGCACTTAAAGAAGCGTGGCGTTACGGAAGATATCGCCAATGCAGTTCTCTATCGCTTGCAGGAGCAAGGCTTCATCGATGATGAAGCTTTTGCTCGTGCATGGAGTGAGTCGCGACAGAGAGCGAAGAAGTTGTCTAAGCGAATGATCGCTGGCGAACTTCGCGAAAAGGGAATAGGCGCTGAGATAATTGAACTGGTCTGCTCCGAAATTGGTCACGATGCAGAATATGCAATTGCGCTAGAAATGGCGCAACGCAAATATCGCCCTATTTCACATTTGGATCCTGAGGTCGCTCGCCGCCGCGTGCATGGGGCCCTTGCCCGGCGCGGATTTTCCTCCTCGTTAATCAACGATGTTTTACGTGAAATAGGTTTATAGCCAGCCCCACTAGAATTGCGCACATGAAGCGGACATATACAGTCGAGACTTATGGCTGTCAGATGAATGTTCATGATTCCGAAAGAATTGCGGGGCTACTGGATGAGGCTGGCTATCTTCCGGCACCAGATGGCGAACAAGCCGATATCGTCGTATTCAATACCTGCGCTGTCCGCGAAAATGCAGATAACAAACTTTACGGAAACTTAAGTTTTCTAGCACCCGTAAAGAAAGCTAACCCGCGATTACAAATTGCCGTTGGTGGCTGCTTGGCGCAAAAAGATCAGGCGTTAATTTTGAAAAAGGCACCCTATGTCGATGTTGTTTTTGGGACTCACAATGTCGGTTCACTTCCAGTACTTCTCGAGAGAGCGCGCGTCGAAGAGGAATCCCAAATAGAGATTCTCGAGTCGCTGGAGCATTTTCCTTCTACTTTGCCCGCTCGACGTTTCTCAGCCTTTTCGGCTTGGGTATCAGTCTCGGTGGGTTGCAATAACAGTTGCACTTTCTGCATTGTCCCAACGTTACGAGGTGTGGAGAAGGATCGCAGTGCCACGGATATTTTGCGCGAAGTTCGCACCCTGGTCGAGCAAGGGGTAATGGAAATTACTCTTCTAGGTCAGAACGTCAACGCGTACGGCGTTGATTTCGGAGACCGCGGCGCATTTGCCAATCTGATAAGAGAGTGTGGCTCGATTGACGGACTAGAAAGAGTGCGCTTCATGTCGCCTCATCCGCGCGATTTCACGGACGATGTTATTGAGGCAATGGCACAAACCTCAAATGCGATGCCACATTTGCATATGCCATTGCAATCTGGTTCTAATACGATTCTCCAAGCGATGCGCAGGTCATATCGCGCCGACAGGTATCTAGGAATTCTCGATCGAGTCCGCCGCGCGATGCCTGCGGCACAAATAACCACCGACATAATCGTCGGTTTCCCGGGGGAGACTGAAGCAGATTTTCAAGCTACTCTCGATCTGTGCACGCAGGCGAGGTTTAGTGCGGCGTACACGTATCAATATTCCAAGCGCCCGGGAACTCCCGCCGCCACTATGGAAAATCAAGTTCCGCCAGATGTTGTAGGCGCGCGATACACCCGTCTGCACGCTCATCAAGAAGCCATCTCTTTGTCGGTTAATAAGGAGTCAATTGGTCGTACCATGCAAGTGCTTGTCACCGAGCATGAAGGTCGAA
Organism: Actinomycetota bacterium; assembly: GCA_014377015.1. Classification (GTDB taxonomy): domain Bacteria; phylum Actinomycetota; class Actinomycetes; order Nanopelagicales; family Nanopelagicaceae; genus QYPT01. The sequence continues at coordinate 134,710 of JACMQL010000046.1, forward strand.
GGGATGCAGAACGCGCTCGAATGTCTGGTCGCACAGAAGATTTTCGTCTGGCGCATTTTTCTTTTGATCAAAGCGATATCGCACGGCCAGGGGATGTCGTCACCATGACGGTCACCGACGCCGCACCTCATTTTCTATCGGGAGACAGTGCGCATATTCGCCGCACTCGTGGTGGAGATTCGTATGAAGCACGTACCGCCGAGCGGGCCAAAGAGCCGCTTCTCTTAGGAATGCCCACCTCAAGAGCGTGAGAAAGAAATGAGTGTTTTAGTTATTTGCGGTGCGACGGCCACCGGGAAGAGTGACCTAGCCGTCGAAATTGCTTTGGAGATTGGTGCAGAGATAGTCAACGCTGATTCGATGCAGCTCTACCGCGGAATGGATATCGGAACGGCCAAGATTTCTGTCGCTGATCGAAAGGGAATTCCGCATAATTTGTTAGATGTACTGGATGTGAAGGAAGATGCAAGTGTCGCGTGGTACCAAACTCGTGCGCGGGAAGTTATCGCCGAGATTGAGTCTCGGGGCAACCATGCCCTGATTGTTGGCGGAACTGGGCTTTATATAAAGGCAATTCTTGATGATCTAAATTTTCCAGATACTAATCCCGCAATCCGAGTTGAACTTGAAATGCAAGCGTCTGAGATTGGTTTACCTGCCATGCATGCGAAGTTGGCTGATCTCGATCCAGCAGCTGGCTTGGCGATTGATGCAAAAAATCTGCGTCGAGTTATCCGTGCGTTAGAAGTAATTAAAATAACTGACAAACCCTTCACCGCGAATCTGCCGCGAAAAGAAAGTACGCGATACCCGGATGCGCACCAATTTGGTTTGGTTATGGAACGCGAAAATTTAGGAGAGCGAATTGATGCGCGAGTCGAAAAAATGTGGGAGCAGGGTTTCGTCGCCGAGGTGGAAGAATTGCTCGAACTAGGGATAACCCATGGCCGAACTGCCCAGTTAGCATTGGGTTATTCGCAGATAATTAAGTACCTGACGGGAGATATGACCGAAGATCAAGCAAAGGAAGAGACTAAGCGAGCCACGCGGCAGTATGCCCGTCGGCAGGAGACATGGTTTTCTCGTGACGAGCGTATCCAGTGGATTTCTCTCAATCAGCCCAGAAAGAGGGTGATTCTGGAGAAATTTAGTCAGCCTGCATCTTCTGCAGACCTCTAAACTAGGCAAGATATGACGACCTCAAAAGTATTGGCCACCTATGGCCACGGTACCGAAAATGACTTCGTAGTTATTTTCGATCCAACTGACAGCATCTCCATCACCTCTACCCAGACCGCAGCGATCTGCAATCGAAGTACCGGTATCGGTGCCGATGGACTCATCCGGATTGTCAAGCATGATGGTGTTTGGTTTATGGATTACCGAAATGCAGATGGGTCCCTTGCGGAAATGTGCGGCAATGGAATCAGAGTAATGGCGAAATATTTGGTGGAACGCGGCCATCAAAAGGAGGGAATTTTTGCGATTGATACTCGCGATGGACGAAAGCACCTACGTGTGCCCAACAACGGCGACATCACCGTGAATATTGGACAGGTTACCGACGAGAATTCTGAAGTCACGGTCTTTGCAAATGGCAAAACTTGGAACGCTCTCAATATCAGTGTCGGTAATCCTCATGCCGTCGCATTTGTTGATTCTGTAGAGGATGCAGGCGATCTTGCAGAGGCTCCCATAGTGCGCCCGAAAGACGAATATCCTGAAGGTGTCAACGTTGAGTTCGTGGAGTTTTTAGATGGAAACGAAATCAAGATGCGAGTGTATGAAAGAGGTGTTGGTGAAACTCGATCATGCGGTACTGGAACATGTGCAGTAGCGCTAGCGGCAACTTTGCATCGAGGTGGAAAACTTCCGGCCCGCTGGGTCATATTTCCCCCAGGAGGTCGACTTGAGGTCGAGATTGACGCACATTCCAATGCAGTGCTCACTGGACCGGCAGTCCTGCTAAGCGAGCACGACCTAACTCCTTATTTAGCATGATGAAAGTTGTGACATTGTGAAGCGGCCACACGATACTGATGACGAATTTGAATCACTTCTGCGCGAGAGCGCACGTGTTGCGGCGGATTACGATCAAGGAGAAGAAGATTCGCAACCTGAGTTGCTGGAGCGCCAATCACTTCGTCGCGTACGAGGGTTTTCAACTGAACTCCAAGATATTTCTGAGGCTGAATATCGCCAACTTCAACTAGAGAAAGTGGTCTTAGTCGGCGTTTGGACTGAAGGAAGCGCTGAAATGGCTGAGAATTCACTCGCCGAACTTAAGGCACTTGCGGAGACTGCGGGATCGGAAGTTATGGAAGGACTTATTCAACGCAGAGATAAGCCCGACCCTTCGACCTATATTGGCTCGGGAAAGGTTGCCGAACTTCGTCAAGTAGTCATTGCCACTGGGGCGGACACCGTTATTTGCGACGGCGAACTTTCTCCCTCACAACTTCGCACCCTGGAAGAAAAAGTCAAAGTTAAAGTCGTAGACAGGACTGCCCTGATTCTGGATATTTTCGCCCAGCATGCCAAAAGCAAGGAAGGTAAGGCTCAGGTTGAACTAGCCCAAATTTCGTATCTACTTCCGCGGTTGCGTGGGTGGGGTGATTCACTTTCAAGACAAGTAGGCGGACGTGCGGCCGGCGGTGCGGGCATCGGTGGCCGTGGCCCAGGTGAGACGAAGATTGAGACAGATCGTCGTCGTATCCGCGATAAGCAAGCGAAGTTACGCGATGAAATTAAGGAAATGAAAGTTTCGCGCGACACAAAACGTCAAGAACGTCGACGACACAGGATTCCCTCTGTCGCCATTACTGGTTATACAAATGCCGGAAAGTCCTCACTTCTTAATACTTTGACGGGAGCGGGGGTACTGGTCGAGAACGCGCTTTTCGTAACGCTTGATCCAACCGTTCGCCAGACTCATACATCTGAAGGACGTGTATACACACTGACTGACACAGTCGGTTTCGTCCGCCACCTTCCGCATCAACTTGTCGATGCATTTAAATCCACTCTTGAAGAGGTCGAAGATGCCGATTTGATCGTGCACGTGGTCGACGGTTCGCATCCAGATCCTTTCGAACAGATTCGCGCTGTTCGAGAAGTGATTGATGAGATCGGTGGATCGAAGATTCCTGAGATCATTGCGATCAACAAGGTTGATGTTGCCGATCCAGAAACCATCATGCATATTCTGCGCACGGAACCGCGCAGTTACGCTTTCTCTGCTCGGACAGGCTTTGGTATCGAGGGCTTGCTGCATGCAATTGAGAAATCACTGCCAGTTCTTGGAGTCGAAGTGAAAGTCGTGATCCCATATGATCGAGGAGATTTGGTGAGTGCCATTCACGAGCGAGGTGAAATTTTGAGCGAGGATTACCTCGGTGAGGGAACTTCGATCCATGCTCGAGTCGATGGCGCTTTGGCGCAGCAGATCAAGGAGTTCGGCTGAGACTGCTGGCGAAAATGCCGTATTTGTCCAAAATCGACAAATATTCGAAGTTCTGAGACATGTTTCTCAAAACTGTGACGGGAATAATTCCGACACGCCGACGGTTGTAAGCGCTAGTTGGTGTTAAATGCGTCAATATGCGCCGGCACTGGTAATTCTCCACAGCCGGCACGAACCTATGTAGACGAAGGCGAGGGATGAGTGGCAACTGACTACGACACCCCAAGAAAGACCGATGAAGAACTTCACGAAGAGTCACTCGAAGAGCTCAAGGCTCGCCGAGTAGATGCGCAGTCTGGCCAAGTCGATGTCGACGAAGCTGAGGCTGCCGAGACTCTTGAACTACCGGGAGCCGACCTTTCAGGCGAAGAACTCTCTGTACGTGTAGTTCCCAGGCAGGTGGATGAGTTTGCATGCTCGCGATGCTTCCTTGTTCATCACATTACGCAATTGGCAAAGGGCGAAGGTCCAACCGCCGTCTGCCAGGAATGCGCTTAGAACTCTTCGCTAACTTTGCCTCAAGGCCTGCGATAACTCGATAGGTTTTTTTGTCGTAATGAGCCAGTACGGCGACGGATCTCGATCGTCGCGTACCTCGACTTTTATCCCGCGTGGTTGCCAAAATCGAAGGGCCAAGTAAGCGGCAGGGTCAGCATCCCGGCCGCGGACTCTTGCCATCGCATTTGCCTCCAGTTCAGTAACTTCGCCTAAGTATCTGCGTTCAATATGAGCACGCCCAACCCGCAATTCATCCTCAGTTACCTCTATTTGCAACGACAAAGCGAAGGCACTTGCAACCACAATGAGCAGCGCGATCACAAATGCAAACACTCCCGTGCGATTGTCGAATGCGGCCCAAACAGAAAGCGCAACCGATTCAGTGAGAAAAAGCAGAAAAGCCAATAACCATGCTGGCGGGCGCACCGTTTCGGAGTAGGTAACTGAAGGTGGGTGATTTAGCTCCATGGGGAAGACGTTACTGGATTTTCAAGTAGCCTTTACTTTATGGCTCGCATTCCCAGCACGACTCCGCCAGAAGGAGCAAAGATTCCAGCTCGACACCCCGAGGCGCCCGCGCCAGGAACACAACTGCCTTCGCATTACAAAAATTGTTACGGCTGCGGTGAACTTCACCCGACGGGTCTTCACCTCGTTGCACACGCAGGCGAAGGCGCGCGCATTACCGCGGAATTCACGGTCACGGAAAATCATCAAGGTGCTCCTGGGTTGGCTCATGGCGGCTTGATTTCGTTAGCCTTTGATGAGGCGCTCGGAAAACTCATGTGGCTACTTCGCGTTCCTGCCGTTACTGGTCGTCTAGAGACTGACTTTTTAATACCTGTTCCGGTCGGCTCCGTCCTGCATATCTCTGCTCGTATCACCGGCCAAATAAATCGAAAGGTATACACCGCAGCAGAGGGCCGGCTTAACAGTCCAGACGGACCTGTAGCGGTGAGAGGTTCCGCGTTGTTCGTCATCGTGACCATGGAGCATTTCTTCAAATCCGCACCCGCCGATTATGTGGAATTAATAAACAAATATCCGCACCTTCTCTCGTTTGTCGATGCGAATTTTGAGATCAATCCTTGAAAATCCCAGTCCTTATCAAACGGCTAGACGAGGGCGTACCGATTCCAACATATGCGAAAGACGGCGACGCCGGAGCAGATCTCGCCACTCGCATCGATGTCACTCTGGCACCGGGTGAGCGCGCCCTTGTGCCGACAGGAATCGCGATCGCGTTATTAGATGGGTATGCGGCTTTCGTACATCCCCGTTCGGGGCTGGCCATCAAGTATGGAGTTTCAATATTGAACGCACCTGGCACCGTTGATGCGGGTTATCGTGGCGAATTGCAGGTAGTGCTTATTAATCACGATTTGACGCAATCCGTATCCTTTTCGCGCGGTGAGCGGATCGCGCAAATGATAATTCAGAAAGTTGAACGCGCGGAATTCATAGAAGTTTTTGATCTTCCTGGCTCCAGTAGAGGCGCGGGCGGATTCGGATCAACGGGGAGTACATGATGGAAAATGACAAGAGCAAAGTAATCAATGCCCTCGGAGGCAAGCGCGGAATTCTCGATTCTGGACTTCCGTCATTAGTTTTCCTCATTGCATTCAATGTGAGTCACGCTGTTGTGACAGCCGCAATCTACGCACTCATCTGTTCGGCATTTCTCGCCGTCCTGCGCCTAGCGCGCAAAGATACCTTGCAGCATGTCTTGTCAGGATTCGTCGGAGTCGCATTTTGCGCGTTGCTCGCCCGCAAGACTGGCAATGCTGCCGATTTTTATTTACCCGGCTTGATCATCAATGTTGTTTACGGATCGGCATACGCAATCTTTAACTTGGTCGGCCTTCCGCTGCTCGGACTCATCCTCGGACCAGTCCTCGGAGAGAATTTAGCCTGGCGCAAAGTTCCAGCACGCAAGCGCGTCTACACGCAGGCGGGCTGGCTTTGGGTCGCTCTTTTTATATCGCGACTGATCGTGCAATATCCGTTGTATAAAAGTGGAAATATTAACGCGCTGGGAACGGCACGACTGGTCATGGGATATCCATTATTTTTCTTGGCGGCGTGGGGCTCATGGTTGATAATCCGATCGGTTCCCTCAGTACCTGCAGAAGCGAAAGTAGAAGAAACCTGATTTCAACTGTTTTAACCTACTTGGATGAAGCATTCCTTAAGTTGTTCTTCAGCAATAGCAGAGGCAACAAATAGAAGTTCATCTCCTGCATTGAACACGTCATGAGCCTTCGGTGGAATCACGCGACCGTCACGAACAATCGCTGCCAGCGCAGAGTTTTCCGGAAGTCTAATCTCCTCAACGGTTTTGCCTAGACAGGTGGAATCATCTGGCAAAGTTAACTCCACGATGTTCGCCTCACCTTTTCTGATGGAGAAAAGTCGGACTACATCGCCCACGCTGACGGCTTCTTCGACAAGTGCGGAAATAATGCGCGGAGTAGACACCGCAACATCTACGCCCCACGATGCATCGAAGAGCCATTCATTTTTCGGATGATTGATTCGTGCAACGACTCGCGGAACACCGTATTCGGTCTTACCTAAAAGTGAGGCGACGAGATTTACCTTGTCATCGCCAGTTGCAGCAATTAATACTTGGCAGGTATTCAATTTTGCATTATCTAACGAGGTGATCTCACATGCATCTGCCATGAGCCACTCGGCATCCGGCACGCTTTCCAATTTGAGCGCCTTGGGATCTCTATCGATGAGCAAAACTTGGTGTCCGCTGTCCAGTAATTCGCGCGCGATGGCCCGTCCTACATTTCCCGCCCCTGCGATTGCAACTCTCATGCCGCATCCTCTGGTGAATGTGAGAGTGCAACCTCAACGATGGATTTCTGACTTTCTTCAACAATGAGATGCACTAGGTCCCCGTCTTGTAGAACTGTGTGCTCGTTTGGAATGAGTCCTTCTCCTAGGCGTGTAATAAAAGCAACGCGCGCAGGCATGACATTTTCGATAAGTGAGACTGGTCGTCCATACCAACTGCTATCGATATGCATTTGGCACAGTTCAATTTTCCCGCTCGCATCGCGCCACTCTGATTGAGATCCTTGCGGCAAAAGACGACGAAGAATTTGATCGGAAGTCCATAAAACTGTGGCGACCGTTGGTATTCCTAGGCGCTGGTAGATCTCAGCTCGGCCAGGGTCATAGATGCGGGCGACGACGTTTTTTACTCCATAGGTTTCGCGGGCAACACGAGCGGCCAAAATATTCGAATTGTCGCCGTTACTCACAGCCGCGAATGCGTCGGCTTCATCGATACCGGCTTCGGTCAAGGTATCGCGATCGAAGCCAACTCCGGCCACCGTTCGCCCCTTGAAATTTGGCCCAAGTCGACGAAATGCTTCCCGAGATTGATCGATGATCGCAACAGAATGACCAGCCGCCTCAAGTGCGGTGGCCAAAGACGACCCTACCCGTCCGCATCCCATAATCACCACATGCACGGTGAAAACCTACACCACCGCTCGCAATAGGCTTGCCTCTATGGCATCCCGAGAAGGCGAGAATTTCGACGTTGGTCAACGTCTTACGGTGGATATTGAAAAAGTGGCCCACGGAGGACACTTCATCGCACGAGCTGGCGGGAGGGTCTTTTTTGTTCGCCACGGCTTACCTGGCGAAAAGGTCGAAATTGAAATCACAAGTGTCGGATCAAGTTTTTTGCGCGCAGACGTGGTTTCCGTGCTCTCCGCCTCACCTGATCGAATTGTCTCGCCATGTCCCTTTGCTGGTCCTGGACGGTGCGGAGGATGCGATTTCCAACATATCTCGCCTACTCGTCAGCGTGAGTTGAAAGGTGACGTGATTAAAGAGCAATTCCTTCGTATAGCAAAAATTGATGTTGACGTGAAGGTTGAAGAAGTAGCTGCGCCGACGCATTGGCGCACCAGAATTTCGGGCGCGACAAATGCACAGGGCGCGATTGGCTTCTACGCTTTTCGCAGCCATCGCGTAATCGCGGTTGATGATTGTTTGATAGCAGCCGAAGGCATTTCATTTTCTGACCTTGCGAAAAGGAAATGGCCGGTGAACTCGCGAGTCGAGATCTCAGCAGGTTCCGACGGTGCTCGCACGGTGGCTATCGGACCTGCCGTTCGCGGATCTAAGGTTCGGATAACGCAAGGGCCGAAAATTCTGCGCGAGCAAATTGGCGACAATGTTCTAGAAGTCAGTCAGGAATCTTTCTGGCAGAGCCATGCGCTAGCCCCCGCTGTCTTGATCGGCGCAATCCGCCCGTTTGTGCGAGAAGGGGATCAGGTTCTTGATCTTTATGGGGGAGTTGGCCTTTTTTCTGCTGGAATTCGCGATCTAGTCGGCGGTTCTGGATCGATCACACTTATCGAATCGAGTCCCAGCGCAGTACGTGATGCGAAACGAAATTTCACAAGTTCGCCAAATATTTATGTGCATAAAGGTGATGTCGGCAGCGAGATTCGCGTCGTAACCGAAGCAGATCTTGTCATTCTCGACCCGCCGCGCGAAGGGGCGGGCAAGGAGGTGCTCTCCAGTATTACGGCGTTGCATCCCCGCTCGATCATCTACGTGGCCTGTGACCCAGCCGCTTTGGCCCGCGATTGCGCCTATCTCGCGCAACTGGGGTACTCCCTCGCGTCGCTGCGCGCCTTTGACTTGTTTCCGATGACGCATCACATTGAGTGTGTTGCGCACTTTGAGGCTTCCCAAACGGGTTGAAATAATGTATCTTGATGTCAAGATACTTTGGAAAGGTAGAGATGAGTATAAATTCCTTCGGGACAAAAACTGACATTAAGGTCGACGGAGAGACGTTCGAAATTTTCGACATATCTCAAATAGGTGGAGCCCAGAATCTGCCCTTCAGTTTGAAGATACTGCTTGAGAATTTATTGCGGACCGAAGACGGAGCCAACATCACCGCCGCACAGATCAGCGCGCTGGCGAATTGGGATGCCACGGTTGAACCCAACACCGAAATTCAATTCACTCCTTCGCGCGTCATCATGCAAGATTTCACCGGCGTGCCTTGCATCGTCGATCTCGCCACGATGCGTGAGGCAATTGCTGATCTCGGGGGAGATCCTGCAAAAGTAAATCCATTAGCTCCGGCAGAACTTGTTATCGACCACTCCGTAATCGCAGATTTTTTCGGAACTAATACCTCCTTTGAACAGAACACGGATGTGGAATATGAGCGCAATCGCGAGAGGTATCGATTTTTGCGTTGGGGACAAGGTGCATTTGATGAATTTAAAGTCGTTCCACCTGGGACTGGCATCGTTCATCAGGTAAATATTGAATTCCTCGCGCGCGTTGTCATGGCTCGCGAAGTCGGAGGAGTTTTGCGTGCATATCCCGACACTGTTGTTGGAACGGATTCGCATACAACGATGGTTAACGGACTTGGTGTTCTTGGTTGGGGAGTTGGCGGAATCGAAGCCGAAGCGGCACTTCTAGGCCAGCCTGTCTCGATGTTGATCCCGCGTGTAGTCGGATTCAAACTTAACGGCGAACTTCCGGTTGGAACAACTGCGACCGACCTGGCCCTAACCATCACCGAAATGCTTCGTAAGCACGGCGTCGTTGGAAAGTTTGTTGAGTTCTACGGACCAGGTGTTGTCTCGGTGCCGATGGCGAACCGCGCAACGATTGGCAATATGAGCCCTGAATACGGTTCAACGTGCGCAATTTTCCCCATTGATGAAGAGACCCTTAAATATCTTCGCCTGACAGGTCGAACCGAAAAGCAAGTTGCTTTGGTTGAGCAGTACGCGAAGAAACAGGGCTTGTGGCACGATCCTTCGCACTCGCCACGATTCTCAGAGCACATTGAACTTGATCTGTCGACGGTGGTTCCTTCTATTGCCGGCCCCAAGCGTCCGCAAGATCGCATCTCTCTTTCGAATTCGAAATCTGCGTTTGAGGAGATTCTTCCTTCGTATTTCAGCGAGAAGACAAGCAGATCTCCGATAGATATAAATGTTGAATCGGGCGCCACAACGGTGAAGAACGGCGATGTTGTGATTGCCTCGATTACCTCATGCACCAACACGTCTAATCCTTCAGTGATGATCGGAGCCGCTCTGCTGGCAAAAAAGGCAGTGGAGAGAGGTCTTTCCGTTAAGCCTTGGGTTAAGACGACCTTGGCGCCCGGATCTAAAGTTGTCACTGATTACTACGACCGCGCCGGGCTTACGCCATTCATGGACAAGTTGGGATTCAACTTGGTGGGCTATGGATGCGTTACGTGTATTGGTAACTCGGGGCCCCTTTCAGCAGAGATTAGTAAGGCTGTGCATGAACATGACCTAGCGGTGACTGCTGTGCTCTCGGGAAATAGAAACTTCGAGGGACGCATCAGTCCTGATGTTAAGATGAACTACTTAGCTTCGCCTCCACTTGTAGTCGCATATGCGATTGCGGGAACGATGGATCATGACTTTGAAAAGGATTCCCTCGGCAACGACAGGGACGGAAATCCTGTCTTTTTAAAGGACATCTGGCCGACAAGTGAAGAAATCGCTTCCGTGATTGATACATCAATTTCTTCATCAATGTTTACTAAAGATTACGCCAGCGTCTTTGACGGCGATCACAGGTGGAATTCCCTTGATACTCCAACTGGAAAAACTTTCGAGTGGGATGCAAAGTCGACCTACGTTAGAAAGCCACCATACTTCGATGGCATGTCTGCGACGCCAAGTCCGGTAACGGATATTCATGGTGCACGAGTGCTGGCAATCCTGGGTGATTCAGTAACGACAGATCACATTTCACCTGCTGGAAATATCAAGATGGATTCTCCGGCAGGTAAGTATCTTTCTGAAAACGGCGTCGACCGAAAGGATTTCAATTCTTACGGCTCGCGGCGGGGAAATCACGAAGTTATGATCCGTGGAACATTTGCAAATATTCGACTCAAGAACTTACTGCTGGACGGGGTGGAGGGTGGCTTCACGCGAAACTTCCTCAATAACGGCGAGCAGAGCACGATCTACGACGCATCAGTTGCGTATCAAAATGCGGGATTACCGTTGGTGATCTTGGCGGGCAAGGAGTACGGCTCGGGATCCTCCCGAGACTGGGCAGCTAAGGGCACAGCGCTGCTGGGTGTCCGAGTCGTGATCGCCGAATCCTTCGAGCGAATCCATCGCTCCAACTTGATCGGAATGGGTGTCCTGCCCCTTCAGTTCAAGCTTGGACAAAACGCAGCGTCCCTGGGGCTGACTGGAGCAGAGACCTTCTCTGTCACGGGGGTTGCGGCGTTAAATACCGGTGGAACCCCCAAAGAGGTCACGGTGGTCGCCGATGGGCTCACTTTCACCGCTCTGGTGCGGATCGATACTCCCGGGGAAGCCGACTATTTCCGACATGGCGGGATCATGCAGTATGTGTTGCGGTCTTTACTCTCACATTAGTGCGGATGAGCCCTTTTACTCTACCCTTCGGGAGTGTTGGAAAACCTTAAATCACCTGCTGACCTACGCGGACTCTCCACCCAGGAACTAGATCGCCTGGCTGGAGAGATTCGTGATTTTCTGATCGAAAAGGTATCGCGCAGTGGCGGCCACCTCGGACCAAACCTCGGCGTCGTTGAGCTCACCTTGGCGATTCATCTTGCCTTCGAATCTCCACGGGATGTTGTCGTCTTCGATACGGGCCATCAAAGTTACGTGCACAAGATTCTCACGGGACGTTGTTCTGGTTTTGACGCACTTCGGAAGAGAGGCGGCTTAGCCGGCTACCCGTCGCGGAGTGAGAGCCTGCACGATGTTGTCGAAAACTCGCACGCTTCAACAGCGCTTTCCTGGGGCGATGGCATCTCGCTAGGTTTTCAACTAAGTGGGCAAGATGATCGATTCGTCGTGGTGGTCGTTGGCGACGGCGCGCTCACTGGTGGCATGTCATGGGAGGCGTTAAACAATATCGCGACTGCACATTCACGAAATCTGATTATCGTGGTCAACGATAATCAACGCTCGTATTCGCCGACCATCGGGGGAATGGCCACCCAAAGTTTCTTTGAAAATCTAGGGCTCACTTATGTTGGACCTGTTGATGGTCACGACATCTCGGCCATGGTGAACGTATTTGAGGCAGCGAAGAAAATTGGCAAACCACTTATCGTTCATGCCATTACAGAAAAAGGGCGTGGTCATCAGCCTGCATTGGAAGATGTGCATGAAAAGTTTCATGCCATTGGCGTAGTTGATCCGTTTACAGGAATTCCGATCAACGCAAGTGGAACGACCTGGACCAGCATCTTCTCCGACGAATTAGTCGAAATCGGCCACGCGCGCCAAGATGTAGTGGCGATCAGCGCGGCCATGGTCGGACCCACTGGCTTGTCACGTTTTCAGGAGAATTTTCCCGACCGGACAATTGATGTAGGAATCGCCGAACAGCACGCAGTCACGAGTGCGGCGGGCATGGCATTTGCTGGACTTCATCCGGTGGTGGCTATCTACTCGACATTTCTTAATCGCGCCTTTGACCAACTTCTCCTAGATGTTGCGTTACATAGTGCGGGTGTGACTTTCGTATTAGACCGAGCCGGAATTACGGGCGATGACGGTCCCTCGCATAACGGAGTATGGGATTTAGCGCTAACGGGAATGGTTCCAACTCTCAAGGTGGCGGCTCCAAGGGATAGCTTGCAGTTGCGTGAATTATTGAGGGAGGCAATTGCGATTTCATCTGCGCCCACTTTATTGCGTTTCCCAAAAGGCGAGATCGCAGCAGATATACCTGCACAAAGGCGAGTAGGTGACATTGATATTGTTGCCGAGTCAGAAAGAAATGAAATGCTCATCGTCGGCATCGGTTCTTTTGTTGGCTTGGCACTGGATGTTTCCCGTATTTTGGAGATGCAAGGTATTTCGGTATGTGTCGCTGACCCACGTTGGGTAAAGCCGATTTCCCAAGACTTGATCGAATTGGTAAGAGGGTATGAGTGTGTGATCGTTCTAGAAGATGGAATTGCGCATGCCGGAATTGCGAGTGCTTTGTCCGAGAAATTGCGCAGCCAGGCAATAGATTTGCCCTTGCTTTCGATAGGCGTGCCTTTGGAATTCTTAGAACACTCAAAACGCAAAGAAGTTCTATCTGACCTCGGGCTCACTGCAGAGGAGATTGCAATCTCGGCGTTGCACTTTCATGAACGAGAAAAAGTGCGTTCGCGTTAAGGTAGTGAAGCAACCCCTTTCGCGTGAAATCGCTGGCCGGTTACCGCTTCGCTAATACCTTCTCGATCTAGATACGGAAGTATTCCTCCGAGAACTAGTGGCCATCCAGCACCAAGAAGCATGCAGAGATCAATTTCTGCAGGTGAGGTCACCACGCCTTCATCGAGCATCATGCGTGCCTCTTCGGCAAGTGCCTTGAGCGCGCGTAACTTCACTTGTTCGGAAGTCGAAGGCGTCGTCCCCTTTTCGACAAGGGCAATCGCCTCTGGATTTGCGACTTTCGTGCCATCTTCACTCTTTACGTAAAACTGGCGCACTTCTTTTTCAACCATGCGCTGCATAGTTGGTGAGATGCGATATCTAGGCCCCAAATTCTTATGCAAAGTTTCTGCAACGTGCAGTGCGACTCCCGGACCGACTAAACCAAGAAGTTCGAAAGGCGACATTGGAAATCCGATACTTCGCATGGCGTTGTCAGCAACATCAACTGGGGTGCCTTCATCGACGGCATCGGTTATCTCGCCCATGAAGCGAGTCAACAAGCGATTGACGACGAAGCCTGGCGCATCCTTGGTGATCACCATCGTCTTCTTGAGCTCCTTGCCGACATTAACTGCGGTAGCGGTGGTGGCATCGTCTGTCTTACTGGTGCGAGCGATTTCCAGCAGAGGCATGATGGCCACCGGATTAAAGAAGTGGAATCCCACAACTCGCTCTGGATGCGCCATCCCTTCAGTCATCGCCTCGACGGAAAGGGAAGAAGTATTTGTTGCGAGAACGCACTCGGGAGAAACTATCTTCTCGAGTTTCTTGAAAAGTTCTTGCTTGAGAGAGAGTTCTTCAAAAATCGCTTCGATAATGAAGTCTGATCCAGCGAACGCGCTTTGATCAACGGAGCCGGTGACAAGAAGTGAAAGTCGATGGGCACTTTCCTCGCTCATTCTCCTCTTCTCAACAAGTTTGGTTAATTCACTTTTCACCCACTCGACGCCTTTATCCACGCGCGCCTGATCTAGATCAGTCATGACCAAAGGGCATTTCAAATTGCGTACCAGCAGCAATGCAAGTTGTGATGCCATAAGCCCCGCACCGACGACGCCGACCTTTGCAACCTTGCGACCTAGCGCAGGCTTCGGGGCGCCTTCGACTTTTTTGCGCTTCTTTTGCATCAAATTAAAGGCGTAGAGAGATGCGCGCAAAGGGTCGCTAAGGACTAGATCGCTGAGAGCGGCATCTTCCGCGTCAAATCCGCTGCTCAGGGTCGCCGTACGCGCTTCCCCAATTAACTTCAGGGCAACCATTGGTGAGGCGATCTCAGCACCACCGTATTTTTTCAGGGCAGCCGTCCGACCTACCGCGAGAGAGGATTCCCAATCACCGTCATTTGTGTGACCCTCTCGTACTATCTGCTTCCTGCCGCTAAGTACATCGGCAACAAAGCCAGCGGACTTTTCAAGAAAATCAGCTGGTTCGAAAACTGTATCTACGACGCCGAGGGAGAGCGCCTGTTTAGCGTTCATCATGGTGTTGTTATTCAAAGCGTTGAGAATAATTACTTGCACAGCTTTTTCAGGTCCTATCAACTTGGGCAGAATTGTTGCGCCACCCCAGCCAGGAACAAGACCGAGAAAGACCTCGGGTAAGGCCGTGAAAGCAGTTGTGGCCAATGTGCGATAGTTGCAATGCAGACCGAGTTCGAGTCCGCCCCCAAGTGCGAGTCCATTGATGAAGGCAAATGTCGGTATATCGAGTTCACCAAGTCGGCGAAAAATGTCGTGTCCTAATTTTCCGATTGCCATAGATTGCTCTCGGTTGGTTAAGAAGCTCAGCGCGGAAAGATCCGCTCCTGCTGCGAAAATAAATGGTTTTCCAGTCACGGCGATAGCCGCTGGTTTACGACTTAGTGCATCGGTTATTGCGGCGTCCAACTCCATCAATGATTTGGGACCGAAAGTATTGGGGCGATTGTGATCGTGTCCGTTATCTAAGGTGATAAGGGCGAGGTTCCCAATAAATCCAAATGCAGTTAAGTCCACATCTCGCACAAGTGCGTGCGTGACAACTTCTTCGGGAGCGCCGACTGGAAGATCTATTGATGATGTCGTCATGGTTATTTTCCTCCGGCTGCGGATGTGAATCCTGAAAAATGCGGGTTCTCCCAGATGACGGTGCCACCCATTCCAAGTCCGATGCACATCGTCGTGATTCCATACCGGACTTCGGTATGTTCTTCAAAGCCACGCGCCAGATTTAGCATTAGTCGAACTCCCGATGAGGCAAGGGGATGACCCACAGCGATAGCCCCGCCGTACATATTCACACGCGAGTCATCGTCGGCAATTCCGAAATGATCGAGGAAGGCCAGTACTTGAATCGCAAAAGCTTCGTTGATTTCAAAAAGGCCGATATCCGAAATTGATAACCCAGCTTTTTTCAGCGCTTTGATTGTCGATGGAACCGGCCCAAAGCCCATGATTTCTGGCTCTACTCCGGCAAAGGCAAATGAGACGAGCCGTGCTTTGATTCCAAGTCCAAGTTCGAGCGCGCGTTCCTCACTCGCGAGAATTGCTGCGGTCGCTCCGTCATTTAGTCCTGAAGAGTTTCCTGCAGTCACACGCCCAGCTGGACGAAAAGGCGTTTTGAGGGTTGCTAATCCTTCTATCGTTGTTGTTGGACGAGGCGGTTCGTCTACCGTTGCGATTCCCCATCCAAGTTCAGGACTGCGGATCGCAACTGGAATGAGGTCTCTTTGTATCTTTCCTTCTGCATATGCCCTGGCCGTCTTGACTTGAGAATTGAGCGCGTATGCATCAGCTCGTGCTTTCGTGAGTTCTGGAAAACGATCGTGCAATCGTTCAGCAGTTGCACCCATAGCTAGCGCATCTTGATCAACGATTTTTTCCGCGAGATAACGTGGATTTGGATCAAGCCCTTCGCCGATTGGATGGTTGCCCATATGTTCTACGCCACCTGCAATTGCAATGTCGTAAGCACCGAATGCAATTGCACCTGCAATCGTTGTTACAGACGTCATCGCTCCTGCGCACCATCGATCAACTGAGTAGCCAGGAACTGTATTGGGAAGACCCGCCAGTAAACCCACGCTTCGTCCAAGGTTCATTCCTTGATCACCTGATTGGGTCGCAGCGGCTATGGCAACGTCATCGATTTCAGAAAGTGCAACCTTTGGGTTTCGTTCAAGCAGTCCACGCACGGCTCGGACCATGAGGTCATCCGCCCGAACACCCGCATACAAACTGCCGGCCTTGCCGAATGGGGTTCGAACTGCATCTACGAGCACAACATTGCGCGACATAAACAATCCTTTCGATCGACCTGCTCAAGTGGCGCGCCAAAAGCCCAAAATACCAAAAGCCCAAAACACTTGTGGTGCGGCGACGCACGTGCGTAAAGGTTACTCGCGAGTAGGCAGAAAAGGTATCAACTTCCCAAAAAAACTAAGTTAGACCTTTGTTACCTGGTTACTTTTGCTACCTTGTCGGAGGTCTTCGCGTCCCGGCTGGCCGGCATGAGGTAAGGCGTTAAAACGCTGACCAGGTAGAAAACCCAGAATCCAACTTGCAGCCAGGAGGTCGTGGTTCGGAAGCCGATTGATCCCGCGAGTAGTCCTGCAACGAAGGAATCAGGGGATAGCCAGGAATCGATACTCCACGCGGTTGAGTCCTCTCCTGGCAACCAGCCCACTTCTTGGAACTCGTGAACTGCATAAGAAAGTACGCCGGCGGCCACAATAATTAGCGCGACTCCAGTGATCGTGAAGAATCGACCGAGGTTGATCGTGACCGCGCGCTTGTAGAGGAGATAACCAAGTAGGACTGCGCTCGCCAGGCCAATCACAAGACCGGCTGCCGGCGCATAAGATCCCCCGGCGGTGTTGAAATTGCTGTATAAAAAGAGCGCGGTTTCTAGACCTTCCCGAACAACTGCAAAGAAGGCGGTGGCAACTACCGCCACCATACCCAACCCACTGGACCCACTGGCATCGAGTTTGCCATGCAGATCGCCGCGCAGGGTCTTGGCAGTCCGCTTCATCCAGAAGACCATGGCAGTAACAAAAATTACCGCCAGTACCGAGGCTGTGCCGGCGAAAATCTCTTCATTTCGGTCGCTCAACTCGCTGGAGGTGAGGTTAAGTCCAGCCCCGACGCCCAGACTGAGCACAATTGCGGCGCTGACACCTAACCACAAAGGTCGCAGTAACTGCGTTCGGCCAGTCTTTTTCACATAAGCCAAGAGAATTCCAACGATGAGTGAAGCTTCGAGTCCCTCGCGGAGGGCGATGATGAATGTACTGAGCATGGCGTAAATATATTGGCGACCTGGTAATTACGCAACCTTAGTGTTGCGTAATTCAACTCACATATCTGGACTCTCGGGCACGTCGCTATTCTCAATTGGGGGAACCAGCGCAAGCACGGGCTCTTTCTCAAGTAAAGCAGTCGCAAGAATCGGGGCTACGGCTAGGACCTGCCACGGTCGGGCACCTAACTCAGTCAGCGCGCGCGCGACTTCGTTGACTTGCAGCACCTCTGTGGAACCTGTCGGCGGATTCCAGCATAGTCTTCTGACGATTTCAGGGCTGATGAGGTTCTCCGGCGGTAATCCAAGTAAAGCGCTCTCTCCGGCAATACCTAACCTGGCGTGAGAGAGCGGGGCAAATTTGGCAGGGAAGCGCTCTTTCCATAATTTCATTGGTGGCATTGAGTCGCTCACGAGGCGCAACTCGGGCCATTCACTTTCAGGCAGGGCGAGGCCAAGTTCAATTGCAAGTAGCCAGGCCGGCGCGTTTTCATACCAGCGGCTTCGTGCGCCGATCGGACGCAAGACTTTTTCTATCTCCTTGCGGTCTTTCGGTGTGTGAAGGGCTAGTTCCATTAATGCCGCATCACTTAGCATTTTTGAGGGCGCAACATCCACCGATCGCGCAAGGTCGTCTCGCACCCTCCACAACTCACGAACGATTGCCAAGACCTGACGCTTTCGCACCTTATGCATTCCGGAGGTACGCCGCCATGGTTCTTTGCGTTTTTCACTTGGTGCTGCGGCCAGGATTGCCGCAAATTCTTCGTGGGCCCAACCGAGTTTTCCTTGCGTTGACAATAACTCGATCATCTTCACGCGCAATTCGATAAGAAGTTCTACATCAAGGGCGGCGTAGGTGAGCCAAGCAATGGGTAAAGGTCTGATAGACCAATCGACGGCGCTATGTTCTTTGGCGAGCCCGATTCCGATCAGACTTTCTACGAGCGCACCTAATCCCACTCGCGGAAGTCCCGCCAGGCGCCCAGCCAACTCAGTGTCGAAAAGAGTCGCGGGTTGTATCCCAACTTCGCGAAGGCAGGGAAGATCCTGCGTGCTCGCATGCAAAATTACTTCATCACTTTGTATCAATGCGTTAAGTTCCAGAAAAAGTGGATGCAAACTATTGCTTTGGAACGGAATCGGATCGATGAGATGGAGTCCGCCACCAGCACGCTTTATTTGAATCAGATAGGCGCGCTGGCTGTATTTATAACCTGAAGCGCGTTCGGCATCAATGGCAAATGGCCCGTGCCCATTGGCAAGAATTGCGATGGCATGTGCAAAGTCATCTTCGGTTGCAATGACTTCTGGAGTACCGTCAATTGGGGCAAGCATGGGAGTGAGTTCCATCAATTAGGTACGGTTTCGAATAGTCGCGGCGGTAATGGAGGAGACTCCAGCTGGAATAGGCGGCAATCCGGCAAGTTCGGCGAGTAAGGTGCACCACGCCTGAATATGCAATTCGATCTCTTGCGGAGATTTAAGTAGCGGTGTCCATGAGGCGCGAATCTCCATTTCAGCTTCATCACTGCGCGGAGATAATTTTCCAAACGATGCACTCGCTACCCGAGTCACGGTGCCGCTGGCAGCAACAAAATTGCAATCGCCCTGCGTTAAGGAAGATAGAAACCAGTTCCAACCCACTTCAGGAAGCAACGGGTCCTCTTGCATCATGACGTCCACGTCAGCGCGAACATACGTGACACAACGAAAATCGCCTTCCCATGTATCTTGTCCGCCGGGTTCGTGAAGAAGAACGAATCTGCCTGAGGCAACCTCATCCTCGGCGTCGGCAAGGAGACCATTGCTCACATCGGCCGAAAATGCGAATGAAAAGGCAGCCAATTTTTGGGGTGCAGGAACCTCTTCTAGCAGGATTTCAGAACGGGGTTTAAATGTCTGGAGAGTTCGGGTGATTAGGTGGAACTCACTTTCGCGCACTGCTTAAATCTAAAGAAAAGTGCGTAAAAAGGGGGGAGGCTGGGCGGTACCCTTCCGAAATGGCTATCTTTCTTGCGCTATTTTCTAGCGCATTGTGGGGAAGCGCCGACTTTGAGGCGGGCCGACTTGCTAAGAAATTTCCTGCCATTGCTGTCACAGGCATGACGCAAGCGTGCGGATTGATCTTTGGTCTCCTCATTCTTGGCTTGAGTGGCGGATGGCATGCCGTGGCGTTCGGATCTGAGGGCTATTTCCTGCCCGCAGTCTTGGCAGGAATCTCGGGGTATTTTGGTCTGGTCTGCCTATATGCCGGCTTAGCAACTGGTCGCATGGGAGTCGTCTCGCCAATCAGTTCGATCTGTGCTGTCATTCCAGTGACCATCGCCCTCCTTAGTGGGGAGCATCTGCCTGCTATTAAAGCAGCGGGTGTAGCCGTGGCCATTCTCGGTGCGTTCTTAGCCAGTGGTCCGGAAATTCGTGGTGGAGTTACGACTCGTCCATTACTCCTGGCTTTAGGTGCGGCAACCGGATTCGGATTCGCTTTGACTTTCATGGCGCGCGGATCACAGTCGAGTGCACTGATGACAATGGTAATGATGCGTTGTACTACTTTATTGATTTCCCTAGCCATCGCATTGAGGTATCGAAGCGTCGGAGGCTTTACGCGCCGCGAAATTCCGCGGTTGGCATATATCGGGGTCGCAGATTTTTCCGCGAATCTTCTTTTGGGAATTGCCTCCACTCAGGCACTCGT
This sequence comes from Actinomycetota bacterium, assembly GCA_014377015.1. GTDB lineage: Bacteria > Actinomycetota > Actinomycetes > Nanopelagicales > Nanopelagicaceae > QYPT01. The sequence continues at coordinate 154,895 of JACMQL010000046.1, forward strand.
ATCGGTCGTAATGGTTTTGGGATCTCTTTTCCCAATTATGACCGCTCTCCTTGCCTATATATTTTTGCACGAGCGATTGCACAGAGTGCAGTACTGGGGGATCGCCTTCGCTATTACCGGCGTTGCCCTTATCTCTGGTTCTTAATCGATTAGGAGCGCCGGCGAGGAGAATGGAAGAACGGGCTCCGTGCAAATATAAAACTGCGTTTCATCTGTGCGCGATTTGCTTATACGTCCAAAGTGAGCGAGTAATGCAGCGATATCAATTGGATTATCACCGCCTGAATATGGTGTGATGCTTAGTCTAAGTTCGGCGATCTTTCCATGTTTCAAAAGTTCGTTTAGAAAATTTACTCCGCCTTCGACGCATATCCGCGAACCGAATTCAGAAGTAGCGCGCTGGATTGCATCACTCGGAGAACAATTCCACCAGATTGCTTTGGGATTCTTATTGAGAATGTCCGGGCGGGTAGTGGAAACGACGATGAGAGGAACGGGAGTTCGTGCGTACGGTTCGCTGGCGGCGCTGCGGCCACCGATGAGGATGGCATCACAGGCGCGTCGAGCTGCGAGGAATACGGATCGATCTGCAGATGTCGTAACTCCCGCGCTAGTTCCGGATGCGCTGGATGACCCATCACTTCCCAACACAAGAAAGGCGACAACGCTCACCTGCCTTACTTTAGCCGCGACCCCGAGATTGTCAGTGGACCCTGATAATTTTAAGTCATGATCATTGATTGCGGCAGCTGTGTCATGCGAGATATCGCCTGCTCTGATTGTGTTGTCTCCTCTCTCCTGGAGTTAAGTCCACCGTCTCAGGCACCGTCTCAGGCACCGCTCAGGCGCACGGAAGTGAGTGAAGAGACGGTGGATGCTATTTCCTTGCTCTCATCGCGGGGAATTGTCCGTCCCATGCGCTTTAGCGATTCACTTCACGGTTAATTCGCAGAAATTGAAGGAGTGCGCAGGTTGAGCAGGAGCGCATTTTGACGTTAGCCTGACCAGGTGACTTTTCGAGTCGGAGTGCTTCGCGTGCGAAAGTCGCGTCGAGTGCTCTCCATCTTTATTGCCGGAGCCCTCTTAGTGCCGTTGATGAGCGAGCCGGCGCAGGCTGCTCAATCTCTGCAAGAGATTCAACGTCAAATTGAAAGGTTGCAAGAGGATGCGACTTCCTCAGCAGAGGGTGCGCAGAACGCAAAGGTTCAACTGGATTCTCTCAATCGCACCCTGCGCGCCATTCGCCAGCAGGCCGCCAGCCAAGGGCAGACCCTGAGTCAATTGCGAAAGACTTTGGGTTCAATAGCAGTTCAGCAGTACACCACGGGGGGCCTGGGTCAGAATCTTGAACTTCTCTTCTCCTCAAATCCGTCCTTATATTTGTCAACGGCCGGATCACTCGACGCTCTTGCGCGGCGTAAATCAATTCAACTTCAGAAATTTGCAGCCGCCGCGCAAAGGCTCAAGGCCACCACTTTGACCGTCAATGACAAACTCTCTCTGGTTGAAGCGACTCGCACGCGATTGATTTCGCAGAATGCGCAGGTGCGCGCAAAACTTGTCGCGGTAGAAAAGATTTTGTCGCGGTTAAAGAAAAGTGACCGACTCAGATTGGCGGCTTTGACACGAGCAGCTAATGAAAAGTCCCAACGATCATCTCTCGTCTTCGCTAAGTCAGCTTTGAAAGTATCGGTAAAATCTTCGGCACGAGCCGCGGTCGCAATTCGCTTCGCGCTAGCGCAAATCGGAGACAGATACGTCTTTGGAAGTGCTGGACTCGTGACGTGGGATTGCTCAGGTTTAACTTTGCGCGCCTTCCAACAAGCAGGCGTGTCTTTGCCACATTCATCGGCGGCGCAGGCAAATTACGGCAAACGCGTTCCCTTTAATCAGGTTCGCCCCGGTGACTTAGTTTTCTTCGGAAATCCAATTTCGCACTCCGCCATCTATCTCGGCGGGGGTCGAATGGTCAATGCACCACGCACCGGCGCGCGAGTCAGAGTGGATTCTTTTGGCGCGTTTTTCGGTAGCAAACGCTTCGTTACCGCCCGCCGACTTTAAATGAACGCTGAGATGCCCACAGCACTTTTTGTCACAAATGATTTTGGGCCCCGTGCAGGTGGCATTGAGACATTCCTCATGGGACTCGTTGCGCGCTTGCCGCCAAATTCGGTGACGGTCTACACCTCAGCTCAGGGCAACACCGAGGCTTACGACCAAAAGTGGCTGGCCGACTTCGGCGTCCGAGTTATTCGAGATAGGTCAAAGATTTTGCTTCCCTCACCACGAGTGGCGCGTGCCTTGCGCAATCTGCTCAAGCGCGAATCCTTTGCCGTCGCCTGCTTCGGTGCCGCACTTCCGTTGGGGCTTCTCGCCGCCACTTTGCGGCGCGCTGGAATCCCGCGAGTGGTCTCGCTCAGCCATGGGCATGAAGTGTGGTGGGCGAAAGTCTTTCCATTCACACTTGCAGTACGGGCAGTCGGCGCCAATTTAGATGCGCTGAGTTATCTGGGGGAGTTCACCCACCGCGCGATGGCGAAATCTCTTTCAAAATCTGCGCAAACGGCAATGGTGCGGATTGCACCAGGTATCGATGCGCATCATTTCTCTCCTTCCGCACAAGCGGCCGAGGTGAGAGAGCAACTGGGATTGACGAATAAGAAGGTCATTGTCAGCGTTGGTCGCCTTGTCCACCGCAAGGGGCAGGACCGATTGGTCGAGGCGCTGCCGAAGATAATTGAGAGGGTCTCCAACGCGCATCTTTTAATCATTGGTGAAGGGCCGCATCGAAAAGTTCTTGAGAAATTGGTTGCGAAGAACCATGTCGAGTCGGCTGTGACCTTTATCGGACGATTGCAGTATGAGGATCTGCCTCGCTATATCGGCGCCGCCGATGTTTTTGCGATGCCATCGCGGGCGCGCTTCTTTGGGTTAGAAGTCGAAGGCTTAGGGATTGTCTATCTCGAAGCTAGCGCGTGCGGACTTCCAGTTGTTGCTGGCGATAAAGGTGGCGCCCCCGATGCGGTCATAGAAGGCGAAACTGGTTTAGCTGTAGACGGCACGAGCATTGATGCCATCAGTAAGGCAATAGTCGACCTCTTGCAAGATCCCGCAAAAGCCAAGCAGATGGGGCAACGCGGGCGTGAATGGGTAGTTGATCAATGGTCCTGGGAGTACTGGTCATCCCAATTTGCTGATTTTCTCTATGGAATGGACAAGCGCAAAACTAATTAAGTAAGCCATGGCTTAGTGCGATAGCCACTGCTTCTGTTCGATTCGCGGCATTGAGTTTGCGATAGATATTTGACAAGTGAGTTTTAATGGTGGCCTCTGTTACAAAAAGGGAACTCGCGATCTTGGAAGAAGTTTGACCGGATGGCAGGAGCGCTAATACTTGTAATTCACGTGAAGTCAATCCGAAACCAACATTTTTGCGAGCCAGCGCGGCTGATAAGCCATGGCTGGAAAAACTTAGCGGTGCCGAAAAAGCATGAGCAACAGCGGAGATCACTTCACCTATCGGCGCGCTTTTATGAACGTAGGCGCTGGCGCCGGCTTGCAGCGCGGCGAGCAGATGGTCATCTTCATCATTGAGCGTGAGAACGACTATGCCAATAACTTTCGACACAGATCGCGCCCAAGACACTATTTCAAGGCCACTCCCATCGGGCAAATTCAAATCTACGACGATCACATCTGGTGATTTGTGGGCAACTTGCGCCAAACCCTCATTCTTCGAGGCAGCCTCTCCAACGACCTGGTAATTCGCGCGAATGAGCGCAGAACGTAGGCCTTCTCGAACGACTTGGTGGTCATCGATAATAAGCACGGAAATCATGCGGGGATCCATTTAGAAAAGTTGTTGAGAAATTGGGAAGTGAATCGTGGCTGCAAAGCCAGTCGAGTCTGATTGCCAGGTCAGTGCGCCGCCAATGCTGCGCGCTCGATCGGCCGACCCGGTGAGTCCGAAGGAGTAGGAGTTCTGTAAGGCTCCACCATGACCATTGTCATTTATAGAGAGCGTGATTTCAGAACCTGAGTTAATAAGATGCAGTCCCACTTTTGTAGCATTGGAATGCCGAACGATATTGCGCAGGAGTTCACGAACAATTCGCATCAGTTGATAGGAAGTTTCATCGGGAAGAAAAATTTGCTCGTCCGGTAAATCTAAAGTCAGGTCGTAATCAGTGCAGAGATCTTCGGCAGCATCACGTAGTTGCGCGATGAAACTCTTCTCGCTGACTTCATGAAGATCATGAATCTCGGAACGAATCTTGTCGAGAAGGTCGGTGATGTCCAACCGAACTTTTCTAATTTCCTGGCGAGTCTCTACCGGCGTTTCTTGATTGGACATGATCAGGTCAAGGCAATACCCAACACCAACTAAATCTTGCGCAATGCCATCATGGAGCTCTTGGGCAAGTCGAGTCCTTTCGGTCAGCGTCATTGGTGGCGCTACTTGTAAAGCGCCTCGATCTCTTTCGCAAATTCCTTGGCGACGACATGACGTTTGATGGAGAACTTTGCGGTGAGATGTCCACCCGCAATGGTGAAATCGACAGGAAGAATAGTGAACTTTCGAATTGATTCGGCGCGACTTACTGCCTTGTTTGCCTCATCTACTGCAGTTTGAATGACTGCAATCAAATCTGGATCTTGCGTGAGTTCGGCAATTGAAGCGAAGTCTTTCTTATGAATCGAGACCCAAGGTTTGAGGGCGTCCGTATCCAAGGTGATCAGAGCGGCGATGTAGGGCTGGTTATCGCCGACAACCATGCATTGGCTCACCAATGGGTGAGCACGGAGTCGATCCTCCAGCACTGCAGGAGCGACGTTCTTTCCACCCGAAGTAACGATAAGTTCCTTTTTTCTCCCGACGATGAACAAGAATCCATCCTCATCAATTCGTCCAAGGTCGCCAGACTTAAACCAGCGGTCCTCGTCAAAGACTTCGTTGTTCGCGTTTTCATTTTGCCAATAGCCACGCATGACGATCGATCCCTTGATGAGAACTTCTCCATCTTCGGCGATGCGAATTGATGTACCTGGAATTGGTCGACCCACTGAACCAACTCGATGATGTGTCGTGAGATTAAGGGTTGCCCCTGCTGTCGTTTCGGTCAGGCCGTAACCTTCTAAAATCCGTATGCCCGCACCACGATAAAAATGGCCGAGGCGTTCACCAAGTGGGGCACCGCCAGAAATTGCTGCCTCCACTCTTCCGCCCATGGCAGTCCTAATCTTTGAGTAAACCAATTTGTCGAAGACGCGGTGCTTGAGAAGTAGGGCGATTGGCATCTTGCCTTTGTCTAAAGCTTCGCTGTAGTGAATCGCGACTGCTGCAGCTTTCCTAAAAATTGATCCCTTGCCGGCTGCCTCCGCCTTTGCTTCGGCGCCGTTGTAAATCTTTTCGAAAATGCGGGGGACGGCAAGCACGAAGGTCGGCTTGAAAGTCGCCAAATCAGCAGCGAGTTTCGACACAGGGTCACTGCAATGCGCAAGATGAAGTCCAGCGCTCACGGCGCCGATCTCAACCATTCGTCCAAATACATGCGCAACTGGAAGAAATAGCAGAGTGGAACCACCAGTTTTTAGAAAGAGATCGCTTGCGCCTTGCACAACGTTGCTGCACTCAGCCAAAAAATTCCCGTGTGTAAGTTGTACACCTTTAGGACGACCAGTTGTGCCGGATGTGTAAATGATGGTTGCAAGAGTGTCGGGAACTAGCGCGTTTCTACGTCGATCAATCTCTTCATCGGGTACTGCTGCACCTGCCTTTGCCAGAACATAAAGGACATCCTCGGTCATGGTCCACACGTTCTTTGTGGAAGCCGGTAAGACTGGAGTAACCAACTCTCGATGTGTAGGAGTTTCAACTATGAGGGCGACTGCGCCGGAATCGCTAAGAATCCATTCAACTTGCTCGGCCGATGATGTATCAAAAATTGGAACGACGCATCCGCCCGCAAACCAAATTGCGAAATCTAGAATCGTCCATTCATAGCGAGTACGCGCCATAATTGCGACCCGATCTCCGATTTGAACTCCGGAGGCAATGAGTCCTTTTGCGGTGGCGCGCACTTCGGAATCAAACTCACGGGCGCTCACGGGTTGCCACCCTTGCCCAATGGGGCGCGAAAGCATGATTCGCTCTGGTTCAAACCAGGCTCTCTCAGCCACCAAATTCGTAAGGTTTCCGGCAGTAGCCGCTGGCACTAAAGCAGGTACGGTCAGTTCATTCATGGCGCTTACGCTAGCGCGGACGCGCAGGATTCGGGAGGGGGTAACCTTGGCGACATGAGCGAATTATCAAGCAGTTCAATTTCAATTGAGGCCCCACTATCTGAAGTCCTGGCAGTGTTAACGGATATCGCTGCCTATCCAACCTGGTCTTCCAGTATCAAATCCGTCGAAGTCCTGACCAAGGACGAAACTGGACGGACCTCCACTGCAAAGTTGGCGATCGACGCAGGGCCTTTGAAAGATCGGGTGACGTTGGAGTATGACTGGAGTGGCGCTCCCGCGCGCATCAGTTTCTCAATGGTGGATGCCGATCTCTTGACTGCGATGGAGGGTGCCTACATCGTGTCCACGGTTGACGAAGACACGACTCAAGTCACCTACGAACTCCACGTTGATGTTTCAATGCCGATCCCTTCGATTATGCGAAAAAACGCGGAGAAGGCAACGATTGAAACCGCCCTTAAGCAGCTTAAAACTCATTTAGAAGCCTGACCACTTAACTTCATGACTTTTACTTCAACATCGCCGTTCTCCATTGGGGTGGATGTCGGCGGCACCAAAGTGCTGGGTGGAGTCGTTGACCGCAAGGGCAACGTCATCGCGCAGGCGCGGCGTGATACGCCCCGGCAAGGCGGGGCAGAATTAACTCGCACCATCGCTGACGTTGCCCTTGAACTTATGGGAGCACACGATGTTGGATCCATTGGCGTATCTGCGGCGGGTTTTGTTTCCTCTGATCGTAAGACAATGTTGGCTACTCCCAACATCGCAGGTTGGAATGGCGTCAATCTAGATGCGGAGTTGGAGGCGCTTATCGGTCTACCGATTGTCATGGAAAACGACGCGAATGCCGCAGCGTGGGGCGAAGCAAAATTTGGCGCAGGTATGAACGAGGAACACTTAATGCTCCTCACTATAGGTACCGGAATTGGCGGCGGAATCGTAGTTGATGGCAATTTGTATCGGGGCGCTTATGGGGTAGCTGCCGAGTTTGGCCATCTTCGCGTAGTCCCCGAAGGGCACTTGTGCGGTTGTGGTGCGCGTGGATGCTTTGAGCAGTACGCCTCCGGAAATGCGCTTTTACGCCATGCGCGCGAGGCAATTAGCGCGTCACCTGAAATGGCGCGCAACTTATTGTCGCGAGGTGATGGGACGGTTGAGGCGATGACAGGCAAACACATTACCGAAGCAGCTCGCGACGGTGACAGCGTCGCACTTGCGGCCTTCAACACCACTTCACAATGGCTCGGCGCTGGCATTGCCTCGCTTTCGGCAATCCTTGATCCCGCGTGCGTGATCATCGGCGGGGGAGTGATCGACGCTGGCGAAATTTTACTGACTCCCACTCGCGCAGCAGTCGAAAGATATATGCCTTTTGCAGGCAAGCATCCGAGCCCGAAGATTATTGCTGCGAAATTGGGCAATCTTGCCGGCTTAGTGGGTGCGGCCGATCTTTCGCGTAACTAAATAAATAAAATCGTTAATGTGTTTCGAAAGGAAACTTAAGACCGATCTGTCGACGAATCTCATCCATCGCTCGCATAATGATGAGAGTTTCATCCAGATTGAGCAGAGGTGACTCGGTTAATCCAGCTGCAACGATTCTGGCAAATTCAACAGCTTGTTCACGCAATCCGTGACCTTCGTAGTTGCGTGGATATTCGGTGACGGACTCATCTTTCATTATGACGCGCATGCTTGCGGGGTTGTAGAAAGTTCGATCAATCTCGAGTCGTCCCAGAGTTCCACAGATGACGGCACGGCAAGGAGATTTTACGATCATATTCGCCGTAACGATCGCCTGTGCACCTGATGCATAATCAAAAATCGCAGTTGTCTGACTGTCAACGCCGTCCTTTGTGAATTTTCCTGTCGCTGTGATTTTCTCTGGAGGTCCCAAAACTAAGTGTGCGAACGACACTGGGTAGATTCCCAAGTCAAGGATTGCGCCACCGGCGTATTCGGGCAAATTAATTCGCGGAATATTTCTCTCTTGCAGCGCTTGTCCGTGATCTGCCTCGACGTGCAGGATCTCGCCAAGGATTCCATCTTTAAGTATTTGGCGGACCACTTGAATGTGCGGAAGAAAGCGCGTCCACATAGCTTCCATCAAAGCGAGATTCTTTTCACGCGCCGTATTGATCATCAATTCTGCCTCAGCAGCAGTAACTGCAAATGGTTTTTCACACAAAACAGGTTTCCCGGCCTGCAACGCCAAAATCGTGTTTGACACGTGATAGGGATGCGGTGTTGCTACGTAAACGCCGTCAATAGAGGGATCTGCCACAAGAGATTCATAACTGTCGTACGCCACTGCTCCTGGAAATAAATCTGCGAACGCTTTTGCAGCCTCCATCGAGCGAGAGCCGACAGCAGCGACTGAATGACCCGTAACGTATTGAAGATCCTTGGCGAAGGCACGTGCGATACCGCCGGTGCTGATAATTCCCCATCTAAAAGTTTTCATAGCCGAAACAGTAAACGCGATTACAAAATTACGCCATCATCTTCAACGGGGGTGTCGCGCAGTGCGTAAAAGAAATATACGAGCCCACCGATAAATGCCAGAATTCCGGGCCACGGCTCAATCCCAAGTGGATCGAAGTAGGTTATGGCTGCAACAAGTGTGTATATAGGCCCAAGAATCATCGCAATAAATGCGCGGCGCTTCCGTGGATCTGCTATTGGTGCGAGTTTCGGGTCAGGTGCATTGAAATGTTCAATATCTGCAAAATGGTCGAGGTATTCGAGTTGGTCTAGATAAGTTGTAGGCGTTGATTCGTCCAGCGAAAGACCTTCAACAATTGACTGGAATTCCGCATTGATAAGTTCTGCATCGGCAATGTCGGCAATGTCAACTATTTCTGCGACATCGGATAACCAAAGTCCGCCCGTAACTTCTTCTATGAAAGCAGCGGTCTCAGTGATAATCAGATCCGAATCACTCGAAGTCTGCTCGAGAAGTATTTCCCGAATAAAGGGAGAGGAAATATTGTCGGCGATTACGGCTGCATTCGTTGCGGATTCGTTGCGTCCGTTCGAGAATGACATCTGAATTATCGGTTGCACAATCTGCCCAAGTTCACTACGAATGGGTGCCCACAAGGTGCGCTGACTTCGCCTGATGTTTGGAAATGTCGGTTCGATGATTACTAATCCGTCAACGTCATTGCTGTACAACTCCGCGATCCTTAACGCGAGGGTCGCGCCCATGGAGATTCCAACCACGAAAACTGATTCGCACGATTCATGCAATTTAGCCAGAAGTTCCTGGGATCCCTCAAACCAAATCGGCCATTCGTGTTCTCTTAGGTCTCCCCAGTTTTCGATACGGGTTGGGGGACTAGCCACGGCCACGGATCTGTTGAGCGCATGCAGAGAATGAGCCATGGTTGAGGCAAGTTCGTGCGGATCAGAGGATTGGCTCACGATTAGGACGCCGATATTTCCGCCCGCTAGCATAAAATTGTGCGGATTTGAGCCCGTATCCATTTGCCCATAGTGTCATAGTGGCGCGGAACCCACTAAATTGGTCTCCTGCGCGGGTCGGCCGACCGCGACAATATGTGGCACAAGAGTCGGACTAAGTCGGACTAAGAAGGTGAGGCGCTATGGTCAATCTTCCCTACGGGGTATTGCGCGCATTCCTCACCCCCTTTCTCATGGTGCTCTTTCGTCCGAAAGTCACTGGACTAAGACATGTACCTGCCACTGGACCAGTAATCATCGCTTCCAACCACCTGTCTTTCAGCGATTCAGTATTCATGCCGTTAGTGGTTCCACGAAAAGTAACTTTTTTAGCCAAGAGCGAGTACTTCACCTCGCCGGGTCCCAAAGGCTTGCTCAAAAAGTTAACTTTTATTGCCCTTGGCCAAGTGCCAGTAGATCGATCCGGTGGACGCAGGAGCGAAGCAGCGTTGGTCACTGGCTTGAAGGTTCTCTCCGAAGGCAACTGCATTGGGATATATCCCGAAGGCACGCGTTCACCAGATGGACGGCTGTACAAGGGTCGCACTGGAATTGTGAGATTGGCGATTGAGTCAGGTGCGCCAATCGTGCCAGTTGCGATGTTTGATACAGACAAAATTCAACCTACCGGAAAAGTTGTTCCAAAAATCATGCGCGTCAAAATGATCTTTGGTGAACCGATTTATATGACGGGGGATCCGACCAATTTACAATTACTTCGTGATTTGACGGATGACCTGATGCGCAAAATTCAACAACTTTCAGGTCAAGAGTACGTTGACATCTACGCCACACGACGTAAAGCCGAAGTCGACGACTCGGAGAAATAGAGTTTCAATCTTCTAGTCTTAAGCGCTCAATGAGGTAGTTACAGGTGGCGCACTCTGCTCCAGATTCTGGCACTGGTCCTTCCAGAACCGAAATGAAATCTGCTATCACATCGAGAAAATTCTGCGGATTGCGCGACACGGGTACGTATGACTGTTCAACTCCAAAACCGTACGCGGACGCATCTCTGATTACGTTTCGCGGCTTCCAGATAAGGAGTCCTATCGATGCCACGCTGGCAGCCTTGCCCGCTGCCGGTTTTTCGAGAGCATATGCGTAGGCCTCTAGCTGGGGAGAATAAAATGCACCTGAGTCGCGCGAACTGTCAGAGACTTTGCAATCAATCAAAGCAATTGTGCCGTCCTCATTTTCTGCCACAAGATCGTACTTTCCCAGTATGCGCCACCTGGTCGATTCACCGTTGATGACTAGTGGTGTGCTCTTCACCCATTCGGCGAGTCGGTTGACTCTGCCAGGGCGAAGCGAGGGATCAATGTCGCGCGTATGAGCTCCGGAGAAATTCCTCTCTTGCAGAGATGAAAGCGTTCCGACCAGTGGGAAGGAACCAGGCATCACGACTTTGTGCCAGTACTTAATCCAAAGACAGCGCTTACACGTGGACAAGCCGAAGGTAAGGTCAGAGGGAGAAATATTTTCGCGCGCTGGTTTGGCAGGTTTTCTCATGCGCTTAGTGTGCCCATCGCAGCTGACATCCCACCACTAGTGGACCGCAGGGACCAGATACCGAGCAGCGCGACCGGGACGCTGGCGAGGACGCATAGCCAGCCATAACTCAGTGTTGCAATTATGATTCCAGCTAAGGCACCGCCGCCTGCACCCGCGAGGTTCATCGCCAAGTCAGAGGTGCCTTGCGAAGCCGAGCGGAATTCGTGAGTGACGGATTCTGCCAGAAGTGCGGATCCAGCGATCATGGTGCACGACCATCCCAAGCCGAGTAGGAACAATCCGAAACCGAGTGAGACAGTGCTCGTACCTGGCGATTTTCCAGAAACTGCGCATGAGAGAAGCAAGATCGCAACACCAATTTGGATCACCCGTTTGCGTCCCAGTGAATCGCTGAGAAGTCCGACAATCGGAGAGAAGGCATACATGCCTGCCACGTGAACGCTGATCACAAGTCCGATAATCGTCAACGTTACATCGACATGAGCCATATGTACTGGAGTCATAACCATGACGGAGACCATTGCCAAATGTCCAATTGCTATCGAGACAATCGCAAAAAGTGCGCCGGGATTTTCGCGAATCGTGTGCAAGGTTGCGCGTGTTGAATGATGCACTGCGGGCGCAGAATCTGAATGTTGAGAAATTTGGGAAATTAGATATGGATCGGGACGAAGAAATATGAGAATGATTGTCGCGGCTAATGTGAGAGTCACGAGGGCAAGTAAGTAGGGTCCGACCAAACGAGGCAGTCCTATCCATTGGGCAAATGAACCTGATGGTCCCATCAAGTTCGGACCCGCAACGGCTCCGACAGTCGAACCCCAAACGACAAAGGAAAGTCGTCGCGCACGAGTCTCATGTGATGCGAGATCGACGGCCGCGAAACGCGCCTGGTAGCCAGCCGCTGATGCTGCTCCTACAAGAAAGGCGCCCATCAACATCAGGGCAAGAATTCGAGTAGTGCCGCCGAGGATCGCAATCACGGCACCTAGCGCGCCACAGAAATAGCCAGCGGATAGGGCAAGGCGACGACCGCCTTTGCGAGTGAGTCGCGAAAGTGGAATCGCCATTGCGGCAGCTCCGAGCACTCCGCTGGTTTGTGCTAAACCTGCGTAGGTCTCTGAATGAGAAATTGATGCGACGAGCAATGAACCTGCGGCAACCGTTCCTGCGGTACCGATGCCGGTGAGAACTTGCGCTGAGGTAAGCACTCGCACCACGCGAACTTCAAGATTGGCGTTCATAATTTATGAAAATGCATAACGAATTGCCGAGATAATTACTAGGGCTCCTAAAATCATCATTACAACGCCGCCGGCAGTTCGAAGTGCGACCAATCGACTTGCCTCCCCAGAGAGCCATATGCGAGCCGTTCCAGCGACCAGACCCCAAGTGCCATCGGAGAGCGCTGCCATAGTACAAAAAAGTGCGCCGAGTAATAGGAGTTGGCTCGTAACACTGCCGCGCTCGCGGTCGATGAACTGCGGTAGCACGGCTGCAAAAAAGACGAGAGTTTTTGGATTGAGAATTCCGACGAGGAACCCGTCGCGAGCCGATCGCATAGGCGAGGGATGTGCGCCTTTTCCTTTTGCCATCTCTTGCGCATGCACATGCCGTTGTCGCAGTGCATCTATGCCCAGATAGACCAGGTACGCCCCTCCACCCCATTGAATCGCGCCGTACGCCACGTCAGAGCGTTGTAGAAGTGGACCTAGCCCAACTGCGATAAGCACGGAGAGGAGAAAGACTCCGGAGGCATTGCCAATCACCGTGAATACGGCAGTCATACGTCCCCAGGCGATAGCGCGGGCGATGATAAAAAGAACGCTGGGACCAGGCGCAAGGATTATCAGCATTGAGGTGAGGATGTACTCCCAAAGATTTGATGGGATGACCATTTGGCTAATCTAAACCACCAGCCCTGATGAGGGTCATCTGAGGACCTCCAGGGGAGGCGCGCCTCGACGTGGCCGGAGTTGCGACAGATTTGCCCCCTTGGATATAACGCAATAACATATCGTTTGATATATCGAATGGATATATCGTCTCGCTAGTCGATATTGAGGATTTGATGCGTTCACGAAGTGAATCTCTGGAGTTTGCGCTTCTTGGGCTCCTTTCACAGAACGAGCTCCATGGCTATGAACTTCGTAAGCGACTGACGACAATTTATGGTCCCTTCCGCGCCCTGTCCTTCTCCGTCCTCTACCCGCAGTTGCGACGCATGCTTGAAGCTGGGTTGATCGAGGAGACCTTCTCTGAAGATGGCGGAATCTCGCGGCGCTCGCGCATTGTTTACCGGCTATCGCAAAAGGGCCAAGCGCGTTTTGCGCGTCTGACTGAGACGGTGAGCCCAGATACGTGGGAAGACGAGGGATTCGAGGTTCGCTTCGCTTTTTTTAGCCCGACATCGGAGGCAAATCGAGTTCGCATTCTTGAGGGACGACACCGTCGCCTCAAAGAGAGAGCAGAAATTTTGCGCGGGGAACTTGAGAAGTCGCCCGTAGGAATTGATAAGTACTTAGAAGAATGGCGACGTCATTCTTTGGAATCCGCCGAGCGAGAAATCGCCTGGTTGGAGGACATGATTAAGACCGAGAGGAAATAGCGTGACAATCACCACTGGAAAAGGCGACATTCGTGTCGCAATTGTTGGAGTCGGTAACTGTGCAAATTCACTTGTACAAGGGGTCGTCTACTACAAGGACGCGGCAACTGATCAGGAAATTCCGGGACTGATGCACGCCGTTGTCGGCGGCTATCACATCAGCAACGTGAAGTTTGTCGCGGCCTTTGATGTTGATCAGAAGAAGGTTGGCCTCGATCTGGCTGATGCAATCTGGGCGAGCGAAAACAACACAATTAAATTTGCCGATGTAACACAATCTGGCGTGAGCGTGCAACGCGGAGTGACCCTTGATGGACTTGGTCGTTACTATCGCGAGACGATCACGGAATCAACTGCTGAACCAGTTGACGTAGTACAAGTTCTTAAAGACGAAGCGGTCGATGTACTGATCTGCTATTTGCCAGTGGGATCGGAAGAAGCGGCCAAGTTCTACGCACAGTGTGCGATTGACGCCGGTTGTGCTTTCGTGAATGCACTTCCAGTATTCATCGCGTCTGATCCCGTATGGGCAGCAAAATTCACTGACGCAGGAATCCCAATTGTTGGCGACGACATAAAGAGCCAGGTTGGGGCAACAATTACGCACCGCATTATGGCCAAATTGTTCCAGGATCGAGGAGTTCACCTTGATCGCACTTACCAACTCAATGTTGGTGGAAACATGGACTTCAAGAATATGTTGGAGCGCGATCGCCTTGAGTCAAAAAAGATTTCAAAGACTAACTCTGTAACATCTCAACTAGACCACGATCTCGGCGCGCGCAATGTTCACATTGGCCCATCGGATTATATTCCATGGCTCGATGATCGTAAGTGGGCTTATGTTCGTCTTGAAGGTCGCGCCTTCGGCGATGTTCCTTTGAATCTCGAATACAAACTCGAGGTATGGGATTCACCAAACTCTGCTGGTGTCATCATTGATGCGCTTCGCTGCGCGAAGCTTGCCCTCGATCGAGGAGTCGGCGGACCGCTTCTTTCGCCAGCTAGCTATTTCATGAAGACGCCGCCGATTCAGTACACAGATGAACAAGCACATAATCGCACGGAGGAATTTATCGCTGGAACTATTGAGCGCTAGAGGACCAGATAATTCTGAATAAGTAATTGCAAAAAAGCATTAAAAAGCACCCCCCGAAGAATCGGGGGGTGCTTTTCTTCACCCTCACGGAGAGTAGAGGGCTAGATCATCGCCCCTTCTGGGGTGCGACGAAGGTGTACCCAACCAGCGATTGCGAAGAGGAGGAGCAGGAGCCCTCCAATTAGCATTACACCTGCGCCGATCATGGCAATCTGTCCCATTTGCCAAAATGCATACGCGGTGAGGAGCGTGCCTCGCAGAGTTGTGCCCTTGAAAACGGTGTCTACTATTCCAGCGGCTTTTGCGGCAGCAGCTTTTAGATCTGCATTTTCTGGATCAGTTGCAGCAGCTGCACCAGCGGCACGATTAGCAGTTGAAGCTTCCGCATAAGTTGGCATCCCCGAAAGATGGAATCCCAAATAGTGATCCGCATACATCTGTGCTTCCTTACCGGTGTCCATCAAGGCATTTCCGTTTGCCTTAAAGAATGCGGTGACGTCAGCACTTTCTTTCGGGTTGCCAGTCTCGGCTGGCATCGTGATTTTCTGGGCCGACAACTGTGAAGATACGGTGTCATTGGTAAAGTTATAGCCCCAGTTGAGTAGACCGGCTGCGACGAATAAGAAAATTGATAGTCCAAAACCCACAAGGGTGACCATCCCATCAAAGGTACGACGTTTCATTTTTTTCTCTCCTTTTATGTCCCAAGATTAGAACAGGACAATTAATACGCTCTTTTGCACTCCTCGGTAAGAAAAAGGTGAGTGCCAGCCCCTGATGGACTGTGACTTATCTTAACAAGTTAAGTATGTCACGCGAAAGGATTTTGGAAATATAAATGGAAAAGCAAAGTACATTTAAGTTTTGCTTTGCAGAAAAAATTTATAAAATATGACGGTCGCATATCTGGCGTCCGTCTGCATCTTTTGTCAAATGCTGGCAGTCAACACTAAGTCGATCAAATGCCTTGTCGCCATAATGGGTGCGGTAGGCGAGTGCAAGCAATACTCTCAAATTCGTATCACCGTCAGATTTAATTCCGAATGCTTTAGCTGTTCGGCTGACTGTGTTCTCTACAACTTTCTCAGTATGAGATGTTTCATGCGCTATCGATGCGTTCGATTTTCCTTCACAGAGATGATCCATTACGAGACATTCAAAGGGTGTCAGGTCGCGCGTTGAGATAGTGATATCGGCGGTCATTCAGGGGAGCCTGCCTTTCCGTACGTGTTCATTGAATGCCGGATTCACTTTACCGACCGATATAAGGGTATCTTGCATTTCTTTGCGCGTACTCCTTTAGGATGTCGGGATGAGTCACATTTTGACGGACCTGTCGGATGGCATATTGACCCTATCTTTGAACCGGCCAGAAAAGCTGAACGCAATAACCAGCGCTATGTATCTGGATTTGGTTGCCGGTCTACGCTCAGCTTCCGCTGACATAGGGATTCGCGTTGTTGTTTTACGGGCCGAAGGCGCTAACTTCACAGCAGGGAACGACATCAATGATTTTATGACTGCGGCGAATCTGGATATGGATGCGCCGGGATTCCAGTTCATCCGCGCGATCCATGAATTCGAAAAGCCACTAATCGCGGTAGTTCAGGGGCGCGCAGTTGGCATCGGGACTACCGCCCTACTCCATTGCGATCTCGTTTTTGCACATCCGAGCGCCTCCTTCTCGATGCCTTTCGTAACTTTGGGATTAGTGCCAGAGGCTGGTTCGAGTTTTCTCTTCGCCGATCTGGTGGGTCACCAGAAAGCCGCGGAAGTTTTCTTTTCGGGCGAAAGCTTCGATGCGCACGCCGCTATGAAGATGGGCTTAGTGTCCTCAATAGGCGAGAATGCGGATGAACAAGCCACTGCATTTGCGGCGAAGATCGCGTTGCAACCTCCGACGGCAATCGTGAATACGAAGGCGCTGCTCAAGAGCAGATCGCATGATGCCGTAAGTGCAGTCATTCAAGCCGAAGCTCAATTATTTTCGCGTGCACTTCAATCTGACGAAGCGCGTGATGCATTTATGAGATTCCTAAGTAGAAAGGGTTAAGTATGAGCCTGGCCGGAAAGAGGATTTTTATTACGGGAGGTTCGCGCGGAATCGGTTTGGCGATCGCACTGCGAGCCGCCTCTGACGGAGCTCATATTGCAATCGCCGCCAAGACTGCAGAAGTAAATCCCAAACTTCCTGGCACGATCTTCACTTCGGCGCAAGAGATTCGAGATGCAGGAGGGCAAGCTCTTCCGATCCAATGCGATATTCGAGACGAAGGGCAAATCGTTTTGGCTATGGAGCAAACTGTGGCTGAGTTCGGCGGTATAGATATTGTCATCAATAATGCCAGCGCCATCAATCTAACTCGTACGGAGGCAACGCCAGCGAAGCGTTTCGATTTGATGTTCGACGTTAATGTACGCGGTACTTTCTTGACATCACAGACTGCGATTCCTCATCTTCGTGAGTCGGGGCTTGCGGGGAGAAATCCGCACATCCTTAATTTGTCTCCACCGCTGTCGATGAAACCGAAATGGTTTAAGAATAATCTTGCTTACACGATGGCCAAATATGGCATGAGTATGTGCGTGCTTGGGATGTCCGAAGAATTCAGACGTGACGGTATCGCTGTCAATGCGCTCTGGCCGCGAACAGCAATCGACACTGCCGCCCTTGCGATGATTCCCGGGGTGGACCTTTCAACCTGTCGAAAGCCAGAGATAATTGCCGACGCTGCATATGTCATCTTGAATCGCGATTCTAAAGAGTGCACTGGTAATTTTTTTGTCGATGATGAGGTTCTCGCATCCGAGGGCGTTGTTGATTTAGACAAATACTCCGTGGTTTCGGGTACTACGGAATTTCTTACTGACTTCTTCCTGGACTAAGATTCAACATCCACTCAATCAGAGAGCACCCATGACTACTCAATCTGTAGACCCTCGCACTGGCTTGTCTTTCGGGCCGATATTTCCGGATACAAGTCGCGAGCAGTCGGCTTCGTTCATTACTCAGGCAGTGGATGCATATCTCGTATGGATGCGAACAACGACTCAGGATCGAGCCAGAGTCTTAGAGGCACTTGCCGATGCCCTTGATTCCCACGTTGAGGAATTGGTCACCTTGGCTGATAGTGAAACTGCCCTCGGAATTCCACGCCTGACCGGCGAGGTTGGGCGCATGACGTTTCAGTTTCGGGCCTTTGCTCTCGCACTCAAGAACGGAATTTCTGCAAACGTCGTGGATGCAGCTGTCGATGCACCGCTACCGCAGGGGCATCCGCAATTCTTAAAAACATATAGAGGTATTGGCGTTGTTGCGATATACGGCGCCAGCAATTTTCCCTTTGCATTCAGCGTATTTGGAGGAGATACTGCATCTGCACTTGCAGCGGGATGCGCCGTTGTCGTTAAAGCCCACCCTGCCCATCCGCAAACTTCGCAACGGGTTTTTGAAATCGCACAAGATGCTTTAGCAAAGGCAGGTGCTCCACTCGGCCTGGTTGGTTTGGGACATGGATTCGAATTCGGAGCCACCCTAATCAAGGATCCGCGCATCAGTGCGGCTGCATTCACTGGTTCGCGAACTGGAGGACGCGCATTATTTGATCTTGCCGTCTCACGCCCGAATCCAATTCCTTTCTACGGCGAACTCGGCAGTGTAAATCCAGTGGTTGTCACATCTTCGGCGTTGGCAGATTCAGAGAAATTTGTTGGTGCATATTTAGATTCCTTGTTCATGGGCGGCGGTCAGTTCTGTACCAATCCAAGTGTGTTGTTCGTGCCAGCGGATTCCGATTTCACCTCCCAACTTGCGGATCAAATAGCCCGCCGATCAGCGACGCCGTTCTTAAGTGAGGCTACAAAGAAACTCCATGATGCAAATCGTGAGGTGCTACTTATCGCCCTGAAAGGCGAAGTACTAGCGGGACATGCAGCACCTGAGGCAGGGTTCTTCTCAACGCCAGAGGTAGTCATCGTTTCAGCAAAAGATGTTTCCGGGAAAGACGCTTTATCTATTGAATGTTTCGGTCCAACCGGTGTCGTGATCACTTATTCCGATGCTTCAGAAGTTATTGAAATTCTCAGTGACCTAGAGGGAGCGCTCGTAGGCTCCTTGTTTGCCAATGTTACCGATTCCGATGTACCTGTTCTTCTTGATGCTCTATCGTCAAAAGTTGGACGAGTTGCCTGGAACGCTTGGCCCACTGGAGTTTCAGTCACGGCAGGACAGAATCACGGTGGTCCATATCCAGCTTCTACTTCTCCCTTGCATACTTCAGTTGGTCTAGATGCTATTCAACGATTTCTGCGACCGGTTACGTATCAGGGCCTACCAAGTGAATTAGCGGGACTTATTTAGTCTCACAAAAGTTAGCAATTGCTACGTGAATGCGAGAACATAGGGCAATTATGAGCGTTACAGATCTTTATACCTTCGGCGAAGTTATGGCGCTTTTTGTTGCTTCCGATACGGATTCGGTTCTCACGGGCAAGAAGTATGAGTTGCAAGTTGTCGGAGCTGAAGCCAACGTCGCTGTGGCGCTCGCGCGTCTCGGTTTACGTGCTCAGTTGATGTCCCGCGTTGGTCAGGACCAATTGGGACAAGTTGTTATCGCTGAACTTGCCGCAGAAGGAGTCGATATTTCCCGGATTTCCCGTGTTGCAGCTCCGACGGGGACGATGGTACGAAATCGTGGAACGACTCAGCCGGTAGAAATCTCCTACCTACGAACCGCGAGCGCTGCCACCACAATTTGTCCGAGTGATGTGAATCCATTAGATATTCACAATACAAGGTGGGTCCATCTGACTGGTATTAGCGCCGCAATATCAAGCAGTTCTTGCGAGAGCGTTCTAACTGCCATGAACTTGGCGCGTGCCGGGGGAGTGAAACTTAGTTTTGATCTCAATATCCGCCGCCAGCTTTGGAGCGAAGATGCGGCACGCGATGCACTTCGCGGATTAGTTCGCAATGTTGACGTTTTGTTCGGCGGTAGCGATGAATACGCCATCGTTTGGCAAGGCTCTACACCGTCAGAAAATCTCATTCGGGCAGCGGGGGCAGGAGTCCGCACTGCGATCATGACCTCTGGAGCTGGAGTTATCAGAGTTCTGGATGAGGGCAATTATTGGGAGTATCAACCGCCAGTTATTGTGGTCGTCGATCCTGTCGGATCAGGAGATGCCTTCGTTGGCGGGGTCATCAGCGCGCTCTTGTCTGGGCTGGTCCTGAAGGAGGCTATTGTGCAGGGGAGTTTGAGTGGCGCAGCCGTAGCGGAGCAAATCGGTGACTGGGCTGGACTGCCACGTGGAGTTGGAGGGCGACGCTCGTGATCGAGGTTTTAAAGTCAAGTGCCATGATGGCCATTGTGCGCACCGCAAGTGCTGCCGAAGCAAGAGGTATCGGGCGCGCATTAGTTGATGCTGGAGTAGAGGTAATCGAGTTCACGACAAGCTGTCCCGAAGTATTTTCCATAATTGAAGAGTTTGCCGCGATCGATAATCTGCACGTTGGACTGGGCACTGCTCTCACGACGGTTCACGTTACAGATGCAAAGAGATCTGGTGCAACGTTCATCGTCTCTCCCAATACAGATCGCGAAGTAATCAGAGCCACCGCCGAATTGGGGATGACATCAATTCCTGGAGTAGCCTCGGCAACTGAAGTCGCGCTGGCTATTTCGGCAGGTGCGCAGGCGTTAAAACTTTTTCCGGCTTCGACATACGGCCCGGGACATCTGCGCGCTCTGAGTGATCCATTCCCGCATCAGATCTGGGTTGCTACGGGCGGCGTCGCACAGGAAAGTGTGCCCGAATGGTTTCGAGCCGGCGCTGCGGCTTTCGGGCTGGGTGGCCCATTACTCGGTGGCGGTGTCAGCGATATCAGTCGACGAGTGGGATTATTCAAGAATGAAATCTCTCAAGCGCGGAAGGTGAACGAATGAAACTCGCGAACGAACATATCTTGGTAACCGGAGGAGCTGCCGGAATCGGTGCGGCTCTCGTGCTTGATGCGGCACAAGAGGGCGCCAGTGTTTCCTTCTGCGACATCAACGTTGAAGGTGGTCGTGCGTATGAGAAGGAACTTTTAGCTAAAGGATTATCAGTTTTTTTCACCCAAGCCGACGTCTCGAACTTCGACAACGTCAGTTCCGCCCACGCAAAAATGGTAGAGAAATTTGGCGCGGTGACGGGAGTTGCAAATAACGCCGGCGTCAACGCTTATTTTGATCCGGTGACCATGACGGATGAAGAATGGAACTCCTTCTTCGGTGTCGATCTAAAAAGCGTGTGGCACACTGCAAAGTGCGTCCTGCCCGCAATGCGAGCCGCGCAGAAAGGAGCGATAGTAAATATCGCATCCATTCATGCTCGTATGACATTTCCAGGTTATTTTCCCTACGCTGCGGCAAAATCGGGGGTCATAGGCTTGACGCGCAATCTTGCCCTAGATGAAGGCAAGTATGGGATTCGTGTCAATGCAGTCTCTCCGGGATACACGCTAACTCCCCTTTTGCAATCGTGGTTTGAGCAGGAACCGGCGCAGCAAGCGGCCGCAATGAAGGTGCAACCGTTGGGTCGTATGGCGCAGACATCGGAGATAGCGAAAGTCGTAACTTTCTTGCTCTCCGCTGATGCATCATTTGTAAACGGGGCCGATTGGATAGTAGACGGCGGGCTCCACGCGAGATTTGCATAAGGTGCCAAATCGACTATTTCCGCACCGCGGTGACTATCAACTAGATAAACGAACTTTTTCAAAGGACTTGGTAGCTGGGTTGACCGTTGCTGTGGTCGCGCTTCCGTTAGCACTTGGTTTCGGAATTACATCAGGGGCAAGTGCCGCCGCGGGCTTAACTACGGCCATAATTGCCGGTTTTATCGCCGCGGTATTTGGCGGATCGAAATATCAAGTCAGCGGCCCGACAGGCGCCATGACCGTTGTGCTCCTGCCCATCGTCCATCACTATGGAATAAAGGCAATCCCGTTTCTCGGGCTGATTGCAGGGGCGATGGTCATAGCCATGGGGCTATTGAAATTGGGGGCTGTGATCAATCGCGTTCCTTGGTCCGTCGTGGAAGGTTTCACGGTAGGAATCGCATTTGTGATCGCGCTGCAGCAGATTCCATTAGCGCTAGGTATCCCTAAAGCCGAAGGGGAGCGAAGCCTGTTTGTTGCTTGGGGGACGATTAAAAACGCAATTTCAGCTGGCATACATTGGCAGACCTTGTCCGTTGTCGTTCTCACTTTAGCGGTGAAATTTGCCCATCCGCACCTCTTTAAGTTACTCCGAATTCGAATTCATATCCCCGCCAGTTTCGTAGCAATTGTCACCGCACTTATCGTGGTGCAAGTTCTCTCGCTCGATGTTGCCACTATCGGCGACATCCCGCGAAGTCTCGGGAGTTGGCGAGGTAGCGATATTGCCCTTGCAGACATTCCGCATTTGCTTTGGCCAGCATTTCTGATTGCACTTCTGTGCGCAATTGAATCTCTGTTATCTGCTCGTGTCGCAGATGGAATGGTGAAGACCGCACATGCAGATCGCTATAACCCGAATCGTGAATTGTTCGGTCAGGGTCTGGCAACCTCCATTGCATCAGTATTCGGCGGGTTGCCCGCCACAGGAGCCATAGCTCGTACAAGTGTGAACGTAAGAGCGCAAGCAAAGACTCGGATGGCCGCGATCATTCATGCGGTGACGCTGTTGTTCATTGCGTTGATTGCCGCACCATGGGTAAGCCATATTCCTGCGCCCGCAATTGCGGGCGTCCTGATAGGCACGAGTTATCGAATTCTCAACCCGCGTTCTCTCAAGGAGTCATTACAAACAACTAAACGTGAGGCAACAGTCCTAGTAACAACTGCAGTCGCCACTCTTGCGATTGACCTAATTTGGGGGATTGCAATTGGGATTGTGCTTTATGGCGCCCTTCACGCGAAGAATTCCAAATCTAAAAAGTCGGCCTAATTCTCATCTCGCCATGATCGCCAGAGATGGGCGTACGCTCCGTCCGCGCGTATGAGTTCGTCGTGCGAACCCCACTCGCTGATGAGACCATCTTCAATCACCGCAATTACGTCGGCATCGTGGGCAGTTTGAAGTCGATGCGCAATAGCAATTACGGTCCGTCCCTTGAGAACTGCCGATAACGAGGATTCCAAGTGTCGCGCGGCACGTTGATCCAATAGGGAAGTTGCTTCATCGAGAATCAAAGTATGTGGATCTGCTAGTACCAAACGCGCTAATGCCACCTGCTGTGCTTGCGCAGGCAGGATTCTCGCCCCGCCAGTCCCCACTTGAGTATGAATTCCCGCTGGGAATTCACGCGCCCAGCTTTCGGCATCGACAGCGCGAAGTGCATCCCAAACTTCGGCATCTGTGGCATCAGCTTTGGCCAACGCTAGATTCTGTTTCAACGTTCCTACAAAGATATGGTGCTCTTGCGTAACGAGGGCAACATGGCGCCGTACTTTTTCGACGTCCAAATATCCGATCTCAGAGCCGCCGATAGTAACTTTACCGGCACTTGGCGCCTGCACACCAGCAAGCAGTTTTCCGAGAGTAGATTTTCCTGCCCCAGATGGGCCGACTATCGCAACCCGAGTACCGGGTTCAATGAGGAATGAGATTCCCTTGAGTACATCTCTACCTTTCTTATATCCAAATTCGATGTCTTTGCCGACTACTTCATTTCCCTCTGGGTCAGAATCTCTGATTTCGCGCTCTTCAATGTCGTGAATGCCTAAGAGCCTAGAAAGCGATGCCTTACCTCCTTGGAGTTCGTCAATCCACGCCAATAATGCTTCTAGCGGGTTGATCAACATCTGGGAGTACAAGAGGGCCGTGGTGATCTGGGCTATCGAAAGATTTCCGTCTTGATGAAAGTGAGCGCCTACTAAAAGCACAACAGCGAGTGGGAAGATAAAACTGAATTCAATTGAGGGAAACCACTGACTTCGCAAACGAAGTGTGTACCGCTCCCACTCGATCCAGCGACCAAGTGCTGCATCACTTCTTTCGACTCGGTCATCACCTAATTGGAGAGCTTCGATGGTACGACCCGCTTCTGCCGATTCTACGAGTAGCGAATTCATCAAGGCATATGACGATGATTCAACGCGGTAAGCTTGCGGAGATTTTCGCAAATAACGAATCGTTGCGACGGCTATTGCCGGCGTTGCAACCAAAACGACGGCGACGAAAACCGGTGCGGTAAGCGCGATTGCGATCAGGATGCTCAAAATCTCAACTAGGCAGATGGTAATGATTGGAAAGGCGTCCCGTACCGCCCAGGTAATATGGTCGATGTCGGTGGTCGTGCGGCTGAGCAACTCGCCACTTCCGGCTCGCTCCACAACGTTTGGAGGGAGTTCTACAACTTTCTCCAGAAATCTTTCGCGAAGAGAAGAAAGTACAAATTCGCCGAGGACGGCGGCCTTCACTTTCGTCCAGTAAGAGAAAATAGTCTGAACGAGTAAGGCGCCTGCCGCTACTGTTACAGTAAAAGTAATGTGAACATGTCTTGGATCGCTGCCGAGTTTGCCTAGCAGGTCGCCGAATGCCCGCGGAATAACTAGCGCAGCTGCGACCGTAACTAGTTGAAGAAGCGCGACTGAAATAAACCCCCGCTTATGTTTCTTAATCAGCGCGTACATTTCAGAGTTAACGGTCTTTGGCCCCGCAATGGGGAGCCGAGAAGAGGACCGTTCTAGACCAAAATCAGTGGGAATCCGCCGTGTGCCCTTCGGCGGTGATTGAAAAGCACTAGGCGGCAGCAGAAGTTCGTTGACTAATTTGCCCTTCATACGCCCCTCGTTACCAAATCACGATAGTTAGCGGAATTTTCCAGGAGGTCGGCGTGTTTTCCTTGCGCGAAGACTTTGCCCTCAAGTAGCACCACTACGCGATCTGCTTTATCTAGTATTAAAGGTGAGTTAGAAATGATGACAGTCGTCCTTCCCTTTCGAATCTCGGCAAGCCGCGTAGCGATACGAGCTTCTGTGTGGGCATCGACTGCACTTGTTGGATCATCCAAAATTGCGATCGGCGCATCCACAAAAAGCGTCCGAGCCAGCGCCAGGCGCTGTCTTTGCCCGCCACTTAGAGTGCGTCCACGTTCTACTACTTCTGCGCTAAGCCCTTCGCCGTCGAGGGAATCGAGAATGTCTTGCGCCGAAGCCGCCAACATCGCTTCTTCGATTGAAATTCTTCCAGAGTGCTTCACTTCGAAGATGGAACCAATCGTCCCGGAAAGAATTGAGGGTTCCTTCTCTTGCACGAATATCGTGCGTCGCACAGCGCTACGTGTGAATGTTGTTAACGGAAGAGTTCCAAGCGTCACTGCATCAGCGTTCACGTAGCCGCCGAGCCTATCGCAAAGATCATCTGCAATCAGCGGACTTTCACTCACAATAACGAGTAACTCGCCATGTCGGATTTCTACCTCCGATTCATCATCGCGAAGGATTGCGTTTGGATTTGGGGCTTCGTTAGTACCCCAGCGATTAACTGGCTGGATGTGCAGCAAATGAAGGATTCGGCGTGCAGAAACTACTGCAGAAGTGATTCTCTGCGCGGATTCGATGATCACTCGAATCGGAAGCACAAGAAATGCGCTGTACCCATAAAAAGCGAGCAGCTCTCCAATCTTCATTTTTTCATCAAGCACTAGATTGCCACCAAAAAAAATCACGACGAGTACCAGTGCCCCTGGCAGAACAATCTGAAGTGCTTGTAAAAGTGATCGCATCCGGGCCGTACGCACTGCGGCCACTCTTACTTCTTGCGAGGCATCTTTAAAACGGGCAACAAATGCCTCTTCGCCGCCAATTCCGCGCAAGACGCGCAAGCCTGCCACTGTGTCAGCAGCAAGATTGGTTGCTGTGCTCAATTTTTTTCGTTGTTCGGCTTCACGATCCTGTAGCGGCTTAATGATCGGGGCGATCCCCAAACTCATCAGCGGAACTGCGATTACAACGACAATTCCAATTGAGGGCGCTGAACTGATAAGAAGAATTGAAACGTAAATGAAGGAGACAATCGCGCCGATTAGGCGTGGAATATTGTCATACCCACGTGCCATACGCTCAACATCGTTGTTGTTTACTGAAACGACTTCACCAGTTGACACTAGACGAGGAAGGTCGGCGCCGAGCTCCGAGGCCTTCCGAGAAATTATCTGTTTGAGGCGAGTGGCGGCAATAATCCAACTTCCGACTGCGCGTCGATGGCGCATGACGCCAGCAAAAGCTTGGACGATTCCCAGCAGGATTACCAGCAGGGCCCCACGGGTCACAGCGTCTCGATCACCGTCGGCAATCGCTTGCACGCCTCGACCCAGCAGTCCTGGAATGAGGGCAAGACAGATCGTCCCAATAATTCCAAAAAAGGATCCTGTCATGATTATTCTGAGTTGGTTCTTGCCGATCCAGAACAAGAGGGCTCGCACGCTGGTGGCCCGGGGTGAACCAGGGTCGTAAAAAGGAACGTGATCGAATGGTGTTTTCGAGCCACGTTGTTTAACCTGCGACGGCGTGTTCATAACCTAGGAATGGTACTCGCTCTTCGCAGCCCCGCGTATCGCTAATCCTGTGCGCTGGAATATTTTCGAAGAATTGAAAGTCCGATTAAAGCGGAAATGAAAGCAGACACAATTAGCCCGAGTTTTATGCCATTCAACACTTCGCCTCCGGCAAAAGCTAAATCCGCGATGAAAAGTGAAACTGTTAGCCCCATACCGGCAAGAGCGGCCGCTCCGGAGATCTCTTTGAAGGTAAGCGAGTTCGGCAATTGTGCAATTCCAATTCGGACTGATATCCAAGCGAAGAGAGTAATCCCAACCAACTTTCCAACCACACGGGAAATAATAATTCCGTACGTGACAGGTGATGTGATCAGATCCGGTAGGGAATTGAAATCAATTCGAAGTCCAACATTTGCAAGCGCAAAAAGAGGAATGACTACAAAAGTAGCCCAAGGATGTATGGCTTGAATGAGAGCATCGAGTGAAATAGTTTTCCCCGTAGGAATTATCCATGCCAGCACGATTGCGCCAATCGTGGCAGCGATT
This sequence comes from Actinomycetota bacterium, assembly GCA_014377015.1. Classification (GTDB taxonomy): domain Bacteria; phylum Actinomycetota; class Actinomycetes; order Nanopelagicales; family Nanopelagicaceae; genus QYPT01. Next base: position 181,903 of record JACMQL010000046.1, read on the forward strand.
TTTATAAAACTAAGTCCATCCGAATAAAAAATTGCTAACACGATTATAGATCCGAGGTCATCTGCAATTGCCAAGGTGAGTAAGAAGATCTTCAACGAAGTATCGATACGCGAACCTAACAGAGCTAATGCTCCGAGTGCCAAGGCGATATCGGTCGGCATAGGAACTGCCCAGCCATTCGCTCCGCTACGCCCGGCGTTGAAAAGCAAGTAGATCAAGGCTGGGGTAACCATTCCACCAAGTGCAGCGATCACGGGCAAGGCCGCAGCTTTGCGATTTTGAAACTCTCCCTGAACAAATTCGCGCCTTATTTCCAATCCCACGAGAAAGAAGAAGATGCTCATCAAGCCTTCGTTGATAAAGCCGTGTGCGGGTTTAAGAAAATTTTCATATTGATGGCTAAAGGGGGAGTTAGCCATGATCAACGCAAAGGACGCAGCAATGACAAGTACGAAACCGCCGGCACTTTCGAGGGCGAAAAATCGACGCAACGCATTCGTTATAAGTCCGCTCATGGCGCAAGGCTATAACAAATCAAAAATTCACCGCCTTGCAGCACGATGATAAGTTATGGTTTCGTAATGCCAGAACCCAAGCATTCGCCATTACAAAGATTGAAAAAGGCTGCAATCCCCGCAGATCCAGCGCTACGCGTGCTGAGTTTGGCCACTCTTATCAATACTTTTGGCAACGGGCTCTTCATGACGATCGAAGTTCTGTATTTCACACTTCATGTTGGACTTTCTGCCGCAAGTGTGGCCCTCGGCTTGGGGGTAGCAGGAGGAGTTTCCATGCTCTTCTCTGTACCAGCCGGGCACTTGGCGGATCGTTACGGACCACGCGATATCGCTTCCTTCGCATACATCATGGAAGGATTACTGCTTATTGGTTTCATCTTCGTGAATTCTTTTATGCCATTCTTGATTCTTTCCGTCTTGATTGGTGCAATAGGGGCTGTCGGCCAAACGTTGCGAATGGCCACAATTGCAAGTTTTGGCGTAGGTGAAGAGCGAGTCCGAATTCGCGCCTACACTCGTGCTGTAACAAATCTTGGAATCGCGATGGGTACTGTATTAGCGGGAATTGCTCTTGCAGTAAATACGAATACCTCTTACAACACGATGTTAATAATTGATGCGACCACCTACATCGTGACCGCATTTGTGTGGCGTCGTCTTCCGTATGTTGCACCCACGGTTTCCAAGGGCGAACCATTTAGTTTTGTAGCACTCAAGGACAAAAAGTTTATGGGGGCTACTTTCCTGAATGGAGTGATGTCTTTGCATTTTGTATTGCAGAATGTAGCGATTCCATTATGGGTAGTTAACGAAACAAACGCGCCTCGATGGTGGATCGCAGTGATACTTCTCGTCAATACGGTTGCGGTGATTCTTTTTCAAGTTCGAGCAAGCCGAGGTGCCGGGGATATTCAAAATGGAGCGCGTAAATTTGAAAGAGCCGGCTTCTACGTCGCAATTTCATGCATTTTGTACGCCCTTTCGGCGGGGGTTTCAACAATTGCCGCTTGCATACTCCTCGTTGCTGCCATGGGCGTTCACGTTGCGGGCGAATTGGTTGGGTCAGTTGGATCCTGGAGCATTGGGTTTGGAATGGCAGACCCTAAATATCAAGGTCAATACCAGGGCGCTTATTCACTTGGCTGGGGAATAGGCGGCACCTTTGGGCCCACCATTGTGACCGCTCTTGCAATCACAATGGGACGTGTTGGGTGGCTGATTCTTGCCGGAATTTTTATTGTTACAGGCATGCTCATGCGGCGCCTTGTAAGCACCTCGGAGCAGCGCAGTTGAGCTAATTCTTAGGCAGCCCTAACACGTGCCGCCTGCTTGGCCGCGGAGATTGATGCAGTTTTCGAATCGGCGAAAGCTTCCATTCCTGGAGCGATTCCCGCCAAAGTGTACTCGGCAACGATAATTTCAATATCGTCCGAACCAAGGACGGAAGCAATGTGCTTTAGGAATCCCGTGGTGTGGTCCCATCCTTCTCGTGGTGAACCTGCGGCATAAGAGGAACCCTGAGCTACAACGAAAGTTATTTTCTTGCCGATGAGGCCCTTTGCGCGATTTGAATCTAGCGTCCCTTTGAGAATAATCTGATCGAAGTAGGCCTTCAGTACTGAGGGCACTGACCAGTTCCACATGGGAGTAGCGATGACTATCTCGTCTGCTTGCTTAATCTCTTCAATTAGTTCAAGTCGGTAAGCCAATTTGGACTTCATGCCCTCGGTTCGCTGATCTTCGGGAGTGAAAGCTGCTCGTAAGGATTCTTCGTCCAAATGGGGGGAAGGATTAAGTGCCAGGTCACGAAGCACTACGGTGCCACCTGTGTTATGTGACCTCCACGAAGTTACAAACTCTGCCGATACAGATCGGGAAACGGAATGCGATCCAGATGGACTGACTTCTATATGCAATAACGATGGCACGGGGTGCTCCTTTAAGTGATTGAATCTTCAACTATCTTAACAGGGGCATTTCTCCATTTATTCCCGTCGCCTTGGGAGGTTTTTGGCGTTACCCGCCAACCGGTGGCTGCGAGGACCAGGGAAAGTCAATCCATTGATTGGTCTGCTTCCACGCGTAGTCGGGCTTTATCAGGCTGTGCGGTTTTTCGTATAGAACCGCGCTTCGCGCTTCGGCCACATGCCCCGCGCAAAAGTTTTTTACTAACTCCAAGGTTGCCCCAGTGTCTGCCACGTCGTCGGCGATCAGGACTTTTGCGCCAGCCAGATCAATCCGGTTAGGAACGGGAGGGAGTACGACGGGCATCGGCAATCTCTCGTTCACACCCACATAAAATTCAACGCTCATGGTGAAGGTGTTTTTTACCCCTAAGGCGTAACCCAGCGCCCCGCCAATGAGCAATCCACCGCGAGCAATGCACAAAATAAGGTCGGGTTTGTAGCCGTCAGCCACGATCAGTTGCCCTAATTCGCGTATCGCCAAGCCGAATTTGGAGTAACTCAAGTTTTCGCGCTCGGTTGCCATCGCCCTACGGTAGCGATAACTGTGGCAATTCTTGCGTTTTCGCGCTCAGATTCACCGAAAATCCTTGACTGGTCACGGTAGCCGAGTAGAGTAAGTTTTCACAGGAAACTACACAAGCGTAATTTATTATGGGGGAGGGTACCCAACATGCAAGTTAAATGAAGATGGCAAAAGTCAGTTTTCGTGAACGATCTACCTAAGGATCTCACATCTGCGTGAGACCGAGATCAGAAGAGAGGCGTAGCGTGGAAGGTCATTCAGCTCTAAGGCGTCTCCTGGAATTTCAACGAACAAACGGGGGATCCATGCAACCCCTGTTAAATTTTATAGCAGAGGACACGCTTAAAGCCTTTTCGCCCATCAATTTATTTATCTCAGTTGTACGAGCCAATGGTGCGATCTTCATTCCTTTTGCTTTCGGACATAATTCTCATATTCCGGGAGAAGCTCCCGAGACATTTCTCGATGAACACACTCCTGCTTTTGACGCTTATAGAAATGGCAAGATCGTAGAAGGCGGAAGTGTCCGCGAGTATCCATTCTACGTCCCCGGAAATGTTCCCTTGCTTTTCCCTGATGGTTTCGAATCTTCCTGGGTATTTCCAGTACCCAATTACGGGGCAATCCACATGTTTTGCTCTGCGCGATTACCACGTAATGAGTCGGTAGAAAATTTTCTTTGGAGCGTCGGCGAAATCGTGTCAATTAGCTTTACTGCGGGCGACCACGGAGTAAATTTCGAAGTTGATCTAAACGATCCTGAGCCTTTGGTATTATTGCCCCTGACGCCTCGCCAATGGGCAATAAAGGACGCAATGTTGCGCGGGCTAACTAACGGAGCGATTGCGCGCGAAATGAATTTTAGTGAATCACTGATTCGACACGAAACCATTCGAATCTACAGCAAACTAGGCATCAATGGTCGCAAGGAATTGTTGTCGTTAGAAGTGGAGAACAGAGAAGCCTAAGTCCGAATCAACTACAGACGACTAAGTCTTTCGGAATCCTGCATCATAGTTTGGGCTGATGTTGGCGCGGCATAACTAATTGTGGTTACCTCACTGGAAGCGTTCTGACGAATCGTCAGTGTCAACATTGATGATGCGTGGTAGCTCAATAGATCTCCCTTTGCATTCATAGCACGTGTTTCAGAATCAGCCATTAGTGGACGAGGATTTCTGTCAAACACTGCTTCACTTTCAAATGCTGAAACAATAATTAGCGGTTGGCGCAGTTCGTCGAGTATTTGCTGGGATTGGTAGTAGCCGACTCTCAGAACGCCAGGGGTCACACAATTGGTGGTGTAAGTCAGTCCTGAAATCGGACCCAACCAATAGCGAGTGTGTCCTACGTGCATTGGAAGGGGGACGTGACCCTTCAATTTGTCAACGGAAAGTTGAACTCCGCCGGCGTGTTCTAACATGGAGGTTTGGCGAGACAATCCAAATGAGGGCAAAATATTTCCGTTAACCGCCACCGCGGCTGTAATAACTAGAAGAGTGGATATACCCACGAGCCAAATTTTCCGAAATGTACTTTCTCTAACGAATCGTGAGCTTGATATCTCCCCGTGATTCGTAGCAAATTTTACAATCTCTCCGTTCATGATCTTGACCTTCTCTGGACATTGCTTAGGTTGTCCGCAAGCAAAAATAGCCCCTTAAGTCACGATCAGTCATAATTTCTGAGGGGAGGACACTCATTAGCTTTCCAGTCCGAGAAATTCTTGGAGATTGAAGGTGATTTTGCCCACAAAAGCCTTAGATTGTTAAGTAAATTACCGCCATATACCTAAAAGCGGTCATAGTCAGTCATACAGGGAGTCGAAATGGACGATTTGCTAACTCACGAAGTGTCGATGTTACGTCGAATTGAAAGTTTGGCGTATTTCTTAAGGGAACGCCCACGATCGGTGGATTCCATCCTCGATCACCTATGGGCAAACACTTTTTACGGTCAATCTGCATTCGGACACATACTCCATGCAATCCAAAATGATGGGTCCCTGTCGATGCCTGCTAAGTGTGGATTTAAAGTTTGGCCGACGGAAAAGTTTCCGAAGTTAGACGTTACAACCGATACCAAACTCAACCGATCACTTCGAACTGGCGAGGTTGTTTCATGTGGCTCTTTTGAATCTTTTTCTTTTGCGGGCCCTGATTATCTTACTGATCTCTTTCCGAATGGGTTCGGATCCTCAATCGCTTGGCCAGTTCCAGGAACCGGATCAATTCTTACTTTCTTTTATGATGAAGTTGAATTAACCCCAGAATTAACTCTATTTCTAAAGACGGTGGGAAATATTATTTCCTTATCACTTCAGAATTCCCCAGATGCAAATGTAGTCAAGCCAGCTGATCATCTTGACCATCCCGTAACACAATTTACTTTAACTTCCCGCCAATGGAACATTCTTAAGTCAGTGAGAAAGGGCAAGACGAATCCAGAGATTGCAGAAAATTTGGGCTATAGCGAATCGCTAGTGCGCCAAGAAACCATGAAGATTTATAGAAAACTGAGAATTGAAGGGCGCAAGGAACTTCTCGATTTGCCGGACGAGAAGTTTCCCTTTATTTTTGAATGATTTAAATTGTGTCGCTTTTTGTTTCCGCTTTAGTGCTTTTTCCGCCAGCCCCTGAATCAAAGGCCGTATTTGTCGTGACAGTAGTGGAACGTTTCTTGAAAGAACTGAAAAGAGAGATCAAAAAGACCAGTGCCCCTCCACCCATAAACAGGTATCCGATCACGTTTTGATCGACCCACTTGACGTCGAAATTGAGTGCATAGCTGATGATTGCCCCGACGATAAATAAAAATATTCCGCTGCCAATACCCATGATCGAATCCATCCATTTGTAAATCTCGAATATCAATATCATGCGCAACGATCGCGTCCCAGATTGATATTTAGGTCGTTTCCACCATACACAAACCACCTGAACTTGAAGCGGTATCGAGCGCTAAGGACCAGTCAAGGATGTGCGGAATTTGAATCTCAATTGAGCGTACCAACCAAACCCACCTTCTTAATTGGGGGTTTGGTTTGAATAACCATTAGAGGTCGAAGTACAGGTGACCGATAGCCAATTGCGCTCAAATCGAATCTTTCTCGATCTTCGGGGCACGATGGTCGCACACCAAATGAATCACGAACTAACTTGAGACTATTAAGTACCGTTCATCATCTATCTGCTTTCCCCAATACAGAGGATCATTCAAGGGGATAGTAGATGCCGCACCCATCTCGTTTTTGACAGCATTTTCAAGGACAGCCGAAGTAATTCCAGCGCCAGTAGACCAAAAGCCTTCAACCAAAACGAAATAGCCTTGTTCATTTAAAAGGGCGTGCCAAGTCTGGAGAGTGCCGGGAAGATTCTCTGTCGCCCACAAAATATGTCGGCCAAAAACGACATCGAACCTCGAAATCAGAATTGCTTTGTCCAGATTCTCGACCGCACAGGTGAAATAATCTACCTGGTCGCCAAACTTTTTGCATTTCTGCTTAGCCAATTTTGTCATTTCAATAGAGGAATCAACGTAGGTGACGTGATGACCAGCCTCAGCCAGTAACTCCGTAATGCTTCCCGTGCCACCGCCCATATCGATTATCTTTATTGGCGTGTCTGGCAAATGACTGATAACTAATTCGGCCCATTTTTGCTTTATGAGCGGGTCTAGCAAGCCGTGATCAGGTTCATTGTCGTACTTCGGGGCGTAAGAATCCCATTCGGTCTCAGCCATTCTGGGAGCGTATCGCAATGTTCATGCAGGCTAACTGCACCCTAAAATTAGCAACTAAGAAACTGAAAATGGCGGGCAGTGTGGTCAATTGTTAGCGCACATCACTTCCCGCCATCTTGGCAAGTCAGATAAATAATGGCCTATAGGTCGAAGTTCAAGAAGTAAAAAGAAAATGAACTCTTGACCTGCAGTTTCACCCCGATGTTTCAAAGTGGGGACACAATGGGGGCGCCGTAGGTAGCCTTCTAACTAGTGATCATTTCTAATTCACGTCGGGTTGATTCAAGGTGGTGAGACGCCATGAAATTAGTCGCCATGGCCCTTCTAGTAACGAGTGTGCGGCTCATGGGACTATCCGACACCACGTCTGAGTGCTTGAAATCCCTGCTCAAGTCGCGGGTAATCTCTTGTAGCATGACGAGCATGTCCTTGGAACCACCTACGTTGCACACTGCCCGGCTGCGGTTGCGACCCCTTGGCCATTCTGATGAGGATGCACTGTTTAGATTGCACAGCAATCTTGAAGTGGTCCGTTATTGGGACGCTCCGGCTTGGACTGATCGCGCAAACGCCACGGGATTCATAAACAAGGTCCACCGGATGGCTGATGAAGGCACCGGTATACGTCTGGCCGTGGAACTTGGTTCCGACCAAACCTTCATTGGATGGTGCTCCTTGGATGATTGGAATCCGGATTTCCGCAGCGTTGGCCTGGGCTACTCATACGTAGTGGCCGCCTGGGGTTATGGATATGCGACCGAGGCAGCTCGCGCACTTTTGCTCTGGGGATTTGAAAATTTGGATTTAAATCGCGTGCAGGCCGAGACGGACACTCGCAACCCGGCATCAGCGCACGTTCTAGAAAAACTTGGATTCATTCGCGAAGGGACCTTGCGCGAAGACTGCATTGTGAATGGAGAGATTTCAGACACGTGGGTGTTTGGGCTACTACGAAAAGATTGGTTTGCGGCCCAAGGCTGAATTCCAAATCGAGTCCAAGTTAATCAGTACAAAATTCAAAAAGTGAAAAGCGCAAGTATCTCCTGGAGACATTCGGGCTTCTCACCTTCCGTTTAGGCGTAGCTCAGATTAGATATTACAGGTCGAAGTAAAACTTGGTGTTCGAAAAATATGCGTAAAAGCTGTTGCTTCTCTTCTGGGGGCACACTCGGGGCACAAGAAGGAAGAACTATGAAAGTGGCGTACCTCCATTGAGAGATCTAATTCGCGCCAAGCTATTTGAAAGTTTTAAGGGGTGAGGTGGAGGATATGAACCAATTGGTTAACGGAAGGGAGATACTTTGACAATGTCGCCATCAAGCATCTGGGGAATTAGACCACAGGACAGTAGCGAAACCGAAGTTGTAGGCGCGGTCATAAATCCTTTATTGACGGCTGCATAGCAATTTTGAGAGTTGAATTGGTGGATTCCAGACTCCTCGTTTCAGTTGGTGGGCCCGGCGCAAGTAGATTCCTCAAGGGAGAAGACCAACAGAATGTTTATTGGCCGAACTCCTCCCGAATGTCCTTGTGTGCAAAGGTGATCCTGTAGTTCGCGTACAGAAGGCCGAAGCAGAGCTCGACCTCTGCAGGGTGTGGTCGCTAACGAACACAATCAACTTCGGATCCCCGCTTGAACCGCGCTTGGGAGCACACTCGTCGAGAAGCGGACTCGAATGTTAACTTCGCATTAAGTGCCCTTCACTCCTTATGGTCGAGCACTATTCGTGAAAGAAAAGAAACAACCCCAGACCTATTCATGATCTCAAATCTGGGGTTGCTAAGTGCTTCTTCCCGTTACAAGACAGGTGAACAAAGCCGAAGAATGGCGACAGCAATCTACGCTCACCCACGTTCACCGATGGTTCTCCGAATGTTGTTAGAGAATCACCTCTTTAGAGGTCGAAGCATCACTTGCATCGCTCCTAACTTGCATTAAATGGCACAAACTGGGGGGAGATACCGCGTAGTTGTGACATTTAGTGTTATCTGCTGATATCTAATGTTGATTAGTTTGCGTCAGTTCTGTATCAATCGATTGGAGTATTTCGCGTTCGCACCGAGACCATATTTATTCAGAGTTTGCTGCGAAACGATGCCAATTCTTGACGGCGAATCTTGGTTGTCTTTGGATATTCCAGATTAAACCCCTCGAACCAATCCAGTAGAACTTGAGAAATTATTAGTCTGGCGTTCTCCTTATTATCTGCGGGCACTATGAACCAGGGCGAATGCTCGGTGCTTGTTGAGTTGAGGCAATCTTCGTACGCCTGCATGTAACTCTTCCAGAAATCTCGTTCGGAGAAGTCGGAATCGGTGACTTTCCAGTTCTTCTCGGGCGAATCAATACGTTCGCGCAACCGTTTTGCTTGTTCGTCTTTGGAGAGGTGGAGGAAGATCTTAATCACATGAGTGCCATTGCGATGGAGATGTTCTTCAAAGTTGGCGATAGAACGATATCGATCCGTCCAAATGGTTTTCTTATCCAATAACTCATCGGGAAGCTCTTGCTTGGAAAGTATTTTTGGGTGCACGCGAACGATGAGCACCTCTTCGTAATATGAACGGTTGTAGATCGCAATCTGCCCACGTTCTGGAAGACGGCTCGTTGTGCGCCAGAGAAAATCATGGCGTAGTTCCTCGGTGCTCGGCTCTTTGAAAGTCCAAACCTTGACCCCTTGCGGATTGATCCCGGTCATGACATGTCGGATTGCACCATCTTTGCCGGCGGTGTCCATACCTTGAAAGATCAATAGAAGCGCACCGTGATTGGTTGCGTAATGAAGACGCTGGAGAGAAGACAATTCCTTGACATGATTCTTAAGGATTTTCTTGTACTGTCTCTCGGATTCAAAGAAAGGCTCGACGATGGTTGGTCTCTCCGTCAAGTCGACCTTAGCGCGGGGTCCTACTCGGAAAACGTTGGAATCGATCTTCACCTCTACTCCTTTGCCGTTATTTTGGTGGATTCCGCCGACGCGGTTAGGCGGCAGAGGTCACTTGATCAATCCTTATCCTACTAAGGGTCCCTCCTCATGTTACTCGTCGGAGCGGAATTTATTTTGCGTTAGATGAGTAGATGCATCTTTGGGTAGCAATCGTGAAGCAACAGAAATAATTTTCCTACGTTCAAATTCTGAGCCGACAGGCAGTGGTTCATGGTGAGTCACTCGGTTTCGGAACTCTCCCAATTCATAAAGAGTTTGGTGGATCTTCCTTCGATCAGTCTTAAGGGGAGTGGCCATATGGAGATAAGGGACCCATATGGTTTTTTCATGGGCATTAGATGTTAAATAGGTCCAAAATCCAAACATGACTTCGGCAACTACTTTTCCAGGAACTGGAGCGGTGTTCCCAGACTTAGTGGTGTCCATGCGCACCCGTTGAATTGGCACGTTCTTCTTTCCAGCGTATATCTCGGCCCGAAAGCCCTTTGAGGACCCCTGACTTCCGAGTTAAGTTGCTTAGGCGCTGTATTGGAAATTCCGGTATTTCGCTCACGCGGACCCGGAGTTTTTTTATTGCTCAGAGAATAATTCCATTTATCTAAATGCAAATGGCAGGAATCTCCACAAATCACTAAGAGCGATCAATGTTGATTTCCCGGCATCTTGGCAAGTCAGATAATTAATGACCTAGAGGTCGAAGTAAAGACTTACTCTTTCAATTCATGCTTAGAAATCGAGGAAGAAAGATACGGGGCACAGTCGGGGCACGCTAAGACAATTTGCGCTGACCTTAAGCGGCTCATCTAGCTTTTCGAATCGTATTGATCATAAAGAACAAAAGCGCTCCAAAACCAGAAACAAAGCATAGGAAAACGATGGTTCGCATGTTGGAGTGCAATACAACGGGGTTACGAGTCATAAGATAAAGTGGGAAAACCAAACCCACAATCCCGAAATAAACTAATGTGCTGAAACCCTTTAAGAGACTAGATATCCCGCTTGAGAAATTATCGCCGGATCCAAGGGATTGAAATTCGTCATAAATCGCTTGACCGCGATATTCAATTTCCGTTCTTCTTCGTACACGGTCCTCTTGCGTATGTCCTGGAGTCGGCGTTCCAATAAGAGGTTTTGTTTCTACAGAGGAAGAGAGGAAAGCACGTCCTGTGGGTGTCAATCTCCGAGAATTCAAAATGCTTGCCATCTGCACGTAAACTTTCGCTTCAAGGTAATTTTCGAGTGTAATTCCAAGTGCGCGCAATTCTTCATCATTAACGGGAATTTTCGAGTC
>JACMQL010000047.1 GCA_014377015.1 Actinomycetota bacterium
ATTATCGCTCGACCGTGGAATTTGTATCGTGGCATCCACGAACTCGTCAGGATTGTAAAGAGCGCTCCAATCGTCACCGCTGCATAGAGAAGTCCAAGTGCCCAAGGTGCGTTCAGGTAGTCCACCCAAAATGGAATCAGCGCGGTGGGCATCGCGAAGAACATCGCAGCCAGATCGATTAGATATGTGCCGAGTAAATCTTGTCGGCTTTTCGCATACCTGATACCTTCCAAAAACGCTGCTAGAGATGGCTTTTCAGAATGTTCAGAGGGCGGGACAGATCCGACTCGCGCGAGCAGAATGAGAGAAATAACGAAAGAGAACATATCCACCGCGAATCCAGTTGTTACGGAAAATGCTGCAATGATCACTCCGCCGATCGCGGGACCGATGATGACGCCGAACTGTGCCCGCAGACCCATTAAGGCACTTGCCGCCGGTAGTTCTGCATGACCTACGAGACGAGGCAGGATTGCATCCATGCTTGGTCGTTGCAGGCCATCGACAGCCGCGAAGAGGGCGGTCACGATGTAGATCAAGAGCAGGTTGGGTTTGCTCTGAATCGAATTCAGAGCCAGCACCGCGACTAGTACGAGGGAAGTTGCCTCCATTGCCCAGATCATCTTCTTGCGATCGATGGCATCTGCAAGCACACCACCATAGAGGCCGAAAACTATGAGCGGGACTAGTTCGACCGCACCGCTAAGACCGACCGCGAGATAGGAATTTGTGAGTTCCTTGATTTGAAACGGGATCGCGACGTAAGTAATCATCGATCCTAGATATGAGACCAAACCGGATAGCCAGAGATTGCGAAAATTGCGGTTCGTCCGCAGAAGCGAGAAGTCGATGCTGAATTTTCCCAAACTAGGCGCCCAACCCAGTCACCCAGACATAGATCTGACGCGAGTTAAGTTCATTATCAGGAGTAAGTCTGCTCCGACCCCGGAAATTTTCCATAGGCGACATCCTCTGCCCATTCTTGGGCAGCGGCAAGCATTTCCCCCCGCAAATTTCTGTAGGCCTTCGCTAAGCGAGGTGGATTTTTCGTGATGCCCATTAAGTCGGTCCACACGAGCACTTGCGCATCGCAATTCGGACCAGCACCGATTCCAATGGTCGGAATTGTGATGGCTTGCGTGATTTTTTCGGCAAGGTCAGCAGGAATAAGTTCAAGCACGATGGCAAAAGCTCCGGCATCTTGTAAGGCGATCGCAGCCTCGCGAATCAGGTCTCCATCTTGTCTTCCCTGCACTTTGTATCCACCGAGTTGGTGCAGTGACTGCGGAGTAAATCCAAGGTGACCCATGACGGGAATACCAGATTTAGTGAGCAGGCGGACTTGCTCGAGTTGAGCACCTTCCAGTTTTACGGCGTGTGCTCCTGCCTCTTTCATGAATCGAAGCGAAGTTGCGAGGGCTTGCTGCGCGCCAGCTTCATAGGATCCGAAAGGCAAGTCTGAAACCACAAGTGCACGCCTTGTGGCCGATACGACAGCCCTGGTCAGTGGAAGGAGTTCGTCCACGGTGACAGGGATGGTGTTCTCCATGCCGAGGAAATTATTGCCAGCGCTGTCACCGACGAGCAGAACAGGTATGCCGGCATCGTCAAAAATGCCCGCTGTCATCTGCTCGTAGGACGTTAGCATCGACCATTTTTCTTGGCGCGCTTTTTTCTGGGCTAGATCGGCAATAGTGATGCGACGAGTAGGGGCAAGATTGCTCATATAAATCCTCCAAACCTCAAGGCCTGAGTTTCAGGTCCCTGGGATAACTTCGGCTCAATCCTAACTAATCAAAGCGGCAAGACAAAAGTAGCGAAAGTGGATTTCGTACTTGGCGAGTAGGCTCTTTGCGTGAACAACCACGCGGGTCCTTCTGGTCAGTTGCGCATTGCGATGGCGCAGCTAAATCCGTGCGTCGGTGATCTTTCCCGAAATGCCCTTCTGATTAAGGAGTGGGCGACCAAGGCACACGAACTCGGAGCGCATGTCGTTGTATTCCCCGAAATGGTTGTCACTGGCTATCCAGTCGAGGACCTCGCTTTGCGAGCTAGTTTTCGTAAAGCCAGTCGAGATTCTCTATCTGAAATTGTGCAGTGGGCGGGGCGGGCCGGATTGGGAAAGATGGTTCTTGTTGTGGGTTATCTGGATGAATCCGAAGGCGGTCCGCAAAACGCTCTTGCGGTAATTCAGGGCGGTGAGATGCGGGCGAAATATGTGAAAGTCCACTTACCAAATTACGGAGTTTTCGACGAGTTTCGTAACTTCGTCCCCGGTGGCAAGTCGCTCATTTTTAGATTGCATGGAATTGATATTGCCGTTGCAATTTGCGAAGACATCTGGCAGGACGATGGGATAGTCGCAGAATTAATTTCCCGAAAGCCGGGCATCTTGCTGGTTCCCAATGGCAGCCCCTTTGAACGAAATAAGGATGATGTACGACTTGCTTTGGTAGAGCGTCGCGCGCGCGAACTCGGCGCCCCGGTGGTGTACGTGAATATGACTGGTGGTCAAGATGATTTGGTATTCGACGGCGACTCGATTGTGGTTGACCAGTTGGGTCAAACTCTTTATCGTGCGCCTCGCTTTGATGATCACCTGGCGTTGGTGGATCTGCAATTACGTTGCCAGAGCTCCATTCCCGATGTGATTCTGGATGAAACTCCATGTCCTGCCTATGCACCTCTAGCGCCCCACCGCGAAACGCGCCTCGATGACCTGGCCGAGGTTTGGCAAGCCCTCGTCGTCGGACTTCGAGATTATGCGCACAAGAACTCATTCTCCACTGCTGCGATTGCCCTGTCAGGAGGAATCGACTCCGCGCTTGTCGCCACACTTGCAGTAGACGCGCTGGGGGCATCCAATGTTTATTGCTACGGACTTCCGAGCAAATATTCCTCAACCCACTCGCTCAAAGATGCACAAGCACTTGCTGACAACACCGGCCTTAATTTCTCTGTAATTAGCATCGCGCCGATGGTGGAGTCCTTTGTAGATGAGTTGCGTCTTTCTGGAATTGCTGAAGAAAATGTTCAAGCCAGAGTTCGCGGCACCACCATGATGGGAATCTCAAATCAGTTTGGGCATTTAGTTCTCGCAACCGGCAACAAGAGTGAGTTGGCCGTCGGCTATTCCACTCTGTATGGCGATGCAGTTGGTGGGTACGCCCCAATTAAGGATCTATACAAAGTTGACGTGTGGGCTCTGGCTCGGTGGCGCAATTCCATTGCCGAGTTGTCCCGGCAAATATCTCCCATCCCGATCAATTCCATCGAGAAGGAGCCAAGTGCTGAACTGCGTCCTGGTCAAAAAGATTCTGATTCTTTGCCTGAGTATTCGATTCTTGATGAGATCTTGGTGCGGTACATCGAAGGGGACGAGGGCGCGGCTTCCTTGATTGCCTCAGGCTTGGACGCAGCACTTGTTCGCCGTGTTATTTCTATGGTGGATCGGGCTGAATACAAGAGACGTCAATATCCGCCCGGGACCAAGGTCTCAAGGCGCGCATTTGGCAAAGATCGACGCCTGCCGATGACATCCCACTGGATCGAACGTATCTAGTTTGGGATAATTGCGAGTAGTTCGCAGGTAGCCAAAAATCGCGGAGGGTAATATGTCCGTGTGCTGGAGATCAAATATTGGTTGTTCACTCGACGTCGCGTGATTGATTTTGGCCGCGCTTGCACGAGCGCCTGCTGACTTTCACACCGCATTTTCGAGCGTGGAACCCGGCGATTTATTACGTGCGAGAGTGCAACATATTTCGACACTCAACTAAGAAGTCCTATTTGAATTACATCAACTTCAATCGAGAGAAATGAACGGCGGAGGAATTATGAAGGTTTACAACAACATCACAGAGGTAGTCGGTAATACTCCTTTGGTACGAATCAACCGAATCACTGATGGCGCGGCAGGAAATGTTTTTGCAAAGTTGGAGTTTTATAACCCAACCGCAAGCGTAAAGGACCGCATTGGCATTGCGATGGTCGATGCAGCCGAACTTTCTGGTGAACTAAAGCCGGGCGGCACAATCGTCGAGGCTACGTCGGGAAATACCGGTATTGCATTGGCCATGGTTGGAGCGGCGCGTGGCTACAAAGTAATTTTGACAATGCCAGATTCAATGTCAAAGGAACGACGCACACTCTTGCGCGCATTCGGTGCCGAACTTGTGCTGACTCCGGCAGCGGAAGGCATGCGCGGAGCTATTGCGAGGGCTGAAGAGTTGGGCGCCACGGATGGCGCAGTACTCGTTCGTCAATTTGAGAACGATGCGAACCCGGAGATTCACCGCAAGACGACGGCCGAAGAAATCTGGCGGGACACAGACGGCAACGTTGACGCGATTGTTGCGGGCGTCGGAACCGGCGGAACGATCACTGGAATTGGACAAGTCCTCAAAGCGCGTAATCCGAATCTAAAGGTATTCGCGGTAGAGCCGGCGGCATCTCCACTTCTGAACGGTGGAGCGCCCAGCGGTCACCCGATTCAGGGCATTGGCGCTAACTTCATTCCTAATATTTTAGATCGCGACATCTACGACGAAGTCTTCGATGCGAGCGCTGAGGATGCAATTGCTTACGCGCGTCGAGCCGGCACCGAAGAAGGCATTCTGGCGGGCATCTCCTCCGGAGCTGCGTTGTGGGCAGCATCTCAAATCGCGAAGCGACCTGAATTCGCGGGGAAGAATATCGTCGTGATAATTCCTTCCTTTGGCGAGCGCTACTTGTCAACGGTTTTGTATAAGGACCTTGCGGAGCTATAAATGAGCCTGCATATTCGCGAAGACATCAGCAACGCGTTGGCGCGCGATCCTGCTGCAAGGAGCCGACTCGAAATATTTCTTGCCTACCCCGGCTTGCACGCAATTTGGGGACACCGAATGGCGCATTGGCTCTGGACGCATAATTTCAAACTCGTTGCTCGTGTCTGGTCCAATTGGACCCGCACGGCGACGGGCATTGAAATTCACCCCGGGGCCGTTATCGGTCGCCGCTTTTTCATTGACCACGGTATGGGCGTAGTGATCGGTGAGACTTCAGTCATCGGCGATGACGTGATGATGTATCACGATGTGACGTTGGGTGCGCGTTCGTACAAGAAGGGCAAGCGACACCCCACGATCGGCAACAACGTCATCATCGGGGCAGGTGCCCGCGTCATTGGGGACGTTACTATCGGCGCCGGCGCAGTCTTAGGCGCAAATACCCTGGTCACCAAAGACGTAGCCGAACGGGCGCAACTCGACTCATCTGAGTTTTTTGTAATCTAGGAAATGTCCTTTTCGGGCTCTGGTTGGCCATTGCGTCATGCTGACTATTCGTTAACACTGTTGTAACGCAGTTTTGACACGATTGCGCCATGACCCCAATGGATCCGATCGACGAAACTAACGGTGTTGGTGAGTTACAAGCCGCCTCAAACAAGCAGGAAGAATTTGTTCTTCGCACTATTGAAGAGCGCAATATTCGTTTCGTCCGTTTGTGGTTCACCGACGTTCTGGGCTTTCTCAAATCTGTCGCAATAGCCCCTGCTGAATTAGAGAATGCTTTCGAAGAAGGAATTGGCTTTGATGGCTCAGCTATTGAAGGATTTGCGCGTGAGAGCGAGTCGGACATGCTCGCAAAACCAGATCCGAGTACCTTTTCCATTCTGCCATGGCGCACTGAAGCACCTGGTGCTGCCCGCATGTTCTGCGACATCGTGATGCCAGATGGCAAACCGTCACCTGCAGATCCGCGTCATGTACTGCGTCGCACTCTCAATAAAGCAGCTGAGATGGGGTACACCTGTTACACGCATCCCGAGATCGAATTCTATTTATTCAAGGACCGTCCAGAACACGGGAAGAGCCCGGTGCCAGTCGATTCGAGCGGCTACTTTGATCAGACACCCGCCGTCGTTGGCCATGATTTTCGGCGCCAGGCAATCACGATTTTGGAAGCAATGGGAATCAGCGTTGAATTTAGCCACCACGAAGGCGGTCCAGGTCAACAGGAAATTGATCTGCGATACGCCGATGCTTTAAGTACCGCAGATAACATCATGACTTTCCGTCATGTGGTTAAGGAAGTTGCACTAGACCAAGGTTTTCATGCTTCCTTCATGCCCAAGCCTTTCACGCAGCATCCTGGTTCAGGCATGCACACGCACGTCTCTTTGTTCGAAGGAGAGAACAACGCCTTCTACGACGCAAGTGATGAGTACAACTTATCCAGAGTTGGTCGATCCTTTATTGCAGGTCTCTTGCGTCACGCTTCGGAAATCTCAGCTGTGACCAATCAATGGGTAAATTCATACAAAAGATTGCACGGTGGCGGCGAGGCGCCGGCGGTCGCGAACTGGGGACATAGCAACCGAGGCGCCCTTGTACGTGTGCCCATGTATAAACCGAAGAAAGAGAATTCCACGCGCATCGAATTCCGATCTCCAGATTCTGCATGCAACCCATACCTGGCCTACGCCGTGATGCTGTCGGCGGGGTTGAAGGGCGTAGCCGAAAATTACGAGTTGCCTGATTCAACGCATGCGGTTGCTCTTCCGAGTAATTTACATGAAGCCATTATTGCCATGGAAGGAAGTGAATTAGTTCGTGAGACTCTGGGCGAGCACGTCTTTGAATACGTACTGAGAAATAAGCGCGCCGAATGGAATGATTATCGACGCCAAGTTTCCGCATACGAACTCGACAGGTATCTTCCGATTCTTTGATTGTGAGTGATACTTAGCGGGTGAAGAGAGCGGATTGGCACTTACGAGCTAATCTCTTTGTCCTTTTGTATTTACTTGCAGCGTTGGGTTCTGGCATCCAATCCGCGTTGTCAGAAGAAAAGCATCTTTCTTGGTTGACAGTTCATCTGCTTCTTCTCGGAGCGGTTACAAATGGAATTCTCACGTGGGGCGAGCACTTCGTGGCAGCTTTGTTGTGGTCGCGATCGCAAGGTCGATTGCGCCGCCTTCCCTTGGTGCTCGCCCTGAATGCGGGAATCCTTGGTTGTCTCGTTGGAGTGGAGATCAAACTCCACGCCTTGGTCGTGGTCTCATCGCTCGTCGTGGGCGGCATTATTTTCATTTATGTTTGGGGCATTCATAGATCAATCTCTGAAACGTTGAACAAGCGCTATGTCGGATTAATTCGTTACTACCAGTACGCAGGGCTTGCAATTATTTTGGGAATTTCTCTAGGCACGGTGGGCGTTTTCATACCTCACGAGGAACTTTGGCATTCGAAATTGGCACTGGCTCATGTCCATGTGAATTTGATGGGCTGGGTTGGCCTGACAATCATCGGCACGTTGATCACTTTTTGGCCAACGATTCTGCGCACTCCGATGCATCCAAAGGCAGTCAAATTCGGTGAAAAAGGTTTGCGATTTCTTGTCTTTGGTGTTGCTCTCGTAATTGTCGCGGCAGTCTTAGATATCCGCGTTTTAGTTGCAGTAGGCGACCTCATCTACCTGGCAGGGGCAGCAGTGGCGCTAACTCCGGCTGCTTTAGTAATAAGGCAACGCGTACCTGATCGAGCAAGCTCCTGGATGGTCGCAACTGGAGTGGTCGGATTCGTTGTCCTCATTGCCCTCGACATAGTGACTGCCCTGCAGAGTAATTCTGCGGAAAGTTTCTTCGAAGCAATTGAAGACCACTCTTTGATTATTTTCGTAGTTTGGCTATTGCCTATATTTCTCGGGTCTCTCACCTATTTACTACCTATGACGCTGGGCAGGGGACCCAAAGTCAATCGTGAACTTGAAGCGATCATTAATTACGGTTGGCGCTTGAGGGTATTTCTACTTCCAATCTCATCTTTCTTACTGTTATTCACCGGCTTTCACGATGCTGGCTTTGCTGCGGCGGGCATAGCGCTGGGCATCTTCTTAGTCTTGGCGTTTACGACCATGATACGTGCCAGACGATATAAGCCAGTAGCTTCGCCCTGATTCAATCCGCGCGGGATACGTACCTGGCGCACGCATAGCGAGACAATATTCTTATGAACACTATTTTAGATGCCATTGGAAATACGCCGCTCATTCAGATTGAGGGCATCTGGGTGAAGATGGAATTTCTTAACCCATCTGGTTCGATAAAAGCTCGTATCGCGAAGTACATCATTGAAAGGGCAGAGCGTGACGGCATGCTGAGTTTAGGCGACACGATCGTGGAAGCATCCAGCGGCAACACGGGTAACGCAATGAGCATGGTTGCGGCAGTCAAAGGTTACAAAATGATTGTTGTCATGCCAGATGGAATGAGCCCAGAAAGGACTGCGATCTCTCGCGCATTCGGAGCAGAAGTACGCACCATGGGAGATTTTCACGTGACTGATGCACTTGCAGAAGCCCGCCGCATGGGCCAGTTGCCGGGATATTTTGCACCTCAGCAATTCGACAATGAATGGAATGTGAACGAAAATCGAGAATGGTTGGGTGCGGAAATTCTCCAACAAATGCCAGTTCTGCCTGATTTGGTTATTGGTGGTATCGGCACTGGCGGAACAATTATCGGGGTGGGGCAAGCATTTAAAGCTGCTAATCCCGACTGCAAAGTAATTGCCTTGGAACCTGCAGAATCGTGCACCATTCTTTGCGGTGAAATTGCGAAGCATTTGATTGAAGGAATTGCGGACGGATTTGTGCCGGGAATAATCGAGCGTCATCGCGATGTCATAGACGGATTCGTTGATATACATTCCGAAGAATCAATTGTTGAAATGCGAAGATTGGCAAGTGAACATGGAATCTTTGTAGGTCCGTCATCTGGTGCACACTTACTTGCCGCAAAGCGATTGAAGGAGCAGTACAAAGTCGAAAACGTTGTGACATTTTTCTGCGACGAAGGTGAGAAATACATCACGGATTACTGGCTCTAACTATTTGTCAAAGAGCGGCTGACATACCCAGATACTTCCGCAAGCGAGGCAATACTTGAGCGCAATCAGCCATTCCTGCCAAACTCTTGGAGTGCATCACCGCTGAGTCGATAAACAGTCCACTCATCCATTCCGACGGCTCCTAGAGATTTGTACAACTCCAATGCGGAGGTATTCCAATCCAAAACCCACCACTGAAATCGTTCATATCCACGAGAAACGCATATCTGCGCCAAAGATTTCAGCAATTCCATTCCGTGACCCTCGCCCCGATATTTCGGATCCACGTACAAGTCCTCTAAATACATTCCGTGCTTACCGAGCCAAGTCGAATAGTTGAGATGCCAAATGGCGATCCCGATCACGACGTTATCGACTTCTACAACATGTGCGAACACTTGAGGGTTATGACCAAAGAGTGTATTTAGGAGATCTTCTTCGGTCGCGCGCACCTGGTCGAGGGCCCTTTCATATTCGGCAAGTTCTCGAATGAGAATCAGGATGCGCGCAACATCTGCTTCAACGGCTGGTCTGACACTCATTTGGTAACGATACCTGATGGCTACAACCTGTTTCTTCGCAGCAATTCCATCTCAATTTGCTGAGTTTTCCCATCAGCGGCTACCCTTTGCAGATGATTCTGCGCAGCCTCCTCCTTCGCTGCCGTGGCGGGGTCCTTTAACCGGTCCCCTCGTCGCGGGGTTTTTGCATTGCCGGTACAACCCAAAACCCGCGAGCCACTTAAGGAGTTAGCAAAATGAATTTCCCTCAACAAAACCCGAGCAGTATGGCCTACCAGCGTTACTCATCTTTTATTCCTGTTGAGTTGTCTGATCGCACGTGGCCCTCCAAGCAGATGACCATTGCGCCCAAATGGTGTTCGGTCGATTTACGTGATGGCAATCAGGCCCTGATCGATCCCATGGATACACCTCGCAAGTTAGCGATGTTCAAATTGCTCGTCCAGATGGGTTACAAGGAGATCGAAGTTGGATTCCCAAGTGCCAGCCAAACTGACTTCGACTTCGTACGGAAAATTATTGAAGAAGATTTGATTCCTGATGACGTCATCATTCAAGTACTTACCCAAGCGCGCGAACCATTGATTCGTCGCACGTACGAGTCACTTAAAGGCGCGAAACAGGCGATAGTCCACTTGTATAACTCGACATCAGCGTTGCAACGGCGAGTCGTTTTTGGACAGGACAAGGAAGGAATCAAGAAGATCGCCACTGACGGCGCCGAAATTTGCCTGTCATTGAGGGATTCACTTCCTGGCACTGAGATTTCTTTCGAGTATTCGCCAGAATCTTTCACCGGAACCGAGTTGGAGTATGCGCTCGAAGTGTGCAATGCAGTCAACGATATCTGGCGACCTTCTCCTTCGTGGAAGACGATCATGAACTTGCCTGCCACCGTAGAAATGGCAACTCCGAATATTTACGCAGATTCAATCGAATGGATGCATCGCAATCTTGCCTACCGTGACAGTGTCGTCTTGAGTCTTCATCCGCACAACGACCGCGGTACTGGCGTTGCGGCGGCCGAATTAGGTTACTTGGCGGGAGCAGATCGCATCGAGGGCACGCTCTTTGGAAATGGCGAGCGCACGGGAAATGTCTGTCTTGTCACATTGGGCCTGAATCTCGCAAGTCACGGCATTGATCCGATGATTGATTTTTCGAATATTGATGACATACGTCGCACCGTGGAATACGCAAACCAACTTCGAGTTCCGGAGCGACATCCGTACGGCGGAGATCTCGTCTTCACGGCATTTTCTGGTTCCCACCAAGACGCGATTAAGAAGGGCCTGGAGCATCTCGAGCGCGACGCGAAAGCGGCTGGAATTGCAATGGACGACTTCACTTGGGCTGTTCCGTATTTGCCCATCGATCCAAAAGATATTGGGCGCTCGTATGAGGCAGTAATTCGCGTCAACAGCCAATCAGGTAAAGGCGGCGTTGCCTACGTTATGAAGCATGAACATCATCTGGACTTACCACGTCGGCTTCAAATTGAATTTAGCAAAGTTATTCAAGCTAAAACTGATTCGGAGGGTGGAGAAGTCTTACCAGTTCAGATGTGGCAAATATTCGAAGACGAATATCTTCCAACTGAGTCAGCCCCGTGGGGACGATTCCGTCTTAAAGGACTATCGCAGACGTCGGTCTTAGATGAGGATGTCCATTTGACTGTGTCGGTCCTTGATCGAGGAGTGATGCACGAACTCAAAGGTCAGGGCAATGGTCCGATCGCAGCCTTTTGTGCAATCTTGACCGATTACGGCGTTGATGTTCGAGTGCTCGATTATTACGAACATGCCTTGTCGGCCGGCCGGGATGCAAGTGCGGCTGCTTATCTTGAGTGCGCGATCGACGGCGATGTTTTCTGGGGTGTGGGTATCGACCCAAACACTACAACTGCCGCACTGAAGGCTGTTGTCTCTGCCATTAATCGAGCAATCCGCTAATTCTTACATTGATACCGATACGGTAATGGCATGAGTCTTTACCGCGATCAAGCGGTGGTGTTGCGGACCCAGAAGTTGGGCGAAGCAGATCGAATCATCACTTTACTCACCCGTGAACACGGGAGACTGCGCGGTGTCGCAAAAGGTGTGCGTCGTACGAAATCGAAATTCGGCGCTCGCCTAGAGCCCGGAAGTCACGTCGATGTGCAACTCTATGTCGGTAAGACTTTTGACATAGTCACCCAAGTGGAAGCAATTGAGAATTATGGTGAGACCCTCACTCATGATTACCGAAGGTGGACTGTATCGGCGGCAATTTTGGAGACAGCAGAAAGGTTCACATTCCAAGAACGTGAACCAGCCTTGCAGGAGTACCTGTTAGTAGTCGCTGGGCTGAAAGCTTTAGCCGAATCTCGCCACGACCCTTCCTTGATCTTGGATGCTTTTTTGCTTCGCTCGCTTGGGATTGGCGGATATGCCCCTTCGCTGTCGATGTGTTCGCGTTGCGGTGCGCCAGGTCCGCATAAATATTTCTCTCTCGTAGGTGGGGGCAGTGTGTGCCTAAATTGCCGGCCATCGGCAAGTGCGACTCCATCAGCAGAAACGCTCGAACTCATGGGCGCACTTCTGAGCGGAGATTGGGCGCAAGCCGATCAGAGTGAAGGGCGCCACCGCCGCGAGGCGAGCGGACTTATTGCTGCATATCTGCAATGGCATCTCGAGCGCGGTATCAGGAGTTTGCCTTTGGTGGAGCGCGCGTGAACAGGCCACCCAAGCCGCATCGGTCTGGGGCTCGCCCGCCGAAATTTTCACCAGAGAAGATCCCCGGGCATATCGCCGTAGTAATGGACGGAAACGGCCGCTGGGCGCAAGAGCGGGGATTACCTCGTACCGCCGGCCATGAGGCTGGTGAGGCTGCACTTTTTGATTTAGTTGAGGGCGCAATTGAAATCGGCGTGCAGGAGCTAAGTGCGTACGCATTTTCGACGGAGAATTGGCGCAGGTCTCCAGATGAAGTGAAGTTCCTCATGGGATTTAATCGTGATGTCATTCGACGCCGACGGGACGAGATGAATGAATTAGGTGTGAAAGTTAGGTGGGTGGGTAGGCCAAAAAGATTATGGAAATCAGTAATTAAGGAACTTGAAATAGCTGAAGAACTCACCCAGACAAATCAAGTTCTAACCCTGAATATGTGCGTGAATTATGGAGGGCGGGCTGAGATTGTCGATGCCGCCACCGCGCTTGCTCACGCGGTCCAACTTGGAGAGGTGTCTCCAGCGGAAGTTAATGAGAAACTCTTTCAAAGTTATCTCGACGAACCGACGATGCGCGATGTCGATCTATTCCTTCGCTCTTCAGGGGAAATGCGCACCAGCAATTTCCTGCCGTGGCAATCTGTTTATGCGGAGTTCGTCTTTATGGACGTACTTTGGCCCGATGTGGATAGGCGAGTTCTCTGGCGAGCAGTGGAGGAATACGGGAGGAGAGATCGACGATTCGGTAAGGCCTGAGTGGTGAGCTTTGGCGGATAATTGCAATTATTTAGGTTCTAAAAAGAGTTATCCTTGCGGGCAGACGAAAGGCGCCAAGTAATGAAAATTGTACGCAAGGGTCATCCTAATGAGGAAGACGCCGATGTGTTCTATGTCGAACGTGCTGAAAAAAGCCTCGTAGCACACCATAGAAAATCAGCCGGCCGTCGTGTTGCACCGTATCTAATCGTCGCAATAGTAATCGCGTTAGGAACGATTACGTTTCAGAAATATTTAGGAGATTCTCCGCAAGACACTCGATCAATTGTGCTGGCACTGCAAGGTAAAAAAGTGCTGGATGAGATGGCCCTGCGTGATCTTGTTGTTAGCCAAGAATTAACTGCTTACTGGATTGGGCCGAAGGAGAACTCTAAATACGCGCTTTCCTCTTACCCGGATGGCCAGATTTTTGTTCGATACTTACCAGATGGCAAAGGTCTAGCTGACACCTCGGCCACCTATCTAGTGATTGCGACCTATCCGCAAAAGGATGCGTTTGTGACCACTCAAATTCGGGCTAACGATTTGAATGCAGTGGGATTCACTAACCTGGATGGGCATGCCGTTTTTTACAGTACGACCCGACCGGCAAGCGTTTATGTCGGTCTACGCGATGTTGATTTTCAAGTAGAGATTTTCGACCCGACAGCCGGTCGTGCCCTTATTGCGGCAAGAACCGCGGGACTCATTCGTCAAATTAAATGAAGTTGTTCCTGCTACTCACGACTAAGCGTAGGAAAATGATTTAGTAATTACTCCATGAATTTTTTAACTTTACATTCGTAAAGTTTGCTTAGAGTTTGGCTCAACAATCGATTTTTTGACCGTTTTGTAGCGACATATTTCTACCGAATGGTAATAAATCTTCACATTCTTGATAAACTTTTGTTAGTTGTAAGTGACCACCTAAGCGCATGCGCATCTGCGCCCAGTATTAACGTATGCGAATGAGAGGAACTGTTACATATCCATGGGAATAGGAATCCTTCAAGATGAGAGCGGAGTTCGTACCTTGCTAGATCATGGCATGCGAGAAGTTTCCGGGGATTATAAACCCGTCAAGAGAATGCGGGTTCGCTACATCCTGCCTCATATCATTACCGCTCTCGTATTTTCATTGTTAAGCCTTTCAGTAGAGCACTACATTTCAGCCAAGAATTCCAACTTGCAAGAAGATCTTCTCGTCATTCATGGAGCAAAGACCGTGGACGCGCAAGAATTACGCGACGTTGTGGTGCGCAATGGCTTGACGGTTTACTGGGTCGGGGCGGAATCTGGATATAAATATCTGCTTAACGCCGCCGTACCAAGTTCAATCTCGCTCAGATACGTACCTGTCGGTAGCACAGGCCAAGGGGAGAAGACCACTTATCGTGAAGTTGGAACATTCGTTTCAGCAGGTGCATTCGGCATCACCCGCAAAGCTGCCTCTCTTGACAACGGCGTCGGATTCGTAAACGTAGATGGTCACGCGGTCTATTACGATTCGCGAGATCCAACCAATGTTTATCTCGGCCTCAAGAACAAGGACATTCAAATTGAGGTCTTTGATCCGCGCCCAGATCAAGCACTCGCCAAAGTAATGAGCGCGAAGACTGTTTCTAAGATCCGATAGTTAATTCTTAAAACACGATTGGCAGGTACCGTAGATCTCGGCGCTATGGCTAACGTCGTGAAATCCGTGTTCAAGCGCATGTTCGCTCGCCCACTTTTCAACGGAACCACCGTCAATTTCTATTGTTTTACCGCACTTTTTGCACACTAAATGGTGGTGGTGGCTTTCGCCGCAGAGACGGTAAACAGATTCGCCATCTTCGCGTCGCATAACATCAATAATTTTTTCCTGTAGTAACTTGCCAAGAGTCCGGTACGTCGTCGTCAGTCCGATGCGCTCGCCACTTCGAGTCATGAGTTGATGAATCTCTTGGGCGCTCGCAAACCCCCCAGCGCTATCTAGCGCCTGCAGAATTCGAGTTTTGGATTTGCTCACACGCCACCGAGTTGTCCCACGACTAGCCACATGATTAGTACTCCAACAACCGTAGCTAACATGGTCAGGCGAGATGGATGTCGGGAATGCGCCTCGGGCAAAATGTGCGAAGTTGCCAGATAGATGAGGAATCCCGAAAAAATTCCCAAGTAGATTCCAATATACGCGCTGCTGATTGTGAAATAGATTCCGACGGCAGTTCCAGAAATTCGCATCACTGCATCGACTCCCAAAAGGGTAATCGCCCGCGGTTTCCACTTATCGCGAGTGATTAAGAAAGAGACAGTATTGAGTCCATCGGTGAAGGCATGAACCATGATTGCAATGAACACGGCATAGCCGAGCGATGTGCTCACTTGAAAAGCTAGACCTAGCGCGATTCCATCTAGAAAAACATGGCCCGCCATGGCAAGTGCGCCCAGCGTTCCAGCAATATTTGCACTGTGGTGATGTTCATGGCCGTAATCAGATTCGGTAGGTTCATGTGATCCGAAGAACTGTTCGGCAAAATGCAACGCAAGAAATCCACCGACAAATGCGAGCGAAACGTCGGGAACATTTCCTAAAGTCCACTCGCTCTCCGCAAAAATTTCTGGTAGCAGATCAAAAGCAACAAGTCCTAAAAGCAATCCGGCAGAAAGGCCAAGCGTGAGATGGAGCCGATCGCGAGATCTGAGCGCCACAAATCCACCCGTTGCAGTGGCAAGGGCGCAAATCGAAGCGAAAGCAAGGGCGGTCATTTGGGACAACATGGGGGAAGCGTAATCGAGATTTATGAAAATGACAACCATTTCCATATTTTACAAGCTAGGCTCGTCTTATGCTCGCAATCGCCCGCTTTAGCGTTCCTTTGGCGCAAGCCTTCGAGTTTCGGGCCGCTCTGGAAGGTGCCCACGAGGCGCTGTCCAACTGTGCTGGATTTATCTCGGGTGAAACTGGTCGGAATTTAGATGACCCCACCCTGTGGGTTTTAATGACTTCGTGGAAGGATGTCGGTTCCTACCGGCGGGCATTGAGTTCAATTGAGGTCAAAATGAGGGCCGTACCGTTGTTGGCGCAAGCAATCGATGAGCCGGGTGCGTATCACAATGATGCATCCGAGGGAGCATTCACCGCGTAAAGTACGCCTACGGGTTGCAACTACATCGATTGTGCACCGCCGACAGCCAGCCGGATGGAGATAAAAACTATGGCCGATCGTCTCGAAACTATCGTCAGCCTCGCTAAGCGGCGCGGCTTCGTCTACCCCTCCAGTGAGATTTACGGGGGTTTGCGTGCTGCGTGGGACTACGGGCCCTTGGGCGTTGAACTCAAAAACAACGTTAAGCGTCAATGGTGGAAGTCCATGGTCACGGGACGTGAAGATGTCGTCGGCCTCGACTCCTGCGTGATCCTGGCGCGTGAAGTCTGGGAGGCATCAGGTCACGTCTCAACTTTCTCTGATCCCTTAACTGAGTGCACCGCCTGTCACAAGCGCTTCCGCGCAGATCATCTAGAGGAAGCATTCGAAGCCAAAAACAAGCGACCTCCTCAATCACTTGCTGAAGTCAACTGCCCAGCTTGTGGAAATAAAGGTCAATTCACGACACCCAAGCAATTTTCTGGACTTTTAAAGACCTACCTCGGGCCAGTTGAAGACGAGTCTGGGTTGGCATATCTGCGCCCCGAAACTGCGCAAGGAATTTTCATCAATTTTGACAATGTCGTCACGACGTCACGGAAAAAACCGCCATTTGGTATTGGCCAGATCGGAAAATCATTTCGAAATGAAATTACACCCGGGAATTTTATTTTTCGCACACGTGAGTTCGAGCAGATGGAGATGGAATTCTTTGTGGTGCCCGGAACCGACGAAGAATGGCATCAATACTGGATTGATACTCGGCTTGCTTGGTACAAAGACTTAGGCATTGATCCGCAACGTCTTCGAATTTACGATCACCCGAAAGAAAAGTTGTCTCACTACTCCAAGCGCACTGCCGACATCGAATATAAATTTGAATTTGCAGGCACAGAGTGGGGCGAACTCGAAGGTATCGCTAGTCGTACTGATTTTGATCTCAAGGCGCATTCAAGTGCTTCAGGAAAAGATCTCTCTTGGTTCGATCAAGAAAAGAACGAACGCTGGACTCCCTACGTAATCGAGCCAGCAGCTGGCGTCGATCGTTGCACTCTGACTTTTCTGATGGATGCTTTCACCGAAGACGAAGCACCTAATTCCAAGGGGGAGATGGAGAAACGCGCGGTCCTCAAAATTGACCATCGATTGGCGCCCGTGAAAGTAGCTGTTCTGCCTTTGTCACGTAATGCTGACCTCTCTCCTAAGGCGCGGGACTTAGCGGCGCAGTTGCGAAAGAATTGGAATATCGATTTCGATGATGCGGGTGCCATCGGACGCCGTTATCGTCGCCAAGATGAAATCGGCACTCCTTTCTGCATCACAGTCGATTTCGACTCCCTTGACGATCATGCGGTGACGATTCGACATCGCGACACCATGGCGCAGGAGCGCATTGCTCTGGATCAGGTAGAGGCATGGTTAGCGCCACGACTTCTCGGCGCATAGCCCCGCTTACCCTTCGACTTGCGACGGGGGAGCACCAGATTGATCCGCCAGTGGTACTCGCTCCCATGGCTGGAATAACCAACGCGCCATTTCGAACTCTTTGTCGCGAACAAGGCGCGGGTCTTTTTGTTTCAGAAATGGTTACTGCGCGCGCTCTCATAGAAAGACGTCCCGAGACGTTGCGCATGATCGCTCCCGGTCCTGGCGAGTGGCCGCGATCAGTGCAGTTGTACAGTGTCGATCCAGCGACAATGCGCGCAGCCGTGACCATGCTCGGTAAGGAAAATCTGGCAGACCATATTGATATGAATTTCGGTTGCCCCGTTCCGAAAGTGACTCGCAAAGGAGGCGGTGCAGCCCTGCCGTATAAGCGCCGCCTTTTCACATCAATAGTTGGTGCAGCCATAGAAGCTGCCAAGCCTTTCGGTTTGCCGATAACCGTCAAGATGCGTATCGGCATCGATAGCGACCACGAAACATATTTAGAAGCGGCAAAAAGTGCTGCTGACTTAGGCGTGAATTGGGTGGCGCTGCACGCGCGCACGGCAGAGCAGATGTACGAGGGCAAATCCGATTGGAGCGCCATCGAACGTTTGGTCGATCACCTGAAACCGACGGGCGTGCCCGTTTTGGGCAATGGAGATATTTGGTCCGGCGCGGACGCGATGGCAATGGTCGAACAAACGAATTGTGCAGGAGTTGTTGTTGGCCGCGGATGTCTGGGCCGGCCGTGGTTATTTAATGATTTAGTCGCATCTTTTCGCGGCGCGAACGTCAAGTCGCTTCCGACGCTTCACGAAGTTCGCGAAGTTATGTTTCGACATGGTCAATTGATTGTCGAACACTTCGAATCCGAAGACCGTGGCTGCCGAGACCTTCGCAAACATATGGCTTGGTATCTCAAAGGGTTCAGAGTCGCCGGCCCGCTGCGGCGCCAGTTTGGAATGGTCTCTTCGCTTTCAGAACTTCGCGCATTGCTGGATCAACTTGAAGATCAGCCTTATCCGAATGCAGTCGGAGATATGCCACGAGGTCGAACTAGTCATGGAAGGCCAGTGACGCTTCCGCAAGGTTGGCTCGATGACCCGGATGAATTGGCAGTTGTTGATTTAGAAGACGCATTTTCGGGCGGCTGAGATGTTTGCGTTTCGAATAATTCGTCGCGTAATCAGCGCGATCATCTTGCTGGCCATTGTGATTCCGCTAGTGGCGGGCGGCAAGACTTGGATGGCTGCGCGCGATTCCACCGCGGGCAAAGCGGATGTGATCGTGGTGCTTGGTGCAGCACAATTCGATGGTCGTCCTAGTGAGGTTTTTGAATCTCGGCTAGTTGAAGCAAAACGAATTTTTCTTCTAGGTTACGCGCCATCCATAATCACCGTCGGTTCGGGCGCTCCGGGAGATCGCACAACTGAAGCGGCCTCCGCAAAAAAGTGGTTGTTAAGTAATGGAATTAAGTCCGTCAACGTGACCGCCATCGAAGAAGGTCGCGATACTTTCGTAAGCACTGAAAGTTATATTGCATTGATGAAAGCGAAAGGATGGGAAAGCGTGATTATTGTGACTGACCCGTATCACTGCCTCAGGGCGATGACGATGGCCTCGGATCTGGGTGCGAGAGCAACGTGCTCTCCTGCTCGTACAGGTGTCAACTCATTGGAGAATTTCAACGTGCGTTATTTAATTCGAGAAACTGGCGCGTATCTTGCATATATAACATTGGGCAGACGTGGAATTCACGTGAGTGATCATCTAGGTCGCGAGTAAGGTAAGGCGCATGGATTCTTACAACGGCACAGACAAGGAGAGATTCCTCGACGAGCCGGCCAAACGTGCAGGACGTACTGAATTTATGCGCGACCGTGCTCGAGTAATTCATTCCGCGTCGCTGCGTCGACTTGGCGCAAAAACGCAAGTGGCCGTGCCGTGGGAAAATGATTTTCAACGTACTCGTCTGGCCCACTCCTTAGAAGTTGCTCAAATCGGCCGCGAATTGGGTGATTCACTTGGCGCCGACCCCGATCTACTTGATACTGCCTGCCTTGCTCATGATTTAGGTCATCCACCGTTCGGTCATAACGGCGAAACTGCGTTGGCCGAGATTGCACACGAGTGTGGCGGCTTCGAGGGAAACGCCCAGAGTTTTCGGCTACTTACCCGCCTGGAAGCCAAGACCTATGACATGCACGGCCGCTCCTTTGGTCTAAACCTCACACGCGCTTCGTTGGATGCGGTTTCAAAATATCCCTGGCCCTATGCGCGCACAAATCGCAAATACGGTGTGTATGCGGAGGATCTAGAAATTTTCGATTGGATGCGCCTGGGCGCCCCCATCGAGAGGCGTTGCATCGAGGCGCAAATTATGGATTGGTCGGATGATGTCTCCTATTCAGTTCACGATTTAGAAGATGCTCTGGTAGCACACCAAGTCAAAGTTGAAGATTTCGCCAGCGATCTTCCTCTTCTTCACAAAGTGATGCTGGCTGACTATGGCGTGCAGGCAAGTGAAGAAGAAACCGTAGAGTCTCTCAAGCGTTTGGAGAGCCTGTCCTGCTGGCCGACTCAATACGACGGCTCGCATCAAAGCCTGGCCCGCACCAAAGATCTCACCAGTCAATTGATAGGCAGATTTGTGTTGACGGCCGAGACTGAGACGCGCAAAGTTCACGGGCGTTCGCCACTCGTGAGGTACTGGGCTAACTTGGAAGTTCCGCGCGACTTACGTTTAGAAGTTGGCCTGCTTAAATCTATTGCCGGGCACTACTTAATCAATTCTCCAATTGCGCAAGATAGATATGCACGTCAAAGAGTAGTTATCACCGAACTTGTCGAAATGATTTTGGCTAGCGCGCCACACACTCTCGATACGATATTTCTTGAAGACTGGAAAAACGCCGCCACTGATGCGGCGAAGTTGAGAGTGGTCATCGATCAAGTCGCTAGCCTCACCGATCCCGGCGCTTATGCCATGCACGCGCGCCTGACGGCGCAGATAGAATCGCAAACATGAGCGGTCGCATAAAAGATGAAGATGTTGCGTACATCCGCGAACGCGCACCTATCGATGAAGTCGTAGGCGATTATGTCCAACTCAAAAATGCCGGAGGAGGCCAGAAAAAAGGTCTATGTCCTTTTCATGATGAAAAATCGCCTTCTTTTCACGTAACGCCGAGCAAAGGATATTTTCATTGTTTCGGTTGCCAGGTGGGTGGCGACGTTATTGCGTTCTTGATGAAGATCGATCACCTTTCATTTACCGAAACTGTGGAGCGTCTTGCCGAACGAATTGGCTACACCTTGCATTACGAGGAGGGCGCGACTGGGAAAGTCACTCCGCCCGGCCAGCGGTCCCGTTTAATTGCGGCGAATTTGGCGGCCGCAAAGTTCTATCAATCTCAATTAAACGAATCTTCCCAGGCGCAGTACGGACGCGAATTATTGCTCAAGCGCGGATTTGATAAAGATGCATGCGCAAAATTCGAAGTGGGCTATGCACCAGATGAATGGGATGCGCTGACGAAGTTTTTGCGCGCGCAAAGTTTTACGATGGACGAACTAGAAATTGCTGGACTTTCAAAAATGGGTCAACGTGGTCCAATTGACCGCTTCAGAAATAGATTGATGTGGCCGATTCGAGATATTTCTGGAGATGTGGTCGGTTTCGGTGCGCGCAAGTTAGCGTCGGACGATGTTGATACTGGTCCGAAATATCTCAATACCCCCGAGACGCCGATTTACAAGAAGAGTCAAGTTCTCTACGGATTAGATATGGCGAAGAAAGAGATTGCTAAATCTCGACAGGCCGTGATCGTTGAAGGCTATACGGACGTGATGGCTGCCCACTTAGCAGGAATACCAACTGCGGTAGCAACGTGCGGGACCGCGTTTGGCACCGACCACATTCGAATTTTACGCCGACTTCTGATGGATGACGATGCTTTCCGCGGTGAGGTTATTTTTACATTCGACGGAGATGCAGCGGGACAGAAAGCGGCCCTCCGCGCATTTAGTGAGGATCAGAAATTCGTCACGCAAACTTTTGTGGCCGTTGAACCAAACGGATTAGATCCCTGCGACTTGCGACAACACAAGGGCGATGCCGCACTTCGCGACCTCATAGCAAGACGGGTGCCACTTTTCGAATTCGCCATTAGAAGTGAGATAAATCGTCACAACCTTGAAACCGCTGAGGGGCGCGTTAATGCACTCAATGCAGCCGCTCCGGTTGTTGGACAGATTCGCGATAAATCTCTGCGCCCTGAATATATCCGTCTTTTGGCTGGATGGCTGGGTGTCGAAGTGGAGATAGTCGCATCAGCCGTTAACAGAGTTGCCCGTTCAAACGCTGCGCCAGAAAATCCCGCCCCCGAAGCCAGCACCCTGGCCATCAACGATTCCAGGTGGCGTCCCGATCCGGCCGAACCCCGACTCGCCCTTGAGCGCGAAGTCCTTAAAGCAAAATTGCAGATGCCCGAACTTGTCAGTGACTGGTCGGCGATCGAGGCCGATGCTTTCACTCACCCTGCTTACCGCCAGTTGCGAATCGAGATTGATTCGCACAGCAGTGCAAACGTGCGACTTGAAGATGTGGACGATGCCCGCATGAAATCCTTGCTGGCGGAGTTATCGGTCGAACCGATTCGCGCTGACGGGGAGATTTCTCAACGCTACGTGGAGAGCATCGTGGCCCGCTTGCGGGAAGTGGCAATGAGTCGGGCGATAGCGGATGTGAAATCCACCTTGCAACGGCTTAACCCGCTGACTCAAGAGGAGCAATACACGGCCCTTTTCACGCAACTCGTGGCTTTGGAAAGCACCCGCCGCACCATGCACGAACTTGCTTTGGGGGAGTTAGCTTGAGTTAGAAGCCCGCGGGCGCGTGCGCTAGAGTTGCGCCCTTGCCAGTGTCTTCACCGTAATCCCTGATAGCTCAATTGGCAGAGCAGCCGGCTGTTAACCGGCAGGTTCTTGGTTCGAGTCCAAGTCAGGGAGCCAGATTCCCTTCCAAGCTTTAGGCTCCTTGCTTTAGGCTAACCACATGCTTTATCTCAAAAATTATTTTCACTCTGTCATCTCCTCGTGGAGGGTGCAATCTCCCTCTGTGAGGATCATTCGCCTCTGGCTGGGTGTCACTTGGATTTACGGAGGATGGGATAAAGCCATTGACCCTGGTTTCCTGGCCAAAACGGGCGCGACCTCCATTGCGCGTCAATTAGAGGGCTACTCACAATCATCGCCTTTGGGCTTTCTTTTTCAACATTTGATTGAACGCGCAAATTTGGTGGGCGTGATAGTAATGATCTCGGAATTCGCCATTGGCTTGGCAACGCTTTTCTGGGTCGCACCGACGCTATTCGCTTTTTCAGGTTTTGCGATGTCAATTGGCCTCTGGCTCTCCGCGACCTGGCACGTGCAGCCGTATTTTCTCGGAAGTGACACCGCCTATGCGATTTTGTGGCTTGCCTACCTACTTGCCGTAATCGGTGCGCGCAGAAAAATCGATATCTCATTGGATCGTCGCGGGACAATTCGGTTGGGATTAGTAGGTGCGTTTGCGGTCATGGCTAGCGCGGTAGGACGCGTACTTCAACAAAGTCCAAAGGGTGACGCTTCAGCTTTGAATGCAAATGCAACTGGAGCGCAAATTCTCGCATCCAGCAAATTGGCGGTCGGTGCAAACCACGAGTTCACAACGACTTCCGGCGAGCCTGCAATACTTTTCCGAACTGCAGTTGGAGTTTTTGCATATTCTGAGATTTGCACTCACCAAGGCTGCACCGTCTCATACTTGGAATCAGAGAGATCCTTACGGTGCCCGTGTCACGGAGCCAGTTTCGACCCATTCAACGGAGCCGCGGTGAAAGCCGGACCTGCCCTCAGCCCCCTCCCGAGCATCAAAGTTGTAGAAGAGTCGGGCTGGATTGTGTACGCCTAGGGAGTTCGCTTTCGCAGATGAGCCAGGATTAAGAAACTCTGACAAAATGCTCAGCAAACGTAAGGTTTTCTAATAGGAAATTTCGTTACGGTTCCGGGCATGCGGTGTTGTGACGCTACTTCGCTAACGGTGATTCAGAAAGGCTAGGTCTTACGGTGCAATCAAAAATGTCTTCAATTAGGTTTCGCATTGGGAAATCCACTGGAATGAAAATCATGGCTGGTTTTATTCTTGGAGCGAGCGTGATCGGGGGAGTCGCAACAGCGGTGACTCCTGGAAGTACGACCGCTCGCGCTTGTGTCGATAACCGAACCAATGCCATGTATTACTCAGAGGACGGAACCTGCGCAAAGAACCGCACATTGGTGGAGTTGAGCGAAGGCGGCATTAGCGTCAAGGCTGTCGCGGCTGCAGTAACTCCTAGCGTCGTATCAGTGTTGGTAACGACTGCTAATGGTGGAGGAAATGGATCTGGCTCTGTCATTAGGACTGGTGCCACGACTAGTTACATCTTGACGAACAACCACGTTGTAGAGGATGCCGTTAGCACCGGAACAATTAAAGTTGAATTCAGCAACGGTGATACCGTGCCCGCCACTATCGTCGGGCGTGATGCAATCTACGATCTCGCTGTCCTCAAAATTTCAAAAGGCAATCTGCCGGTTATAGCTTTTGGAGATTCTTCAAAACTCACCATTGGCGATCCTGTGGTTGCAATCGGATCTCCACTTGGGCTAGCAAGTACCGTGACGAGTGGAATCGTCTCCGCCCTTAATCGCCCAGTGACAACTGGAAATGCCGGTTCTGAATCATTTATCAATGCAATTCAGACCGACGCTGCAATCAACCCAGGTAACTCTGGCGGTGCCCTCCTCGACTCGCAGGGCAAGATGGTTGGTGTGAACTCTGCGATCGCGACCTTGTCGTCGGGCGGGTCGAGCGGAAGTATCGGGCTCGGTTTCTCGATACCGATAAATGAAGCAAAACGAATCGCTACGGAGTTGATCGACAATGGCGTGTCAACTCGTCCAGTGTTGGGCGTCTATTTCGATACGAGTTACCTAGGCATAGGTGCCAAGGTTTCCCAGCTCAGCTTTGGAGAAGCGGCGGATAAGGCAGGCATGCCGGTCGGTTCGATAATTCGTTTTATCGACGGGGCGCGGATATCAGATTTCATTTCCTGCGTCGTGAAGATTCGTTCGTATGCGCCAGGCACAACTGTGTCGGTTTTGGTGGATCTTCCATCTGGATTACAAAAGACGTTTAGGGTCGTACTGGGTTCGGCGCAAACAATAAATTCCTGAGTCAGTTAAATCGCGCCGAAAAATGAACGAGAAATTGATAGTGGTCAGGCTAAGGTGAGACATGGCTCTTTTTAGACTCCATGTTTCCCTGCCCGATCGTCCAGGCTCGCTCGGAGCCGTCGCATCGGCGATCGGATTTGCGGGTGGAGATATTCGTGGACTAGTTGTGATGAAGAGTGAAGACGGTCGTGGCTATGACGACATCACAGTTGCGATTCCGGGATCGGATCCCACAGATCTCCTGACGATTCTTAAAGATATCGGTGGGGTTGAAGTTTTGCGCGTATTGCCAGTCGAATAATTATTCGATCCAGTCAAAAGATCGAGTGACGGCCTTCTTCCAAAGTCGAAAACCCTCTTCACGTTCTTGACTCGTTGAATTTGAGGTCCATGTTCGGGAAGGTTTCCACAACGCCTTTATTTCAGAGATATCCTTCCAATAACCAACCACCAATCCCGCCGCGTAAGCCGCCCCGAGCGCGGTAGTCTCGGCGATCATTGGACGCGTTATATCTAAACCCATGATGTCAGCCTGCAATTGCATGCAGAACTCATTTGCACTTACCCCGCCATCGACCTTCATCATCGTCAGTGGAACTCCACTATCAGCCGACATTGCATCCATGATCTCGCGAGTTTGATAACAGATCGCCTCAAGGGTGGCTCGCACGATGTGCGCTTTCGTTGTTGCCCTAGTCAGACCGACAATCACTCCTCGTGCATCGCTACGCCAATACGGAGCAAATAAGCCGGAGAAGGCTGGCACAAAATAGACACCGCCATTATCGGGTACCGAAGCTGCTAGCGCTTCAGTCTCGGCAGCACTAGTAATGATTTGTAATTGGTCGCGCAGCCATTGGATGGCCGAACCTGTCACCGCAATGGAACCTTCGAGTGCATACTGGACGGGTTGACCTTTGAATTGGAATGCAACCGTTGTAAGTAGACCATTCGAAGATCGCACAATCTCACTGCCCGTATTTAGTAGCGCAAAGTTGCCAGTGCCATACGTGGTTTTTGATTCACCACGATCGAAGCAAGTCTGACCAACGAGTGCGCCTTGTTGATCTCCCAAGATTGCCGATAGGGCAACCGCTGCCCCCAGCGGACCGGCTGGATCGGTGTAAGCATAAATTTCGGAGGATGAGCGAATTTCAGGTAGCAAATTCCTAGGCACTCCAAAAATGTCAAGCAATTGCTGATCCCAATCCAGAGTTTCAAGGTTCATCAGTGAAGTGCGGCTGGCATTTGTGACGTCAGTGAAATGAACACCGCCGTTTGCCCCGCCCGAGAGATTCCACAGCAACCAGGAATCAATCGTGCCAAGCAGGGCACTTCCATCTTCGATCTTTTCTTTCGCGCCCGAAGCGTGGGTCATCAGCCATTTCATTTTCGCGGCCGAAAAATACGGTGCGACCGTTAAACCTGATTTACTTTTTATTACTTCCTTCTCTAGTTCAGTAAGAGTCGCAAGAAATTCCGCGGTTCGCGCGTCCTGCCAAACAATTGCGTTATGCAAAGGTGCACCCGTGAGTGAATCCCACATCACCGTCGTTTCGCGCTGATTAGTAATTCCAATGGCAGCAAGATCAGAACCAAGAATTTCGGAATTCTTGAGAGCGCCGATTATTACCTCTTTCGTTCGATGCCAGATTTCTTGCGCATCATGTTCGACCCATCCTGATTTTTCTAGAATCTGCCGATGCTCAAGTTGATGCTGTCCAACTACATTGCCTTTGCAATCGAAAATCATGAATCGCGTACTGCTGGTACCTTGGTCTAAGCTCCCAACAAATTTCATCAGGGTCTCCAATTCATGAATGCGTTACACTCCACTTTACTGGTATAGAAATCAGGTGACACATGTTCGACTCGCGATTGAACCCCAAACAACATCGCACCGCCGTGTCCGAGTTAGCCAGACAAAGTTTTGATGTACTCGTCATAGGCGGCGGCGTTACAGGGGTTGGGGCAGCGCTGGATGCTGCCTCTCGTGGACTTCGAGTTGCCCTGGTTGAATCGGGAGATATTGCTTCGGGAACCTCTAGTCGTTCGAGCAAGTTGATTCATGGGGGTCTTCGTTATCTGGAGCAATACGATTTCAGGTTGGTACGAGAGGCTCTACAAGAGCGCGAAGCAATGGTTACCACGCTAGCGCCGCACTTAGTCAAACCCGTGGCCTTTCTTTTCCCGTTGCAAGACAAGGTTAAGGATCGGACATATGTAGGCGCTGGCCTCACTCTTTACGATGTACTTCGCGGTTTCCAACGCACCTTGCCGTGGCATAAGCACCTAAGCCAGAAAGGGGTTGCGGAGGTTGCACCCTCTATCCGGCAGGATGTTGTTATAGGGGCGGTTAAGTATTTCGATGCGCAAGTTGACGATGCTCGACATACCATGATGATCGCTCGCACAGCGCTCAAATATGGCGCAATCATTGCTACTGGAGTTAAGTGCGAAACTCTCATCAAAGATGGAAGCAAGGTGGTAGGCGCCAATGTACGTGATAGCGAGTCCGGAAATCTCATCAAGGTCTCGGCTGGCGTAACAGTAATGTGTGCAGGTATTTGGAGTGACGAATTGCATGAGCAATTTGGCTTGACGCCGGGTTACGAAGTGCGGATGAGCAAGGGCGTTCATATTGTGTTGCCAGGTAGTGCTATTGCTTCCGAAGTAGGGATAGTTCTCAAGACCCCAGTCTCAGTTCTTTTCGTAATTCCTTGGGACGGCAAGTGGATATTGGGAACAACAGATACGGAGTACACGGGCGATCGAGCGCGACCACTTGCCACGCGCGAAGATGTTGATTACATCATTGATCAAGCCAATCGTATTTTAGCGCCGGAAATCCGAATTGAAGATGTGATCGGCGTGTACGCAGGGCTGCGACCGTTGGTATCAAGCAAGGCGGATACTTCCACCACAAAGTTATCTCGAGAGCATACAGTTGACCGTCCGATGGCCGGCTTTGTGAGTGTGGCAGGTGGAAAATATACGACCTATCGAATTATGGCTGAAGATGTAATCGATGTTGCCACACAGGATTTGCCAATCGAAGTAGGCAAGTCTATTACTGACAAATTGCCTCTCGTTGGTGCGGAAGGCTACAACGCGCTACTAAACCAGATTCCTATGATCTCCTCAGATACTGGAATTTCCGAAGCCTCACTTACGCACTTACTGAATAGATATGGATCTTTAATTTCGGAAATCCTCACTTTGATTGAAAGGGATTCTTCGTTGGGTGAATTGCTTACTGAAGATCTTCCATATCTAAAAGCCGAGATTTTTTACGCGGCAAGCCATGAAGGCGCGCGCTGCGTGGAAGACGTGATTGCACGTCGAACTCGAATTTCCTTTGAATCACCTGATGCCGGAATCGGAGTTGCGGACGAGATTGCCTGCATCATCGCCCCAGTTCTTGGCTGGAGTAGCAGAGATAGAAAGCGGTCAGTGAAAGCTTACGAGCAATATGCAGAACGTGAGCTGGCCAGCAAGCAGGGCGTTAATTCCTGATCTGATTCTTGCAAGGGTCAGTAGTCCCAGTACTTGATGGCTTAGGTGATGGGACAGACGTGGTCGTCGGTGTCGGTGTCGGAAAAGGTCCTTGCGCAATCGTGAGAGTAAGGGGAGCAATACTTTTGGCATGCGTTCCAGTGCCATCGGTGAAGGAGACTCTGCCGAGCCAGGTTCCGACAGGCATACCCTTTACAATTAATGAATACCGTCCGCTTGATGAACGAGTGACGCTTTGGATGATGGGAAGATACACAGGATTTGATTTATCTGGCACGAATTTCACAGTACCCGTGACGACAGGCTCGCCAGTCGGTCGGGTAACTTGAATAGAGATCACAACTGGCTTATCGGTCGTACTCGCTTTTACATTAACGATCTGGGTTTGACTAGGTTCCTTAATAGGCATCAAGTCAGCGACTTCTGGCTCCCAAGTTCCCTGCATGAGTTCTAAGAAGGCATTCGGCGTTCCACGAAACACATTGAGATCAAGTCGACCTCCAGGTACACCGTATTTCTTAGCTATTCCGCAAGAGGTGTACTGCCACATCATCCAGAGAGAAGAGCAATTTGCTGTCGTCCATGAATGCACATAACAGCCGGAATTCTTCTGACCTGGTTGTGCGAGTGGATCTGCCGGGTTGAGTGAATAATGAGCAATCCATAATGGATATTGGTTGAGCGCGGGGCTACGCATCATCGCGTTTTCAAGAAATTGTGAATACGAATATAAGATAGGGGTACGGCCAGTTTTCGCGGCGACATCGGCTAACCAGGTTTCGGCCCATAGGGTGACGAGCGCCTTTGAGGTGTATTTGGTGCAGGCACCGTTTGAAAATCGTACGCAGTTATTTTCTAAATCAAGTGCGTAGGAGAGATCTCTACTCGTGTAACCCCCGAGACTTGCTAATCGCCAGACAGCCTTCTGCGCCTGAGCCCGTGCATCAGTTTCAATCACGTTTGGATCTGTTGAATCTGGCAGTGTCGCGTAGTGATAAAAACCGGTGTAGATACCAGCCGCCTGCGCAGCATCGTGATCCATCGCAACATATTTGAGTGTGATTGCGTCCGAAGTGTCCCGTGTATCGGAAGCCTTAATCATCACGAATCTCACGCCGGCTGCATACATCTTGTCGAAATCTATTGGAGCGTCACCAGGATGCTGCCAGCGACTAATGTCCGCCCCGTGAATTCGCCCTCCTGGCCCCGTCTCTTCTATAAGGGAAGTTGGGTCATACTCACTCATCTGCGGCCCCTGTTTTATGGAAATGGTGCGAAAAGGTGAGTACAAGCGTGTGCCACCGGCCACGGTCGTGGCGCGATAGGTCGCAGTTGCATTTAATGCGGTTGCTACAGTTTCAATCTTCCAGGTCCCAGCGAGATTTGTTCTAGTTGAAAGAGATGTCTCTTGCCACTTCCCGGCGATCTGGACATTTATTTCAACTTTCAATGCGGACCTACGAGGTGTGATCTGTCCATACAGCGTTACGAGAGGTTCGCCCACACTAGGCGTCTGTTTGAGCGCCAAGGAAAGAGAATAGCTACCAGCATCCGCGCTCGAGGAGTTGAGTCCGAAGGCGATAAGAATTACTCCGAGAATAATCGCGACATATCGTCGAGAAATTGCAATCACGAGCTTGAGATTTCTAATTCTAAGTTGCAGATTTCTTTTATGGACTCAATGAGCGCTATTCGATGATGATCGCGAACCTGCGCGTAATCAAATCCGGTCGCAAATTTCGTGGCATCTGAAAAATCCAAAGTAAGTGTCAATCCGTCTAACTTGGCAAGACGGGCATCAAAAAAAACAATCCACGCCATGCGATCGCGACGTTCAAGAGCGTCGAGTACATCGTTCCACCGAGAGCGCAAATCCGTGAGATCCATAGAGGGGAAGATACCTGACGAACCTTAAGAACAAGCCATCAGGAAGCGGACGAGCCCACCCATCGGTTGAACTCGTTAGTCATGAGGACGCGCATATTGCGTTTTCTGTCGCACTGAAACCCCATCGCCAAGGCAATTCTTGCCACAATCTGTTCGACCGCCTTCTCACTCACAAAACGTACTTTGGCAATTTCAGCGTTGCTCAATCCTTGCGAAAGAAACCTGAGAGTCTCTACTTGGATATTTGTGAGGTCTTGGACTACTGACATGAAAGAGTTTTCAAGGAGTTGAGGGAAGCGATTGACCCAAAGAATCTTCTCGTTGTTGATGCGCGCAAGCGTTGAGTGAAGAATGGCATCGCATAGAACCTCAATGTCTCCGATGCGGCGCTTCATGACCATAAGTGCAGAAGGTGCGATTTCGCACTCCTGAATACCAAGAAGTCGCAGATCAGAACATGTGGAGGTATGCACTACTCCAATGGCTTGATTGCGGGCTCTCATACGGGTAGCAAAGGACACTCCGTCGAAGTGATTAAAATCCACGTCCACAACAATTACTTCTGGATGTAGGGTGCGAAACAGACTCTCCGCCGCGACGAGACTTCGAGCGGTACCTACAATATTTATTCCACGAAGATTGAGTACCTCAGAAAGTGTTATTAATTCGAAAGCGTCGTCATTGATAAGTAAAACTTTCTCATTCATGGTGGTCATTCATGGTGTTTATGAGCCTATGGCGATTTATGCAATACGGTGGACAATCTCGGTTCAATCTGCGGGAATTGCCTTATTTAAGTGGAATTTTAGGGGTAGCCCCAGGAAGTGGCACCAACTGATATCAGACTTCTATGTGGCGAGCAGATCTCGAATTACGTTAGAAATTTCGGAAATGATGTCGGATGCGCAAATAGGTCCGCCGCCGCTAGCCCTGTCAGCTGCTTGTGCATGGAGTAATGCACCGGTGGCGGCAATACCAACAAGGCTGGAAGCCTCACTAAGAATCTTGTCTGATTGGGTTGCCATAAGCGCTCCGATAATTCCCGCTAAAACATCACCCGTTCCAGCGGTGGCCATCCAAGAAGTTGCCATCGGAAGTTCAATGCAATGGTCAGGTGCCGCAATAAATGTGACGGTTCCCTTGAGAAGTACGCATACTTTTAATTCATCAGCGGCACGACGACACCATTGACGAGGATCTTTCTTAATTTCCGCAGCGCTGACTTTGACACCCGTGCTTTCAAAAAGTCGTGCCAACTCTCGGTAATGCGGCGTGATGAGTGTCGGACCGTGGAATCTTCCGACAAACTCCAGCGCACCTGCATCGAGAAGCACGGGAGTCCTCTGGTTGAGCGCGGTTTCGATTACCGCTTCCCGCGCACGATCTAGATTCTTAGGATCCACTCCTGAGCCAATAGCCCACGCCTGAACTTGCCCCTCCATAATTACAACTTCCGGACAGGAATTAAGTACCAGCATTTGAGATTTTTCGGTACCGAAATATCTGATCATGCCAATCCCTGTTCGCAATGCCGCCTTAGAAGATAGGACGGCGGACCCGGGGTACTCGTCAGATCCCGCAACTAAGCCGAGAACTCCGCGCGAATATTTGTCATCTGAGTTGAGGGGGACGGGCAAGAAATTGCGCGCCTCTTGCGGGTTCCACACTTTCCAATCATTCATTTTGCACCCATCATGTTGCTCTCGCATGAGTATATTTGCCTTCTGGCCGTTAGTGAATGGTTACCTAATTCGTAGGGAGAAGCTTTTGAGCAAAGTTCTTGCTGTCATCGCGACCGAGACAAATCCGAGACAACTTGTTCAAACCGATGGAGTCGATTACTGGTTGATCTCTGGCGTGAACACTCTAGGGGACGCGCTGCGCATGCGACTCCACGACTTTCGCGCAGCACTCGACGGCCCTATTGGTGAGAAAGTAGCGGGACGGCTAGGTGTGCCGATCTCGGATGAAATTGAAATATGGGGTGCTGGAGTTACCTACCTTCGCTCTCGTGATGCCCGAAAAGAAGAAAGTGGCATGCCCGATGTGTATCAGCGGGTTTATGAGGCCGATCGTCCAGAGATATTTTTGAAATCAACCGCTATTCGATGTGTTGGTGACGGAGACAAAATTGGAATGCGAGGTGATGCTTCTGCGACGGTTCCAGAGCCTGAAGTTGTCATCGTCATCAACCGTTATGAAGAAATTATCGGACTGACAATCTGCAACGACGTGACTGCACGTTCTATTGAAGGAGAGAACCCCCTTTACCTTTCACAGGCGAAGATCTACATCGGTTCGACCTCCATGGGACCCACCATCACACCCTCATGGAACATCACCGAGTACAAAAATGTCGGAATTCGCTCCTCCATTGAACGAAATGGGGCAACAGTTTGGAAAGCACAGACATCTCTGGGTGACCTAAATCGTACTTTCGAAGATCTTGTCTCCTACCTTTTTCGGTGCCAGGTGTTTCCAGATGGCGTCGTTTTATCAACTGGAACAGGCATTATTCCGCCGCTGGATGTAGCGCTGGAAGAGGGGGACATAGTCTCAATTACCGTCGATGAGGTGGGCACCTTGACGAATCAAGTTGAGATTATTCCGATTGACAGCAACGCTCGAGCAAATGAAACCGAAGGGAAAGCGTGATGAAATCGCTCGGAAAGCAGATTTTGTGGTCCGAATGGGACGACCTCGAAGTTCCGGCGGGTATGCGCACGCTATCTCCAGCCACCGCGCCACTAGATCAGATGGATGAGAAGATCCTTTCGGAGATTACTTTTTACGTCGCGCCGTATCTAGGCGGCCGGAAGGGACTTGCGTACGCAAATCGCATGTCATCACTTTCAGTTCTCCAACTTTTGACTGCGGGATTCGACGACGCGATGGATTATGTCCGCCCAGAAATTACTTTGTGCAACGGACGAGGTATACACGATGCGTCGACAGCCGAACTCGCCGTCGGGCTCACAATTGCTTCACTACGCGGAATTCCAGATTTTGTGCGCAACCAAGAAAAAGGCGAATGGAAGCCAGGCCGCTACAAATCTATTAATGATCGTAAAATCGGCATCGTAGGCTTTGGGGCTATCGGCAAAAATATTGCGCGAATACTTTCCGGCTTCGATGTCGATGTTGTGGCGTTCTCGCAATCAGGGCGTGATGGCGCAATAAAGATGACTGATTTCGACGCGCACCTTCCAACTTTGGATGTAGTGATTTTGATTCTCCCGCTCAATGATTCCAGCTACCACCTCTTTGATGAACGCAGATTTTCACTCATGAAAGACGGCGCACTTCTGGTAAACGTTGCTCGTGGCGCAGTCGTGGATACGGATGCGCTAGTTGCGGCGCTGCATA
Organism: Actinomycetota bacterium; assembly: GCA_014377015.1. Classification (GTDB taxonomy): domain Bacteria; phylum Actinomycetota; class Actinomycetes; order Nanopelagicales; family Nanopelagicaceae; genus QYPT01. The sequence goes on from JACMQL010000047.1 coordinate 33,446, forward strand.
CTGGCAAGATCACTGCCGCTGTTGATGTTACAGATCCGGAGCCTCTACCGGCCGATCATCCGCTTTGGGGCGCACCTGGCATCTTGATCGCCCCACATGTAGGAGGAAATTCAAGTGCATTCGAACCGCGTGCCAGAAAGCTTATTGAACAACAATTGAACAGATTGGCCGAAGGAATCGAACTCGAAAACATTATTGTTCGCGCCACGCGATAGGTAGTATTTCGCCCATGAGCGAAGACATGGGAAAAGGCAAGCGACGAAGTTCGGAATGGTTTGGAGACACAGGAAAGAATGGTTTCATCCATCGTTCCTGGATGCGCAATCAAGGCTTCGCGCCGGATCTTTTTGACGGCCGACCTGTCATCGGAATCGGCTCGACTTGGTCTGAGTTCACGCCGTGCAATGCCCACCTCAATCGGGTAGCTGAATCGATCAAGCGCGGAGTATGGGAAGCCGGTGGATTTCCACTTGAGTTCCCCGCAATGTCACTTGGCGAGCCGATCATGCGCCCGACCACGATGTTGTATCGCAATCTATTGGCTATGGAAGTTGAAGAATTAATCCGGGCCAATCCTATGGACGGCGTTATTCTGCTGGCTGGCTGCGATAAGACAACACCGGGAATGCTTATGGGGGCCGCCAGCGTTGACATTCCAACTTTGATGATGACTGGCGGACCGATGCTCAACGGCAAGTTCCGTGGAACAGATATTGGTTCAGGCACCGACGTCTGGAAATTCGCTGACGAAGTTCGTGCAGGTCGGATGAGCGAGGAAGAATTCACCGAGGCGGAAACCTGTATGGCCCGCAGCGCAGGTCACTGCATGACTATGGGCACGGCATCGACGATGGCTTCGGTCACTGAAGCACTCGGCATGCAACTGCCGGGCAGCGCTGCTATTCCGGCAGTTGATTCACGCCGCTATGCCTTGGCTCAGATTGCGGGTCGCCGTATCGTGGCGATGGTCCAAGAGGATCTGCGCCTGTCAAAGATTCTCACGCGCAAAGCATTCGAGAATGCCATCCGCGTCAACGCCGCTGTCGGTGGGTCTACGAACGCAGTCGTTCACTTGTTAGCACTAGCGGGCCGCGTCGGAGTGGATCTAGAGCTTTCAGATTTTGATTCGTTAGCGCGCGACATTCCAGTGGTAGTTAATCTCATGCCTTCAGGAAAATATTTGATGGAAGATTTCTTCTATGCGGGCGGCATTCCGGTAGTGATGTCTGAGCTCGGCGATCTCATTCACCGCGATCACATCACCGTCACTGGAAAGACTGTTGCGGAAAATATCGAGAAAGCCAAAAACTGGAACAAAGATGTGATCACTTCGGTCGCGGAGCCTTTCCAGGTGGCAGGTTCGGGGACTGTCGTCTTGCGCGGGTCCCTTGCACCTGATGGAGCAGTACTGAAAATTTCCGCCGCCTCTCCGCACTTACTTAAACATCGTGGCAGAGCGCGCGTTTTCAGCACGGTTGAGGCGTACAACATCGCAGCCGATGACATGAACATGGATATAGATGAAGGCGACATCATTGTTTTGCAAAATTCCGGACCAAAGGGTTATCCAGGATTTCCTGAGGTGGGTAATGTGTCTATGCCCCGCAAACTTATGGCCATGGGGATCATGGATTGCATTCGAATCTCTGACGCTCGGATGAGTGGAACTGCCTACGGCACCGTCGTTTTACACGTGGCTCCTGAATCGGCAATCGGTGGCCCACTTGCACTCGTGCGAAATGATGACGAGATCGAACTCGATGTTGCGAATCGGCGCCTAGATCTACTCGTGTCTCCCGAAGTTCTTGAACAACGTCGAGCAGATTGGAAAGCTCCTGTTGGCGGACCAACGCGCGGGTGGAGCAAAATCTATGTTGATCATGTTTTGCAAGCCAACAAAGGCGCAGACCTTGACTTCCTGGTAGGCGGCTCAGGCAGCGATGTCCCGCGCCACTCCCACTGACTTTGATGCAACGGAGGGACCATGATTAGAGCTTCCGTTTTTGATGAACGAGTCAATTTGCTGGGTGAAGGTCCGACCGCAACTGGGGTGGCGAACGAACAAATCTCGTGGGTCGACATTATGGGAAGAAAAGTGCGCTCGCGTAATTTTCTTACCGGAGAAATCATGGAGTACGCAACGCAAGAAGACGTCGGCTTCGCGATTCCGCGAGTTACCGGCGGTGCCATCCTGGGAGTTGTCTCAGGTCCAGTGTTGCGCGATGCGGACGGCTCGCTACACCAACTACCGTCACGCGAAGATGCGGACGGATTTCCTGCGCGTCGTCCAATTCGATGGAACGACGGGAAAGTCTCCCCGCAAGGTGATCTATTTATGGGCACCATGCCTTACGACTTTGCGGCCAATGGGGGAGCCTTTTATCAACTTCGTGGTGACGGCAAACATATCCGACGCCTCTTTGGCGACGTTACGGTCAGCAATGGGCTTGACTGGACGGTCGATGGTTCACGAATGTTCTACATAGACACCGCCTTGGGCGGAGTGGACATATTTGATGTTGAAGGTCATGACATCAGAAATCGTAGAACTCTGATCCATTTCCCGAAGGAGATGGGATCCCCAGACGGAATGAGCGTGGATGCCAATGACAATCTTTGGGTTGCCTTTTGGCTAGGCGCGGCGGTTCGCTGCTTTGACGGTCGGACGGGCATCCAAATTGAGGAAATCACCTGCCCCGCGCCCAGGATCACCTCGTGTGTCTTCGGCGGGGAAAAATTAGACCAGATATTTATCACAAGTGCGCGTGAAGATACCGACCTGGCACAATATCCTGAGGCAGGAATGGTCTTTATGGCCAGTCCTGGCGTGGTCGGCCAGAAAACCACACATTTTCGAATTTGATTTTTAGGTTCGCCTTGGAGTCACCTAGGGATCCCACTTCTGGTGGGCGAAGGAGTTTTAGTGAAAATCACATCCTCATTTGGTAGTCGTCGGCGCCAAGTTGGTGCGCTGCTTGTTTCCCTAGCGTTACTGGCAATCTCCTTACCTTCGCAGGCTAGCGCCACTCCCTCGACCGTACATCTCACCATTCACTATCAGCGCCCAGGTGAAGATTACAAAGGCTGGAACTTGTGGCTCTGGAAAAATGTTTCTGGGAGTTCAGGTGATGTCGATGTAAACGCCAACGGCACAGAATTCAACGGGGATGATGCTTTTGGAAAAGTGCTGAAATTAGACATTCCTGACATGGCAAATTTTGAAAGCGTGGGATTTATTGTTCGATTAAACGCATGGCAATCAAAGGATGTCGGCGACGATCGCTTCGTTACTAATTTTGATGCGAACGGAAATGCAACCATCTGGCTAATCCAGGGGGACAAGACTGTATATACAAGTGCCCCCACAAGTAACGCTTCAATTCGTTCGGCCAGCATCGACGGATTCCGTCTACTTACGGTAGAACTCAGCCAGAAGATGGCACTCACCGGTTCAGGAGCTGAAGGGTTTACTCTTTCCGACGGAAATAGTGTCACCTCCGTAAAAGCGCTCAACGGTACCTCGACTAGTGCAAGTCAAGTTCAACTTACTCTCGGTGCTGACGTCGTCCTTGGTAAGACCTACACGCTCTCGCATCCAACGTTTGGAAAAGTTGAAACAACCCCAGGCAAGATCATGAACTCCGATGGGTTCAACACTCGCTTTACGTACGCAGGCAACGATCTTGGGAACACATATTTCACGGATCGCACTGATTTTCGTCTTTGGGCACCAACTGCAACTGCAGTCAAGTTAGTGACTTATGCCAAGGCTGACACTTCTGCGAATGAAGGTATCACTACACCGATGCTCGCTGATCAGAACGGAACGTGGATAACCACTCAGAAAGTCAATGCCAACGGTCTCATTTATAACTACCGCGTCACGGTCGGTGGAGTTGAGCGTGAGGCAGTAGATCCCTATGTGCGTGCTACAACAATCAATGGCACGCGTGGCGTAGTCGTGGATCTGTCGAAGACCGATCCGCAGGGCTGGAGCAAGAAGAAACCTTCATTCAGCGGGAAAGGTACTGATGCCGTAATTTATGAATTGCATGTACGAGACTTGTCGATGGATGCATCAGGAAATTTCCCAGCCGCCCAGAAAGGAAAATATTCGGCACTTTCCAACATGACGGCCAAGACAAATGCCGGTGGTCTCGCTGGTGTTGCGGCGATAAAGGACCTTGGCGCAACTCATGTTGAGTTACTTCCAGTTTTTGATTACGCATCGGTCGATGAAGCTAATCCGACTTTTAACTGGGGGTATGACCCGCAGAACTACAATGTGCCAGAAGGCTCTTACTCATCAGATCCCAGGAACCCCACTGCACGTATCGTTGAACTGAAGAGCGCAATTCAGTCTCTGCACGACAACAACTTACGTGTGATGATGGACGTGGTGTATAACCACGTATTTAGCGTTTCAAGTTTCAGTCAAGAAAATATAGTGCCCGGCTACTTTTTCCGAACCAATTCCGATGGCACTCTCACTAACGGCAGTGGAGTCGGAAACGATGTGGCCTCCGAGAGACCGATGGTGCGTAAATTTATCGTCGACTCAGTTAAGTACTGGGCGACCCAATATCGCCTCGATGGATTTCGCTTCGACTTGATGGGGCTAATTGACCTGACAACAATGCAGCAAATCCGCATGGAACTTACGAAGATCGATCCTTCCATATTGATTATCGGCGAGGGTTGGGACATGGGCACCTTGCCCGCTATAGAGAAATCAACCCAACAAAACATAGGCTCTTTGGTCGGCATTTCTGCCTTCAATGACCAACTTCGTGACGGTATAAAGGGCTCAGTCTTCGATGCTACTGATACCGGTTATGCCACGGGTAAGTTGACGCAGATCACAAGCACAAAAGCGGGCATTGTCGGCAATGTTTTCTATAGCCGGGACGTTTTGGGGAAGTGGATAACCACAGATCCCACCCAATCGGTTAACTATGTTGAGTCACACGACAATTTAACTTTGTTTGACAAGTTGACCGCCAGCGTTCCTAATGCCCCAACCGCCAAAATAGATACACTCGATCGATTCGCAACCTCGATAGCATTCCTAGCTCAAGGTGTGCCATTTATGCAGGCCGGTCAGGAGTTTTTGAGATCCAAAAATGGTGATTCCAATAGTTATCGCTCAAGTGATGCCATCAATTCCCTCAAATGGGATTTGCGAGGTAAGAACATTGCAACAGTGAATTACTACAAGGGGCTGCTGGCTCTACGAAAGGCGCATCCGGCTTTTCGAATGTCGACGACTACTTCGATACAGAAGAACCTGACATTTCTCAAAGCCTCTAATGATGTTATCGCGTATTCACTCAATGGATCCGCCGTGAAAGACAGTTGGAAGTCAATCGTCGTGGTTCATAACCCTAACTCGACTTCCCAGAAAATCGCCCTACCATCGAAAGGTAATTGGAGCGTTGTGGTGAATGAGAAGAGCGCAGGAGTAAAAGTAATCAAGACTTTGAAAGCTACCTCGAAAATTACCGTTGCAGGATTGGCGACTACAGTTCTGCAAAGAGTTAAATAATGAGTGTCAGCCGGTCGTTTATCGCTAGTTCTAAAGCTGTGCCGGTGCGCGAGTCGAAGAGTTCGACCTGTACATCTTTGCCCTTGAATGCTGTATAGACATTCTGGGGTAAATCCTTGTAATAAAGAATCTGATTTCCATTGACGTTGGTGAAAGAGATGGAGTCTGGCTCTTTGGCCGCTTCACGGAAAAGATGGAAGCTGTTATTAGTTTTGTAGGTAGAGACGACGCGATAGTTTGATCCCAGATCTTCAAGACCGTGGCCCTTAGGCAGATATCGTATGGAGATGCGATCATTTTCAGATGCGTCGAGGACGTACTTGGCATTCGCTACTGGGCCAACCCAATAAGCTTCTAGGCCCTTTAGTTTGACAATTTGTTTTAGTTCGCCAAGAGTCAAAGCGTAGAGCCCATGAGTCATCAAGTATTGATCGACGTCGCGTATAGGAGTCCTTCCCTGCAAATCTTCGGTGCTAAGGGGAATGAGAGTAACTAAGAGGGCGAAGATAAATACCGCTGCGCGTAAGGCAGAGCCGTGGCTATAACTTCTCGTCACGCGGGCAACAAGACCAGAGTTACCCTGGCTCGGAATATCGCCTGCAACTCCATCCTTGCTCATAATCATCTCCAATTCGCTATCTATTATCAGTCGTGGAGCACCTCTCCGCTACTATTTTTTGTGATTTAGTAAACTGTGACCGAAGCTAGGATTACGGCGCTGGCTTGTTTCGAATAGGCACAAATTTCTGGTCCGGGAGCCCTCGACGTGCTAGGCATGCTTGAGAGATGTGGCTAAGGTAGAGAGAAGGGGGAGAGAACATGAAACATATAAAGATACTTGGATTAGCTCTTCTGGTGATCTTCGCGGGCACCGTTTTTTCCGTACCAGCAAGTAACGCCGCCTCGCTGCCTTCCAAATGCGTCGGCGTAAAGACGCAAGTTCGGGCTTTCGAAAAGATGGAGAAGCCTCTATCAGTGAAATATGGACCAGTAAACGGGAAATGGTCCTGGTATTTTGCCACAGATAATTCCGATTTCTACATTGACCTACAGAAGACAATCGTCGACCTGCAAGTGAAGATGTTCAGTTTTGATAAGGCAAATATTGAATGTTTCACGCCTACGCAAAAGGAATACATCACCTCCAGTCTGAAGATCTGGAAAGATTTGCAATCAGAAATGAAGGTCCGGCCCAGTTGGCTGGCGGGATTCTCATTCGTCGCCATAGTGTGGGACTCTATTTACAGTAAGTGATAGTAAGTGAGTGGTGCAGGCTGTGCGATAAGAAATGAACCACTGGCTGTTCAACGGAGAGGATTTTTAGGTTCATGACGAATAGGGCTCTGGTCGGAGCGCTAGAGGCGGCTGTGCCCGGTGGAGTGTTTGCTCATATCTTCGACCGCACATCTATGGCTAGTGATGCGTCGCATTATGCGCTAATTCCTGAAGTAGTTGTGCGGCCGAAACACGCTGGCCATGTAGGTCAACTCTTTCGGGTGAGCCACGAGATGAACATCGCACTGACGTTCCGTTCGGGTGGCACGAGCCTAAGTGGGCAGGGCGTTTCATCTGGCTTGCTCGTTGACGTGCGCAGACATTTCAAAGAAATTGAAGTACTCAATGATGGAGCCCGAATTCGACTGCAACCAGGTTCAACTGTCAAGCAGGCAAATCTTGCACTGATGAAATACGGCCACAAACTAGGACCTGATCCTGCAAGTGAGATCGCATGCACGATAGGCGGAGTGGTCGCTAATAACTCGAGTGGGATGGCTTGCGGAACTAAATTCAACACCTATGCAACTTTGGACTCGATGATATTTGTTTTGCCAAGTGGCACGGTTGTGGACACTCGACGCCCAGATGCTGATGATGAGTTGCGGAGCAAAGAGCCAGAATTGTATGAAGGTCTCGCTGGATTGCAGAAGCGTATTCATGCAACTAGTGAATCGGTGGAGAAGATTCGCCAGATGTATGCGATTAAGAACACCATGGGTTATTCGCTCAATTCTTTTGTAGATTACAAACGACCCGTCGACATTCTTCAACACCTGATTGTGGGGAGTGAAGGAACGCTGGCTTTTATTGCAGAAGTCACCTTCAACACTGTCCCGCTATTGCAGAAACAGGCTACTGGGTTGCTAATTTTTGAGACCTTGGAGGCAGCTACCGACTCGTTGTTGGCTCTAAAGGAGTCGCGGGCTAACGTGATCGAACTTCTTGACGCCTCGTCCCTGCGAGTGGCGCAGCGGGAGCACATGGCGGATTCAGTTTTGGTCCATCACACATTCGTCGATCATGCGGCCTTGTTGGTTGAGTATCAAGCAGCGAGCGTAGCTGAACTTGAGTCCTTAATGGAGAGTGGTCAGAGAACTTTCGCGAAATTGCCCATTGCACCAACAGTTTTGACACAGGAACTCAAGACTCGCAACGAACTTTGGAAAGCACGTAAAGGTCTCTATGCGGCAGTTGCGGGCAACCGTCCATCCGGCACGACTGCGATATTGGAAGATATTGCGGTGCCAAGTTGGGCACTGCATGAGACGACAAAAGAGTTAGCGGAGTTGTTGCGCAAGCATAAATATTTCGACAGTGTGATTTTCGGTCATGCCAAAGACGGGAATCTGCATTTCTTGCTGAATGAGCGATTCGACATACCAGAGATGTTAGAGCGTTATCGCAATTTCACTGAGGAGATGGTGACACTTGTACTTTCCAATAATGGCTCACTTAAGGCTGAGCATGGCACGGGTCGCATCATGGCGCCTTACGTGCGCAGGCAATTCGGAGACGAACTCTACGAAGTCATGGTCGAGATCAAGCGACTTTGTGATCCGCGTAACGTCTTGAACCCTGGAGTGCTTATCAATTCCGATCCGGAGATTTATGTGCAAGATTTGAAAACGAGCCCAACGATTGACGTAGAAGTCGATAGGTGCGTTGAGTGCGGATACTGTGAGCCGGTCTGCCCGAGTCGCGATTTGACTCTTACCCCGCGCCAGCGAATCGTGATTAGACGTGCTATCTCCGAAGCCGAGTCGGCGGGTGATGACGCACTCGTGAAAGACCTGTCTGGCAGATTCGACTATGACGTAGTCCAAACTTGTGCGGCCGACAGCATGTGCGCGGTCAACTGCCCCGTTCATATTGATACAGGAGCTTTGGTAAAGCGATTGCGCGCGGAAGAACATGGCGCAATTGCGAACAAAATAGGTGCTATCACCGCTTCAAATTGGGCGCCAATCACCTCGCTTGTGGGTAAGACCTTGTCGCTGGCGCAGAAACTGCCTGCGACTCTGATCACTCCTCTGAATAAAGTGGCAAGAAACGTGATGGGTGCTGATGCTGTGCCACTGTGGAACAAATTCTTGCCTGGTGGAGGAGTTCGACGGGAGGCGATCATCAATCCTGCTGCTGACGTTATCTTCTTCCCTTCGTGTCTCAACACAATGTTTGCAAGTTCCGACGAGGGTCTTGGAGCGCAAGGAGCGTTTCTATCTTTGTGCAAACGCGCTGGAATCGCAGTCGCTGTTCCAGAAAATATTTCAGAACTGTGTTGCGGGACTCCGTGGATATCCAAGGGGCTGACAGCGGGTTACGAGACGATGGGAAAGCGCACCGCTTCTGCCTTAGCAAAGTTGGCCGTTGATCAGAAACTTCCAGTCGTCTGCGATTCAACCTCTTGTACCTATGGATTGAACGAACTGAAGATGACTGGTACTGCTGACCTCAAATTCGAAGACGCGTTGGAATACGTAGCCACACATGTTTTACCCAAATTGAAAATTTTTAAGAAGCTCGAATCTATAACTTTGCATCCAACTTGCTCTGGCATGCAACTCGGACTTAATGAAGCAATGGCAAAGATTGCAAGTGCGGTCGCTGACACGGTAGTGACGCCCGAGAATTGGGCTTGCTGCGGATACGCGGGCGATCGCGGCATGTTGCATCCCGAACTCACTGCCTCCGCCACAAAATTTGAATCTCAAGAAGTGCGTGCGAACAAAACTTCCAAGTATGCGTCTTCTAATCGTCCGTGCGAAATCGCAATGTCGAATGCGACAGGCGAGACTTACGTTCATCTTTTGGAAGTCTTGGAGGAAGTTACGCGCTAGAAGTTGTAAGGTTTCATTTATGAAAATCACGAAAATCACTACGACAATTGTCAATGCCAAAATGCGCAATTGGGTAATTGTGCGAATTTACACTGATGTACCAGGCTTAATTGGCATTGGTGAGGCAACCGTCGAATTTCAATCGCAAGCAGTTGTAGGTGCGGTAGAGGATATTGCACCGCTCATTATCGGTAAGGATCCGCGCGACATTGAGCGAAATTGGCAAATCCTTTATCGACACCCGTTCTTTAAGGGCGGCGTGGTGACGATGTCGGCAATCAGTGGAATTGATCAGGCGATGTGGGACATCACAGCGAAGGATCAAGGAGTGCCGCTCTACCGAGTTCTGGGCGGCTTGGCGCGTGATCGAGTACGAATGTATGACCATCTCGGCGGCGGCAATTCCGATGCGGTCTACAATTCTGATTCGGAAGCCGAGTTCCAGGAGAAGATGCGACAGAGCATCGCGGAAGGATTTACCGCAGTAAAAATTTTGGCCGTTCCGCATACAGAGCCTTTAGGTAGCAATGATTCACTTCGCCATGCCGAGTCGTTGATGGCAACGGCGCGCGAAGCCGCTGGGCCGGACGTTGACATCATGATTGATTTTCACGGACGCACGACGGCGGCAATGGCGATTCAATACGGGAAAGTCTTGGAGCCATTTAACCCGTTCTTCCTCGAAGAAGTGGTGCAACCTGATCAGATAGAGGCGTTCAAGCAGGCGCGTTCGGGAATCAATGTGCCACTTGCCGCTGGAGAGCGACTTCTATCGCGATTTGAATTTTTGCCGATGTTGCAAGCTGGAATCATCGATGTCGCCCAACCGGATGTTTGTCATGCGGGAGGAATTACGGAAGTGCGGAAAATTGCCGCACTCTGTGACACGTTCGGGGTTGTGATGGCGCCGCATAATCCGCTCGGTCCAATTGCAACGATGGTAAATGTCCATTTGGGGCTGACGATGCCGAACTTTCTGATTCAAGAAGTGATGCGCGCAGATGTTCCGTGGCGCAACGAAGTCTTTCAAGGCGTCCCGGATATCAACGACGGATTTATTTACCCGCCTACCGCACCAGGAATCGGCGTCGACATGGACGAGATTGGTGCGGCATCGCATCCTTACGTGCCGGTGACCTCAACGCAGTGGTTTCACCGAGATGGGTCTGTTGCAGACTGGTAGAAATTGTTAGGATGAAATTGCCGAACCGTGTTCGGCAACGCCGAGCATCGCGACAACCCGCGAGTCGGCATGAAGGGTAGGCACTGTCGTGGCGGCACCGACTTCAGATCGCGTTGCAGGAGTGGCACGCGCCCTCAAGCTTCTCGAGATCATCACTCTCGGTCCCGCCGATGGTATGAATCTCACCGAACTTTCGAAGAAAATAGAGATATCTAAGAGTTCAACTCTGGCGCTCCTGCGCACCATGACAGATGCGGGTTTTGTACGGATTAAGGAACCTGGCCCGCGTTATCTACCCGGGATGACTTTGCTTCGATTAGGCGATCTATCGCGAACAACTCAGCCGATCGATGAAATTGCGCAAACGTATATTCCTGCCCTTGCCCAGGAGATAGGCATGACAATTCGCGTTGCCCTCAATGAAGGTGGACGACCCGTGTTTATCTCTCGTGCCGATGCGCCAGGTTCAGTTCGCTTCCATACAATGCTGGGGGCGAAAGAATTCCCCAGTGTCTCCTCGGCCGGTAAGGCTATTTTGGCCAATCTTTCTGATGAAGAAATTGCCGCAGTTATCGATGAAACGGGTTTGCCGACGCGCACCAAACATTCGCACGGCTCACTCTCGTCATTGATGCGCGATATCAATCAAGTACGTGCGCGCGGTTACGCCATCGATGATGAGGAAGATGTTGAGGGAATTTTCTGCATTGGTGCCGCATTCTTCGACCACGCGGGCCGATGCGGAGGCGCAATAAGTGCGACGGGAATTAAGACGGCAGCGCGCCAGAAGCGGACCGCCTTCTTCGGCGCCCAAGTGGTCAAATGCGCGGATGCCATCACGAAAGAATTGCACGGGCGGCGCGCGCGATAGACAGCGCTACGAAATTTACATAATTGCCTAACTCAGTTCGGCAGTGCCTAACATTTCTATTGACAATGGTTTTGCGAAGCAATTCACTTAAGCCACCCTGGGTCAACTTCGATTGTGGAAGGGACTCAATTCAATGAACGACCAAGGAATGTGGAAGGAAGTAGATGCTTCAGTCACATATGAGCAAAAGAAAAAAACTGCTAGCCGCAGCCGTCACGGCCGGACTAGTGCTATCCATCACTTCAACTGTTGGCGTTGCACAAGGTGCAGCGAAGACGAACCTCGTAGTGGCATCCACTCAAGGTATTCCTCAACTCAACCCAATTATCCGTACCTTTGCATTTGAAGAGTCGCTTTTCCCACTTTTGTGGTCAGGTCTCTCAAAGTGGAAATCAACCGGAGCAGTCGGACCAGATCTAGCAAAATCATGGAAGGCGAATGCCGCGGCAACGCAGTGGACATTTAATCTTCGCAGTAACGCCAAGTTCTCTGATGGAAGCCCATTGGATTCAAAGGCAGTAAAGGCAGTTTTTGACTACGCACTCGAAGATAAGACCGTTACTCAGGAGCGCAACAAGATCAAGATGATTTCCAAAGTCACCGCATCTGGCGACAAGGTTATTTTTGATCTCAGCACACCTAACGCGCTCTTCCCAGAGGCAATCGCATGGATCAAGATGATCAAGGTAAGCGAAGTTGCAAAGTTCAACGTTAATCCGAGTACGTCTGGACCATACAAGGTCAAGTCGTTCAGCCCTAACGTTTCACTTGAAATGGTTTCTAACCCTAGTTATTTCGGCATCAAGTCAAAGATCACCTCAATTAAGTTCGTGAAGGCATCTGACCCAACTGCTGCAGTGACATCACTTCGCTCTGGCGATATTGATTTCCTCTATCAATTGCCTTTGGCAGATGCAGCACCATTGAAGAAGGACAAGAAACTTCAGCTTGTAAAGGCCAAGGTTTCATCTGTTTCTGTTACATGGGAATACGACATGAAGTCAGCTCCATTCAATGACTTGCGCGTACGTCAAGCCGTTGCATATGCAACTGACCGTGCTGCAATCTTGAAGTCTGCCTATTATGGCTTCGGCGCAGTATCCGCATACAACACCATCGTTCCTGATAAGAGCGAATGGCAGTGCGGTACTGCAGGTGGACTTACCAAGTACACCTACGATCTTGCAAAGGCAAAGGCACTTTTTGCTGCAGCAGGCGTCACTGGCTTCACATGGTGGGGCGTTTCAGGTGCGCTACCTGAGTTCGATGCGATGGGACAGGTACTACAAGCATCACTCAAGTCGATCGGAATCACGATGAAGATTGAGAACAACGAAGTTGGAACATGGGCAGGAAAGTTCTACCCAGCCGGAAAGACCTACCCAGGTCTTTTGCTTCCTAACTATCAATCAGTACCTGGCGAGCCAGCATTCTCAATGAACTTCCTTCTAACGGGACGCGCAGAGAGTAACTGGGAGAGCAAGGCATACGACGCTCAATACACCAAGGCAATCGGAACGCTGGACAAGAGCGCTCGTAAGGCTGCCTGGTGCAAGGCAATGTTGATGGAAAACCAAGAGCTTCCACTTATCACCCCATTCGTATTTGACGTTCTGCACGCATCACGCGCAAACGTAAAGGGTGCTTGGGTTGAGGCCGGTGGACAGATTCACCTGGAGGATGTCCGCATTATCTAAATCAGTAAAGAAGTAAATAGACCGACCATGTACGTGAGAGGAATGAAGGAGTTGTATGCGGAAGTTTTTAATCCGACGAGCTGCATCAAGCGCGATCGTTCTAGCAATGAGCGTTGTCTTGGTCTTCGTCTCGATTCGACTTCTGCCAGGAGATCCGGTGCTCGCAAAACTTGGAGCAGCGACTGAAGTAACTCCGGAAGCCTTAAAGGCGTTGCGCGAGGAGGCGGGCTTAAACCGCCCCCTCCTCGCGCAACTCTTCTCATGGATTTGGAATGCTTTGCATGGAGATCTAGGAAGTTCGTATCACTCGCAATTACCAGTTGCTCAATTGGTGAGCGAACGAATTCCTGTAACGCTCGAGCTAACCTTCTTCATCATTCTTATCGCGATAATTTTCGCCCTTATCTTGGCGCCACTTTCAACACATCGTCCAGGTGGTCGGGTTGATCGCATCATTGGATACGGAACCTCGATGGGATTATCCGTCCCTGGTTTCGTTATTGGAATTATTCTGATTCTTGTCTTCTCACTTCGACTCGCGTGGCTGCCTTCGCGCGGGTATGTGCCATTTACTGAAGACCCCGTAGAGAATCTCAAACTTATGATTTTGCCGGCGATTACTGGCGGTCTCACGGCGACGCCTTACCTGGTGCGTTATTTGCGCGCCTCCATGTTAGAAATTAAGCAATCCTCTTTCGTGCGTACCGCCGAAGGAAAAGGATTGTCAGATCGAAGAATTCTGTTTCGCCACATTTTGCCTAACTCTCTTGTGCCTACATTGACGATGTTGGGTTTGATCGTGGGATACACACTGAGTGGCGTTCTAGTTATTGAGTATATGTTTGGCTTACCTGGCATTGGCTCGCTGGCGATTGAGAGTGCAACCAAACGAGATTACGCAATGATCCAAGGGGTATCTTTAACAATCATCGCCTCATTTATTCTCACCACTTTCTTATTCGACATTTTGTGCGGGCTCGTGGATCCTCGTCTGCGTCTGGACAAAGGGGAGAAGAGTGAAGTTTAAAGACCGCTTCTCCTTCTCCGGCACTCTCATCATTCTTATTTTGGGAGTCTGTCTAGCTTGCCCATGGGTCGCGCCATACGATCCGTACGCAATTGGTGGCGATATTCCATTCGCTGGTCCAAGCAAAGCACACTGGTTTGGTACTGATGATTTAGGACGTGATTTGTTGTCACGAATCTTGTATGGCGGCCGTATCTCAATTCTCATTGCAATCTCCGCAACTCTTATTGCTCTGATCATCGGAACTCTCTGGGGGGTGACTGCTGGAGTGCGACGCGGATGGATTGATGAGTTCTTGATGCGAACCGCGGATGCGATGATGGCGATTCCACAGATTCTCTTTGCTCTCATTGCACTATCTGCCGTAGGAGCAAGTGTTTATTCCGTCCCAGTGGTGGTGGGAGTGCTGCTCTCTCCGACCACGGCGCGTATGGCGCGAAGTGCCGTGGTTGCCGAACTCAATGCAGATTACGTAGTGGCTGCAACGGCGAGTGGCGTGAAGCGCTCCAGACTCATCATGTCGGAAGTTATGCCAAATATTGCACCTCAACTCCTTGTTCAATTGAGCATTAACGCGGCCGCAGCCGTGATGCTGGAGGCAACATTGAGTTTCATCGGTTTGGGTATTCAGCCCCCAGATGCGTCATGGGGAACATTGATGTTGCAGGGGTATGCAAAAATTTGGAACACTTACTGGTTCGTTGCATTTCCTGCTTTAGCAGTAACAATTACCATCCTTGCCTTTAACGCTTATGGGGAGAGAATTCGAGTTTCACTTGATTCACGGCGGTCATCTTCATGACGAAAGTTTTGAGTGTAAAGAATCTTTCAATTTCAGTTCCGTCTTCACAGGGGCGCGCGACGGTTGTAGATGACCTTTCATTCGCCATTGAAGCGGGCAAGAAGGTGGGGCTGGTAGGAGAATCAGGAAGCGGCAAATCGCTCACGGCACTTGCGTTGATGCGACTCATCAAGAGTCCAGTTCAAATTGATGCTGGCCAAATCTTCCTTGGTGATCGCAATGTCTTGAGCATGGACATGCAGGATTTTCGCCATATTCGTGGCAACGAAATTTCGATGATTTACCAAGATCCTATGTCAGCGTTAAATCCGATTATGCGCGTGGGCCAGCAGATCGTAGAGAGCATTCAGTTGCAGTCAAATGCTACCGGTAGGCAGGCCCGCGCTATAGCGGTGGACCATTTGGCAAGTGTGGGAATTCCTGAACCAGAACGTCGCTTTGATTCTTACCCTTTCGAAATGTCAGGTGGAATGCTGCAAAGAGTAGTGATAGCCATAGCACTTAGCGGAGAGCCCAAAGTCCTGATCGCGGATGAGGCGACAACAGCTCTTGATGTGACAACGCAAGATCGAGTTCTGACGTTGATTGACAAGTTAGCCGCTGAACGTGGACTTTCGGTTCTGCTGATTACACATGATCTAGGGGTCGCCGCTCAATTCAGCGATGACATATTGGTGATGTATGCGGGCAAGTTGGTGGAGTGCGGTTCGGTAAATCAGATTTTTTCTCAACCAGTGCATCCATATACCAAAGCGCTGTTGGATTCGCGTTGCGACTACACAATCGACATCACCAAGCCCATCAAGTCGATTGCGGGCCAGCCTCCTCGACCCGACAATCGTCCGAGCGGTTGCGTTTTCTCTCCCCGTTGTGAACATGCACAACCACAATGCAGCGCCTCTGTACCGCCGCTTGAATTTATCCAGGATCGGTACACCGCATGCTTTCGCGCCGAGGATCTTTTCCATATTGGGCAGGTGAACTAAATGTCGAGCCATTCTGAAATCGTTGCCTCTGCCAATGGAGTCAGCCGAATCTTTCGATCGAAAACTGGCGAAGTCCGTGCCCTCGATAATGTCTCTTTCACGCTAAGTAAGGGTAAGACACTTGCGCTAGTTGGGGAATCTGGAAGTGGAAAAACTACTGCTGCACGTATTCTTTTAGGCCTTGATAATCCCAATTCTGGCATCGTGGAGATTCTTGGAAGAGTGCTCGGAAGCCTGAAGCATGAAGAAATGCGTTTGCTCCGCCGCGAAATTCAAGTTGTGCAGCAAGATCCATTTAGCCAACTCAATCGGCGACATTCTGTCGAGCGCATCGTCTCTGGTCCGCTTATGGCTTTTGGTGTTGGCGATAAGGAGTCGCGTCGAACCCAAGTTATTGCACTTTTAGAGGCGGTGGGCTTGGAGAAGGAACACCTGAAGCGCCGCCCGCATGAACTTTCTGGCGGTCAGTGCCAGCGCGTGGCTATTGCGCGCGCGTTGGCGCTGGATCCAAAGATTGTGGTGCTAGATGAGGCGGTCTCGGCGCTTGACGTGTCAGTACGCGCTCAAGTTCTCAATCTTCTACGCAAGCTTCAGCAAGAGCGCGGCCTGACATACCTTTTCATCACGCATGATCTTGGAGTCGCCCACTATATGGCGGATGAAATAGCTGTCATGTTCCGTGGCAGGATTGTTGAGCGTGGAAGTCGCGAAGATGTTTTTGAGAATTCCCGTCATCATTACACGGTCGGACTTTTGTCATCTGTACCGCTGGCTACGCCCACCCTCAGTAAGGCGATTCGCGACCAAGTTCAATCGCTACCCAGTCCCGGTGAAGGAGATGCCTGTCTTTACCGTACGCGATGCACAGTTGGATTGACCCGCGAAGATTGCAAGTCCACGTCACTCGTGATAACTCAAGGCACGTCAACACACTCATGGCTTTGCCATTCCCCGGTACAAGATTCAATTCCTGCGTAGCACCATCAGCTGGAAAAAACGATTTACTAAAAAGGAGGCAACGCGCATGAGCACATCAACTCTCCCTGTAGTGGTTGTAACTGGAGCGGCATCTGGGATTGGACGCGGAATCGCGTTGCGGCTTGCGCAGGATTACCAAGTGGTGCTGGTTGATCTCAACCCAACCACGCTTCCTAACGTCGAGAAGGAAATCAACGATGCGGGTGGTCTCGCTTTCAAGTCGTTAGGTGATGTAGGAAAGAGAGACACGCATCATCGCGCTCGTGCCCTTGCCGAAGAGAAGGGGCTTTTGGCTGCCTGGGTCAATTGCGCGGGTTGGACCCGCGGCGCTCCACTTCACGACTTTCCCAATGATCCTGCTGTGCTTGAAGAACTCATCTCTGCCAACCAAATCGGCACCTTTTGGGGATGCGCCGAAGCAGTCAATGCCTTCGTTTCAAAGAAAACCAAAGGCGCGATTGTAAACATTTCATCCGTTCACGGTCGCCGGGCCTGGCCAGATCATGCGGTATACGAGATGACGAAAGCGGCGGTCGATGCACTCACTCGAAATGTGGCGGTTGCTTACGGACCTTTCGGAATTCGATGTAACGCAGTGGCACCGGGTGCAATCATGACTCCTGCCTTAGCGCAAAGTTTTATAGATGCGCCAGATGCAAGAGAGCGGCGCCAATCTCTTGAGTTGCTTACGCCGCTCAAACGGATTGGTGAGCCAAGTGAGATAGCCGAAGTCGTGGCCTTTTTGCTCTCCGAAAAGGCGTCATATGTCTCGGGACAAAGTGTTGGTGCCGAAGGCGGTTGGACTTCCGCTCTAGGTGTCCCTGCGATTGATGCAAGGCTGGCAGAACAGTACGGCCTTGATCCTGCAACAGGTCTTCCGCAGGACTGAGCGCATGACACAACTTGGTCCAAGAGATCCTTTCATCCGCCGCGCGGTCGGCCATTTTGGTCGGGTCGCGCTTTGGGAAGGTCACGAAATTGTAGAAATGTCATCGCCGCATATTCATCTAAAAATCAGTTTAAGTAGGGGCGCCGAGATTCTGGAAATGCGCTCGCGCCGACTCGACATGGATATTCTTTGGCACGGTCATGAGGACATTGTCCGGCACCGACCTGCAACGCAGACATCTGCGCCGTCTATCGGTAACTTCTTGGATCATTTTTCGGGTGGATGGCAAGAGGTTTTGCCGACGGCTCAATACCCAGTGGAATACAAGGCGGCGCCGATCGGTGCACACGGGGAGGTAGCCATGCTCTCGTGGAATTACAGGGTCATCAGCGATGAGTCTGATTCCATTTCGGTTGAGTTCTTTGTGGACTTACGACGCTTCCCGTTGCGATTAACTCGGCGCATGACCCTCACTGACGGTGTATTAAGAATGGATGAATCGGTCGAAAACCTCAGCGCTGAAATGATTGAATTTCAGTGGGGACATCATCTGGTTTTGGGAGGGCCATTTGTCGACCCAGGGATGGAAATGATCGTCAATACGGGAGAGCGGATCGAGATCCCAAGTTATCCCTCACCTACATATAGATACAAAGTAGAAACTGAATCCACATGGCCGAGCGCCTATCTGGCTGATGGGAGCCTTGCAGATGTCAGCATCGTTGGAGAAACAGATGGCACGGATGGTCATTTGATACTTGGTCCGATGAGCGACACGACAGTAATTTTCCGTAACCATAAATTCGAAACAGATGTGAAAATCGCCTGGGATATGAAAGTATTTCCCTATTGCTGGATCTGGATGGTGCTCGGAGGCATTCCCCAGTGGCCGTTGTGGGGAAGAGATCGTCTGGTGACTCTCGAACCTTTCTCGTCTCCGGTTATTTCCTTGACCGATGCCATCGCGCAAGGCAGTGCCTTGAAGTTGAATCCCAAAGAGAAAATGCGAACATGGGTCCTCTGCGAGATTTCTGCTTTTTCTGACTCAATTGAATCGATCTCAACTAAGAATGGTGTGAAAAGTGAGTAACTTCAAAAACCTCCATGGCGTTTTGCCGGTACTGCATACGCCATTTGATGAGCAGGAAGAAATCGATCGCCCAATTCTTCACAAGGAAATTGCATGGCTGCACGGTCTTGGCGTGGACGGTGTCACGACAGGGATGGTCACTGAAATTCTCAAACTTTCACCAGCCGAGCGAATGTCCCTCCATGAAATAATTGCAGAATCATCAGTGCCACTTGGTCTCATCACCGTGCTGAGCGCTGGGGCAGAGTCGACGAAGCAGGCGATTGCCTACGCAAAACATGCTCAATCAATCCAAGCCGACGCGGTCATGGTAAACCCGCCTTTGAGCACGTCGCTGAGCGAAAATGATCTGTATGGCTATTATGCAGCCATATTTAACGCAACTGATATTCCACTGATTGTGCAGGATGCGTCAGGTTATGTAGGACGCCCTGTCTCATTAGAACTTCAAGTAAAACTCCTTAATGACTTTGGCTCACGTATTTACTTTAAGCCAGAAGCCGTTCCGATTGGTCCGCGATTGTCACTCTTCCTTGAAGCTACCAACGGACAAGCGCGCGTCTTGGAAGGATCCGGTGGCGGGGCTTTGATTGACACCCATCAGCGCGGAGTCGTAGGAACTATGCCAGGCGCCGATAATGCATGGGCATTAGTCGCTCTGTGGCGGGCCCTTGAAGCGGGCAACTTCGATCTTGCAGATCGAATCAGCGGCCCCTTGGTAAATATCATCGCACTTGAGTTTTCGCTCGACGCCTACTTGGCAATTGAGAAGTACTTTATGAGAAAACAAGGTATTTTTATCAATGAGATTGTCCGCCAACCTTTCGGATTTAGATTGGACGAGAAAACTAAATTGCGGTTGGACCGTCTCTTTGATCTGCTTCACGCAAGCGTCTATAACTAGCAAATCCAAACTGAAACCAGCTGCAAGCGAAGAATAGAAACTAGGAGATTTTGTTAATGAGCGAGACCCTCACGGATTTCAAGGATCAAGTTGTTGTCATCTCAGGCGCTGCGCAAGGAATCGGGTTGGCGGCGGCCAAACTTATTCACGGGCGCGGCGGACAGGTTGTCCTGCTCGATGTTCTGGTTGAGAAACTTCAGCACGTCAAGGTCGAACTCTCCTTGGAGGCTGATCAAGTTCATCAAATTGACGTCGGTGATCCTGAGTCAGTAAGGAATACGATTGCCGAAATTGAAAAATGCTACGGTCAGATTCATGCACTCATCAATACAGCTGGAATTGTTGGTCCAACTAATGTCGGAACTGAACTTATTGATTGGACAGATTTTGAGCGCACGGTGCGTATCAACCTATTCGGAACGATTTGGCTGACTCAAGCCGTGTTGCCACTTATGAAAGAGAAGAAATATGGACGCATCGTCCACGTGACTTCTATTGCAGGCAAAGAAGGAAATCCGGGCATGTCTCCATACAACACCTCCAAGTCAGGGATGATTGGCTTTGTAAAGGGAGTCGCCAAAGAGGTCGCCCCATTGGGTATCACCGTAAACGCACTTGCTCCAGCGGTAATCAGCACTCCGATGAATGCCAACACCAGCGATGAAACGCTGAAGTACATGATTTCGCGGATTCCCATGGGACGAGTGGGCGAGGCTGAAGAGGTTGCAGAGATGCTTGCCTTCATTGCATCGAAGGCATGTTCCTACACAACTGGCTTCACGTTCGATACCTCTGGTGGCAGAGCTACGTATTAATTTGTATTTCTCGCACTTCGAAGAAAGGAAGACGATGTCCAACCGAACCATTCAACAATTGTTGGATATGCATGGGAAAGTCGCGATCGTGACAGGTGGCGGAACTCACTTAGGTAGGGCGATGACGGAATCTCTTGCCGAACTCGGGGCGGTTGTGCATATCGCATCTCGTCGTGTGGATTTGTGTGAAGAAACCGCGATAGAGATGCGCTCCCGCGGCTTGCAGGTTCATGCCCACGGATGTGATGCGACGAAAGAGGATCAAGTAAGACAACTCGTTGAAAATGTCTTTGCGCAATCCGGGCGACTTGATGTAATGGTGGCAAATGCTGGTGGAAATTCGACAACCTCACATCCACCTCATGCCAGCCTGGCTGAATTTCGCAATACTTTCGAATTGAATGTGGTGTCGACATTCATCAGCGCCCAAGAGGCAGCCAAAGTTATGATTCCGCAAGGCAAGGGCGCGATCGTTACGATCGGTTCGATCGCTTCACGCCTGGCGATGGATCCGCGAATTTATGAGTCAACTTCTTTTATGCGATCAGGTGCGCCGTACATAACAGCTAAGGCCGCTGTTCTCAACCTGACTCGAGCGCTGGCAGCTGAATTTAGTCCTCATGGGGTGCGTGTTAATTGCATTTCTCCCGGTCAGATTCCTAACGATGAGACCGACAAAGATCAAGTGGAAATATTTAGAAAGATGAATGCCTTTCATCGCACCGGGCTCGCGGAAGATCTCAAAGGTGCGGTTGCTCTACTTGCAACTGATGCGGGTGCGTGGATAACCGGACAAGAAGTGTTAGTCGATGGCGGCTGGTCAATATGGTAAGCAAATTTGATTCAAGTCGAGCCGACTGGAGTGCCTGGCGGGCAAGTCGGGTCGAAGGCGCCAAGAGCCCGCTGGGCAAGTTAGCCCTTGTACAAACGACATGGCTGCCCGAGGACGCAATATTCGATCCCAGAAAAGCAACCTTGGACCAGCCAACAACAGTTACAGCAACAGAGATTGAAAGAAGAGACTTCGACGGGAATTTGCTGGCGCATGGTTATCGGCTATGGGATTCCAACTCTGAGGCAATCCAGAATTTTATCGGAATAGAAACATTTGATTTCGACGCCAAGTGGATTATTGAAGGTAAATTCAAAGCTTACGAGAACAGCAAGCCAATTGCATTTGAATTCATAAAAGACAATGGTGGAACTCGCGATTTGGCTGTCCCCGGAGTAATCGAGGCCACTATTGAAGGAGTTGAGTATCGCCTCTTCGCATTTGATGATGATGGGCAATTAATTCTCCCGTTCACTGATCTCACCAACTCTGTGGAAACTTATGAGTCCGGACGATTTCTGCTTGTGGACCATATCGCTGGAATTGAATATGTAGTCCTGGATTTTAATCGCGCCTTCGCTCCGCCATGTGCTTTTTCAAATCATTTCAACTGCCCGTTGGCTCCAGCCGGAAACCGGATAGGAATCGCGGTGCGTGCAGGAGAGAAACGGCCACTCTTCAAGAACCAAGTTAAGTAGGTCGGTAATGGCGGAGGACATTGTGCAACTGCTGCAAAGACTAATAGCTATTGATTCGGTTAATTCACATCTCGGCGGAAAAGCAAACGCCGAATTTGCTCTGCATGTATTCCTCGAAAGCTGGGCCAAGTCAGCAGGATTCATAACAACGCGCCTGCCGATTGGATCCCAATCTGAGGGTCCTAACTTCAACCTGCTGATCACTTACGAGGTTTCCGAACATGCGCCTTGGTTGTTGTTCGAATCGCATTCAGACACTGTCGGGATCGACGGAATGAAAATTGATCCATTCGCATCGCTGATTTCTGAGGGCAAACTTCATGGTCGCGGAGCCTGCGATACAAAAGGAAGCGGTGCCGCAATGTTGTGCGCGCTTGTCGAGTACACGGCCTTGCATTCGCATAGCCAAAACATCGCAGTCCTTTTTGTCACGGAAGAAGAGATTTCCAAATCAGGCGTGAATGCCTTTGTGACCAAACAACTACCTGGGCTTTCATGGGTACCGCGTGGTGTCATTGTGGGAGAACCTACTAATTGCGAGCTCGTGGTGGCACACAACGGAGTGATTCGCTGGAAGGTTGCCGTTAAGGGATTGGCCGCACACTCCTCAAATCCCTCCTTAGGTAAGAGTGCAATTTCCAAGATGGCCAAACTTCTGCTGGTATTTGAGAAGCAATATTGTGAAAAACTGGACTTGGTGCATCCGCTTACAGGTCGCGCCGCATGCTCAGTGAATGTGATTTCTGGGGGAGATTCCGTAAATATTATTCCGGCGCACTGCGAGGTAACTATTGATCGTAGGGTGCTGCCAGGAGAGATCTCCTCGCAGATTATTCGTGACTACTCGAAAGTCATAAATGATATTGCCGCTCGAGATGGCGATATGGAAGTTGAAATTCAACTTGCTTTTATTGATCGCGCCTTGGATCCACTTACAAATCGCGAATTGGCATCCAAGGTATCGGAAGTTCTGGACAGTCTAGGTTTCCATTCGGCTGAACGTGGCGTTGGATACGGGACCGACGCTTCTACATATTCCTATGCAAACATCCCTGCCATTGTTTTAGGACCCGGAAGCATCGAACAAGCTCACACGAGTGATGAATGGGTGGATATTTCGGAATTGCATAAAGCTCAAGCCATCTACTTGGAGTTGATGAGAATGAAATTCTAGTGCCAAGCACATTGAGCATCGGTATAGTCGGATTTGGCAGGATGGGGCAAGAGCACGCTCGCCATATTGAAGAGTCGACTGAAATGCGAGTTGCCGTGGTCGTCGAGCCAATGGAAGAGAATTTTGAACGTATCAGCCGATCATTCATTGATTCAGAAGTAAGACTTTTCACCGAACTAGCCGATGCGATCTCATTAGAACAAGTTGATGGATGGATCATCTCGTCGCCCACTTCCTCACATGTCCAAAGTGCGCGCATTTTGCTTGAAGCGGGCCAGCGAGTAATGCTGGAGAAGCCGATTGCCGAGTCGCTGGAAAACGCAAAACTCTTGCAAGACCTCGTTCGAGCGGATTCAGCTAATTTAATGATGGGTCATATTCTGCTGTGGAGCCCAGAATTTCAGGAGTTGCGCAATAAGGTTCAGCCAAGGGGAGCCATCCGCGAAATCAAAACTTTACGCCAGCGCTCTCAATCACACAGGATCGACTATCCCAACGAATCCTTGTTTTCGTTGCTTATGGTGCATGACCTTTATTGCATTCAAGCGCTGACTTTAGGCAAAGAGCCCCTGAAATTTGTGGGACGCACCCGCAACCATCAAGCTGGCGGAATTGATTTCGCTAGCGCAGAGTTAGTTTGGGCCGATTCGACCGTAGCCACTGCGAAAGCAAACTACTTCTTAGCCAATGATCCGCCCGGTCTTATTGATGATGAAATTTCCGTACGTGGCGATGACTGGAGCGAGTTCGTTCACTTCCGCGGCAATTTTGCGCAAGCCCTGCGCAACGAGCATGCGCATTTTGCAGAACTTCTCCGCGGGGAAGTGGCAGTTCCGATCGGAGCGCGCTACCAAGACGCACTGCAAATTCAGGGATGGGTGGATGCTTTGATATCGTCGGCTGCTGTTGGAAACTACGAAGGAGAGTGATGTGTTAACTGAGTCGAGTCGCCAGCAGGACTTCCCCAGCCTCGCTGGCCGCGTTTATCTCAACACTTCGGCAGAAGGAATTCCTCCTACCTCGGTTCTTGAATCGTTGGCGCAATACGGGCAAGACAAGTTGCTCGGCATGGACGGTCGTTTACTTCATGCCAAGCGCTACGAAGATGTAAAAGTTAAGACTGCGAAATTCTTTGGTCTTAGTGCATCCGATATCGGACTTTGCTCGTGTTCCTCAGAGGCATACAACCTGGCATTTGCCGCTCTTAGGCTTAAAGAAGGCGACGAAGTTGTCATCAACGATCTAGATTTTCCCGCGGGAGCAACTCCTTGGTTGGTTCCTGGGTCTTCTGCAACTGTCAAAGTGTGGCGTAATCGCGATGGCGTACTGGATGCCAAAGATCTGGCTTCATTACTAAGTCCTAATACTAAATTTGTAAATACCTCACTTGTGAGTTTCTACAATGGATTTCGAATTGATCTGGACGAGGTTTCGCAGACTGTCAGAGCGAACTCACCCGCCATGCTTGGCGTGGATGTGACGCAAGCACTTGGACGCCACGAACTAAACCTTCAGGGAGCGGATCTGATCGTGAGTTCTACCCATAAGTGGTTGCTTGCATCGCATGGCGGGGGTCTTGTCGGAGTCAATCCTGAGCGAGCAGACGAGTGGACAGTACCGGTAGGCGGTTGGCTCAATCTGGAGAACGCCTTCGATGAATCTCGCTTCGCTGGTGTGCAGCCCAAGAAAGGGGCGGCAAGTTTCTCAGTAGGTATGCCGAATTATTCCGTCATTTACGCAATTGATGCTGCTCTCGATTACATCGACAGCATTGGAGTTGCCGAAATAGATGCGAGCACGCAGGAACTTGTCATGCTTTGCCGTGAAGGTGTTGCTGCACTGCCTGTTGAACTTCTCGGACCTCGCCATCCAAAAAATTCCTCAGCAATTATCGCGTTTAGGCACCCTGATTTCGAATTGATTAATGAAGCCTTGCACGATGAGGCAATCCACGTGATGGCCCACGCTGGTCGCATCCGAGTTTCGATTCATGGATATAACACCAGGGCTGATATTGAACGATTTCTTTATTGCTTGGAGAATGCGTTGCAGATAGCAAATTAGATGGCTGGTAGGGTGAAGAGATGAGCGGTCAGAGCGCAGGGCAAAGATTTAGAGAAGCGGTCGCAACTGAGTCGCCCTTGCAGATTATTGGAACCATCAATGCCAACCACGCATTAGCGGCCAAAGAGATTGGCTACAAGGCGATCTATCTCTCAGGAGGTGGAGTTGCGGCAGGTTCTCTCGGAGTGCCAGATTTGGGAATCACGAATCTGGCCGATGTCTTGATTGATGTTCGACGCATAACTGACATTTGCGATGTTCCGTTGCTAGTTGATGCCGATACCGGATTTGGCCCGTCTGCTTTCAATATTGCTCGAACTATAAGGGATATTGTTAAAGCCGGTGCGGGAGCCTTGCATATCGAGGATCAAGCTGGCGCAAAGCGATGCGGACATCGTCCAAACAAGGAAATAGTCAGCAAGAGTGAAATGGTGGATCGAATAAGGGCCGCAGTAGACGCGCGCACCGATGATTCCTTCGTGATTATGGCCAGAACGGATGCCGTAGCCAGCGAAGGCGTTGAATCGGCGTTAGATCGTGTCGGGGCATACGTTGAGGCAGGCGCGGACATGATTTTTCCAGAAGCTATTACAGATCTTGAAACCTACTCAAAATTTACTGCTGATGCGGGAGTTCCAGTTCTGGCCAATATCACGGAATTTGGCTTGACCCCCATGTTCACTGTTGAAGAATTGCGGGCAGTCGGTGTCGCCATGGTTCTTTATCCGCTCTCCGGCTTCCGTGCAATGAATAAGGCGGCAGAAAGTGTCTTTAATGCAATTCGTCGCGAGGGTACTCAGCGGGGAGTGCTCGATCAGATGCAAACTCGAGAAGAACTTTATGCGCGAATTAATTATTATGAATACGAGCATGTGCTCGATGACTATCAGAATCCGGAAAGGTAAAGCCTAAGTGAGTGAATTTAGGGCCAAGAAATCAGTTGCACTTTCTGGAGTAGTGGCAGGCAACACGTCCCTTTGCTCGGTTGGTCGAAGCGGGAACGATCTTCATTATCGAGGTTATGACATTAAGGACCTTGCTGAAGAGTGCGAATTCGAAGAAGTTGCGTACTTACTGATTCACGGAAAGTTGCCCACCTTCGCAGAACTGCAGTCCTACAAGAACAAACTTGGGTCAATGCGAGGAATACCTGATGAGGTGAAGGTTGTACTCGAAGCGCTTCCAAAAGATGCAAACCCAATGGATGTCCTGCGAACTGCGATATCCGCCTTAGGTTGCATACAACAGGAGCCACTTGCCCATCGACCAGAGGACGCGCAAGAGATTGCAGATCGTCTCTTAGCCTCGAGTGCTTCCATGCTCATGTATTGGTATCACTTCAGTTTGTTCGGCACTCGGATTTCGGTAGAAACTGATGAAGAATCTATAGGTGGACATTTTCTCCACTTATTGCACGGAGAAAGACCGCCTGCTTCCTGGGTGAAAGCTATGCACGTGGCACTAATTCTGTATGCAGAGCATGAGTTCAATGCTTCGACGTTCACATGTCGCGTTATCGCAGGCACGGGATCAGATTTCTATTCAGCCATTACAGGGGGGATTGGCGCACTTCGCGGTCCAAAGCACGGCGGAGCCAATGAAGTCGCCCTCGAAATTCAAGAACGATACGCAAACTCAGAAGTTGCCGCAGTTGACATCTATGATCGAATCACACGCAAAGAGGTAATCATAGGATTCGGTCATCCCGTATATACGGTCTCCGATCCGCGAAATGACATTATCAAGGGAGTTGCGCTCAATTTGTCGGTGGAATCCGAGTCAGTGCAACTATTCGATATTGCCGACAGAATTGCCGAAGTAATGTGGGATGCGAAGAAGATGTTTCCTAACTTGGACTGGTTTTCAGCGGTTGCCCTCAATGTAATGAAAATACCAACCACATTCTTCACCCCCATTTTTGTGATGGCACGTCTTTCAGGTTGGTCTGCTCACATTATTGAGCAACGCATCGATAACAAGATCATTCGGCCCAGCGCCAACTACGAAGGTCCAGAGAATCTGACGTTTGTTTCTATTCTCGATCGAGAGGCGACTTCCTGATGTCAATTCAAGTAGATCGAGTACCTCAAGATTTTGATCAAGTGATGATTGACATTGTTGATTACGTTGAGAATTATAAAATTATCTCGGATGTTGCTTACGAGACTGCTTGGAATTGCTTGCTTGATACCATCGGATGCGGGCTGGAAGCTCTGGAATACGCGGCGTGCACCAAATTACTCGGACCTGTCGTGCCTGGCACCTCCGTTCCGCATGGGACACGGGTTCCCGGCACCAGTTACGTCTTGGACCCCGTTCAAGGGGCATTCAATATTGGTGCCACGATTCGCTGGCTCGATTTTAATGACACGTGGTTAGCTGCTGAATGGGGACACCCTTCTGACAACCTTGGCGCAATTCTGGCAGTAGCCGATTGGCTCTCCCAAAATGCGATCGCGGAAGGGAGGCAACCCCTGACGATGCGTGATGTTTTGACGGCCATGATTAAGGCGCATGAAATACAAGGTTGCATCGCACTTGAAAATTCGTTCAATCGTGTTGGGTTGGACCACGTGGTGCTGGTAAAAGTAGCCTCAGTAGCTGTCGTTTCACAGATGCTTGGACTCACTAGAGAACAGTCGCTTAATGCTTTATCTCTCGCGTGGGTTGATGGTCAAGCCTTGCGAACGTATCGTCATTTCCCCAATGCTGGATCTCGGAAATCATGGGCAGCAGGTGATGCAACCTCCCGTGGCGTGCGCCTCGCACTCATGGCCAAAGCCGGTGAGATGGGTTATCCCTCAGCGCTAACTGCCAAAACGTGGGGATTTTACGATGTGCTCTTTAAGGGCCAGCCATTCACTTTCCAACGTTCATACGGATCCTACGTTATGGAAAATATCCTCTTCAAGATTTCTTTCCCTGCTGAGTTTCATTCGCAGACTGCTGTCGAGGCGGCCATGACATTACGAGATCAGATGGTCTCCTTAGGAAAAACCGATGCTGATATTGCGTCCATAGTTATCCGAACGCACGAAGCCTGCATTCGGATAATAGATAAACACGGCCCCTTGAATAATCCGGCGGATCGCGACCATTGCATCCAATACATGGTTGCAGTCCCGCTAATCTTTGGACGTTTGATTGCTTCGGACTACGAAGATGCAATCGCATCAGACCGAAGAATTGATGCTTTGCGTGAGAAAATTTCCTGCGTAGAGGATCCTCAATACACACTTGACTATCACGATCCGTCTAAGCGAAGTATTCCGAATGCGTTATCAATTGTTTTCACAGATGGCTCTTGTCTTGCGGAAGTTGCGGTTGAATACCCAATTGGGCATGCTAATCGTCGCGTTGAAGGTATTCCGCTCTTGATTGAAAAATTCAAGAAGAACCTCAGTCGTCAGTTTTCTACTCAACGGCAAAACGAAATTTTGTCTATAACTTCGGATCGTAATGAATTTGAGGCAACCAGTGTGAACGATTTTATGGAACTCTTTGTCAAGGAAAGTTAATCCCAAAAAATGAAAAGGAATTAATCTTTGACCCGTTCGAGTGCGCGAAGGGCTGCCTGAACGGCTTGTTGTTCGGAATCGGGATGCCAGAGAGCTGGTTGGCAGTACACCTGCGGCAACAAGTCCGGTAAAGCGTAAGTATTCGGCCACTTCCAACCGCCTTCAGGGAAGTCTTCTTTTCGTGGCAAATACATAATTGTTCCGTTGGTGTACCCCAGAACAAAAGTATTCTCCCAAGGGGAATTGGCTTTTATCTGTTCTCCAGTTTGATAAAAGGCCTCAACGCCTAGCCCCACCAAAACGATGTCGCCGATGCGCAGGGCCTGCGCCATGAAATCACAGGTTGGGTCCTTCTCCTTCGTCCGCTCCAACACGCTGAGAGTCCATGCATGGATAGTCCGCGCAGCACGAATCTCCCAACTAAGGGCACCCCGATCCTCTCGGTCCTTAATTTCGATACGCCATTTTTCAACTTCTGCGGAAATAACTTCTTTAGAAGGCAAGGGGGAAAAGCGGAAGGGGACGACTTCTTCGCTGCCTTTTAAAGTGATATCCAGATGGTCAGTAACTAGGGTCCAAGGCTTGAAAAGAATATTTGGCACCCCATTGAGTGTGACTCTTTCATTTTGACGACGATGCGTGTTCAACCCAAGAGCGACTTTTACAACTTCCGCGCCAAGGGCCGTACCGACCTGGTAGACAGATTCCGTGCAATCTTTCTCGTACCCGATCCCAACTTTAGGATTGATGTTGCCTCCGCACCCTTGGAGAAACAGGGCAACGCCGCCAATTTTCTCTTCAATTATGCGCTTGGCTGGCCCGGGAAAATCCGCCGAGAGTGTCGGCGAAGCTGCGCCATTGACTACCGGATGGCAGGAGTATCGAAATAGCGTGGCAATCGCCTTTCCAGATAAGTCATCGACTCGGATGACCCCTACGCTGCTATCTACTTCATGGCCCGGGACTTCTCCGAGAATGTCCTGACTGCCGTTCCATTCACGACGATACACATTAAGGTCAGCATCGCCCCATGCACTTGCGATGCGGGCATCTTGAATTGAGTCGTGAGCAGTCCGCGTACATTGCGCGATCTTCTCCAATAGAAAATCGTAATATTTCTTTTGTGCCTCGTAGTCTTCCGCCATAACTGCATTGCCATTATTGCGCGGAAGGGTTGGAGAACTGTGATTATGGCTGTAATTAAAAAGTACATGTGCTCGAGGTATGTTAAGAATTCCGGCAACCAATTCTCGTATTTCCGTTGCTTCTTCAGGAACAGCATTTCCGATATCACATGCTATGACGGCGACGCATTCGCCTTTTGATCGCAATACAAGCACACCTAATTCCATATCATCGTCAATCGCGGTAATCGGCCCAGCAAAAAGTCTAAACCCGCCTTTCTTCAATCCGAGCGGCGGATTTATAGTGACTGACGCTGCACCTGCCTGCAAACCTGCCATGGCGATCTCTCCAATTTTCGACACCTAGTGCATGCAAATTAGTAACGAGAATGCATTAAGTCAACAGTTTTTTATCGTAGGAATAAACTGGAATTTCCTGGAAAAATAGAAGCAGTGCGCTGGAAAAACTGGCAATTACAAAAATAATACGAAAGCCGCTACCGGAAAGAGGGCGATGACCCATAAATACTGCGCCATGCCGTGAAGTAGAGCGATTGCACTTACCGAACCGAAACGACCGTGATTGAAAGTGGACATTACTGTGGTCATGACGGGGTACATGGCTAGCGCCCCTGAAAGGTTTGGTCCTAAATCGGCTGCAAAATGTGTGATTATGAAAATTAAAGCCAGTGCGGAAGCGATGCGCAGCAAAATTTCCCACCAAGGAGAGGCATGGGAGATGAAGCTTCGATCGTAAGTGGGATAAGTCTTAAGAACGATGAGCCACACAACCGTCCAGAGACTCAAGCCAACCCAAACGTGCGTAATGAATGGGCTGAGCGACAATATTGAAATCAAATATGCAGAAGTCGCACCAAGAATAGAGATTGGCCAAGCGAATTTGCTTGCCAGGCGTGAATACGTGAATATGAAGAGGAGTATGCCGATTTGGCCCGCATAATTTGCCACAATCGCATCGCGAAAGAATGGTTTTCCTTCCTGCAGATATATAACGATCAAGATTGGCGTGAGAATAAAGGGAATGGAAACGAAGACTCCGCCGATTCGAGCTCCGTATTTCTTCTGAAGGAAGGAAGTGATCACGATAAATGTAGGAGCCAGGAAAAGTTTTATCGCGAGAATCAGCATGGTGGACAGAATTTAGCGAATGTATGACGTTTTAAGGGGATGGTGTGGGGCGGGTCGGGCTCGAACCGACGACGACGGAATTATGAGTTCCGGGCTCTAACCAACTGAGCTACCGCCCCTGCGAGGAGAGTTTATGACATTTTCGGAGACCATCTCACCAGGCCAGGATTCCGTGCGGATCGTGTATCTCTTGCTGAGATATCCATTGACGGTTAAGTAATTCATTAAAGCCTGGCCCCTGTGGCAAGGGCAACATTCTTCCATCAGCGTCAATAACTGGCGCAATCAGGCTATCTGAATATGGATCTACGCCCGTCCACGGGACTCCCCATTCAATTGGCAGATCCGTGTGCCCTAGCGCGCTGAGAACTTGGCTATGCACGTGCGCAAACATGTGGGGGGAAAGTTGCTTTCCCTCAGACGCAAGTTGATTAATTGGATCGCGCATCTCAGTGATTCCGCCCATGCAGGTTAAGTCAAATCGGATAACGTCAGATGCGGCGCTACTTATCAACGCTTGAGGAAAGTAACTTCCACCTTGTTCATCACCCATCGCAATAGGAATATTTGTTAATGACTTCAATTTTACCAACTCTGTTATCTCGCCAGGAGCAAACACATCTTCAAGCCAACTCAGATTGAGGTTTTCTACCAAAGCGAGAAACTCAAGTGCATCCTCTGATTTGCTAAACCTCCATGCCGCATCGCACCCTACCCATGCATCAGGTGCCAGTTTGCGAATGCGTGCTAATTTTTCCGCAGTGACTTCTGGGGTAATGCTATAGGGAAGTTTAAATCGCTTCCAATTCGCCGCAAGAAGTAAACGAATTTGTTCATCCAGATCTTGAATAGTAATTTCACTTGGTGGATAACCCACGATGGCGGTGGCTGGCATTGGCTTACAGTTGCCGCCAAGAAGCTCAGAAATAGATTTATCTTCAGATTTAGCAGCAAGATCCCATATTGCTAAATCCACGAGAGATAAAGAACGTAATCCGACCCCATTGGAGTGTGTACTTAAGTTACTCCTCTTTGTTTGCCAATACGTTTCTTCTCGAGCGTCGAGTTGAGTTCCAACGTATTTGTTAGCGATCGACTTCTCTATTTGCTCGAGTATGGCACCATCACGTGTCAAGCCAAATGACTGCCCCTTCATGCCATCGTTACATGAAACTTGCACTACGGCATATTCGCGATGAGTCATTTTCCACGCACCAAAATCAATTGGCTTCGGAAGGATTGCTCTTACTAGCGCAACTTCAACAGACTTAACAGTCTTCGATCGTGACACGAATTACTCCCTTATGACCCAATCAGTTCCGACGTTGGAAAATGCGGTAGAACGCCTGCAATATTGAAATTGGCACGTGTAAGGTGCCAGCACCCAAGATTTGCGAAGACTATGGTTTTACGATCGACTCCCATAAAATCGAAATTTGTGGGGGCAAAAAGAAGTACTCCTTGTGGATCTAGCGCCAGAGTTACAAGGACACCTTCTTTAGTCAAGTGTGCAACCAGGTTCGGCTGGAAGAAGCTAATGATCAATGACCCATCTTCGACTTCCCTAATGCCATCTGGAACTAAGTTTCCAAGTTCAATCAATATTCTCCGAGTTCCGGCGCTGCCATCGGGGTTGATATTAATTTCGCAAATAGAACTTGGGGCCGACTCAACTACGAACAATTTTGTTCCATCGTAGGAGACTGCACATCCATTCGGAAAATTAGGGGACTCCCTAGTGAATATCTTTAAAGCCTCATGAGGATGCTTAACCCAAATAAGGCCATCGCTCTCATTCCAACTTCCGGAATCGGTGAGATAGTACGAACCGTCGGGACCAAATGATCCCCAATTTGGCACATTAAGGGGCATATTGTTCGGACCTTCCAGCCATTTCGTACTCTCTTGAGTTAGGGGGTCATATCTCCAGACACATTTGTTCGCACTATCTATCGCGTACACACGATTAAGCGCATCGCTGGCGAGTCCGAGCATGAATCCAGCGAGGTTAGCCACCGTTACGGGTTGATCATTATCAATTCGGTAAATTTGCCCCGCCTCACCACCTGCATAAAGCGTCCCATCAAGTGTGACAGTGACGCCTTCGGAATGATCAACACCTGCGGCAAAGACTTTCAACTTATCTAAATTCAAGGGTTGATCAACTTTTAGCATTTAGACTCCTTCGTTGGGTGGCAAATCATCTTCATTATCTTTTGTTGACTCATGTGGATATTGTTAAGTTGCCCTCTCTGTCAATATTCGAAATAGACGAGATGGCATCTTGCCCCAATTCCGAAATTGAAAAAGTTGTCCATGCTTTTCTAGTTTCACCCGGCTTCAACCAAAAAGATTGACCATTCTTTATGGCTGCTTCTAAGCCGTAAGACGGCCACGTGGAAGCTGGTTCCAATGCGGTGATATTGCTACGTCCAAACCAAGGGAAAGACGGTCCCTTAATTTCTTGCCACATCCACAAGTGAGGAAATGCGGTTAAATCCCACGAGAGTCCAATTAAGGTCTCACCGTGAGTCATGGCAACCCAACCCGCGGGACGATCATGCAAGTAACACAATCTTTCAACTCCACCACTTGGGACAATAGAAAGGTCGATAATCTCACCAGAAATACTTTCGATAGATGGCCAGGTTCCCTTCGTACCAACTGGAATGTCTTGTAACGGACCAGCTTCATTTAGGTCAGCGGTGATGGGTCCCTTTGGCATATGAATTTTGGAGCCAGGGGGCAATGAGAAGGCCGGGTGCTCTCCCCAGATAAAGGGCCATTCAAAGTCGGACTCATTTGTTACCTCTTGTTCAATCAATAACGCGCTTTTGCCTGGCAATAGCGAATACTTCCTTGTCAAAATCAACGGAATACGCGCGCCAGCAGTGACCAACAATTCGGTCGTAGTGCTATTCAGGATTTCGACATGGGTACGCGAGAATTCTCCATGAAATGGAATGGGGGTGCCCTCAATTGTGGCTTCACTTCCAGCGTTTGGAAAAAGAACCTGCCAGCCCCCGCGGTACTCGGAAAGCCAGTCCTGAATAGCATTTCCGTAACTGCGAGAACTTTCCGATGGAATGGGAGCCTTCCAATTGTAGGAAGCTAGAAAACTTTTACCCGCTGCCTCTATTGAATGAATTTCAGCGCCCAGCTCTTCGTTAATCTGCACCCGTAGAATTCCATTATCCAAAACGAGCACAATTCCCCCCAAAGTTTTGGTCTGCGGTCACTCGATTAATACGAAAAGGTATACGAAAATCTAGAACGAGGGAAGCATCGCCAACGGATGAATCAGGAAGCCTAAACCAATTGATTGCTACTAAAGCGAAAGATATGAAAGTAGACTGACAATTTGAAACCGTCTACTGAGTAAGGAGAATTAAGTGAATAAGAGCGCAGTGGTTACTGGCGTAGGCTCCGGCATTGGTAGAGCAATTCTTAAAAAGCTCACAGAGGAGGATTACTTCGTAGTTGGGATAGAAAAGGATCTAATTTCTGGAAAGTCTGTGCAAACTGAATACGGTAATAAAGTTTCTGTAATAATCGGTGATACGTGCGAAGAAAGCATTCTTAAAGAAGCAAAAGACACTGCGATTGCAAATGCGCCGCTCTGGTCATGGGTTAACAACGCCGCTATCGCACTATCTGGCAATCTTCATAATCCAAAGCGAGCGGAGGTTGAGCGTCTTTTCGACGTCAACCTTCAGAGTGTGTATTGGGGTTGTTCTGAAGCAATACGAGCTTTTATAGATCAGAAAATCCGTGGCGCAATCGTAAACATTTCCTCCATCCATGGTCGAAGTGCATTTAGCGGTTGGGCAGCCTATGACTCAGCCAAGGGTGGAGTCGATGCGCTGACTCGTTATATAGCCGTGGAATATGGCCCACTCGGGATTCGTGCAAATGCGATTGCGCCTGGCGCGATTCGCACTGAAATGTTGACTCGCGTAATCAACGAGGCGGCCGATCCCGCAAAAGCTGAATTGGAAATGTCAATTCTGCATCCATTGGAGAGATTGGGCGAACCACACGAGATTGCCGACGTAGCGGCATTTCTGTTGTCTTCGCAATCATCCTTCCTCAGCGGGCAATCAATTGCTGTAGACGGTGGCGCAACGGCTCGTTGCTTCAGGTATGACTCCTCTGAAGAGATAAACGCCCTGAAGTTTTAAGTGGCTGTCTATTTCGGGATGTACCGAAATGGCGCGCCGTGGAGTAGATCTCGGGTGGTATTCCTCTTTCGACGTTCATTAAAAATTCTTTCGTCGTCAGCGCAACTTT
Organism: Actinomycetota bacterium; assembly: GCA_014377015.1. GTDB lineage: Bacteria > Actinomycetota > Actinomycetes > Nanopelagicales > Nanopelagicaceae > QYPT01. The sequence continues at coordinate 69,197 of JACMQL010000047.1, forward strand.
TGTTTCGGGAAAGAACTAGCGCTAGATGAGATACTTACGCGCTAGACAACTCCAGATAAACTGTCCCAGCCAGCATCAATGAGGATATTCACACCGGTCGTACGCCTGAAATCTGGTCCGGTTAACGCAAAAATACTGTCAGCAAGAGCTTCTGGCTCTATGAGGGTCCGCATCGGCGTGTGTTTAATGATGCCTTCATAATTTGTTAGTCCGTTCTTAATTCCTTCCTCGGACATAGGCGAGTTCACAAATCCAGGGCTCACACAAATGGCACGTATTCCATACTCTGCCCATTCATTTCCTAAACATCTTGTGAGCGCGACGACAGCAGCCTTGGAAGCAGAATAACCTGCTCGGTGGTGGAAACCATTTACCGCTGTAATAGAGCCGATGGTGATGAGAGTGCCTTTGCCTTGGGCGAGGGCTTCGAAGGTTGCGATAGCTGTGTTGGCAGTACCAGCAAGGTTGACGGAAATAACTCTTTGGAAATCTTCATACCCCAAATCAACCAAAGAACCTCTTGCGCTGACTCCAGCACAAGTGATGACCGCATAGAGCGGAGGCAACGAGGATGATGCTGACTTAACAGATTCTGGATCGGACACGTCAACTCTTGACCAACTTGTCTCAATTTCGGTTGGGGCAACTAAATCCCATGCGATCACCTTAAAACCCGCGGCTATGAATCGACGTGCAACTGCTAAACCGATTCCCGATGTAGCTCCAGTTATTAGGACGTGGCTAGGCGCTAATTGCACAATTTTTTCCAATTCTCAAAGACGTGTAGGTGCAACTCAGATACGCCTTTTTATGCGGCGGTGATAGTAATTTCACACGGGCACTTTTGGCTTAAATTCAAGTTGAATCGCTTTGGACATTTACCGTATCAGGAAATCGGGGGCACGGAAATGAGCGGTGCAGTCGAGGGTAACCAATAAAGTTGCAAGGGGCGGAATTTACCTTAGGTTCGCCGAATGACCAACGCAGTGACGTCATCGTTAACGTCGGCATTTTGCGCCACCCTTTCGAGGAGGCTGACTACCTCTTTCGCAGTATCTCCAGCGAGCACGACGTCACTAATTTCATCGAGGGCTTCCAATGTGCCAGAGAAAATATCCAACATTCCATCACTTAGACATAAAAGCGTGTCACCAGGGTACATCACTAAAGATTTGATATCCCATTTCTCGGCAAAGCCGATCCCTAGCGGAAAATTAGTGGTAGCGAGTCGAGTGACGTCCCCTTGCTTTGATACGTGCAAGGTGAGCCCATGTCCGGCGTCAATATACCTAACGGTGTTTGTTTCAACATTTAGCCTGCCATGAATTAACGTCACAAAGGCACCGGCTTCGGTTAAGTCTGCCTCCAAGATCTCGGCGGCAATTTGAACCACTCGATCCGCTTCATGGTCATATGCTGCGGCGCGAAAAACTGCTCGTACAGTTGCCGCAATTATGGCGGAACCCATTCCTTTACCCATGACGTCAGCAACTGTGAATGCGGCTCCGTGTTTAGTTGCGCGCCAATCATAGAAATCGCCGCCAACAGATTGGGTCGGCCGACAAAAACCGGCAATTTCGTACCCAGGCAAATGGATAAATGCGGTTGGTTTAAGTCCGCGCTGAACTTGAGAGGCTCGGTCGAGCTCGCGAGCTCGAATGACTTCACGTTGCACCCAATAAACAACGTCGTTGAACATTTCGAGTTCGTCGGCGCTAAATTCTCTGGGCTTTGTATCCCACGCACACAAGACACCTACTGCTTCACCGGAACTGGTCTGCAATGAGTGGGCAAGGTAGCTTTTCAGATCAGGCACATCGTTCAATATTTCGTGGCTGAGAATACGTGGATCGGTTTCGGCGTTCGTGATTAAGATTGTTTCATTGCTAAGCAGCGTTGTATCACAGGGATTTTTGCCGTCCCTTATTTGGTGAACCGGAGTTCCGCTCTCCATGCGGACCCAGTTTCCATCAGCACCGATTAGTCGAATAAATACATGTTGAATTCTAAAAATTTGGCGGATGAGATTGGCAGTCCGTGCTAGGCGTTGTTCCCACTCAAGATCACGACGAAGTATTTGCTCTTCCGGAAGAATTTCACCGGAAACCCCCATTCCAGATACTTGGATTTCAACAGACGAAATCTTAGTGTCACTCATTGTGTTCTCTTTCTAAGAATGCGCCAAACATTTTGTTCGCCTTCACGCGCATAAATGAATTCATCAACAAGTGCATTGATCAAGGCAATTCCTCGTCCACTTTCGGAATATGCGTCTGGCATTTCAACTCCGGTTAATTGAATATCACCAGGCTGACCCGTATCACGTAAGTTTGCCTCAATTTTGTCCGCCGAAATTTCTACCGACAGCAAGCAGGAAATCCCACCTCCATCGTCTGCGTGCCGAAAAATGTTGGAAGCTAGTTCGATCAAGGCTGTCTCAAATCGGATCTGATCTTCGGCACTTACATCAGGTGATTTTTCCCAAATTATGCGGAGAAGTTCATGCACCGAATCAAGCGTATCTGGCGGCGTATCAATGATGAGTGTGTGGGCTGCATTATTCATTCGATCACATACGCACTCTCTGCACTCGCGTACGGAGTTAGCACACGATCTAAATTGGTCAACTGAAGGACCAATTTGACCTGCTCCGTCGCTGCCGCAATCCGCAAATCCCCGTTGGCTTGGCGGGCTGCCTTCAGACACCCAATGAGCGCTCCCAAACCCGACGAATCTAAGAAATCAACAGATGACAGATCAACGACGATTCGATTTTGGCCATCAGCCAAAACTGAATCGACAACTTCACGCAGGCGGTGAGCGTGAACCATATTTAGCTTTCCTACAGGAAGGAGGACTGCTACTCCGTCTGCCGTTACCCGCTTAGTAATCTCCATCTTTTTCCTCCCTTTGGATATCAGATCCACGATATAAAACAGCCGGGATAAGCACCCTTAGTAGTGATAGGTCGAATATTACCCACATGACGTTGATTACCGTGGCCAGCAACGGAGCTCGCCCAGTGGCATAACGGGCGATGCCTACAAATAGCGAAATAACAAAGGCTGCCATAAATATAAGTTGCGGACGAACGAGCCTCCAGTTTGGAGAATTGTCACTGCGAGTTTTTGGTGTCACGACGAAAGTCATGGGCCGATTGAAGTAAACATTCGCGAATGAAGTAAATGATGCCTTGATCCAGACGGGGAAAAGCGCATAACTATATTGCTGACCTCGCCAAGTAGATATACCTCGACTTGCCAGAATAAAAATAAGTTGGTTTGCCAACATAAACGGAATAAATCTCAAGAAGAATTCGAGGGGATCCGTACTTACGGGAAGGATGCCAAAACACAGAAAGATTATTGGGGCGGCGAAATAAAATAGCGCAGCAAATCCACTGAAGTAGCTCCACATCGTGGAGAAATACATGAGTCTTTGCGGCCAACTCATACCCTTTTGGAGTAATGGATTCTCTTTTAGGAAGACTTGCATTGTACCTTGTGCCCAACGCAAACGCTGAGTGAGCATAGATCCAATATCTTCTGGAGCTAAGCCAATTGCAAGTATTTCGTGGTGATAAACGCTTTTCCATTTCATACCGTGCAATCGCATACTTGTCGCCATGTCCTCCGTAATAGATATGGTGGAAATAGGCATGATTGGAATTGCTTCGTGAGAGCGGTCAACATCCAAAGATGTTAGAAGTTCCATAACAGATTCGAGTGCAGTAAGGGGACTGAACTCTTGAGAGGAAAGTTGATCGAGTGAATCCTCAAGACTGTCCAACCATTCCGCTGCCCAATTTGCATCGTCAGATTGGTTAATCCCGATTTCAGTTAAGTCATGTTTGATTTGCGCCACATCGATGGATATTAGTTCTTGCGATATTTTGGCGATCCGATCATGCAAAATGTAGGTCGATTCTCCCAAGGTCATCCCCTGTCGAACGTTCTCCTTTGTTTCGCGAACTGATTCAAGTATTTGGTCTAGGGCACGCTTAAGTTCCTCATCAGTCGCCGTGAGTTGTTTCTTTGCTTTCTTAACGATTTTTTCTGACTGATTGAGCGATCGGTCTATAGCCGCCGCTAATTCAATTACATAACGCTTAATTCCTAATTGCATCAGTGCTTCTCTGCGAAGCACTGCGTTAGAACCGCAGAAGTAAGCAGCGCCCCAGCCGTCTTTTCCCTGTTGAATAGGCCCGTAGAAAAGAGGTGCCGCGCTTCCTAGTGGATCTGCGATTGAGACGTTTCCGAATTCTTGGGGAGTTTGGACGAGGGCAACGCCAGCGTCCCTAAAGTAGCCCAAAGTGTGATCGAGGATTTCTGGCATTGGGACTTGGTCGGCATCAAGGATGAGAATAAATTCCCCGCTAGTTAGCATAAGCGCGTTGTTTACATTTCCAGCTTTTGCGTGGCGAGGACGATTGCGCCACTCGGCACCTCGAGAGATGTAGCCAATTCCGAGCGCTTCGACTTGAAGGCGCAATTCTTCACGTCCACCATCGTCGAGTACCCAGGTACTGTGCGAGTGTCGAATATTTTTGGCTGCAATCGCTGTATTTATTACCAGGTCGATAGGTTCATTGTAGGTAGTGATGAAAACATCAACGGTCAGACCTTCCGGTGGCGCAAGTGGAGTCGGTCTGGCTTTCGCGCGCCAAACTGTCATGCTAAAAAATAGGGCGTCAATAATGCTGTACGTCTCACAAATAACTAGGGGAACTGCTATCCACCAAGCCTTCATATTTAGAGAAAAAAGCCATCTCCAGGTGATGTATGAGGTTCCAAGAATTGCGGAAAGGACTATCGTGAATCGCAGAGCTGTCAGTCGACTCACATTGGGTCCTTTTCAGTGCAAAGGGTCTTCAAATATGCAACTGCCTCGAAGCAAGTTAGCGCAGAATATCAGAGTAGTAAGGGGCTTTCATCTATGAATTACTTCGTCCTGCCTTTAGAATCCTAGGGTGCATATCAAGAAAGCCGTCGTTCCGGCAGCAGGACGTGGGACTAGATTAGAAAGAATCACATTGGTCAATGCCAAGGAGTTAATACCTCTAGTAGACCGACCGGCAATTGACTGGATCGTGAAAGAAGCCACGTCGGCAGGCATCGAAGAACTATGCATCGTCACGAGCGTAAATAAACTGGCGGCTCTATACGCTCACACTGAAGATCTTCCCATTCAGGTGACTTACTTGATTCAGTCCAAACCGCGTGGTCTCGGGCATGCAGTGCAAGTCGCGCGTGACTGGTGTGGAGATGACCCGTTCGCGCTGTTACTTCCTGATGACCTTGTTATGGGCGACCCGATCTTAACCAGACTGGTCGCGCACGTGAGTGCAACTGGCAACTCGGCATTGGCATTGACAGAAGTTCCGCAGACGAAGGCATTTATGTACGGTGTTGCGGCAGGAGAAAACATTGATGGTGTTGTTCAAATTTCTGATTTAGTTGAGAAACCGCCTAGCGGGACAGAACCATCAAATCTCTCTGTTACGGGTCGTTATGTACTGACTCCAGACATTTGGCCGCTGCTTGAGAAAGTTGAACCAGGTGCCGGAGGGGAGATTCAGATCACGGATGCGCTTCGCGGATTGGCACATGAAGGCAAGCTTGCCGGCTTGGTTACGCAAGGAATGCGCCACGATCTTGGCTCGGCTGAATCTTGGTTGAAGGCGAACATCGCCTATGGTGTCGAGGTCTACGGAATAGATTGGTTGGACGACTTTCACGCGTTGATAAATAAGAGTTCGCAATGAAATCTCGTGCTGTTCTTCTGAAGAATACCGTTACAACTCCGCCATATGCCTCATCCGATGCTTGGGAAATCGTCGAAGTCGATCTTGCCGCACCGGGCAAAACCGAAGTGCTTGTACGAATTGAAGCGGCAGGTATTTGCCATTCTGACCTTTCGGTAATGAATGGAACTCGCCCTCGTCCCTATCCAATTGTGCTTGGGCACGAGTCCGCCGGAATTGTGGCGCATGTTGGATCTGAAGTTCATAACCTCAAAGTTGGCGACCACGTAACTTCCATCTTCTTGCCGAGTTGTGGTGCGTGTTCGACCTGCCAGGCAGGCGTGCCTGCCAATTGCTCAGTCGCTGCGGCAGTGAATGCGCGGGGAGAAATGATGGAGGGCGGATCGCGCATCTCGTTGGATGGTCAGCCAATAAGTCACTACAACGGGGTCTCGTGTTTTAGCGAGTACGCGGTAATGGACGAACGATCCCTTGTGAAAATTCCTGAAGAAATTCCGTTTGACCTTGCGGCACTTTTTGGATGCGCACTACTTACTGGAATTGGTGCAGTGCGAAATTCGGCGCTCACAAAACCAGGTCAGTCGGTGGCAGTCTGGGGTCTGGGAGGAGTTGGGCTCTCGGCAATACTTGGAGCGGTTATTGCGCAGGCTTCTCCGATTATTGCCATTGATCCAATCGAGTTCAAGCGCCACCTTGCTCTCTCACTCGGGGCCGACATAGCGCTAGATCCGAGTGAGAATCTGCGCGACCACTTATCGCAAGGAGTAGAAGTTGCGATAGAGGCGGTGGGGCGCGCGAGTTCACTCAAAGCAGCTTATGAAGCCACCGCGCGAGGGGGAGTCACGGTCACCGTCGGCTTGCCTCCCGCATCGGAACAACTTTCCATATCAGCGCTTTCACTTGTTGTGGATGTAAAAACGATTAAGGGTTCTTACGTTGGGTCTGCAAATCCGCGAGTGGATATTCCTGAATATGTGAAATTGTGGAGCGAAGGCAAACTTCCCGTCGAGCGCTTGCTTTCGCTGGCGCATCCGATGTCGAAGGTTGGCGAAGCAATGGATCTGCTTGATTCCGCGCAAGTAGTTCGTCAGGTAATTCATCCGCATGCGCTCTAGAATTACAATCATGTCAAGATTATTTAGGTGCTCACTATCAATTGTTATGTTCATGGTGCTGTTTCCCGCTGCATCTGCGACACCAAAATATGTATTTCCGATTGAAGGGTGTTCTGTAAAATATGTGCGCGCTCATCATGATTATCCAGCCACAGATATTCTTGCCAAGGCAGGCTGTAAATTTGTTGCGGTCACGGCAGGAGTGGTTGATGAGGTGAGTCGAACCGATAGTTGGAGTGGCAAAACCAATCTTCCTGACCAGCGCGGCGGTCGTTTCGTTTCGTTAATTGGCACTGATGGGGTGCGTTATTACGGATCTCATCTGCGCAAAGTGGCAGACGGTATTGCGCCCGGAGTCAACGTAAGCGCCGGACAACTCTTGGGATATGTCGGGTCTTCTGGCTCGGCGCGCGGTACATCGCCACACGTACATTTCGGCATCTCTTGGCCCACGCCAGTCAGCGCTTGGTGGGTGCGAAGGGGTGAGGTTTACCCGTGGAAATATTTGGATGCTTGGAAGATTAGCAAGGATTTGTCACCGGTAAAAAGTGTTTCAGCGGTGCGGGCAAAGTTGGGTGAATTGCCAGCGGAGCCAAAGAAATGAGCACTTCACGCTTTAGTTTGCACGGCAAAGTAGCTGTGGTAACTGGGGGCAATGGCGGGATTGGACTCGGATGCGCGCTTGGTTTAGCCGAGGCGGGCGCCGACATTTCGATTTGGGCTAGAGATATTGCAAAGGGCGTAGCGGCGATTGCTGAGATTGAGGCCAGGGGAGGACGTGCAAAGTTTTACCAAGTTGATGTAACTGATCGGATTCAAATCGACGCAGCAGTACAAGACACCATTGCGGAATTTGATGGCATAGACATCTTGGTCGCGAACGCTGGCATGAATTTGCGAAAGCGCCCCGAGGATTTTTCGTTAGAAGAGATGCAACAAATGTGGAATGTGAATATTTCATCACCATTTGAGTGTGCGCAAGCGGTTTACGCGGAGATGAAGCGGCGCGGTGGCGGAAAGATAATCACCATCGGTTCGGTTACAAGCGTTTTTGGTTTCGGAGTATCACCGGCTTACAGCGCTTCCAAAGGGGCGATTGTGCAACTTACTAAGAGTTTGGCTTCCGCGTGGGGTGCTGACAACATTCAAGTAAACTCAATTCTTCCCGGCTGGATCGAAACGGAGATGACTGTGCAGACGCGCGGCATTCCGGGGGTTAACGAGCAGATTGCTTCGCGTACACCTGCAGGTCGATGGGGAACGCCGGACGATTTGGTGGGCGCTGCTATTTTTCTGAGTAGTCGCGCTTCAGATTATGTTACGGGCATAGCACTTCCCGTCGATGGCGGCTTTATCTCCACGCTTTTTCAAGTTGATCCGCCAACTGATTAATTTGCCCGCCAGCCGGTTGAAAAGCTTTCGGGCATAAAAAATTCCCCAAGTTTCCTTGGGGAATTTTTTTTTAGAAAGTGATTAGTTAGCGTTTACGGCGTCGGCCTGTGGACCCTTTGGACCCTGGACAACCTCGAACGAAACTGACTGACCCTCTTCAAGGGACTTGTAACCATTTCCTTGAATTGCTGAGTAGTGAACGAATACATCTTGTCCGCCACCGTCAACTGCAATGAAACCGAAACCCTTTTCAGAGTTGAACCACTTAACTGTACCTGTTGCCATGTTTTGCTTTTCCTTCGATATGTGTGGGGTGAGCGAGAAATCCTCGTTCACCAGTCTTCCTCTTGCGCCAGCGATACCGAGTGCAACCTTTAGGCCATGAAACGGGTACTGATTAAGCGTCCGACTGGACATAAGGGTACTAGTTCACGGGCTGATTGCCTAAACCTTTCTGAGAAAAACATCAGTCTCAGGAAATTATGCGGTCATTACTAGCCAGTTTGACCCGAATTCACTAGCGCGCCAGGCCCTGGAAGTGTCAAAATAGGGAGCAACTCGTAACGGTGGACTGGGGAAGGTCGCGCCAACAGTTACGGGGAGTTATATGGAGCTTATTTCGCCACCTCAGAGAGGTTTTCCTCTCTCACGAGGTTATCTCGCCATTCACTCTGCCCCCTCGGCACTCTGCCGACATCTTGATTGGGCGCTGGTAAATCTCCTTGGACCTAGTGCGACTCTGTCGTGGAGACCGCAACCGCTCCTGCCTGGGTCACATCGGGCAATCTGCGAATGGCGCGATAGAGAAGGCGCCGGGGCTGACCTGGCAAGCACGTTGAGAGGTTGGCACTACGTGCGATTTGAAATTCGCGAGGAGTCAGATAGAGAGAAAGTTTTGTATCGCTATACACCGAACCTCGGAATTCACAGAGCGGTCATAGATGAATTGGGATCGGTCCTAATTTCTGAAAACCAAATTATGCACGCTCTCGCGCAACATGATGACGACATGCGAGAAACAATGGATAAGGCGCTTGGTACATCATGGGAACGTGAGTTGGATCAATTCCGTCGCGTTGACTTGGAGGCTATCTCACAGAGTCAGGCAATATAAAAAAATCAGATCGGATATAGACTCGTTTGCATGAGCGAACAAAACGAAAGTCCGATTATCACTATCGAAAGACGTAAAGCTGTCACCATCATTATTTCTGCGATTATTGTGTCTATTGCTCTCGCCGGCGGACTCATGAAAGTTGGATCTGGGTTCGCAGCACGTTCGACTGAGGGCATTATTGTGACAGGTTCTGCAAAAGTTGCAGCGGTTGCTGATAATGCAGTTTGGACTCTCAACGTACAAGAGTCTTCAGCCAAAGTTTCTGACGCAGTTGTCCGAGTCGGTAGTGGCGTTGCGGCGTTGACAAGATATCTGACAAGGGGCGGCGTGCCAGCCAACGCGATCACTCTCGGCGCAGTTTCTACCTATGCCAATCCAGAATACATCAACGGAAATGCAACCGGGCGAATACTTTCCTACAACGCCGGAAGGGATGTGACGGTGCGCTCGAAGGATGTATCGCTGATTGCGAAGTTGAGTCAAGGAATCGGAGCGCTGTTGCAAACCGGCGTCAACGTTAACAACTACGGTCCGGCGTATTACGTCTCAACACTTCCCACCCTACGACCACAATTACTAGAAGATGCCATGAAGGATGCCCAAGTGCGCGCAGTTGCATTGACTAAGGCAGTCGGCGGAACAATTGGGGCAGTGCTGAGTGTGCGAAGTGGACCGTTCCAGGTCACCACGCCTGATTCAACCATGACCTCCGATGCTGGTGCGTATGACACCAGCACAATCGAAAAGACCGTCACTGCAACGGTGAGTGTTACATTTAAAACTAAGCAGTAAAAGCCTAGAGCGGTATGTTGCCGTGCGAACCGCGTCGTTGTGGCGCGTTCGCAATGGCACGGGCTATGGCCCTCCTTGTCTGAGACGGATCGATAATTTCGTCAACGACGCCGATTTCAACTGCCTTTGCAACTCCTCCCGAAATTTGATCGTGCTCGGCTGCTAATTCAAGTTCCATAATTTCACGTTGCTCTTGCGGCAAGTTAGCAAGGAGGCGACGGTGCAGGACTCGTACAGCCGCAACGGCGCCCATCACCGAGACTTCCGCGTTGGGCCATGCGAATACCTTCGTAGCACCGAGTGCTTGCGAGTTCATCGCGACGTATGCTCCGCCGTACGCTTTGCGGGTAATCAAGGTAATGCGCGGCACCACTGATTCTCCAAAGGCATGTAGTAATTTTGCGCCACGACGAACCGCGCCTTCCCACTCTTGGCCAGCTCCTGGCAGAAATCCGGGGACGTCTACAACGACAATCAACGGAATTCCAAAGGAATCGCAGGTGCGAACAAAACGTGCGGCTTTTTCGGCCGCTGCCGAATCCAAGGCGGCGCCAAGATGTTGCGGATTATTCGCCACGATTCCCACCGTGCGACCCCCGAAGCGACCCAGCGTAGTTACGATGTTCTGCGCCCACATAGGTAGGAATTCAACGCTGGATTCATCATCAAGCAACGCGTGAATAAGTGGCTGCACTTCATACGCGCGGCGTTCTGGGCCAGGCACGAAAACTGCCAGATCACGTTCGACGAGTTCGGTTGAGATTTCGCGTTGATCGGCGAAGAGTGAAGTTAGGTTGCGAATTGCGGTAAATGCCTCGTCTTCGGTGTGTGTGATGACATGTGCGACGCCGCTGTTTCGTCTGTGCGCATCAGGGCCACCAAGCTTTGCCATGTCGATGCTTTCACCTGTGACACTTTTTACAACGTCAGGTCCAGTCACGAATATTCGACCTTCAGGAGCTAAGACCACCACGTCAGTGAGGGCGGGTCCGTAGGCACCGCCACCGGCAGTTGGGCCGAGCACCAAGGAAAGTTGCGGGATCTTTCCACTTGCGCTGATCATCCATTGGAAAACTTCGCCAAAAGCGTTGAGGGACAAAACGCCATCGCGCAATCGAGCTCCACCGGAATGCCAGATGCCGATTACTGGTACTTGTAGTTCCATCGCGCGTTTGTATGCCGTGACAATCACGTGTGCACCTTCGGGGCCTAGCGCGCCACTTTGAATCGTCGCATCGGAGGCGAACATTACAACTTGGTTGCCATCGATGACGCCAAGTCCGGCGAGCATTCCGGATTTGTCACGCGGGCTAATGAGTTGGAGAGATCCAGAATCAACTAGACGATTCATTCTCAGTTCAGGATCGCGCGGATCCGCTACTTCAGCCATTACATTTCCCAATCGAGTGAGATCAGTATGAATTGAAAGCGAGGACTACGTTATGTCCGCCGAATCCGAATGAGTCGTTGAGAGCCGCGATATCGCCACTAGGTAGCGCCACAGGCTTGTCACGGACCACATTGATGGTGACGGCTGGATCTAAATTATCAATGTTGATTGATGGTGGGGCTAAGCGCGCTTGCAGTGCCTTTACGATGAAAACAGATTCAATTGCGCCAGCTCCACCAAGCAAGTGTCCGGTCATGGACTTCGTGGCTGAGACGGCCACCTGATCAACGTCCTTACCAAGTGCCAAGCGAAGCGCGTTGGCCTCTGCAACATCGCCA
>JACMQL010000048.1 GCA_014377015.1 Actinomycetota bacterium
GCGTAGTGGCTAGCGCGCCTGCTTTGGGAGCAGGAGACCGGAGGTTCGAATCCTCTCGCCCCGACCAGTACTTCATTCAAGAATCCACACTTCGTAGCAGCTAGGAGTTCCACGTGAAAAGCACGGTCGAGACCCTCACTCCCACCCGTGTAAGGCTCACGATTGATGTGACCTTTGATGAAATGTCGGGTCACCTCCGCGAGGCTTACAAGAAGATCTCATCGCAGATCAACGTTCCGGGATTTCGTAAGGGCAAAGTCCCGCCAAACATGATCGATCAGCGCGTCGGTCGCGGAACTGTTTTGGATGAGGCAATCAACATAGCTCTCCCAGAGTTCTACGGTCAGGCTGCCCGAGAGCACGAATTGTTGGTACTTGGTCGTCCAGAAGTAGATATCAAGGAATTCGTCGATAAAGAGAAATTGTCATTTACTGTCGAAGTAAATGTTCGGCCAGAAGTTGTTCTTCCTGATTTCTCTTCTATGACTGTTGAAGTTGATGATGCCGAAGTATCAGACGCAGATATTGACGAGCAGATTGAGGCACTTCGTATTCGATTCGGGACTTTGACGACCGTTGAACGCGCCGCTACAAGTGGAGATTTTGTAACAATTGATTTGATTGCACGTATCGACGGCGCAGATGTCGAAGGCGGAGATGCTTCAGGCATGTCATATGAAGTCGGATCAAATCGCATGATCGAGGGGCTGGATGAGGCACTTGTCGGTCTTTCTGTGGGTGAAACGAAAGTTTTCGAAACGCAATTAGTGGGAATGGAAGAGGGCACTTCTGGTTCAGTAGAAGTTACCGTGCAAGCGGTCAAGGAACGTGAACTTCCTCCGATAGATGAAGCTTTTGCAAAACTCGCGAGTGAGTTCGACACCATTGACGAACTCCGCTCTGATTTCAAAGAGCGTCTTGCAAAGGTCAAGAAGATGGAACAAGGCGCACAGGCACGCGATCGCCTTGTTGAGAAACTGCTTGCAGAGATCGAGATTCCCGTTCCGGAAGAATTTATTACCGCTGAAGTAAATGATCACCTGCAGGGTGAGAGCCGATTAGAAGACGAAGCTCATCGTGCGGAAGTTGACGATCAAGTGCGTAGTTCTTTGAGATCTGATTTCCTCCTCGATGCGGTCGTCAAGGCTGAGGGTGTCGAGGTTACTGAGATTGAATTAACTGAGTACCTGATCCGTACTTCTTCTCGTTATGGAATGGCGCCAGAGCAATTCGCACAAGAACTGGCCAAGGCTGGCCAGATCAGCCAACTCGTTGCAGAAGTGGGACGCGCTAAGGCGCTCGCCAGCGTTCTGAGCCGAGTTACGGTAAAGGACGCTTCGGGAAATGTGATTGACCTTGAAGCTTTACGCGCGGACCTTAACCCAGAATCTGCGGAAGACTCCTCCGCCCAGTAAGCGAAGTTGCCTTCTGGGCATGCGATCCGCCCTTTTTCGGTTCCATGAGAGTTTCCTCTCCGCTATGAGCGAACACTCACGCTCATGAGCCAAAATCGGGAAGCATTTTGCCCTGCAGGTTGTTAGGGTCAATACAAGAAGTTTCAATGAGGAGGATGTCCGTGGATTTAATTAGTACGAATTTGCCGGCGGCAGAGATCATCTTGCGCGCGCCTCAATCAGGCTCAGGTGGCTTGGATGACCAGGTTTACAACCGCCTCCTTCGAGAACGAATCATCTTCCTTGGGTCGGTTGTAGAAGACTCCATGGCAAACGCAATCTGCGCGCAGATTCTGCTTCTGGCGGCAGAGGATCCAGATAAAGACATTTTTCTTTACATCAATTCACCAGGCGGATCTGTAACTGCAGGTATGGCCATTTACGACACCATGCAATATGTAAATAACGATGTTGCGACCGTCGGAATGGGTCTTGCAGCCTCAATGGGGCAGTTCTTGCTGTGTGCAGGAGCAGCAGGAAAGCGTTACGCGACACCGCATGCGCGCATCATGATGCACCAGCCTTCAAGTGGCATTGGTGGAACAGCAACTGACATTCGTATTCAAGCCGAGCAGATCGGCTTTACCAAAAAGAAAATGGCCGAACTGATCGCATTTCACACTGGTCAGACGCTGGAGACCATCACTGCGGATTCAGATCGCGATCGCTGGTTTACTGCTGATGAGGCAAAGGTATATGGATTCGTCGATCATGTTGTTCTTTCTGCAGTTCAGGTATCAGGTCGAGGGGGCACAGCATGAGAATGGAATTTGATCGCGTGAATGAGATTACAAATCGGTACGTTCTTCCAACTATCGAAGAGCGCACCAGTTACGGTTACAAACGCCTCGATCCGTACACCAAGCTTTTCGAAGAACGCATTATTTTTCTAGGTCAGGCGATTGATGACACAGTGGCAAATGACGTAATGGCTCAATTGCTCACTCTTGAATCAATGGATCCAGACCGAGACATCATGATCTACATCAACTCTCCGGGGGGCTCTTTTACTGCCCTCACTGCAATTTACGACACCATGCAATTTGTGCGCCCTGACATCATGACAATCTGTCTTGGTCAAGCTGCATCGGCTGCTGCTGTACTTCTTGCTGGTGGTGCAAAAGGAAAGCGCATGGCGTTGGAGCATTCGCGAATTTTGATTCACCAGCCTTCAAGCGAGGGTGGCGGGCAAGCATCTGACATTGAAATTCAGGCTCGCGAAGTTCTGCGAATGCGTACACTTCTCGAAGAATTGATTGCTCGTCACTCGACTCGAGCGCCAGAACAAATCGCGCAAGATATTGAGCGTGACAAGATTCTGACTTCGCAAGAGGCAGTTGAATACGGCTTAATCGATCAGGTATTGGCAAGCAGAAAAGCCAAGCCGAAGGCGTAATTTGTCAGACTAATTTCTAATGGGGGTAAGCGATGAAGAAGTTGCTTGCCCCTGGAAGTTTGATGTCGTATTCAGGTTTTCGAAGTCTGTGGATTTCTAGCCTTCTCGTCACAATCGGCGGTTCCGCATTTCCGATTGCTCTGGCAGTTACCATTCTTGACGCAGGCGGCACTGCCACGACTCTCGGCGTCATTTTGGCTTCGCGCGTTTTGTCATCTGTACTGCTGGCCTTAGTTGGCGGCGTCTGGGCTGATCGGCTCCCACGCAAATTCGTGATGATCGGGGCGGATGTTTATCGCGGGTTTTTGATGCTCGGTCTTGTTTTCGTCGCAACTCCAAATGTTCCAACTTGGGGTTTAGCACTCCTTGTCTTTGCTATGGGCGCAGGTGAAGCTTTTGGATTCCCAGCCTCTGGTGCAATCCTGCCTAGCGTTTTACCACCGGACAAACTCCCGGCTGGCAACGTTCTTCGTGGCATCAGTGCGCGTATTGGATCAATCGTCGGTCCAGGTGTCGGAGGATTTTCGGTTGCCGTATTTGGTGGGCGTATGACGTTTGCAGTGACCGCTGCCTTCTTTTTTATTGGCACTGCACTGCTCTTCAATATTCATGAGAAACCGCGCGAGAGTGTTGAGTCTCCGCCATCATTCATTGAGGATCTGCGCGAAGGATTAGTGACTGTATGGCGGACGCCTTGGGTTGCTGCATGCATCGCGATGTCAACTTTCCAGTTAATGGTTGTGCTCGCTAGCGAAAATGTTTTGCTACCTGTTATTACGCGCCGCGAATTTCACACCAACACCATCTTTGCCACGGCTGCAGTGATGTTTAGCATCGGCGGATCTGTTTCAGCTCTCATCGCGATGCGAATCAAAGTTAAGCATCCCGGATTGGTTTCAGTCGTTATCTGGGGGCTGCTTGTTTTCGCTCCGCTGGTTCTGGCGTTCCCCATCTCTGGAACCGTCATAATCATTGGATACTTTATTGCGGGAATTTCAATCGGTCCGTGGGAGGCGTATTGGCTGACTGCTATTCAACGAGAGATCCCGCAAGAATTGCAGGGGCGCGTTTTTAGCGTTGACTACATGGGTTCAATCGGCCTTATGCCTTTGGGTATGGCCCTTGTTGGTCCCGTCACGCACATCTTCGGAGAACGTCCTTTTTTGATTTTTGCAATTATTTTTCATCTCCTACTCTGCGGGCTGGTTCTGCTCGTGCCTGGAGTAAAAGACCTGCGCTCTCCTCAAAAGAGTGGCAATTCATCTCAGGGCGAACAATCATCAGCCTGATTTTCCAGCGGGGGATGGGGTCGGCGAAATACCCTTAGGTGTTGCCCAACTTCGACTTTTTATCTTCCAGACCCAGTGGGCGCAAAGGAGTGTCATGGCACGAATCGGCGAGACTAGCGACTTACTGAAGTGTTCCTTCTGCGGAAAAACACAGAAGCAGGTAAAGAAGCTGATCGCAGGACCGGGTGTTTATATTTGCGACGAGTGCATCGACCTTTGCAATGAAATTATAGTTGATGAACTTTCTGAAGCAAGCAATCTGGGTCTACAAGATTTGCCCAAACCACTCGAGATTTTTGAATTTTTGGATCAGTATGTTATCGGTCAAGACCGCGCGAAGAAATCACTATCTGTTGCGGTATACAACCACTATAAGCGGGTTCAAAGTGGAGAAACCAAACGCGAAGATGCCGTAGAACTGAGCAAGAGCAACATCTTGCTGCTTGGCCCAACGGGCTGCGGTAAAACATTATTGGCACAGACTTTGGCTCGTATGCTCAACGTGCCCTTCGCCATCGCAGATGCCACTGCGTTAACCGAAGCTGGTTATGTTGGCGAAGATGTAGAAAATATTTTGTTGAAGTTGATTCAAGCCGCAGATTACGATGTAAAGAAGGCAGAGACTGGGATCATCTACATTGACGAGATCGACAAGGTTGCTCGCAAGTCGGAGAATCCTTCTATTACTCGTGACGTATCCGGTGAGGGCGTTCAGCAAGCGCTACTTAAAATTCTTGAAGGAACCGTGGCTTCGGTGCCACCTCAAGGTGGGCGAAAGCATCCGCATCAGGAATTCATTCAGATCGATACGACCAACGTCCTATTCATAGTCGGTGGTGCTTTTTCAGGACTTGAAAAGATTATCGAAGGTCGCAGCGGATCTGCTGGTGTGGGCTTTAATGCCACTCTTCAAACTCAGGAAGACCGGAGTAAGAAAGATATCTTTGCTGAAGTCATGCCCGAGGATTTGCTCAAGTTTGGAATGATCCCTGAATTTGTCGGTCGCCTACCGATAGTCACAAGTGTTGAAAACCTTGATAAAGAGGCGCTTATGCAGATTCTGACAGTGCCCAAGAATGCACTCGTCAAGCAGTACGTGCGTTTATTCGATCTAGATAATGTCGAATTGGAATTTGAGCCCGCTGCTCTTGAAGCAATCGCAGAATTGGCTCTTAAGCGCGGGACTGGTGCGCGCGGATTGCGGGCAATCATGGAGTCGGTGCTGCTTACGGTTATGTATGACGTTCCGAGTCGCCCGGATGTGGGAAAGGTGATAGTTACTCAGCAATGCATCGAATCCGGCACAGCGCCAACTTTCATCTTACGCACGGGAGATATTCCCAAGCGGGTAGCACGAGGACAAAAAGGTCCAGAGGAGAAGATCGCATAATCTAGACTCCTCCCCATGAGTAAACGGGAATTGCCTGCTACCTTCGTCAGCGCAGACGTCGAAGGTCGGCTGTACGACAAATGGGTAGCAGCCGGATATTTCACTCCTACTCTGGATGCGGACAAGATTCCGTTCACCATTGTCATCCCTCCACCGAACGTCAACGGCAGTTTGCACATCGGCCATGCACTCGATCACACAATTCAGGACATCCTCATTCGAATGAAGCGAATGAAGGGATTTGACGCTCTCTGGTTGCCAGGAATGGACCACGCAGGCATTGCCATGCAAAATGTTGTAGAAAAGCAACTTGCAACCAAAGGTCTTAGTCGTCATGACATCGGGCGCGAGGAATTTGTTAAACAAGTGTGGGATTGGAAACGCGAGTACGGCGGCCAGATTCTTGGTCAGATGCGCCGACTTGGGGACAGCGTGGATTGGACTCGCGAGCGATTTACCATGGACGAAGGGCTATCCCGCGCCGTTATCACGATCTTCAAAAAACTTTACGATGCAGAACTTATCTATCGAGCCGAGCGAATAATAAATTGGTGTCCTCGATGTATGACCGCTATTTCGGATATCGAAGTTGATCACAGTGATGATGAAGGCGAATTAGTTTCAATCCGCTACGGTGATGGTGACTTGTCAATCGTCGTTGCAACGACGCGTGCTGAGACGATGCTCGGCGACACCGGTATTGCGGTCCACCCCGATGATGCCCGTTACGCGCATCTCATTGGGAAAATGATCAAACTGCCATTAGTCGATCGCATGATTCCTGTCGTTGCCGATTCGCATGTCGACCCAGAGTTTGGAACTGGCGCAGTAAAAGTAACTCCTGCTCATGATCCAAACGACTTTGAGATCGGTCAGCGCCACAATCTTGCCGCAATCACAATTCTCAATACTGAAGCTGTTGTAGTTGACACCGGAACAATTTTCGACGGAATGGATCGCTTTGTTGCGCGTAAATCTGTCGTCGAAGCGTTGCGCAGTGAAGAAAGAATCGTCGCGGAGAAGCGGCCCTACTTGCACGCTGTCGGTCATTGCCAGCGATGCGAGACCACGGTTGAGCCACGGTTGTCCAAGCAATGGTTTGTGAAAGTTGCGCCATTGGCTAGAGCCGCGGGTGACGCCGTGCGTGATGGCCGAGTCAAAATTGAGCCTGAGTC
This sequence comes from Actinomycetota bacterium, assembly GCA_014377015.1. Lineage (GTDB taxonomy): Bacteria > Actinomycetota > Actinomycetes > Nanopelagicales > Nanopelagicaceae > QYPT01. The sequence goes on from JACMQL010000048.1 coordinate 6,705, forward strand.
ACTTTCCCCACGGTACTTTGAGTGGGTCGACAACATGCATGACTGGTGCATTTCTCGGCAATTGTGGTGGGGGCATCGCATTCCCGTTTGGTACGGACCTAACGGAGAAGTTGTCGTCACTGGCGTGGATGAAACTGCGCCAGCAGGTTACGTACAAGATCCAGATGTGCTTGATACTTGGTTTTCCTCCGGACTATGGCCCTTTTCAACTTTAGGCTGGCCAGATGAGACCGAGGATCTGAAGCGCTTTTACCCAACGAGTGTGCTCGTTACAGGCTATGACATTTTATTCTTCTGGGTCGCCCGCATGATGATGCTCGGCTTATTTGCCATGGATGGAGTTGCCCCATTCAAAGTTGTTGCGTTGCACGGAATGGTGCGCGACAAATTCGGCAAGAAGATGAGCAAGAGTCGAGGAAACGGAATCGATCCACTCGAGTTCATGGATCGATATGGCGCAGATGCCGTGCGTTTCACTCTCGCGCGCGGTGCCAATCCGGGGGCAGACCAAGCCCTCGCCGAAGAATGGGTTGCTGGTTCACGAAACTTTGCCACGAAACTTTGGAATGCGACTCGTTTCGCGATTATGAATGGCGCAAATGTTGAAGGGAAACTACCCGAACTTTCAGATCTCAACGCTATTGACCGATGGATTTTGAGTCGCCTGGATGAGACCATCTCCCAAGTTGATGAACTTCTGGAGCAATACGAATTCGCCCGTGCCTGCGAGGCTATTTACCATTTTGCGTGGGATGAACTCTGCGATTGGTACCTTGAACTTTCGAAAGAAGTTTTTGTATCGGGTGATGCTGCGAATTCGCAACGAGTTCTGGGATACGTTCTCGATCACCTTATGCGCATCATGCATCCTGTGATGCCATTTGTGACGGAAGAGTTGTGGACTTCCTTCACCGGAGGTGAGTCGCTAGTGATTACCGATTGGCCTACGCCTGACTCATCTCATCGCGACAAAGCGAGTGAGAAACTCGTCGGTCAACTTCAGGAGGTCATCACTGAGGTGCGTCGCTTTAGAAACGACCAAGGAGTGAAATCGAGCCAGAGAATTCCTGGCAAGTTGGATCTCAACCCTGATTTAGCAGCCCATGAGAGCGCGCTTCGATTCGTTTTGCGCCTAGATGCACCAACAGGCAGTTTCGTCGCCGGCGCTACTGTCGAAGTTGCCAACGGAAAAGTGTCACTAGATCTAAGTGGCACCGTAGATGTTGTAGCCGAACGCGCTCGCCTCACCAAAGATTTGGCAACGGCACGCAAAGATCACGCGACTGCCTTGGTGAAAATTAGTAATGAGAATTTTATGGCGAAGGCTCCTGCTAATGTCGTGACGGAGATTAAAGAGCGACTAGAAACGACGACGGCCGATATTGAGAGAATTTCTGCTCAACTAGTCCAGTTGGATATTAAATGAGCGCCGCTGACGATCGCGCGCGAGTTATCGCAATTGAAGGCGCGCTTGAAGCTCGCTGGCCAGAAACGCGCATTGCGCCGTCCCTCGAACGTATCGCAGCTCTTGTTGACATCCTCGGGTCGCCACAGTTGTCTTATCCCACAATCCACATTGCGGGAACTAACGGAAAGACCACCACGGCGCGAATGATTGATTCGCTTATGGGTGCAACTGGAATGCGCACGGGGCGATTCACGAGTCCACACTTGGAAGATATGTTGGAAAGAGTAGCGATCAACAATCATCCTATTGATCCAAAAGATTTTATATTCGCTTATAACGATATCTCTTCGTACCTAGAACTAATGGATCAGAAATTTGAAAATCCCATCTCATTCTTTGAAGCCATTACCGCATTGGCATTTGTTGCGTTTGCGGAATTCCCGATAGATATAGGCATTATTGAAGTAGGAATGGGCGGTGAATGGGATGCGACCAACGTGGTTCAGGCCGCTGTATCGGTAATTACTCCAATTGGTTTCGATCACATGGCCTACCTTGGCAACACTCTTTCTGAGATCGCCAAGACGAAAGGCGGAATCATCAAGCCTGGTTCTATGGTTGTTCTCGCACAGCAAGAGCAAGAAGCGGCGGTGGAACTGCTTCGTTGTGCGGCTGAAGTCGGGGTAGATGTCGCACGAGAAGGAATTGAATTCTCTCTCGAGAGTCGAGCAATCGCCGTCGGCGGTCAATTGCTGACCATTAAGGGATTAACCGGACGCTACGAAGATATTTTCTTGCCTCTACATGGAAAACATCAGGCAGCGAATGCCGCAACGGCACTTGCTGCAGTAGAGGCGTTTTTCGGGGGACAAGCACTTGACCCAGAAGCGGTGCATGAGGGCTTTGCAGCCGTCACATCTCCTGGTCGTTGCGAAATCGTGCACCGAGATCCCACTGTTATTCTTGACGCGGCTCACAATCCTCATGGCGCTTTAGCCCTTGCGGAAACTCTCGAGAATGAATTTACATTCGATGAAATCATCGGAGTTTTCGGAGTATTTGAGGACAAGGATGTTGAGGGAATCCTGCGCGCACTTGAACCCATACTAAATACTCTTGTTGTGACTTCAAGTTCGTCTCCTCGCGCTATGCGCGCCGAAGAATTGGAAAAAATAGCGATCCGAATCTTTGGCAAAGATCGCGTGATCAGAGTCGATCGACTGGAAGATGCCGTGAAACGAGCTGTCGTGGATGCGCGTCGACCTTCGAGTGAAGATTCCATAGGGGTAGTTGTAACTGGATCAGTTGTGACAGTTGGGGAAGCGCGCGCGATTGTTAAACGGATGGGAGATCCTGCGCAATGAAAGTCTTAGCTACAGCAGTTTTGTCAATGGAAGTTCTTGTTATGGGATTCGCAGTTCTACTCGCGTCTAAGGATCATTCTGGAACTGCCCTTGTTATCGGTGGGATCATCGCGCTATTTCTAATTCTTAGTATCGGCATGCTTCGTATGAGAGTCGGCTGGGTGTTGGGATCCCTGCTCCAATTGGCGATCATTGCCTACGGTTTTGTGGTCACGACCGCCTTTATTCTTGGGGTTATTTTCACCGGGTTATGGATCTGCGCGATTGTGGTGGGGCGCAAAGGCGAGGCGACCCGCGCCAGGCTGCTGGCAAACCCCAGAGAGGCTAAGGGCGCCTAGACCTATTACACTCTGGGGGTGAGCAAAGAGAGAACCCTCGTTTTAATAAAGCCCGATGGCGTGGCCCGTGGCCTCGTCGGTCAGGTGTTGTCTCGCATCGAGTCAAAGGGTTATGTGATTCAGGCGATGCGCATGCTCAATGCAGATCGCGCCCTGCTTGAAGAGCATTACGCCGAACATGTTGGAAAATCTTTTTATGAACCGTTGGTTGAATTTATGCTTTCTGGACCAATCGTGGCGATTGTCGCCGAAGGCGAACGCGTCATCGAGGGATTTCGATCCCTTGCTGGTGTTACTGATCCGACGTTGGCTGCGCCTGGAACAATTCGCGGCGATCTTGCTCGCGATCAAGGCACCAAAGTTGTCCAGAACATCGTGCACGGATCTGATTCGCCCACTTCAGCCGAACGCGAGATCCAGATTTTCTTCAAGAATTAGTACTGCTTAACAATTGAGAGGAATACATGAGTAACAGAATGTCCTTTATAGGTCGAGATATGGCAATTGATCTAGGGACTGCCAATACCTTGGTCTACGTGCGTGGGCGTGGCATCGTCCTGAACGAGCCAAGTGTGGTTGCCGTTAATCAAGATACGGGCGGAATTCTGGCCGTTGGGCTGGAAGCCAAAAAGATGATCGGCCGAACGCCTGGAAATATCGTGGCGATTCGCCCGCTTAAAGATGGCGTAATTGCAGACTTTGATACCACTGAGCGCATGCTGCGCTATTTCATCCAGAAAGTTCATAAGCGTCGCTATTTAGCCAAGCCTCGCATAGTGGTTTGCGTTCCTTCAGGTATTACCGGCGTTGAACAACGCGCCGTAAAAGATGCCGGTTACGCGGCTGGAGCTCGCAAGGTCTACATCATTGAAGAACCGATGGCTGCGGCTATCGGGGCTGGACTTCCGATCCACGAACCAACAGGCAACATGGTTGTTGACATTGGCGGTGGCACCACGGAAGTGGCAGTTATCTCACTTGGTGGCATTGTCGTCTCACTCTCCATTCGTATCGGTGGCGACGAACTTGATCAGGCCATCATCAATTGGGTTAAGCGCGAATTCTCGCTGCTCTTGGGCGAGCGCACCGCAGAGGAAATTAAAATGGCTATTGGCTCGGCTTATCCGATTCAAGGCGAACCTGATGCCGAAATTAGAGGGCGTGATTTGGCAACAGGTCTGCCAAAAACAATCGTCGTATCTGCAGCCGAAATTCGCAAGGCAATCGAAGAGCCGGTCAATGCGATCGTGAACGCAGTGAAGAGCACTCTCGATAAGACTCCACCAGAATTAGCTAGCGACTTGATGGACCGCGGAATTTTCCTCACTGGCGGTGGAGCCCTGTTGAAAGGACTTGATGAGCGACTTCGTCGCGAGACTGGAATGCCTATTCATATTGCTGAACGTCCACTCGATGCCGTAGTAGAGGGCACCGGAAAATGCATCGAGGAGTTTGAGGCTTTAGAGAAGGTCTTGATCTCCGAACCTCGTCGATAGGTAAATCCAGATGCGATACGGCGGCGACAATCGAAGTCGCCTGTTGCTTGTGATTCTGATCGTTACTTCGCTTTTCCTAATCACGTTGGATTTACGCGGAGTGAAGGTGGTCTCTTCACTTCGCAATGGGTCTGTCAACGCGATGGCACCTTTCCAACGAGTTGCCAGCGATATTTTTTCACCAGTGGGCAATTTCTTTTCGGATATCGCGCACTTGGGACGTACTCGCTCGCAAATAAAAGACTTGGAAGAACAAAACGACCTATTGAGAAGTGCGTTGATAGAAAATAAGAGCGTGCTCGCCGAGATAAAGCAATTAAAATCGATTTTAGACTTGTCGGGCAAAGCCGGATACAAAGTTGTAAACGCGAAGGTGATTTCGCAAGGATCCAGCGCTACGTATTCTCAAACGATCATGATCGACGTCGGCAAGAATAGAAAAATTACCCGAAATATGACGGTTATCTGCGGACAGGGATTAGTCGGAGTGGTGAAGGAAGTTTTTGCCTCTTCCGCGCTTGTGATGCTGGAATCCGATCCGGCATTCCGAGTAGGCGCTCGCATAGCGGGGAGCAACGAGATAGGAATTATTTCCGGTCAGGGCACCGACAAAGCAATCCTTCAATTACTGGACAGTCAATCGACGGTAAAGGTTGGAAATATTCTGCTTGCCCGCGGTAGTGAGGCGGGAAAACCTTTCGTTCCTGGAGTCCCCATCGGAACCGTGACTTCAGTATTGATTTCCTCGGACTCGGTATCCCAACTTGCGGAGGTTCGTTATTTCACGGACTTGCACTCTCTCGGAGTGGTTGCAGTCGTCATAAAGGGAGCGAATTCCGATCCGCGAGATATTCTCGTTCCACGCGCTCCGAAGCCGACTCCGACAGTGACAGTGTTCGTAACGCCGTCGCCCATCGCGACTCCAACTCCGACTAAATCGTCGAAGTAGGTAGGGCATGCTTACGCGGCGGTTTGTCTTCTCGGGTTTGATTTATCTGCTTTTTTTCGCCATCCAAATAATGTTTGTAGACCAAATTCATTTCTCGCTAGGCGGTTTTTCAATCTTCTTGATTTTTGTTTTGTGTTGGGCGGCTCTGAGCGCCCCCGAAATCGGGGCGGTCGCTGGATTTGCAGGGGGAGTATTGCTCGATCTTGATCCTTCCTCAGCCGGTCCCTTTGGACAATGGATGCTGGTTCTGGCCATTGCGGGATATGGCATAGCTTTTTTGCGGTTCGGGGATGACAGTTTGCGAAACAGTCCGCTGAGTTTGATGATCTTGGTTGCATTCGGGGTAATTTTTTCCTTGGGTGCTTACCTCTTACTAAGTCTGTTGCTGGGTGATGATTTGGGAAGTGCGGCTCAACTGGCTCGCACAATTTTGGGCAATGGATTATGGACCCTGGCAGTGGCTCCTTTCATTCTGCCGATCGTCTCTCGCTTTCATCGCATAGTGTTTGAAACTCGTGAGTTACTGTGAACCAACGTTCCCGCTTGAGCATTTTGGTAACGCAGGTGTTAATAGTTTCTCTCATGATTGCCCTTTTTGGCCGTCTGTTCTATTTGCAGATTGGGGCGGGAGACAAATATCGCGATGCGGCCTTGAGTATTCAAAGTCGCGACATCATCACTCCTGCAATTCGCGGTCTTATCGTTGATTCTTCCGGAGTTCCACTGGCGCTCAACCGAGTCGGATTGGCTGTCACGGTTGATCGCAGCATTGTGGATCGGCAAAGCGACAAGGGTGAACTAGTTTTGCGTCGAGTAGCCAGGCTTCTTGGGCTGAAGTACGGCGATGTTTATCTTTATACGCGACTTTGTGGGGAATTATCCAAGAAAGTTAAGGCCGGCTGTTGGACTGGAACTCGCTACCAACCGATTCCGATAACGAAGGACGCCGACGTTAATAAGGCGCTCCAAATAGTTGAGCGCGCTGATTTATTTCCAGGGATCTCTGCCGCCCCGGTTGCGGTTCGAAATTACCCCGGAAATGCCGGCGTCAATATTGCCCACGTCCTCGGATACGTGGGTCCGCTCACTGAAGAGGATATGACGATGGCGGTAAGTAAGGATTACCGTCGGTCTGAGTCAATTGGAAAGGCGGGGCTCGAATATCAATACGACGCGTATCTGCGGGGTAAGTCAGGTGTTCGCACCGTCATCGTTGACAGAAAAGAATCCGTGATTGATCAGGCTCAAAACGTAAAGCCGATTCCTGGCAATCATTTAGTAACAAGTCTGGATGTGCGTTTGCAGGCGAGTGCAGAAAAGGCACTGGCTGAGTCAATAGTGATCGCGCGCAAAAATGGGCACCGCGGTGATTCGGGCGCAGCAGTTGCCATGGATATCAAGACTGGACGAATTCTGGCAATGGCGTCCTATCCGACTTACGACCCGAATATTTGGGAGAAGGGATTAACTGCCAAGCAGGCGACTGATCTCTTCAGCGAGTCAAATGGAGTGCCAGCTTTGTCGAGAGTCTTGCAAGGATTGTTCGCACCTGCCTCAACTTTCAAAGCGGTCTCCCTTGTCGCGGCTGCCAACGCTGGGTACAACCTCAACGCCTCATACTCGTGTCCCTCGAGCGTGAAGGTCGGAAATATAGATTTCCAGAACTTTGAAAGTAGAGCACAGGGAACGATCACGATGAAACATGCGATTGCAATATCTTGCGACACGATTTGGTACCGAATCGCATATGACGCATGGCTCCGGGATGGCGGGCTTTCACCCAAGGCTAAGCCAAATGATTATTTCTTTTCCGCGGCGCGTGGATTTCAAATTGAAGAAAAAACTGGAATTGATTTGCCCGCCGAATCAAGTGGGCGCTTGCCTGATCGAAAGTGGCGTAAAGCGTGGTTTGAAAAGAACAAGGATTATTACTGCAATTATGCAAAACGAGCACCAAAAAGTCAGCAGACTGAGTTTCTTCTTGCTTTAGCCAAAGAGAATTGCGTAGACGGCGGCACGATCCGTGGCGGTGACGCAGTTAACTTTTCAATTGGACAGGGAGACACGGTGATCACTCCGCTCAAGTTGTTGCAGATGTACGCGGCAATCGCAGATAACGGAAATATTCGAAAGCCCATTATCGGTAAGGCCGTAGTGACTTCGAGTGGAAAGGTTGTCGAAAAGTTTCATTCGACGGTACTGGGAAAATTGCCAGCCTCGATAAAGACATTGAAATTCTTACAAGGCGCGCTCCGAGAAGTTGTGACTGGCGGCACCGCCGCCGCATCATTCGCCGGTTTTCCTGTTTCAATCAGCGGAAAGACGGGCACCGCCGAAGTTTTTGGATTGAACTCTGATGGATCAAAGAAGGACAACACTTCATGGTTTGCCTCGTATGGCCCGAGTGAAAAACCGCGTTACGCCGTTGTGATGATGGTCAGCCAAGGGGGTTTTGGCTCCTCGGTAAGTGCGGTCGGAGTGCGTAAGATTTACGAAACCCTCTTTGGGGTGGTGGGAAATAGAGTTGACCCGAAAAAGGCGCTCTTTCCCAAGGGGCCGCCCAAAACCTTGCCGCGAATTTCTCCGACTCTGAAGGTGGTTAAGTGATGAGCACAATTACGTCGCAAAACCAACGGCGCAGAAACAGGAAGCGCGGTTCAATTCTGAAGGGATTTGATCCACTACTCTCTGTCGCAATTGTTGGTCTTCTCGTTATCGGAACATTGCTCGTTTATGCCGCAACAAAGCCTTGGTATGTGAGTTTAGGTTTGGATCCGGAGTATTACCTCAAGCGTCACGTAATCAATATTGTGATCGGCGGTTGTCTTGCTTTGAGCGCCACACTCATTGACTATCGATTGATTCGCGCTTATACGCCAATTTTGTGGGGCGCTGGAGTGCTCGGATTAATTGCCGTGTTGATTCCCGGTATCGGAAGCACAGTCAACGGGGCAAGAGCGTGGATATCTCTGCCAGGTGGATTTCAAATTCAACCAGCTGAACTTGTAAAGATTTCGATAATTATCGGGATTGCCGTCATCTTGTCGGAGGGCGTCCACGATCGGGAAGAGCCCAACAACAAGACAGTTGCGCAAGCACTTGCAGTCGCAGCATTTCCGATCTTCCTCATCTTGCTACAGCCCGACATGGGAACTGTCATCATTATTAGCGCATCAGTGCTCACTATCGTTGCTGTTTCAGGGGCATCCTCGCGCTGGGTAATCGGACTGTTATTCGTCGCCCTCCTTGGTAGTTTTACTGCGGTAAAAGTCGGCGTATTAAGTGATTATCAAGTCAAACGTCTTCAATCTTTTGTTAACCCTTCCGCTGACCCGCAACAAAGTGGATATCAACTGCGCCAATCACGAATCACCGTCGGCTCTGGGGGACTATTAGGCAAGGGTTTGTTCAACGGACCGCAGACCAATGGACGATTCGTGCCCGAGCAGCACACTGACTTTATTTTTACGGTGGCGGGTGAAGAACTCGGTTTTGCTGGGAGTTCACTCATTCTGATCCTTTACCTCATAGTGCTGTTGCGAGGATTTCGAATAGCACGGCGTTCTGAAGATCTCTTTGGAAGACTCGTCTGTATTGGCGTCATTTCCTGGTTCGCTTTTCAAGCTTTTGAAAACATCGGAATGACTATGGGTTTGATGCCTATGACGGGGGTTCCATTGCCCTTTGTCTCTTACGGTGGGTCGAGCATGTTTGCTAACTTAATCGGCGTTGGCCTTCTCCAAAATATCCACGCCCGCACCCGCGGTTAGGGTACGGCGGCTTGGGTTTGGAGTCACGACCAGGTGTTTTGGGCGTTGCGTTGGGCTTTGCCCGCCCTCTCTGCCATACTTAGGCAACGTCCAGCGCGGCTCGCGAACCTTTTGCGGTAACCGCCAGCGCGGACACCACAGTATTTGCTCGTTTGGGTTTTTTGCCGTTTGCGAGCCAGAGCGCGTTTTTTACAGAACGCATAGAGGATTTGGTACAAGTTATGGCTATTGAGCCAAAAACGCCGCGGAAACGTGCGGCTAAGAAGGTTGCAAAAGTTCCGGCAGTCGTGTCAGTGGAGTCAACCCCTGCCCCGGCTCAAAAAAAGGCTTCCACCCGAAAGATCGCAGCGGCAATTCCAGTCCCGATTTTCCGGGCCGCTGCGGTAGAGGAGAAGCCTGCGCGCGCCCCGCGCGTGGCCAAAGAGAAGCCAGCCGTTGCGGAGACTTTCAAGGAAGTGGCATCTGCGAGCGGTCCGGAATCAGCTGCGGATTCAGCAGCGGGTTCTGATGCCGATAGCCGCGGTCGTCGTCGTCGCCGCGGGGGCCGCGGTCGTCGTCGCCCAGGTACCGCTGATGAAATAGATGAGAGTTCGGAACCTTCCTCGCCAGCTAGCGACGAAGGTTCCGAAGAGGATGCCGCCAAGGCTGCCACGCATCGTCGCCGTCGTCGCCGTTCTAGTGCTGACGGCGTGACCCCCGGCGAGACCATCGAAGAAGATGGCGTCGTCACGGTCGTCAAAGTTCGCGAAGCGCGCGAACCACGCGAACCACGCGAACCACGCGAAGCCAAAGAGGTAAGAGAACGTTCTAGTCGCGGTGAATCACGTCGCACTCCGCGACGCAGTCGCGAGCCACGTAGCGAGCCGTACCGCGAGCCGTACCGCAAACGCGGCACGATCATCACGGAGGGTGAGTTCCTCGCGAGACGCGAGAATGTCGATCGCGAGATGCTCGTTCGTCAAATTGGGGATCGCACGCAAATTGCAGTCATCGAAGATAAGGTCATGGTTGAGCATTACGTCAACCGCCATTCCAATATTTCTTACGTCGGAAACGTCTACTTAGGTCGCGTACAAAACGTGCTTCCCAGTATGGAAGCGGCATTCGTAGATATCGGCAAAGGCCGCAACGCGGTCTTGTATGCGGCCGAAGTGAACTGGGATGCAGCAGGAATTTCTGATTCGCAACCGCGCAAAATTGAAATGGTTTTGAAGACTGGCCAACCAGTCCTTGTTCAAGTAACAAAAGATCCGATAGGTCAAAAGGGCGCCCGACTTACAAGTCAGATTAGCCTTCCTGGTCGCTATTTGGTTTATGTTCCTGGCGGAGGAATGAGCGGAATTAGCCGACGACTTCCTGAACCTGAGCGCGCTCGCCTGAAGACGATTCTGAAAACTCTCGTCCCGGATGAATCTGGTGTGATCGTCCGCACCGCAGCAGAGGGTGCGAGCGATGCAGAAATCGAAGGCGATGTCACACGCCTCAAGACACAGTGGGAAGAAATTCTTGCCAAGTCAACTAATCCAAATTTTCATGCACCTGCGTTGTTGTATTCCGAGCCAGATCTTGCGGTACGAGTAATACGCGATATCTTCAATGAGGATTTCCGCAAACTTACAATTCAGGGCAACGATGCTTGGGAAGAAATCAACAATTACCTTGGTTTTATTGCGCCTGAACTCACTTCCAAAATTGAGAAGTGGACCGGCAAGGGCGATCTGTTTGCGGACTACCGCGTCGATGAACAACTGACAAAGGCTTTTGATCGCAAGGTTTATTTGCCGTCAGGTGGTTCACTTGTCATAGATCGCACGGAAGCGATGATTGTCATTGACGTCAACACTGGAAAATTCATCGGCAAGGGTGGCAACCTCGAAGAGACTGTTACCAAGAACAACTTGGAAGCCGCTGAAGAAATTGCCCGGCAATTGCGATTGCGCGACTTGGGCGGAATTATTGTTGTGGACTTCATTGACATGATTTTGGAATCTAATCGCGAGCAGGTTTTGCGACGCCTGGTTGAATGTCTCGGTCGTGACCGCACAAAGCACCAAGTCGCTGAAGTGACCTCCCTTGGTTTGGTCCAGATGACGCGCAAGCGCGTCGGTCAAGGGCTCATTGAGGCCTTCTCCACAACATGCGATAGTTGCAACGGACGCGGGATCCACATCCACACTGACCCTGTGAAGGCTCGTCCGGCAATGCCCTTTGAGGAGATCGCGGATGCCTCGCGGAACCATGTGGCAGAAGAAGTCGATATCCCAGAACCAGTCTCGTTTGCGGTTGAGACGCGCGACTCGGAAGAATTCGTGGGCGATATCGTCGCCGATCCAGAGGAACCGCTCACCGAATCAGAGATTCTGGCTCCTAAGAATGTAACTCCAGGCCGGCGGCGCCGTCGGGCGGTCAGCACCGGTGTCGTCACTCCTGGTGCTTAAGGTGGCACAAATTCTGCACTCAGTTTGACCAGGAGGGTCAAACCTCCGTACCCTAAGCGCCTGCTTAGTGGTGTTTTTACCTCTTAGAGCCATCGGGCCTGTAAAGCTGTGTAAGCCAAAAGAACTGGAGTTGTTACGTGTACGCAATCGTGAAGGCGGGCGGCCGCCAAGAAAAGGTCGCCGTCGGAGACACAATCACTGTCGATCGTCTCGGCAGTGCAGCTGGTTCAACCGTGACATTTTCTGCAGTTTTGCTCGTGGATGGCGCAACCGTCACCACTGACCCCAAGGTTCTCTCAGGTGTGAAAGTGACAGCTGAAGTTCTGGACGAAGTTAAGGGTCCCAAGATCCACATTCTTCGTTACAAGAACA
>JACMQL010000049.1 GCA_014377015.1 Actinomycetota bacterium
ACCAGTACTTCCATTTAAGCCGATTGGCCCCGTAACTCCGGTTGCACCAACTCCTCCGGTTGCACCAACTCCTCCGGTTAGGCCCGTGAGTCCAGTTGCTCCCGTTGCTCCCGTTGCGCCAGTTGCTCCCGTTGCGCCGATTGCCCCAATATTCCCTTGCAATCCCGTCGCTCCTACGTTGCCCGTTGCACCAACGTTGCCGGACGCACCAGTACTTCCATTTAAGCCGATTGGCCCCGTAACTCCGGTTGCACCAACTCCTCCGGTTGCACCAACTCCTCCGGTTGCACCAACTAGTCCAGTAGCTCCCGTTGGGCCGGTGAGACCGGTCGAACCGGTTGCACCAGCTATCCCAGTAGTTCCAATGTTGCCCGTTGCACCCGTTGCGCCAGTAAGTCCGTTCGCGCCGACACTTCCTTGCGACCCGATTGATCCGGTTGGACCGACAGGGCCATTGGCGCCAGTGTTTCCAGTTGTGCCGGCGCTGCCCTGGACTCCAACACTGCCCGCTAATCCGATGGGTCCCGTTGGGCCGACTGCTCCGATGGTGCCAGTCGACCCGCTATTTCCCTGGACTCCCGTAGAGCCAGCGGGACCCGTCGGACCAATGAGTCCAGCCGATCCGGACACGCCTTGAGCACCCGCTGCGCCAAGCAACCCCTGGAGACCGACCGCACCTTGAAAACCTTGCGCCCCCTGCACTCCCTGCACTCCCGGAGAACCTTGAGAACCTTGAGAACCTTGCGCACCTTGCGAACCCGGGGCTCCTGCTGGACCTGCAGGACCTGCTGCTCCGACAGCCCCACTAAGACCCGCTGCGCCATTTGCTCCTGCCGGACCTGGGTTTGCGGCCGCGGCAGCTTCTCCACGCAGACCCGCAACACCTGCGATTCCTTGTGACCCGGACTCGCCGCGTGGTCCTTGCGACCCAGCCGACCCGGCAATGCCCGCCGAACCCTGTAAACCTTGAGAACCGATGCCATTGGATCCGTTGCGACCGTCAGAGCCGTCAGAGCCGTCAGTGCCGTCAGTACCAGCTAGCCCAGGTGCACCTTTCGCGCCACGCAATGAAATTGGAATGGGCCACTTTCCGCCTTTTTTTGGGCCGTAAAACTTTAATGATTTGGAATCCAAGTAGAAATCGCCGTTGAACCCCACGCCCACTTTTGGTGCACCATAGTCGCTCAGGATTGTGTTGGGTAATGTTGTTGGAGTTCTTCCCGCCTCAACAAAGTTCAATTTCATTGACCTGGCAGCAGAAGTGGAAGGGGATATTGACAGGATCGCGAATACCAGGCTTGCAAAAACAAGAATGAAAACCTTGCGCGGAAAAGTGATCATGCGACACAACTCTCGTACAACAATGAACGGAATTTCAGTATGAAAGAACGGCCGACGGTCATCAATCAGGAACTCCCCATTGCACCTGCAATACATCTAAGGATGCCCCTAGTAATTCGAGCGCGAGAAATGAAAATGAGAAAGAAAGTTCTGTAGACTCTAACCGCGCTCTAAGCATTTCCAACTTGGTTTTTCAGAATCGCAGAGTTATCTACTCGTAGTCGATAGCGAAGGGCTGTTGGCGAGAAATCTCTCGGGGGATGGAAAGCAGGCAAAAGAACATGGCTTCTAAATCAAAGGCAATAACGGTTGCTATCACGACAGTTGCTCTCTCACTTGGAAGTGTGGGAATTGCAACGGCAGCTAATTCAAAGAACTCGTCTAAATCAAAAACAACCATAAGCAGCACGGCAGTTAAATCCCGATCAAGTGCCTTTTCGTTTCAAGGTATGGGTGGATCTGGCGAAGAATTGAAGGGCATTCTTGCAGCACTTGTTACTAATGGAACTTTGACTCAAGCACAGTCCGGCGCTATTACTGCAGCAATAGAAGCTGCGCGCACCGCTAAACAAACATCGGGCGATTCGAATCGTTTAGCCCTCGAGGCTCTGATTGCCAATACAATCGGAATTGATGCGGCAACCATCAAGACTCGCCTTTCCGCCGGTGAATCTCTCGCAACAATTGCTGGTGCGAAGAAAGATGCTCTCATCGCGGCCCTTGTTGCCGAAGCGACAAAGCGAATCGACGAGGCGGTCACGGCAGCCAAGATCACCGCAGCACAGGCAACAACTTTAAAGGTCGGACTTGTCGCGCATGTAACCGCTGAAGTAAATGCTGTTGGCGGACGTGGACCAGAAATGGGTCATGGCATGGGTAAGAGCGATGGTGACAAACGACGCGGGCGTGGACATGGACCTGACAAAATGGGCGCGCCAAGAATGGGCGCCCCAATGTCACCTGCACCTGCACCTACTGCATAGGTTAAAAACTCAAGGAAACCCCAAAAAGTTAAGGACCCGTCGCCATAAAGGCGGCGGGTTTTTACATGCTCCGACAATGTGCGTGACAGACTTAGCCAGTGCGCATTCATATCGGAAGTGACCATGCCGGCCTTGAATTAAAAGCAGTGCTTATCGAACACCTCAAAAGTGCGGGACATGATGTTATCGACCACGGACCGTACGAGTACGACGCTTTAGATGATTATCCGATCTTCTGTATCCCCGCCGCTAAAGCTGTCGTTGCAGAACCAGATTCGCTTGGGATAGTTCTTGGAGGCTCCGGAAACGGCGAACAGATAGCCGCTAATAAAGTAAAAGGGGTTCGCGCGGCACTTGTCTGGAGCAAGGAGATTGCAAAACTCGCCCGCGAGCACAACAACGCAAATGTAATTTCTATTGGAGGGCGCATGCACTCTCCTGAAGTGTGTAAAGAATTAATCGATACCTTCATTGCAACGCCTTTTAGTTTTGACGAAAGACATATGCGTCGCATCGGACAGATAGCGGATTACGAAAACGAGGAAAATCTTTAGACTTTTCGGTAACTCATGTCCGTTACGTGATGATCCTTCCTAATTCCCTGTCCTTCAAAGCGCGTTAGAGGACGCCAGTCAGGTCTGTCGACGACTCCCCCGCTAAATTTTGAGGCAGTCTCAAACTGATCTTGAATCCACCTCGCATAGGGCAACCAATCGGTGGCGATGTGGATGACGCCGTTTTCTTTCAATTTTCCACTTATTAACTCAATGAATCTTTCATTCACAATCCTGCGCTTATGGTGTCTTGTTTTTGGCCAAGGGTCAGGAAAGAAGAGATGGATCGAATCGAGTGAGTTATCGGAAATCATGTTCTGCAAAATCAAGTGGGCATCTTCGTCCATAACACGGATGTTCCTCAGAACATTTTCTTCAACCATCGCAAGTAATTTTCCAATGCCGGGCTGATGTACGTCAACGGCTAAAAAACCAACCTCAGGAAATGCCTTGGCAATCTCCACCGTCGCCTCGCCCATGCCAAAGCCAATTTCCATGGTGAATGTAGATAGTCCTGGGAAATGATCAGGAAAGATCAGATCTTTGCTCTCATAATCGATGCCAAAAGTCGGCCAGAGCCGCTGGCGGGCGGCGGTCTGCGCATCCGTAATTCGCGATCCGCGTAACTTGAAGCTCTTGACCGTCCCGTTTTCCACCCCATTACCCTTTCATGCTTAGATACCTTAAGAAGAATAATCGTCCGGTGTACAAGGGTCCATGGTGGATCCGGCCGCATAGAGGGAGATCATTGTGACTGGTGTAAATCTGAAGCACGCCGAAGCAAAAGAGCGTGCCCGCCTGGTGAAAGTCGATAGTTACGACATTGACCTCGATCTGACGGCAGGATCGGACATTTTTGTGTCCACCACTGTGATCAAGTTTTCGGGCTTGCAGCCAGGTGCGTCCACATTTATTGATGCAGTTGGTCGCTCGGTTGTGTCCGCCACTCTTAACGGAGAAGCGCTGGATGTTTCTGACTTTGACGGTGAGACCATCAAACTTCCTTCTCTCGCCGCCAACAATGAACTTCGCTTAGTCATCGAGGGGATTTACTCGAAATCCGGCGAGGGCCTACATCGATTCGTGGATCCAGCCGATGGAGAGGTTTATCTTTATACGCAGCATGAAACTGCCGACGCACGTCGAACCTTCCCTTGCTTCGATCAGCCAGACCTCAAAGCAACATTCGCAATTTCCACTTTAACTCCAGCACACTGGGAAGTTATCTCCAACAACGCAGCGGAAAAAGTCACCGACCTGGGAGAATCCAAACGTTGGGACTTTAAGCGCACTCCGGTTATTTCTACCTATCTCACCGCCATAGTTGCCGGCGCATATCATCGAGTCGATGATGTTTATGTCGGGCAGAAGACTGTTCCGCTTGGACTCTTTTGCCGCAAGTCACTAGCAGAGCACATGGACTCCGAAGAACTATTCAAACTTACAAAGCAAGGCTTTGCCTTCTACGAAAAAGAATTCGGCTTGGCATATCCATTCGATAAGTACGACCAACTTGCAGTTGCAGAATTTAATGCTGGCGCGATGGAAAATGTCGGCTGTGTAACTTTCGGTGAGGATTACTTTGTTTTCCGCAGCAAGGTCACTGAAAAAAATTACAATTGGCGCGCGAACGTCATCTTGCACGAAATGGCGCACATGTGGTTCGGCGACTTGGTCACCATGACGTGGTGGGAAGACCTCTGGCTCAATGAGTCTTTCGCCGAGTGGGCCTCCTACGTTGCACTCGAAAAGGCAACGCGATTCACTAATTCTTGGACCGTATTTAACGCCGAGCGCAAGAACTGGGCTTATCGCCAGGATCAACTTTCATCCACCCACCCGATCGTGGTGGAGATGGAAGATATGGAAGCAGTTCGCAATAACTTCGATGGCATCTCTTACGCTAAAGGCGCGTCTGTGTTGCAGCAGTTGGTATCGCATGTCGGACAAGATAAATTTCTGGAAGGCCTGCGCGCTTATTTCGCTAAGCACGCGTGGGGCAACACCACCCTCAACGACCTTCTCGTCGAACTAGAGGCGGTGAGCGGGAGAAATCTCAAGCCATGGGTATCAACTTGGTTACAGACAGCTGGCGTAAATACTCTCCGTCCCGAACTCGCAATTGAAGATGGCGTTTACACCTCAGTTAAAGTCAAGCAAGAAGCTCCGTTGGTACCAGTGGGATCCACCGAACTTCGTCCGCATCGTTTGGCAGTGGGTCTTTACGATCTCAAGGATGGAGCGCTTATCCGTCGCAAGAGTGCAGAGATCGACCTGAGCGGCGCTTCAACCCTCGTCACCGAACTTGCAGGTGAGAAAGTTGCCGACCTCGTATTGCTTAACGACCGTGACCTCACGTACGCAAAGATTCGCTTTGATGAAAAATCGATCACAACCTTAAAGGAGCACCTAGGAGATTTGCAGGATCCCTTGAGCCGTGCGCTCTGTTGGTCGGCGGTTTGGGACATGCTTCGTGATGGCGAACTTTCCGCCAGTGATTATGTTCCACTCGTCATCAACGCACTTGCCGGCGAACAAGATGCTGCTGTGGTGCAGATGACCCTCCTTCAACTTGATAGCGCAGTCGAACTTTTTGCGGCTAACCATAACCGTACAAAATTGCGCGCTGAAGAAGCAATCGGGATCGAAGCGCTGTTGGACGGCACTGAACTCGGCAGCGATCTTCAACTTATATTCGCCCGCGCGTTTGCGAGCACAGCGACATCTACAGACCAAATCGCCAAAACACGATCAATGCTCGATGGAGAAATGGCTGGTCTTGTTGTCGATGCTGATATGCGTTGGCACTTGCTCAACTGCCTTATTGAAAGAGGAGTTGCAACTTCAGACGAACTCGATGCTGAATTGGAAAAAGACAACACCGCAAATGGACAACGATATGCTGCATTTGCCCGCGCGGCTTTCCCGGACCAGGAAGTGAAAGAAGTTGCATTCGAAGCAGCGATCACGAGTGGCCTAAGTAACCACATTCAACTTGCAACAATTCGCGGCTTCCAGCGAGCCACGCAACGCGAACTTCTGGAAAATTATGTTGACCGCTACTTCGAAATTGTGCTTAATGTATGGCAAAAGGAGTCTTACGAAATGGCTTCTAACGTGGCGATGATGCTCTATCCCACATACATCATTTCCCAAGAAACACTTACGAAGACTGAGAAATGGTTAGAAACAATTGGCAAAGAGGCGCCCAGCGGACTTCGTCGAACATTGGCAGAGAATCGTGATGCGATGGCGCGTGCACTCAACGCCCAAGCAAAAGATGCACAATAGTCGCGTTGCTCGCTAGTTGTTAATGTCACCTCATGGAAAAGAGGGCGGCGGTAGCGATCTACGCGCGCATTTCGCAGGACCGAGATAACAAGGGGATGGCTGTCTCCAGGCAACTGGCCGATGGTCGGGCAGAGGCCAAGCGCCCAGACTGGCAGGCTGCACAGTTACTTTGAAACCCGCGGGCGAGACGCCTTTAACCGCACTGGAGATTGTTGAAATTTTGGAACGCCTTAGTGTTCCAAAAGGTGTAGTAAATCTAATTTTGCCTACGCCTGTTGCGCCGCTCATCAGCAAAATATTGCACGAACCTCGAGTACGAAATCTTTCGTTCACGGGTTCTCCTGAAGTTGGTCGGGTTTTGCTGCGTGAGGCGTCGGATCGAGTTATCCGTTGCTCAATGGAATTAGGCGCTAGTGCTTGGCCCAGGTCTCCAACCTGGAGTAAATCTAGGTGCGAGTGTTTCGCAGAAAGAGCGAAACAAGATTGCCGACCTAGTAAATGCCGCGATGAGTGAAGGTGGAAAAATTATGACGGGCGGAGTGGTTTACGCCGTGGCGGCGGCTTTGATGAAATTCATGAATTCCTAAAAACCAAATTTATCGGTGTAGAGATTTAGAGACCGACAGATAGGAATTACCAGCTTTTGAGTACTCATGAGCGCAGAGGATCATAAGCATCTTTGGGTGAAATAACCCTTGAGTTCATTTGGACTTTTGCTTTGCG